>NZ_VTZR01000025.1:0-594323 GCF_008370385.1 Paenibacillus sp. B2(2019)
CTTTACGGCCCGACAAAAGAGCAGTGGGCCGAGTACGGAGCGCTACCTCCAGTAATTTAGAGTAAGATTATATCCGCATTTGGCCGTTTGGCTATAGTGGGATTTATAAGTATTTAATCATAGGATTGAAAGTGGTGGCTTGAATCATAGACAAGAGGATACCATCGGACTAAAACTGTTAATTCTATTGAACTAACGGGTAAGTTGAGCCACGTGGATTGAGGTTAAGATTTATTGAACTAACGGGGAACGTTAGTGGAATAGCGGTTGCTTCGGCAGCCGTTTTTTATTTGTTCAACTAACGTGCAGTAGAGCGTGGTGTTGCCTTGTTGAACTATTAGGCAGTTAAATGCGGTATTATAGGGTACGATTATCCATAAGAGATGAGGTGCCTTTATCAAGAAGAAATATGCTTTCCTAATAGTTTCCATATTATTATTTGTGATGGCTTATACAAAACCAAGTAGTCAAGATTATGATAATTACCTCCATAAGGTTCACGGTCTTAAATGTGACAGTTCTGAAAGCTCAAATTGCTTTCATACTATTAATGACTTGAAATCATCAAGTCTCACACATCAGATTATTTTTATGACAGCAGAAACAAAAAATTTTGGAGAGGCAGATAATAAAGTACGAGTAGTAGGTATTTTCAATCATTTTTTTGTAATAGAAAATCGTCTTCATCCTAAATCAGCTAATAACAATAATATCGAAGTTCCGTTAAGCTAACGGGACACGATAGTTGAATAATACATATTGATGAGCAGGTTACCTTAATCAACTAAGTGATGGATAAAATATAAATATAAGTGTTCTCTCTCAAACTATTGGAAAATATTATGGTACATTATCCTTATTCGGTTGTTTCAAGGGGAGGGAAATATACCGTGCTGAATACTCAGGATATTGCTATAGAAGCATTAACTTGTTATCCAATTACTTATCAATCAATAGCTCATATTGGCCAAAATGCAAACACCATCTATAAAGTGACAGATAAGGAAAGTAACTGCTATAGTTTGCGAATACATCTATCAAAAAATGATTCAATGGAAAGTATTTGGTCTGAGGAAAAAGTCATCCTTTCAGAAATGATTTGGCTGGAATCATTAACAAATGATACTAATCTGGTGTTGCCATCACCTATAAAAAATAACATTGGTGAATATGTTACTAAGATAGCTGACATAAACTGTACATTGTTAAAATGGGTAGATGGTGAACAAAAACAATTTGTTCCAACAGTCAATGATGCCGAATGTGTAGGCGAATTGATCGGAAAGCTTCATAAACAATCATCTTTCTGGAAAATTCCGTCATCATTTACTCGACCGTCATTTGATAATTCTAGAATTTCACAATCATTAGAAAAGTTAAAACAGCTTGCTAACGGTGGTGAGCTCGATAAAAATGATGTGGAAATTCTGCAATTGGCCGGAGAGTGTGCAATTTTAATGATGAACGACATAGAAAGAACACCTGGCAATTGGGGGATAATTCACGCAGATTTGATTCCAAGTAATTTTGTGTTTCATGAACAAGAAGCTAGAGCTATTGATTTTGGAGCTTGTGGGTTCGGATATTATTTATTCGATTTAGGTTGGACACTTTCTTATATCCACCCAGCATTCAGAAACCAGTTGCTAGAATCATACGCAAAACAATTCGACCTGCCTCATAACTATGTTCAACGTTTGGAAGGTTTCTTTGTAGCAGCCCAACTCGAAACAATAAATTTTTGGCTTGGGCTGCCTGAATCTAATGAGTGGTTACCCAGTCACATTAGTAAATTAGCAAGTCGGGAATTTAAGCGATATGTAAATAAAGAAGGATTTCTCTTTAGTGGTACTACTTACTGGGAGTAGTTTGTTCAACGAACGGAGAACGTTAGCCCAGATACTTTGGGAGCAGTTTTGCTTCAGAAGAATAGAGATCATGATAAGCTTATTTTCGAAAAGAATCTATAATAACCGCATAAAACAAAAGGAGAGGTACTTTGAAAAAAATTAGGGAAGCAACAAAAGAGGAAATGATCGAAATTTATAAGATGGGCTATGATGTTTGGGGAGATAATCTGCCATATGAAGAATATATAACTATGTGCCAGGCTTCCAAAAAGTATAAAAAGGGAAAGTGGTACGTTCTTGAAGCAACAGATACAAAGCAACTATTAAGCTCCCTCATCGTATATGAACTAAATCTTTCTGATGACCAAATTGTAAAGGGGATTGGTTCAATTGCTACCCCTTTATATTTAAGAAAAAAAGGATATGCTTCTTTATTGGTCAAAGAAACGATAAATAAACTTGAACAGGAAGAAAAGTGTAACAACTTTTTCCTTTATAGTGATATTGGAATAGAATTTTACAAAGAATTAGGTTTTATTGTACTACCTAATGAGTTTCAAAAATATAAAGACAGTGTTTGTATGTATTACTCAAAAGAAAATGATATCGACTCCATAGTACTTGATATCCCCGATTACTTTTAAAGCACATCCTTATTGAAGTAATGGGAAACGATAGGCTAACCCAGGTGATTTGAATTACAGATATGAGATTATAGCGGGTGTGAAAAAACGCCGGTCACCTTAAGCAGGTGACCGGCGTTTTCATATTAGCTTTTAGGCATTTTGCTCTCATCCATGTACAGCAGGTTCCAGCGGTGACCGTCCAGGTCGGCAAATCCTGCGCCGTACATCCAGCCGTCAATTTCACTCGGCTTGCCAAAGATTTTTCCTCCGGCAGACTCTGCTTTTTGAATAAAGGCATCTACTTCTTCTCTGCTTTCAGCGCCAATGGAGAATATTACTTCTGCGCTATGGGAAGTATCTGCGGTTTTAGAACCTGTGAATTTCTCAAACGCCGCATCCGGGAACAACAGAATTGTTGTTTGGCCTATGTCAAGCTTGGCTCTCTCGTTACCAACGCTAACTGCATGGAATCCAATCTCATTGAAAAAGGCAGTTGACCTCTCAACATCTTTGACCGGCAGGTTAATCCAGATTTCCTGTGGCATGGCTATAGCCTCCTGGAATATATTTTTAACAACTCCTACTATACTCTAGTTCTGGCAGCAGAAGCGAATCTTACAAAAGAATCCGTAATGACATTTCTGTCATGCATTATGTGGTTTCCTTAGTAACTTCTCTTCTCTAAATCGCAACTCACTCTTAATTGAAATACTCGATAGTTTTCTCAATAAATGCCTTGGCCGATTTTGTCAGAAAACGGTCGGACCTATGAATGATCTCAAAGTGACGGTATGGCGGATCGTCTGTAATTCGGATGCAGCGTAGTGTTGGTTCATTCATCGCTTGGATCAAACGATAAGGCAGCAATGTTCCTCCAACGTTGGCTTTAACCAAGCTAATAATGGAAGTAGCCGAACTGGTCTCCATGATCGTATTTAAACTGAATCCATATTTACGGCAATAGCTGTCAACCAGTTCTCTGCCTGTAAATCCTTCGGGGAACATCACAGTTTGGATATTTCGCAGTTCCTGGATTCCAATCGTGCTTCGTTCAGCCCAATCATGATTCTCGGAAACGACGAGTACATATTCTTCACTGCACAAAGGAATGCGTACAAGCCGATCATCAGGAGCAGACGTGATCTCGATGCCGATGTCTACTTCATTATCCAGCACTTGATTCAAGACATAGATCGAAGAGATAACCTTCAGTTGTACCTTGGGGAATCGTGCATGAAAATTCACGAGCAATGGGGTGAGCCGATAGTCCAGATCGGAAGGGAGAACACCAATTACCAACCGACCTCGTTGATCATTGCGGAATTCAGCTAACGCATCCTGGGTATTCTGTAAATGCCGAATCATCTGTACACAGTGCTCCAGAAACAGATTTCCTGCCTGGGTCATCACAATCTTTTTGCCGACTCGGTCAAATAAGGGAACACCGAGTTCATCCTCGAGCGCGCGTATTTGTTGACTCAACGTAGGTTGAGATATGCCGAGTTTCTCAGCTGCTCGTGTAAAATGAAGCTCCTCACACACCGCAATGAAGTTTTCCATCTGACGAATCTCCATATGAATCCCCTCTAATCATTGGTTTTAGTAATCATTTTAATAGAAACTATAGTATTGTTCAATCATTCTAATGATTCTATACTTAATCATGCACCACCCAACGATCTGTCGTTAACAAATAGGATGATGGGTGAATGTAACGATACTACTACCATGAGGTGATTCATAATGAAACTTTTTTATATCGTCCTGGCGCTTATCCTGGCTTCACTGAATTTACGACCACCCATTACATCCATTTCACCTCTAATGAGCACCGTACAGAATGATCTGGGTATAAGCGGGATTACCGCCAGTCTGTTAACCACACTTCCGGTATTATGTATGGGCATATTTGCTCCGTTCTCCGTAAGATTAAGCAGAAAGTGGGGAAATGAGGGCGCAATTGTTTTGGCTTTAATCCTCATTGGGTTAGGTACGGGATTACGATGGTTTGTTGGTACAACTCCATTGATGATGTTCACTTCTTTTCTGTCCGGAGTAGGAATAGCATTGGCAGGGCCGCTATTATCCAGCTTCATTAAGCAGTATTTCCCTGACCGAGTGGCAGCTATGGTGGGTATCTACTCTACAGCGATGGTGATGGGGGCCAGCATTAGTGTGGGATTATCGGTTCCGCTTCAGCATACGCTGGGTGGTTCGTGGAGGGGCTCGTTGGCTGTATGGGCATTTCTCGCAGCCATTGCATTGCCGATCTGGTTGAGATTAGCCTGGTCTGCGCGCATAGATCGACAATCCGGTAAAATCTCGAGTGTACTTAATGCACCACTTCCGGTGAACAACAAGCGTGCCTGGATGCTGACATTATTCTTCGGGCTGATGGCAGCGATCTTCTACTCGTTGACCGCTTGGCTTGCGCCAGCAATCCAAAGCCAAGGGTATAGTCAAGAGACAGCCGGCAACATCCAAACCTTATTTACATTGATATCTCTGCCCTCTACGTTGTTCATTCCCATGCTTGTACACCGTTACCAAAGACGTGTATTCTGGCTTGTCGGGTGTGCGTTATTAGAGTTGATGGGTGTCCTGATGCTGAACATATCCGTTAGCCCCTGGCTCGCGGCGATTCCACTCGGTATTGGAGCAGGTGGACTGTTCCCGATTGCACTGATGTTGCCCATTGATGAAACAAGTAATGCTCAGGAAGCCAGTAGCTGGTCCGCAATGACTCAATCAGGTGGCTACATTGTCGGAGCGCTTGGGCCGCTAGCCATTGGCTGGCTCCACGATGCAACGGGCAGCTTCGTCCAAGCATTCTATGGTTTGGCTGTAATCATCGTGCTTCAGATTATCGTTCAATTGGCTATAGGTAATAAAAAAAGTTCTCCAGCAAGTTAGGATAAGCCCCAGAGCTGAGAGGATGTACTATTTTCATGATTAATTTAGAAACGGATTTTGTTGGGGGAAATAAGTAGAGGAGCTTCCTATATGGTAGCTCCTCTTTTCTAGTAAATTAAATGGGCAATATACTAAGGAAATATTGGATTATAGGTTCATTCTATAAAGATTATTTCTTTTATATATTAGACCAATAAAAGCCTGTAGCGATATTATGTTATTTATAATAATAATGCGGAGGAATGGTCTGATGTCTATTTATGATTTTCAAGCGAAGTCAATTAATGGTGAGCCTGTTGAATTGTCAATTTATCGTGGAAAAGTTCTGCTTATTCTGAACACTGCCAGTAGATGCAGCTATTCTCGCCAATTACCTGATCTTCAAAGGCTTTACGAAATTCACCATGAGCAAGGGTTTGAAATACTAGGTTTTCCTTGCAACCAATTCAACGAGAAAGAGCCAGAGAGTAACTCGGAAGTACATGAATATTGTGAGAGCAACTTTGGAGTTAAGTTTCCTTTATTCGAGAAAGTTGAGGTTAGGGGCCCGTCTGCTCATCCGTTATTTCAATATTTAACACAGCAAGCACCATTTCAAGGGTTCGATACTGAGACATCAGGCGGTCAATGGATGCAGGATTTTCTGCTGGAAAAGTATCCGGACATATATGCCGGTGACGGGATCAAGTGGAATTTCTCAAAGTTTTTAATCGATCGAAACGGCCATATATATGGTAGATACGAAACTACGACTGAACCATTTGACATAGAGGTATTTGTTGAATCACTTCTTTTAAAGTAAATGAATCTGATTGGTGATTAAGCTAACGGGCAGGATAGTTCAATCGTTTCTCGAATATTTTATGAGTTGGATAATTTTATGAACTTTGTGATTATAACGTTATCTGAAAAATACGCAAAGGTTTTTTTTGAAGGGATGATTAAATTGAAGCAAGGGATATTAGTTTATCTAAATGGAACTTCAAGTTCTGGAAAGACCTCCATATCGACTGAACTGATAAATCAGAAAGAGATTCCTTTTTATCATTTATCAATTGATGATTTTTTTAATAATTACAATGATTTTATTAATAATAAATTTCCAGATGAACCTCCAAGAGAAATAGATCATCAAGTTGTCTCACAAATACTTGATGATTCCATATTCTCAGTGTACCATTCGACAATTAAATTGTTATCAGAAGTGGGTTTTAATGTAATAGTAGATACCGTAATCGACAATGACAAGAGGTTTAATGAGTTTCTTGATCAATTTTTCGATCAGTCTACGTTATTTATAGGTGTAATATGCTCGAAAGAAGAACTCATAAGAAGAGAGCAAGCAAGAGGAGATAGAAAAATTGGACTGGCAGCTTCACAGTTTAGCAAAGTATATTGCTTTGATGAATATGACCTCGAAGTAAATACTGAAGAGATGAATCCAAATGAATGTGCCGAAAAGATATTAAGTTTTATTAAGTCCAATAAGGAATACTCGGTATTTAAGAAATTAAGTGAAAAAAATGTTAGTGTTTTCTAGATGGCGTATCCATCAGATAACACCATATCAAGCGTTGGGGCTATCGCCACTCGGTTTGCCCGAGGGATTTCGGAATTAAGGTAAAAGGAAACGATAGTTCGATTAGACATAAGGGCAGCCGATCCATGGATCGGCTGCCTTTATTCAACTAACAGGCAGGATAGCGTAGTGATAGCTTTTTTTGGTATCGAAAGCACTTAAACCCCAAATGATTATAATTAATTATTATAGATACAAATAATTAGTAAGATAGTAAAATTTACAATTGATCATTACCTGATTAGGATTATGAACTGATATATGATCAAGAAAAAAATTGAGGAGTAATGCGATGTATACACAACCTACTGTCTTACGTTCAGTCCTAGATCCAAAATACTTGGAATACTGTTTGAGCAAACATTATGATATCGGGCAATGGATTGAATGTTTGTATTGGTTACGAGGATTAAATGATACTTACAGGGTGCGAACTTCTAATGGATTTTACATACTTCGTGTTTACCGCCTTGCAATTAACGAAAATGATGTAGCGTATGAGTTATCCTTATTAACTCAATTGAAAATTGTCCTTAACTCTGTGGACACAAAAGTGTCGGAACCCATAGCAAAAAAAGACAATAGCTTGTATACCGTTCTAAATGCACCAGAAGGGAAGCGAATTGCTGTAATTTTTCGCTATCTCAATGGCACGGAGAACATACTTCATGACGAGGCATCATGCTTTACCTTTGGAAGATCAGCTGCCGAACTGCATACAGCAATGGATCAAGTTATTCTAAACCAACCGCGATACGAGTTGGACACAAATTTTCTCGTCACTCAACCATTGGAACGAATTGTTAACTACATTGGTGAAAAAAATGAGGCAGTACCATTTCTACATGAATTTGCGAATGCATTGAAAGAACAAATCCTTATTGCTTCAAGACAAGGCTTGGATTGGGGGTTATGTCATGGAGATATGCATGGAAATAATAATGCATTCAAAGAAGGAAGCTATTTTACTCACTACGACTTTGAATGGTCTGCTAATGGTTGGCGTGCATATGATTTGGCACAAGTTCGGGCTAGAAAGCGTCAGTTAGAGGATCAAAAAGAACCTTTATGGAATGCGTTAATCTCGGGTTACAGATCTGTCAGAAACTTCTCGGCACAAGATGAAATGGCAATAGAACTATTTGTTATAGCTCGACGCTTTTGGGTGATGAGTCTAGATGTCGCTTTTATCGAAAGTGATTCTGGTGCTTTAGACTATTCAGATGATTGGCTTGAAGGTTTTATTGATGAATTTAGAAACTTTGAAATTGTGTAAATGAAATATTATTATTAATTCTTACTAACGGGACAAGATAGCGCCATGAGAACAGGCTGCCAGCATAATTGGCAGCCTGTTCTGCTCAACGGGCAGGATTGAATGGTAGATAAGTTGAATATTTTGATAAGTTATTGAATATGCGATATTTGATAAGCTTGATGCCAGAGTGTATCAGGAAGGTGATGTAAATGTCAGGTAAGAGAGATTTGTCAATTTCACAACAGTTGGCAATTGAAAATATTACACAGAACGCTAGAACCCGAAAATGCGAAGCTCAAAAGACAATAAAGGAAGTTCTTCAGCTGTCAGATATCCCTTGGAGTACATTTGAGGATACCGTGCTTAAGGTTTTCAAACGCGAGGGTCGCGCTGCATTTTCATCCTGATCGGCCAATTGCGGACATGAAAAGTGTGGCACAGGCATTGCTCGAGCAGGGGATCTATAAGAGTCAGTTTGAAACTCACATTTCCAATGGCAGCGTATCTGCTTATCAAGGCGGATCACGGGATCTTTGGGAGAAAAAGATGTTTGGAGGCGCTTATCAGTTAGATGGCGTGACGAATAGCCAGCGCCCGAAGTACGGGGCGCTAGATTTAATGTTGCACCCGGATGGACCGGCTCCGCGGTTTGGGTCATGTTACTTCCTTCTCTCACCGAAAGTCTCCTATCACTGTACGTACACTTATTTGGATTCACATCAAGATCCCAAGGAAAAAGGCACTTATGCTGAGTTTGATGACATTTTAGCAGCAATTTTTTTAGATACATTTATTCGAAATAATGCCATCGGCGAGAAAAATCTGACACCGCAGAAGTTGATTGAGCATCTGTTGTATAATCTCGAACAACCATTCAAGGATCCTTCAAAACGAAAGTCCAATCGAAACCTAGACCACTATATTGAAGCCCAGATTCACGATGATATCATATTAAATGATGACGTAGAAATGCTTGTTGCCGATCCTTCGTTCAAAGGTACTTACATAGGAGATGTATTAGAACAATTATGCTTAAAGTATTCCATTAAATTATATTGGCATATGGGATTCGCTATGCGTGTAGAAGAAATACCCTCAGATTTCAGAGGATCAACTATGCCTTTAGCTAAGCGGATAGCGCGTAATGATTATATCGACGCTAGTGTGGTCGGAGCAGCTGTCAATGATTTAAAACGTAATCCTGCAGTATGGAGCGATAGAGGAGCCTATGAAGAGGTGCTTCAGGAATTAAAATATATGTGGCATATTTTAGTTAGATTTGGTAACCCGTTTGCGCGTAAATGAAGGACTAATTCGTTGAACTGGCGGAGAAAGATAGTAACAACATGGGATATTACTGATTTATTTTCTGGTCGCTCTAACCAATGGGAGATAAAATGGCAATCAACCGATTAGGGAGGCAAATCCATGTTTGATATCGAAAGAATTAAAGAGATTATTCCTCATCGAAATCCATTTCTCTTGGTTGATAGGATATTGGAAATTAATGAGGGGAAGAGAGCTGTTGGAATTAAAAATGTAACAATTAATGAACCTTATTTTCTAGGTCATTTTCCTGACTATCCTGTTATGCCTGGAGTCTTAATTGTAGAAGCACTGGCACAGGTCGGTGGAATCGCGATGTCCAACGTTGAAAGCAGCCATCATAAAATAGGCTTATTAACGGGTATTGATAATTGTCGTTTCAAACGACAAGTAAAACCAGGAGACCAACTCCTTCTTGAATTTGAGGTAATTCGAATCAAGGGACAAATTGTCAAAGGAAAGGGAGTGGCCACGGTAGATAATGAATTGGTATGTGAATCTGAAATTATGTTTGCATTCAGTTCGATTTAGGTTGTAAGCTAACGGTCTGATTAGCTTCAGAAGCATAACCGGTCAATGGATCGGATTTATCATTAGAAACAATATAACAACGATACAAAAGAAAGTATTAATCAATATGACGAAGTGTCTAAATTGTATTACACAACTCGCTCAAAGAAAAAACAGAATAATCAAAGGGTCTGAGTCAGCAGCAGGAAGTTTGTTCGTCATGCTAGAACCTTTATGAAAGATTTTCCTAACGAAAGGATAGGCTAAACGTTAATGAAATGAATAGAGTGATTAAAACACAATACGTGTTGGATTAACTAACAAAATATAACGAATTCCATAGACGACGATCACCTTTCTGAGCGCTATTGGCGAGAGATCTCACTTAGTGGACAGTGGGATTTTGTTTGTGTTTGTGTTTGATTTTTTAAGCGAATTCGGATTCGCAGTTAAACGACGATACCCCATTGGCGGCAGACCAGTCCAGCGTTTGAATTGCTTGCTGAAATGGGACACATCACGGTACCCCAGTCGCTGAGCAACCGATTCGACAGATAGACTATTATCCATCAGCAGCAGTTTGGCGTGTCGAATGATTAAGCGTGATAAATATTGCCTTGGTGACATCCCATAGATTTGATGAAAAGCACGATTACAGTGAGTAGTGCTATATCCGAGCTTGGCAGCAATGTCCTCAATACCGCCACCTCTTTCGCCTGTGCTGGCAGCGGTGGAGACGGATTCCTGCAATAGTCCTTCAATAGCGTTAGCTAGGGCAACTGTATTTTCTGTAGCTTCTGTATCTGCTGGGAGAGGCATTTCCGAAAGCACCCAACCGCTGAGCGCGGTCAGAAGCTGCAGTGAAGCATGCAGTGTGATCAAGCGATTTCTATGTGTGTCTTTAGACTCTGACAAGATGGAAGAGTTAATGATTACATCTAGCGCGGAACGGATGGCCAGCAGTTCGGGGGTGTTCCCGCTGAGACTAACAGCATCTGCTGTAAGTAAGGCACGCCGCAAAATCAGATCATCGATATCAAAATGCAGGCAGTAATAAGTCATGTCACAGTCAGCATTTGAACCCATACTACTATGTTCAACACCGGGACGAATGAATAAAATATCGCCGCTTTTCTGTATGAAAGACTTATTGCCTACCGTCATTTGTTGCTCACCTTGAAGGACAATATTAATCTCAAACATCGGATGAGTGTGTACAGGATATTGCCAATCCGAATTTACTTTTCTCCAATGTGCGGCGAAGATATGAAAGGCTGCTTGAATATCTGGTGACATCTGACCGTCAATAGAATTATGGAAGGCGGGATCATTCGAGATCATTTTAATCCTCTTTTACAATAAAATTTGGCTTAATTATATCATAGGTTGTTATCGATGTTTGATTTGCCCAAATAATAGAAGGCTTTAGCCCTGTTGCACTTCCAGAAATATCGATAACATGGATATATAGCCCGGAGGTATCCGGGATCATGTTGGAGGGAGTGCATTTATTTATGTTACATAATAAATTTTTTAATGCTCATCATTCACCGATCGGTACATTTGCGAGTTTTACCTTAGGATTTAAAGGAGCTAGTGGTGGTTTCGATTTGGAGATGGCCAAACCTCCTAGACAGAATATATTCATAGGATTAGAACGCACTGATGGGAAAGGGTATGACACACTACCATTTCACGAGATTGGCGGAGATGACGAGAGCAAACGCTATGACATCGAGAATCCAGACCCCAATCCAGACAAGGAGAATATTCTGTTCCCTTTTCAAGATCGTGAGATTTCTAGAGATTTTCAAGTAGCTACAGACTGCTGGAGTGCGGGGGACCTGACCTTCCGGATTCTCTCGCCAGTTCGATCAGTACCAGATCCTGAAACTGCGTCTGTGGAAGAAATGAAGGAAGTGTTGCTGCCAGCAGTACTGGTTGAGCTCGAAGTGGATAACACCTCATCAGCTACCTCACGTCGCGCGTTCTTTGGTTTTCAGGGAACAGATGTGTATAGCGGAATGAGAAGACTGGATGATGTGTCATCTGAAATTACAGGCGTTGGACAAGGAAGATTTATTGCGATTGCTGCCGAGAAAGGCACTACAAAGTCCGCACTTCATTTCACGATGGAGGATATTCTAAGTGAGGAGCTTCAGGAAAATTGGACCTTTGGACTGGGTCGCGTGGGTGCTTTAATCATGGATGTTCCAGCCGGAGTAAAAGAAACGTACCGGTTTGCGATTTGTTTTCACCGTTCGGGTTCTGTTACCTCTGGTATGGATGCTTCCTATTACTATAATCGCTATTTCAACAATGTTGAGGCAGTAGCCGAATATGCATTAGCTAAATTCGATGTTCTTAAACAAGCAGCGGAGAAAGCTAACGAGATGTTTAATCATGCAAACCTATCCGAAGACCAAACCTTTATGCTAGCGCATGCGATTCGTAGTTATTATGGTTCCACACAATTACTGGATAATAAGAATAAGCCATTCTGGATCGTCAACGAAGGCGAATACCGGATGATGAATACCTTTGATCTGACCGTCGATCAGTTATTCTACGAGCTGCGTCTGAATCCTTGGACGGTTCGTAATGAGCTGGATATGTTCGTAGAAAGATTCAGCTATGAAGATACGGTGCGTTTCCCTGGGGATGATACAGAGTATCCAGGTGGGATTAGCTTCACACATGATATGGGTGTAGCCAACGTAGTTTCACGTCCGGGCTATTCCTCCTATGAGTTATATGGCATTGATGGTTGCTTCTCTCATATGACACATGAACAATTGGTAAACTGGGTGCTGAGTGCGGCAACTTATCTTGAGCACACGGGTGATCGGAGCTGGATGGAACGTAATCTGAGTATCTTGGAGAAGTGCTTGGATAGTATGTTAAATCGGGATCATCCAGATCCTGAGCAAAGAACCGGTGTTATGGCGCTAGATAGCTCACGTACGATGGGTGGAGCAGAGATTACTACCTATGACAGTCTGGATGTCTCTTTAGGTCAGGCTCGCAACAATATTTACTTGGCAGGAAAATGCTGGGCGGCTTACTTAGCTATGGAGAAAATATTTGCAGAGTATGAGCGTGTGGAGCTGTCCAAAACAGCAGGGGTTCAAGCAGAGAAATGCGCCGCAACGATGGTGGCAAGCGTTACAGCAGATGGATATATCCCGGCTGTGATTGGAGAAGGTAACGACTCCAAGATCATTCCAGCTATCGAGGGTCTTGTATTCCCATACTATACGGGTTGTAAGGAAGCTCTTGATCGCAATGGACGGTTCGCCGCATATATCGGCGCACTCGACAAACATCTTCATGCGGTGTTGAAGCCGGGCGTTTGCTTATTTGAAGACGGCGGTTGGAAAATCTCATCCACTAGCAATAACAGCTGGCTTAGCAAAATCTATCTCTCGCAGTTCATCGCCCGCAACATTCTGGGACTGGAATGGGATGAACGCGGAGCGGCAGCAGATCGCGCTCACGTGGCATGGCTTACCCATCCAGAATTATCGATCTTCAGCTGGAGTGATCAAATTATTTCCGGGGAGATTACAGGCAGTAAATATTATCCTCGTGGAGTAACAGCGATATTGTGGTTGGATGAGAAGTAGGGATTTGGAGTTTCATTGAATAAATGGCAAACGGACCTCTTATTAGGGGAGCGTTTGCTTTTTTTTGTTAAATTATGAATTTCTTTTTTTGATTTATATTCCCAAAACTAGTACTATAGTATTAATTTGTAATTAATTCTAATAGGATGCGGAGCGGTGTATATGGTAAAAGTTACACGTACAAGGTTGCGACTAACAATTCGGAAAAAACTGCTCATGATGTCACTCACGCTACTAATTCTTCCCATCGGAATATTAGGAGCAGTTATTTATCAGATTTCAGTCAAAGAAACGAATCAGCTCATTGAGAGTAAACTGAGTTCAAGTGTAAACCTGGCTGTCGCCTTAATTGAGAATTTGGAAAATTCCGTTCAATCGGGGCAGTTGACTGAAGTGGAAGCCCAAGAGCAAGTACGGACCTTACTACTTGGAAACAAAAATGAGGATGGTACTCGGCCTATTAATCAATCAATTGATTTGGGTCCAAACGGCTACTTCTTTATATTAGATAACAAAGGGAAACTGCTTGCTCATCCCAAACTAGAGGGAGATAATATTTGGGATAAACAAACCTCAAACGGTACTTTTTACATACAGGATTTGATTAAAGCAGCACAGAACGGTGGTGGAGCTACTTACTATAAATGGCCGCTACCTAAATCGGATGGTACTGGAAACGCTGTAGGAGAAGAAGCACTGAAAATATCTTATGCTAAACTATCGCCCTCTTGGGGCTGGGTCGTAGCAGCAGGCTCTTATATGCAAGACTATAATACCGGACAACAAACCATTCTAAAGGGAATTATCACAACATTGATTGTATGCGTTGTCATCGGAATCGCTGTAATATACATATTTGCACAACATATTTCAAGACCGATTGTACGCATAGCCCGTGAAGCTGAACGGATCGCTCAAGGGGATCTAAGCGGTAAAGCATTAACTGTGCGCAATCGGGATGAGATCGGACAGCTCGGAATCAGCTTTAATCAATTATCGGGTAATATTCGGCAATTGGTTGGGAATTTAACCATAAGCTCGGAGTTATTAGCTTCTTCCTCCAAACAGTTGTCTTCAACATTAGGTGAAACCACAGCGGCACTTGTTCAGACTTCATCCTCAATGACTGAAGTGGCGAACAATAGTGAGAAACAAGCTTCCTCAACGCAGGAGACTTCCCAATCGATGGAGGAGATGGTAAAAGAGATTCAGCGAGTAGCTGAAGCCTCTACACATGCCTATCAGCTGTCCATGCAAACACTGGAAGAGGCTGATAAAGGAAACAGCCTTATCATTAACTCTTCCGAGCAAATGAACGCCGTAAGTAATACTGTTGATGATTTAGGGATCACCGTTACTAGTTTAAATGACCAGTCTCAACAAATAGGCACCATCGTCAGTACTATTAAAGGAATATCTGAGCAAACGAATCTATTAGCGCTTAATGCGGCAATTGAAGCTGCTCGATCAGGAGAACAAGGCAGGGGATTTGCAGTGGTAGCTAGTGAAGTCCGTAAGCTGGCAGGACAAACAAGTGAAGCAGCTGAAAGGGTTTCAGTCATGGTTGAAGAAATTATTACGAGTATAGGTCATGCCCATCATTCGATGAGTAAAGGCCAAAATGAAGTCGCAGCAGGGGTTCAAGCGATTGATGATACGGGTAAAGCATTTGAACGCATTTTGCAGGCCACCCGGACCATCGTAGATCAGGTGGAGCAATCCTCGACCGCTGCACAGCAGATGTACACGGGCTCCGAACAAATATCTGCTGCGGTGATGGAGGTCGAGCAGGTTTCATTGCACTCAGCTTCGGCTGCACAGACAGTATCTGCTGCCACTCTGGAGCAGCTTGCATCTATGGAGGAAATTGCCGCATCTGCTCGCAAGCTCCAAGAGGGTTCAAATGAGATGCGTGCTTTAGTAAATCAGTTTAAATTGGAATAGATGTTCAGACTTAGAGTTACAGAAACAGAATATGTAAAATATTAAAGAGGGGAATTAACCCCTCTTTTTTGCTGTTCTGACGTAAATAACCTTTTGAATACTATGAGGAAATTAATATAGCTTTTACAGCTCATTGACGCGGAGCGTATACTGGCTTGCTATATTGAAGGGAAAAGGGGGATGAATATGAAAGAAATCGAAGAGTCGTCCTTTGCAGCTGCTCAGCCTGTCCTTGCAAGTGATACTTTTGGTTGGGATAAGCTTCAGGTTTCGCAATGGTATAGTCCGCAGCAAGCTTTCACCCCATCCTCGGAGTCTAAATATTTAATAGGAATTCACTGCACAGCCTACTATGAAAATTACTACACCATTCATATTACCCCCTGTAATGAGAGCCTTCTTTGCCCTTGGGGCAGAACCTCGCTCTATTTTTTGAAAATAGAAATTACGCCAGCGGTACTCGAAGAGATTGCTCGTGAATCTGGTTATCTGAAGGAAGGCAATATCCAGTTGGACCGCAAATTTCATGTCAAGGATTCCAAGCTACTGCAATTAGGGCTTTGGATGCTGGAGGAATTACAGAATGGCGGTGCCAAAGGAAAAATATATAGCGACTCTTTATCCAACATGTTAATTATTCACTTGTTACAACACTATTCTTCAGTGATTCCCCAGCATTCAAACAGTAAAACGCCAGCCAATCAA
The DNA here is from genome assembly GCF_008370385.1 of Paenibacillus sp. B2(2019). Taxonomy (NCBI): domain Bacteria; kingdom Bacillati; phylum Bacillota; class Bacilli; order Caryophanales; family Paenibacillaceae; genus Paenibacillus; species Paenibacillus sp. B2(2019). Next base: position 16,338 of record NZ_VTZR01000025.1, read on the forward strand.
GAAATATTTCAGGTCATTCAATTTATGCGTGAGCGTTTAGAAGATGAGATTCAACTGACTGATCTCGCTGGCATGGCTAATATGAGCCAGTCGCATTTTATTCGGATTTTTAAACAACAGACAGGATATACACCCCATAATTATTTAATTCGCCTGAGAATCGAACGTTCTAAATTTCTTATTCGTTCCGGAAAAATTGGTTTGAAGGAAATTGCATCTCAGGTTGGTTTTGCCGATCAAGGTCATTTTACTAGATTATTCAAACGAGAAACCGGCCTAACCCCAAAGCTGTATGCGAATCAAAGCTCCTCCAAACCTAATCATATGATTTATTGATTTTATTCTTGCAAATGAGAGTTTTGTTCAAGGAAAGAAGTGTTTTGTTCAATTAGAGAGCTGTTGCCAGCTCCTATAATAAGGTTGAAGTAAGGCGCACAAATGCCGAACTACAACCTTATTAGGAGGAGAGAAAACATGAGATTAAAGAGATTATTCAGTCTGATTTGCGCGGGGGTACTTACGACCAGTTCTTTATCTTTAGTAGCATCTGCCACACCTGTCGGACCGGATAACCTAGTAAACACTGAGGTAGAAATCAGTGCAGAGTCAACTTCGACTTCAGCTACAACTGCTGGAACTTGGCATGAAGTATCTAAGCAAACCTTCTGGTTACTTGATGCCCTGGAACGGGGACAAGGGGTGGCTACAGACGGGAATTCATGGATCTTTAATTCCTCGTATGGGCTCTTACGGACTGGACTTGATGGAAAATCCGTAAAAGCACGGAATGAATTGGCTATTCCACTGGAGATTGCCTCCCAAGGTGGAGACCATATCGGTGATATTTCCTACTATAACGGTAAAATATACGCTCCTATTGAAGACGGCAAAAACTATCAGCATCCTTACATCGCCCTCTATGATGTGAACACTTTGAAATATACAGGTACATCCTATGCTTTACCGTTGAATCTGCATGTTGGCGGTGTGCCTTGGGTAGCTGTTGATGCCGCTCGCGGTCAGGTCTACACAGCTCAGTGGAGTAATGCTAGCGTCTTGAATGTACTAAGTCTTGACGATATGCATGTGATCACAACCGTTCCACTTTCCCAAAGTATTGATCGAATTCAAGGTGCCGAAGTGTACAACGGTGTTCTGTATGCTTCTACGGATAACGCAACCCAAACGGTTTATCAGATTGATCCGGAGACTGGAAACGTATCTGTTGCCTTTGATCGCAATCTGCCTAGTGGTACTGAAGCCCAAGGAATTGTTGTATTGCCTACCGCTGATGGTGCACAGCTCCATATTCTTGATGTAGGCTCGAATCGCATTAGTGTGAACTTTCGCCATTATGCATTTTAATTCAAATCCAAGCGAAAAAAGGGGCTAACAGAAATGCTAAAGCAAACCAAAACTATTCTAACACTGCTATCCGTCTCAATGCTGGCAGTAGCGGGCTGCGGACAATCTAATAACAGTACGGCTGAAGCCAAAGAAAATACCGCTCAACCCACAGCAATCGCTGCAACTCCGGAATCCACAGAGACTCCAGCCGCTAAGCCGGTGGAGATTACATTTTATTATCCTGTTAATGTTGGTGGTCCCCTTACAAAAGTAATCGATGGGATGGCTAGTGCATTCATGGAGCAGCACCCGGAAATTAAGGTTAATCCCGTGTACACAGGTAATTACGGTGACAATACCGTGAAAATTCAAGCAGGTGTGCAGGCCAAACAGCCACCGGATGTCGCGGTCATGATGTCAACAGAGCTGTACAGTATGCTCGATATGAATGCAATCATTCCGCTGGATGATTTTATTTCAAAGAACACGGATATACAGATGGCTGATTTTTATCCCGCCTTTGTAGAGGATACACAGTCTGAAGGTAAAACGTACAGCCTGCCTTTTCAGCGGAGCACGATTGTTATGTACTACAACAAAGAAATGTTCAAAGCCGCAGGACTGGATCCAGAGAAACCACCCACTACATGGGATGAGCTTGTAACCTATGCTAAGAAACTGAACAAAGACGGTCACGTGGGGCTGGAAATTCCGGGCAATGATGATTCGTATTGGATGTTTCAAATGCTTGCACGGCAAAATGCTTCCGATCCGAAGCAAAACATAATGTCCTCCGATGGCAAAAAAGCGATGTTCGATACGCCGGAGAATGTGGAGGCATTGCAATTCTGGTTAGATTTGTCCCATAAATATAAGGCGATGCCGGAGGGTGTTATTGATTGGGCAACCGTTCCGACAGATTTCATTCAAGGCAAAACAGCCATGATGATGCATACAAGCGGCAACTTAACCAATGTAAAAAATAACGCGAAGTTCGAATTCGGCGTAGCGTTCCCACCCGCACAAAAGCAATTTGGATCACCTACTGGGGGAGGTAACCTGTATATTTTCAAGGACACATCTCCTGAAAAACAAGCTGCGGCTTGGGAATTTGCCAAATATATGACGGCTTCAGAACAAGCTGCCCTCTTTAGCAGCTCATCCGGTTATGTTGGCGTAAGAAAATCTGCATACGATACAGATGCTATGAAGAAGTATACGGCGGATTTCCCGCAAGCATTGGTAGCGAGAGATCAATTGGAATATGCGTTCCGGGAATTGTCCACTCATAATCATGGTAAAGTATCGACGGCAATTACGAACCAGATTCAAGCGGCATTGGCAGGAGAGATTGATGCAGCAGGTGCACTTAAAAAGGCTCAAGCAGAAGCAGAACAGGTACTTGCTCCCTTCAATAAGTAAGCTTTGAGGTATGGAATACGCCAGGACGGCTCGATAGCTTGTTCTGGCGTCATTACTTTATTCATTAATCGTAGAAACCTTAATCATGGAAGGATTGAATGGTATGAATGCCGGATGGAGTGAGAGGCTTAGACGAAACGGATTCGGCTGGGGACTAGTGTTGCCTTCGCTGCTCTTTCTTTGCTTGTTTACTTATTACCCTATGTTTAAATCGTTCTGGCTTAGCTTTTATGAGAAAAATTTGGCGACTCCTGAGCCTTTGTTCGTCGGTTTTGACAATTACGCTAATCTATTGCACGACAATGTCTTTATGAAGGTGTTTAGTAACAATATATGGTTCGCCATTGGCACAGTACCCACTTCATTAGCTTTGGCTTTCTTGATGGCACTGTTTGCCGACAAGGCGATAAAAGGGCGGGGACTGGCACGTCTTTCATTTTTCTATCCGAATATGATCCCGATGATCGCTGTGGCGAACATCTGGTTGTTTCTGTATACCCCTCATTTTGGGCTCTTTGCCAGACTGGCTTCATGGATCGCGGATCAGCCTGTGAATTTGCTGGGAACACCTGATACGGTGATGGGCGCATTAGTCATTATGATGATTTGGAAAGAAGCCGGATATTTTATGATTTTTTATTTAGCAGGAATGCAGCAGATTCCCAAGGATTTATATGAAGCGGCTGCAGTAAGCGGAGTCGGTACATTCACTTCCATCCGCAGAATCACAATTCCGCTCACGATGCCGACTACGTTGTTTGTGGCTGTTGTGGCGATAACCAATTCTTTTAAGCTGGTAGACCATCTCTGGATTATGACAAAGGGCGGTCCGAATAATGCAAGTAATCTGCTGCTTTATTATATCTACGAGTCCACCTTTAATTTCTACGATCAAGGGATGGCCGCATCGATGACGGTGGTCATGATCGTGCTGCTGCTCCTGATTTCCTCTTTACAGTTTTTTGGCTGGGATCGGAAAATCCATTATGAATAGGAGGTGGAATCCATGGAGGATAATCCACTAAAGCTGCCCTTAGTATTAAGGCAGAATACACGCAAAGCTTTAGAAGAGGAGCGCATGCTGAACTCCGAAAGAACAAAGCGCCGAATCCAGCAGATCCTGTGGCATGCGGTTGGATTTACTTTTGCCGTGGCCTGGATCATTCCCTTCCTATGGGTGGTCAGAACGGCTTTTCTACCCAAAAACGTCGCTATCGATGCGGGATGGTCTTGGGACTTCACGTTTGAGAATTTGATTCATGTCTGGAATGGAGCGCCTTTTGGACGATTTTTAATGAATACATTGCTTGTGTGCGGTGTTGTGCTTGCTGTGCAGCTCGTTACAATGACGATGGCTGCTTATGCGTTCGCACGGGTACGATTCTTCGGAAAAGATCTGCTATTCATGTTATTTTTGGTGCAAATTATGGTGCCGCCGGATGTACTTATCTTTTCCAACTATCAGGTGTTAAACGAAATGGGTCTGCTGGACACCAAGCTGGGGATTATGCTACCTTACTTTGCCTCCTCTTTTGGAGTATTTCTGTTAAGGCAATCCTTCAAGCAATTACCCTTTGAGCTCGATGAAGCTGCCCGGGTGGAGGGCGCCTCACGCCTTCATATTCTTTCTAGAATCTATGTCCCACTGTCACGTCCGATTTATGTGTCCTTTGCGATCGTGTCGGTCAGCTTTCATTGGAATGATTTCTTGTGGCCTCTAATTGTAACCAATTCGGAGGAGAATCGCTTATTAACTGTAGGCTTGGCGATGTTCGCAAAAGCCACGGAATCTGGTGCACAATGGTCCGATGTTTGTGCGGCTACATTGATTGTGTCGGCACCCTTAATGATTGGATTTTTATTGTTCCAGCGGCAAGTGATAGGTAGTTTTATGAGCTCTGGCATTAAAGGTTAGGAGGAGGCATTTATGAGGCTGGCGATTATAGGGGACTTACACTACCCGGACGAATTGTTAAACAACAAGGTTTTGATTAAAGAGGCACGAGATGCTTTTTACGAGCAATTTATGAATCTATTTTTGTCCATCCCAGCCGATTATCATATTTCCGTGGGAGATATGGTGCATGCAGGAGAATTTAGCGAATTTAATTATATCATGGGTAAGATTAAGGACAGCAAGCATTCTAGACGTTTTCTACATGTTCTTGGTAATCATGATACGTACACTTATCCTAAGGAAGAAATCCTTTCCGTCACCCGGCAGCAGCGATACAGTGTTATTGAAGAGACAAATGCAATCATTATTTTGCTGGATACCGCACGGGAAAATCGTGACGATTGGAGCGGAACACTTGATGATGAACAGCTGACTTGGCTCGAAGCACAAATGAAGCGGAAATCGGAAAAGCCTTTATTCGTCTTCGGTCATCATCCCTTGTATAATACGACGGCTAGATCAACTGAGCCAATGATGTCACTGGATCCCAGCTTGGACATTTGGCCGATATTGAAGCAATGGCAAGGTGTGGGTTTCTATTTCAACGGGCATAATCATGTGCATTCTATCGTTAGAAAAGAAAACTGGCATTTCATTCAAACAGCCTCCATCCTGGATATTCCTTCTGCTCGAATCCTTACTGTGCTTGAAGATGAAATCAGGTTAGAGATGGTGAATCTGGCAAGCGAGCAATTGAGTAAATGGTCTTCATTATTTACCTTCAGCATTTTTGATTATGAAAAATATCCGCAGGCTGAAGGGGAGACAAGAGATCAGGAGCTAATCATCAATCGACTTCAAATGGATAGAAAGCAGGTGGACCAGCAATGAATCGTCAGCCAGTAAGATTAGCGATCGTAGGTGGAAATCGCGGAGCCAGTTTTATGAATGCACTGTACTCTCTATCGGATCGGATACATCTGACCGCCACTTGTGACTTGAATGAGTGGGTGCTTAACCAATGGAAAGAGAAATTCCCAGAAATCCGAACGTATCGGGATTATCATGAAATGTTAAAAGATTCGGCGATAGATGCGGTGTTTATCTTAAGCCCCATGCATTTGCATGCCAGACAATCTATTGATGCTTTAAAAGCGGGTAAACATGTCCTAAGCGAAGTGATTTCGATCCAATCTTTAGAGGAAGCTTGGGAGCTTATCGAAACTGTTGAACAAACTGGACTTAAATATATGATGTCTGAAAATTACTGCTTCTCGCGCTCCAATCTTACGATTAAACATATGGCGGATCAAGGCATGTTCGGTGAAATTACTTATCTGGAAGGCGGATATATCCATGATTTACGTCATTTGACTCATCATCCGGATGGTTCTCTGACTTGGCGGGGGCAATTACATCAGCAGTATAACGGGATCAATTATCCGACACATTCTATTGGTCCAGTTGCGCAATGGATTAACCTCAATAAGCCTGAGGGTGATCGATTAAAAAGCGTCTCGTCTTTTGTTTCCAAATCTAGATCCTTACAATATTATTTCGGAGAGCATTATGGAAAAGATCACCCAGCAGCACGGGAGGGATTCTGGCGGCAAGGGGATAGCGCGGTTGCGGTCATTCAAACGGAAAAGGGTGTACTGATTGAACTGCGTGTAGACTGGTCCTCCGTTAGACCGCATAATAAAACTCATTATTTACTGCAAGGAACTGAGGGAGCGTATATTACGGGCCGCCATCAGTACGAAGAGGATTTGATCTGGTTCAAGAATCTCTCGCCCAAAAATATAGCGGATGGAGAGGAAATGTGGGAGCCTTTAAGCAGTTATCAACCACTCTATGATCACCCGACATGGATGAAATGGGGCGAATATGCCGCTGGGACGAAACATGGCGGAGGCGATTTTATGGTGCTTGAAGAATTTATTTCTGCCATTCAGGAGGATCGAACCCCTTCGGTGGACGTATATGATGCCGTTACTTGGAGTTCTGTGTTTACATTGTCTATGGAATCTGTAGAGAATGGTGGAAAAGCAATAGCCTTTCCTGATTTTAGAACGAGAGTGAGGAATTGACGGTGGATCAGGCCCTTTCCAAACTTGTGATGAAAAAAGAAATGCTGTCCGACTTGCCTGTTTTTCACTGTCCTACCGGGTATCTCATTCGTCATTTCGAGCCGGATGATGAACGGAACTGGGAAGAGCTTATACGCCATTCTTTTACAAGGGAAGTTAAATTTGCTCATAAAATCAGTGATCATGTACCCTTGTATTCGGATCGCTTGTTGTTCATTTGCCGCGGGGATCAACCTGTAGCTACTGCTACGGCCTGGGAGTCGGGTAGTGAGGACAATAAGAACTGGTACTTGCATATGGTTGGAGTGCTTCCAGAATATTCTGGTAAAGGTCTCGGCTATGCTGTGAGTCTAGCTGTCTTGCACAAAATAAGAGATTCAGGGGGAATGGCGGCATGTTTAGAAACCGATGATTTCAGACTGCCCGCCATCCGCATTTATTTGAAATTAGGATTTCAGCCTGTGTACTTGGATGAAAGCCATCCTGGAAGATGGGAACGAATCCTGCAAAGGCTTTGAATTTGTTGATAATTAGGGGGCTTCATGCCCCCTTATTCATGTTGGAGCTTCAGAAGGGGCCTCATCCAAAAATTATGTTGTCGTTAGGAAGTATTCCTGCTATAGTCATACTGACTTATTAAATGCATTTAATAAGTCAGTATGACTATAGGTGGGAGAGCCATGTCAAGTGATAAAAGACTTCCTTCACAGCAACTCAAATCTGAAATTATTCGAAATATTCGAACAGCATTATTAGAATTAGGAAGGGCTACGAAGGCGGAGTTAAGTCAAAGATTACAATACAGTTTTCCAACGATCAGTAAATTTCTAATGCAGATGGAAGAGACTGGGGAAGTGACGATCATTGGCCTTGATGAGTCTAGTGGCGGAAGAAGGGCAATAAGATACGCCTATAATCCGAATTACCGATTAGGGATGGCTATTTTTTTGGAAAAAAATGAAACGAACTATACGATCTATAATTGCATTGGCGATGTTGTAAAAGAAGGGAATTTACCTAGTATTCTTGAGGAAGACGTTAGTACACTGGTCTCGCTTATCGAAGGTGAAAAAAAGGCCAATCCCAAGATTCAATCTGTGGCGATTGGTGTTCCAGGCGCGGTGAAACACGGAAAGATTTTTCTGATCCCAGGTTATGCGAAATATCAGAATCTAGATTTGAAAAGATGTATAGAAGATCAGCTCTCTATCCCGACAATCGTGGAAAATGATATGAATGCCGCTGTAATCGGTTATATGGCGCAAAGAAATTTGAAGGAGAATATTTCTTTGATGTATCTGTATTTAGGGAAAAACGGACCGGGAGCTGGGATAGCCGTTAATGGTGAAATTGTTCGGGGAAAGACGTTTTTTTCAGGGGAAGTTCAATATATGCCCCAGTATGACAATAGAAATTTCATAGAAGCATTAACTGGAGATCAGGGTGGATCAAGCATGCAGCCGGATCATAAAGTAGATGCGATTAGTCGGTTAGTGGCTACTATGACCTCTATTTTGAATCCGCATTATATTATTTTTTGTGAGGATGAATTAGCTCCAGCTATGCTTAATCAAATCGCCGATCGAACTGCTACATACGTTCCTAAGGAACATCTTCCGGAATTAGCGTTAAGTGACTTGAAGCGTGATTATCTGAATGGATTACAAAGTCTTGGATTAGGTTTATTAGTTTCACAACAAATAGATTAGAACCATTAAGGAGATATCGATGGCTACTTTTTTTCTTATTATTATTTATTTAGCATTTATTAGTTTAGGACTGCCAGATTCATTGCTTGGATCCGCATGGCCAGTAATGAGAATAGATCTAAATGCCTCATTAGGTACTGCTGGAATCCTTTCGATGGTTATTGCAGTAGGCACAATTGTCTCCAGTTTGATGAGTGGTACAATCCTTAAACGCTTTGGTACAGGGAAAGTGACCCTTGTAAGCTGTATTATGACGGCTGTAGCTTTATTTGGTTTTGCATGGTCACCTTCGTTAGTATGGCTAATTGTTGCTGCGATTCCACTCGGTTTAGGTGCGGGGTCTGTAGATGCCGGATTAAACAGTTATGTTGCTACGCACTATAAAGCCCATCATATGAGCTGGTTACATTGTTTCTGGGGAGTGGGCGCGACGCTGGGTCCGATTATTATGGGTTCTTTTATCTCTGGTGAAGGTCTTTGGCGAGAAGGTTATCTTACGGTTGCTTATATTCAATTGAGCTTAGTTGTAATTCTCTTCGTTACGCTGCCTTTATGGGATAGAGTGGCTGGAAACAATAGCAACCTGAACGATGATAGCGAACATGAGCTCAATCATCCGGAGCTAGAGCAAGCTGCTGAGAACACAAAACCTTGGAAACTAAGAGGGGTTAAGCTTGCGATGTTAACCTTCTTATTTTATTCTGCCATCGAAACGAGTATGGGGTTATGGGGGAGTAGCTTTCTAGTAAATATCAAAGACATCCCTGCATCTACTGCAGCGACATGGGTGTCGGTGTTTTATTTAGGGATAACCTTCGGTAGAATGGTGACGGGTTTCATTACGTTTAGAATGAGTAATAAGCAGCTAATTCGATATGGCCAGCTCATTGCTTTAATCGGTACAGTGCTCTTAGTATTACCGCTTCCAACGATAGTTTCGCTGGTAGGGTTTATGATTATCGGTCTGGGGTTAGCCCCCATTTTTCCATGTATGCTACATGAAACTCCTGTACGTTTCGGGAAGAAGCACGCCCAGTCGATTATGGGCTTTCAGATGGCAACGGCTTATACCGGTACCACGCTGATGCCGCCTTTTATCGGCTTACTTGCATCGAATTTTACGCTGGGTATATTCCCTGCGATGATCGTTTTTTTCGCTATCGTCATGCTCTTATGTACAGAAAAGCTTAATAAATACTCAGCTAAAGTAAATGTAGGTTAAATTTGAATTGAATATATTACGGACTAACCCTTCATATATATAGATGTAGAAGGGGGGGAACCGTAATGTGGTTGTTAATGGTTATAGGCGTTGGATGTCTCTCCGGTTTTATTTTGTTCAGAAAGAATACTTTGACCACTTATCACGAGCCTATTCAAGGACCGGAGAAATTGTCCATCATCATTCCCGCAAGGAATGAAGAATATAATTTGCGTTATCTGCTCGATTCACTTCAGTCTCAGACCATTACACCCTATGAAATTATTGTTGTAGATGACTTCTCGGAGGATAGGACCAAAGAAATTGCTGAGAGCTATGGAGTTAAGGTTATTGCGAACAGCAGTCTCCCTGAGGGGTGGACGGGTAAGAGCTGGGCAGTATGGAATGGATATTTACAGGCCTCGGGCGATATTTTTGCTTTTTTGGATGCGGATATCCGATTAAAGCCTAAAGCCTTGGCTTCATTATTAAAAGCAAGGGAGCTATCGAAAGGCGTCATTTCGGTAGTTCCTTTTCATCATACAGAAAAGCTGTTTGAGAAGCTTGCCCTAATCATGAATATGCTGGGGATCTTCACGTTCACCTCAGTTTTTGAAAGGAATAACGCCAAAAAAGGGCTGTACGGCTCGTGTATTCTAGCATTAAGGCAGGATTATGAAAAAGTTAATGGCCATCAAAGCATTAGATCTGAAGTGCTGGATGATTTGTCTTTAGGAGAAAAATTTATTGCGGCAGGTGTTCCGATCACCAATTATATCGGGTATGGCTTAGTATCGTTTCGCATGTATCCGAAGGGAATCAAAAGTGAAATTGAAGGGTTCAGTAAAGGGGCTGTCTTAAGCACTTCAACGATAAGTCCGCGGACAATTATTCCAATCGCGCTTTGGGTGATCGGACTCATCATCTCAGAAACCGTGTTTATTTTTGCGAATACTTCATGGTTTATGCCTTTATTGATCGGTTATCTCCTTTATATGTTCCAGCTCTTTTATTTTATAAAATATGTAGGTGTATTTGGCATCGTTATTCCTGTATTTCACGTGGTGGCAACTGTTTTCTTTATCTTGATCATGCTGTATTCGATTTATCAGGTTGTTTTTCTGAGGCATGTAAGCTGGAAAGGAAGGCATATCCAGGTGGGAGGCCATAGGGACTAATGATCATATTGTGGGTCGCGGGTTTATTTTTGTCGGGATCTCTTATGTTTTCCTATTGGCTTGGTCTAGCGCGTAAAAAGAACCTGAAAGACATTGGCGACGGTAATCCGGGGGCTTTGAATCTATGGAAGTCGTCAGGCTATAAATTCGGCATTTTGGGGATTATATTGGATTTTTTAAAAGGGTATCTACCACTTCTATGGGTAATGGGAAGTCATTATAGTCAGGGGTATTTCATTATTCCGTTAGCCTTAGCTCCCATTGCGGGTCATGCCTTCTCTCCCTTTCTTAAAGGAAAAGGTGGGAAGGCAATTGCCGTAACCTTTGGGGTATGGAGTGCATTGACAGGATTCAAAGCTTCTTTAGCGCTAGCAGTCATTTTAGCAGTACTGAAAATGCTCAGCAGTTGGTTCAAAAGCAGAGGAAATTCACCTGTATCGGATGGTGTGCAAGTAGTTAGCGGAATGCTGCTTCTCTCCGTTTTTTTGTACATTAGTAATTGGTCTGCTCCTATCTTATGGGTATGGTTTGGAAGTTTTGTGATCCTTGTGTATACGCACAGGTTAGAATTGGCAGTGTGGGTAAGGAAGTATTCATCAAGGAAACGAAAAGGAACATAATATAGGCTTGGTATAAACGAGGGTGTCCCAGCAGCTATCGCATAGCTGTTGAGACACCCTTGTTTAGTGAAGCAGTAGCTTCGTCTTTTCTAATATTAGTGTTCTAGGATTGAGGATTTACGTTTTGACACAGCACGGATAATAAACGCAGAAGCTAAAAGAAGGATTGTGGCAGTGGCAAGGACAACAATAAAAGACTTATCAAAAGCTGATTGTGCGGCTTCAACGAGCGCGGATCCAGCAGCAGTAGGCATATTTTCTGCGGCTAGAAGAGCCTCGTCAAGGCTGTCGCGAACGATCGGCGGGACTGTTAGTTCATCAGGGAGAACTAATGATGCTGTATAGATGAATGACGAAAGACTGCCCAGAAGTGTAATACTTAGGGCGCTGCCGAGTTCGAACGATACTTCCTCTATAGATGCGGCCATGCCAGCTTTTTCGACGGGGACATTTAGCATGATTGAATTTGAGGCGGCAGTCATGGCTCCCCCAAGACCTGCACCTAGAATCATTAAGGCTACGAATTGTAACAATATGTTCCCGTCATGGAAGAGTAGAAGGGTGCCCATTCCTATACCTGACACTAACAGACAGACCCACTGTACTTTTACTTTGTCCACTCGATGCAACACTAGTCCGATGAGTATCCCGGAGATGAAAGACGCTATCGAAGTGAATACAACGTACAAGCCCGCCTCCAACGGCGTATATCCAAGAACAAGCTGGAGCCGTTGAGTCACGATCAATTCCATTCCAATAAGTGCGAAACAAGACAATAGAGCTGTAGCCACTCCTGTAGAAAAGTGGGAGTCTCTAAATAGTGCGAAATCTATTAATGGATTCTGGCTCTTACGTTGATGGCGCATAAATATGACCATAGCTACGACACCAATCACGGCAGATAACACAGCGATGGCAATTGAACCTTCACGTCTGCTGATCTCCTTAACTGCATAAACAAGGGCAACCAGACCAATCATAATTTGAACGGAACCAATGAAATCCCATTTTTTATTCTTATTCCCTTTAAGATTTGGGATTAGTAAGATGGCCAAGATCAGTGCAAGAATAACTATAGGAATATTGATGAGGAACACCGATCCCCACCAGAAATGTTCCAGTAAAAAACCACCAACGAGTGGACCCATTCCTGCTCCCACAGAGGAGACAGATGCCCAAATACCTACGGCTAGTGAACGCTCACGCTCATCCGAAAAGGTAGTTCGAATAATGGAGAGTGTTGCGGGCATCATCATGGCTGCACCAATAGCTAGTAGGGTACGCGCAGCAATAAGCACGAGAGGTGTCGGCGCGTAGGCAGCGATTAATGAAGCCAACCCAAAGATAGTAAGTCCCATAACGAAGAGTTTTTTATGCCCAAGACGATCACCTAGTGTGCCAAGACCGAGTAATAATCCTGCCATTACAAGTGGATAAATATTTACGATCCATAGTTTTTCCGATGCAGAAGCAGCAAGATCATGCGTAAGTCGTGGTAGAACCGAATAAAGTACGGTCATGTCGATGACGATCATAAAGAGTGCGCTGGACACAATCGCCAGCACGATCCAGCGTTGAAATTTAGATAGATTTGATGAAAACATAGGTAATCCTCCTAAGATGATAGTAGCTAATAACGTTACCTTGACAAGGTAATGGTGTTCCGTTATTGTACTTTGAGGTATAGGGTAACCCGATAGTCAAGAGGAGTGATTTGAATGTCTATTGATTATGATCAATACTTTACGACGAGCGAGTTCGCAAAGGTATGTGGGGTAACGAAGCATACGTTATTCCATTATGATGAAATTGGTATATTAAAACCGGAGATCGTGAAGGAAAACGGATATCGTTATTATTCCTATAAGCAGTTTTATACCTTCGATATTATTGCCGTACTAAAAGGGACAGGAACGCCGTTGAATGAGATCAAAGAATATATACAAGATCAAAACACATTGCATTTTTTATCCATGCTTAAGCAAAAACAGCTGCAGTTGGTTGATGAACAAAAAAAGTTAGAGCGCATGCAGAGGCTTTTACAAGGGGCTATAGATAATACGAATCGTGCGCTCCATGTTAATTGTGGAGAACCCTGGGTCGAGGAATGTGATGAAGAGTATTTTATTGCGGTTAGACTCTCGAAGGAGAAGGGTGAGAAGGATCATGTACGAAAAGTATATCGAATCTTCGATTATTGCGATGAACATCATCTTGAATATGACTTTCCGATAGGTTCGATTATTTGTAAAAGCAGTTTGGAAGAAGGCGACTATGACCCGGATTATTATTGTAATAAAATCAATGAAAAGCATAACGGTGAATTACTTTATATCAAGCCAAAGGGTAAATATTTGATCATGAATCACAAGGGATCTTATGAAACCTTACCTGCGTCCTATGAGAAGCTAAAGTCTTATATTGCTGAAAATGATTTACACATAACCGGAAACGCTTATGAGTATGAATTGCTTAGTTATTTAGCTGTAGGGGATCCGGATAAGTATGTTATTCAAATTGCGATCCAAACCTTTTGAGGTTTAGAGCATTGGATTGACTTTAAAATTGGCTTACAAACTGACACGCTTGGGATTCCAAGCGTTTTTTTATGGATACCTGATGGCTTGAGCATTAACCAGTTGCGACATTTTTATTGTCTATATTGATTGACAATGATAATCATTATTATTAATGTGGAAACAGGCGTGAATCCTTATGCTCAACTTACCGACGCCAATGCCTCTGAGCTGGTGCACTATGATTGAGTTTTGTTGGTGCTTATCCATAGAAGAGACTACTATTGAAATGAGGTATGCATTGTGAAGATAGACGTTAATCAGTTAGCAGAGCATTTTGCACACACTCCTTTTCAAGTAGAAGGAGTATATCGATATGCTGAAAATCCAGGTGTGCCTTACGCTGACTATACAGATTCTTTTCCTGGATTTGTGTTTCCACTTACAGGAAAGATTAAATTTAAATTTAATGGCACGCCTTATATCTTTTCGCCTGGAAAAGTTGTGCATGGGGGTGCAAAAATGAAACTAGATCAAAAAATGTTAGGTAGAACCAATTGGGAATATATTCTTGTTCAATATCGGATATGTAACTCAGAACTAAAAGAGTCAAGCTTTTCTCATCAGCATTTTGAATTATTAACAGGTCAATCTCCTCGTCTTATTGAATTAATTATGCGTCTTTGGCATGTGTATAATCAGCGTGGAGGCATTTCGATGTTTCAGACTGAAATGCTGTTTCGCGAAGTGCTGAATGAGGCCTTATTATGTGTTATTAATAGGGAAGATAGCTGTGAATCACATACTTTATTCGAGCGGGTATCTAATTATATTCATCAAAACTATTATCAAAGTCTTACAATAGCTTCGCTTGCAGAACAAAATAACGTTAATCGAAATCGACTTTCTTACGTATTTAGAACACATGCCGGTATGGGACCAGCAGAATATTTATTAAAATATCGTATAAATATAGCGCAAGAAATGCTATTTACAAGTGATGCGCCTGTACAACAAATTGCGCAAACCGTTGGAATGGCTGACCCCTTTTATTTTAGTAGAGTATTCAAAAAACAATGTGGCATTTCACCTACCGAATATCGAGAGAAGTTCATCAATAATCCATGGTAAATTCAACCTGCATCCATTCTTATCTAAAAAGTACTCTACTATAATAATGGTTAAGCAAAGAAACCATTATGTTGGAGGAATTTCGTATGAAAAAGATTAGAGGACTGCTAGTCGCAACACTATTATTAGCAGGTATACTAGCGGGTTGTACTGAAACACCTGCTGAAAATAAAGAATCAACTAAAGAAGGCGTATCTTCAACAGCAGTTAATGTAGATGCAGCTGATTGGCCAAGAACATTTAAGGATGCCTTAGGTAAAGAAATTGTTATCGAGAAAAAACCGGAAAAAATAGCCTCGCTATGGTATTTTTATCCTGAAATATTAGTTGCATTAGGTGAGCCACCTGTTGCATCTACAGAAAAAGATTATCTATCTTCTTTATCTTATTTAAAAGGAAAGCTGGATTCAGCTGAAGAACTAGGAGATAAAGTGTCTCCTAGCATTGAGAAAATTCTATCTATTAATCCTGATTATATTTTAGCAACAGAGCATCATGAAGCAGTGTATGATTCACTAGATAAAATTGCACCAGTCATTACATTAAAATACAAGGACATCTATGAAGATTGGCAATATGGACTCCGTACAGTAGCCATGATTATTGGCAAAGAAGACGAAGCGGAAAAAGTAATTGATAAAATGATGAAAGATATTACAACTGGGCGTGAAACATTAAAGACGATGGAAAGAGAGACAGTATCGCTTATATTGTCTTGGGATGGAAAAACTTTTAATGTTCTAGGTGAAGGGAATCCGGTCTATAAACTTGCTTTTGATAAAAAAAAGGGACTGGGGCTTACACCGGATGATACATATGCAGGTAATAATAATGAATTTACTTCGTTTGAAGGAATATCAACTGTTCAAGCAGACCATATTTTCCTTATAGGTGACATTACAAAAAAGGAGGAATTAATGAATAACTTAAAACAAAGTAATGTGTGGAATGCTATGAATGCCGTAAAGAAAGGCAATGTCTATTTAATGGATAATTCCGCTATTACTGGTGGACCATTAGCTATTGATTACGCTTTACAAAATATATTATCCGCCTTGCTTAAGCTCTAATAAGTTGAGGAAAATAAGGAGTGATTACTATCCATTATCAAGCTATTAATCTGAAAGATAAGTTATCTAAATTTAACGACCTTTGGTCTCCGAAAGTCATTGGTGAAATGAATGACTATCAATTTAAACTTATTAAGATCACTGGGGATTTTGAATGGCATGTTCATCAAGATACCGATAAGGTATTTTTCACGCTCGAAGGGGAGATGATCATTGATTTCCGTGATGGTCAGGTTAAAATCTCCAAGGGTGAGATGTTTATTCTCCCAAAGGGAGTCGAGATGAAGCCTTCTGCCGAAAAGGAATGCCATATCATGTTGGTGGAGCCTAGAAGCGTAGTAAACACTGGCGGTACTGAGTCCGAATTAACCGCAGCCAATGATACTTGGATCTAGTTAAGGCTTTCCTCCACTATTCCCTTAAGGTTTCTGCAAATTGACATAACACCAAATGGTGTTATAATAAAAATGAAACCAGAAGGTGTTACATTAAAATGAATTTTGGAGGAAATTTATGCAAACTCAAGGACCACTACAAGATATTCGTCAAACAATTACACTCAATGCGCCCATTGAAAAAGTATGGAAAGCTGTTTCCACTGCTGAAGGAATAGCTGCCTGGTGGATGCCAAGTACATTCGAGCCAGTGGTAGGTCATGAGTTCATTCTACATGCTGGACAATTCGGGGATTCCCCATGTAAAGTTACCGAGATTGATGAGCCGAACCGTGTTGGTTTTAATTGGGGGAAGGATTGGCATCTTGCCTTTGAATTGAAAGAAATTGATGGGAAGACGGAGTTCACCGTGATTCACTCTGGATGGGACCCTGAAAAGGTAACTGAATTTGGTCAACCGCATCCAATCGTTCGTGGCTTTATGAACGGCGGCTGGGAGAAAATCGTCCAAGAAAAACTTCCTGCTTATATCGAGGCTTAACATGCCTGTCGCTGAATCTGGACATGATGTATTTCAAGCGATAGCAGATCCTACCCGCCGCAGTCTGCTAAAGCTGCTTGCTAATAAGGAAATGTCCATAGCATCCATCTCGGACTGCTACCCGATCAGCCGAACCGCTGTTAATAAGCATTTACAAGTATTGTCCGATGCACAGCTTGTTAGCAGTCAGAAAGTCGGTCGGGAGACTAGGTACAAGCTTCAGCCAGAGCCTTTGCTAGAGCTTCAAGATTGGCTTACCTTTTTTGAACAATACTGGGCTAATAAATTATCTGCGCTTAAAGAATATGTTGAGGCAGATCATAATGATGAGTGAAAAACCGGGAGGCGTGAAATCGCGCTTCTTGGTTTTTTTGATGCATAGTACAAAAATATTTAAATGAAACAGATATAATGGATTCGTATATACATATGAACTGCTATTTGCTCATTTTGAGGCATTTGGGGCGAGTTGCGAACTAGAGAGACGTTAATCATCATTATCAGGGGCAATATTGTGTACTTGCAGTCCGATAAAGCTTCATGGAGTCCGTTAGCATTCCAGATGAACATAAGGACAAGGCAGAAGCATTTTTGAAAGAATAAACGGCGTAGCATTGAGCTACACCGTTATTTCTGCATTTACAGGATAGCTTTCAACGGAAAGCATATCTCATTTATAAACTCAGTTTAAACCTTCGTTTAAATTCAGTTTATAAAAGGGAGTTAGCATCACAATACAAACTAAAACGTTGGAGGAATTGTAATGGTTAATGAACGCAAAAAAATAATTGAGCCCAACCCTGGAGATTGGGCCGTCGAGGCGCGTGGACTGGTCAAAACATTTGGTGACAATCGCGCGGTGGATGGCGTGAATTTGAACGTGAAAGCAGGTACGATCTATGGCGTACTTGGTCCGAATGGGGCAGGAAAGACTACCGTCATTCGGATGCTGGCAACCTTACTTCGTCCCGATGCAGGTACTGGGCGTATCTTCGGGCATGATGTGGTGAAGGAGTCGCAGATTGTTAGGCAATTAATTGGTGTGACAGGACAATATGCCTCAGTCGATGAGTCATTAAGTGCTACAGAGAATCTTATTATCTTCTCTCGGCTATTAGGGCTTGGGCGCGCAGAGTCGCGGAAAAAAGCAACAGAATTACTGGAAGAGTTTGGTCTGACTGAGGCGGCTAAACGGCCTCTTCGAAATTTTTCTGGCGGTATGCGTCGCCGTCTGGATTTGGCAGCTAGCCTTATTGCACAACCACCTTTAATTTTCCTGGATGAACCGACTACAGGGCTTGATCCTCGCACTCGTTCACAGATGTGGGATACCATTCGTCGATTGGTGAATACGGGATCAACAGTTCTTTTAACGACGCAGTACCTTGAAGAAGCAGATCAACTTGCAGACCGGGTGGCAGTTATTGACCGTGGGCAAGTCGTCGCCGAGGGCACTGTGGATGAGCTGAAATCATCCGTGGGTACCACATCTTTACTATTGAAGGTCCGAGAGCTAAAGGATTTTAAACAAGCTCGTCAGCTTGTAGAACATGTTCTGCATGTCCAATCCAATGTGTCTTCGCTGGAGGAAGGGCAGATTTCTGCACCGATGGCGAACGCGGATTTAGTGACTGACCTACTTATAGCTCTTCGCGAAGCAGGCATTCCACTTGCAGAGGTGAGTGTGCAGAAACCAACACTTGATGAAGTATTCTTAACAATCACGGGTCAGGGTGTAACAGATAACGCTTCAAATGCGTCTGGGCAGTCAAACAAGAAGGAGGCAGTAAGAGTATGAGTACAAGAACTTCTGCAATAAACTCAGGAACTACAAGACAATTGAAAAACCATACGAGTCTCAGACAGAGTATACGAAATTCATTCACAATGGCGTATAGAGGTATACTAAAAATACGGCGAACACCTGAGCAATTATTCGATGTTACGCTTCAGCCTATTATTTTTACTCTGATGTTTACCTATATTTTTGGTGGAGCCATCTCTGGTGACATTGCTAGCTATTTGCCTGTTATCATTCCTGGTATTCTCGTTCAGACCGTAATTACTACTTCGATCGTTACTGGAGTTCAATTACGTGAGGATATGGATAAAGGTGTGTTTGACCGATTTAAATCACTGCCAATTGCAAGGATAGCTCCGTTAGCAGGTGCTCTATTAGCAGATACGATTCGGTATACGATAGCGACTGTGCTCACTTTCACCATGGGTTATATTATGGGATTACGGCCCGAGGGAGGGCTGGGGCATGTTGCTATAGCGGCACTTCTTGTTATTGTCTGTGCTTGGTCGATTAGCTGGATCTTTGCTTTCTTTGGTGTCATTGCAAGAACAGCCTCAAGTGTACAAGGGATCTCGATGATTGTGCTGTTCCCGCTTACGTTTCTGTCTAACGCATTCGTACCCGTAGATACAATGCCTAGCTGGCTTCAATGGTTTGTTAAAGTCAATCCGATCTCACATTTGGTGACCGCGGTGCGGGAGCTTACTAACAATGGTACCGTAGGCTGGGATTTCGTAATCTCTCTGATCGGAGCAGCTGTCATCGTTGCAATTTTTGCACCAATTACAGTTCGTGCTTATATGCGCCGGACATAATATGAAATGAAAAAACGGCAGAAATGCCGTTTTTTTGTATTAGCCGCAAAAAAGCTTCTTTTTTAATTATCGCTTCTAAAGAACGTATGAATTAAATTGGATACTGATCTATCATACAATGTTTTAGCAGCTTCCTCATTTTGAATATGTCCCCCCAAATGCAGATGAATGACGCCATGCAACGATGCCCACACCAGATTCACAACAAGGAGGGGATCTTTCTCCTCAATAAACCCTTGTTCGATGGCTTCTGTAATAAGGGCTATTACTTGTTGAAGTGCCGTGAAGATAGCATGTAAACTTTCTTCCTCCGGTTTGAACTCGCTAAAAGCCCCTCCAAACATAACCATATAATAGCTGGTGTGATTACGTGAGAAATCCCAATAAGCTTGTCCAAGATCGCGAAGATATAAATTTAGATTGTCTTGTTTTGGAACCGCTTGAAAGGCAGCGGCCAACAATTTACACCCTTGCAGAAAAAGCTCCTTCGCTAAACCTTCCTTGTTTCCAAACAAGTTATAAATGATTTTTGTGGGACATTCCATTTTTTCAGCAACCTTGCGAATGGTTACACCTTCAGGTCCAGATTCATGCATAATGGCCGCAGCGGCTTCGATAATATTCAGTCTTAATATTTCTGCATGCTGTAGTTTTGCTTTTGGGTAGGTTGTAACGGATTGAGCATCTATAGAAGATATTTTGGACGATTTTTGCATGTAGTTTCACTTCCTTAGAACTTTACTTTA
Organism: Paenibacillus sp. B2(2019); assembly: GCF_008370385.1. Classification (NCBI taxonomy): domain Bacteria; kingdom Bacillati; phylum Bacillota; class Bacilli; order Caryophanales; family Paenibacillaceae; genus Paenibacillus; species Paenibacillus sp. B2(2019). The sequence goes on from NZ_VTZR01000025.1 coordinate 36,817, forward strand.
GCTTTTTTAAATAACCATCATTTCTAAACCTTATTTTACTGATGTAGAGGAGAAATAGCCAATATTTAAATGTAGAACTTTATTTGACAACGTAACCTCACTCAGATACAATGATTCATATTGAAACACTGTTTCAAGACGGTCATTAAAGGGAGAGATGATAGCAATGATTACAATTCAAAATAAATGGACATTGATTACAGGGGCTTCTTCGGGGATAGGTGAAGCGTTTGCTCATGATCTTGCAGCTAAAGGAAGTCACTTAATTTTAGTCGCCCGTTCCGAAGATAAATTGATTGCTTTAGCGGAAAAATTACAAAAAAAACATCGTATTCAAGCGGAGGTTCTAGTTGCTGATTTATCTCAAGAAGGTTCCCCTGATAGGCTCTATCAACAATGTGTGGAACGTGGTTTGAACGTTGATATTCTGATTAATAATGCAGGTTTTGCTACGTATGGGCTTTTTGAACAACTGTCTGGTTCGAGACAACATGAAGAGGTGATGCTAAATGTTCTGGCGGTTGTAGATCTGACCCATTTATTTTTGCCAGGTATGTTAAAAAGAAAAAGTGGTGTGATTATAAACGTTGCTTCAACAGCAGCATTTCAACCTCTTCCCAATATGGCTGTATATGGAGCGACAAAAGCTTTTGTATTATCATTTACACAAGCGCTATGGGAGGAAAATAGAAAACGGGGCGTACAATTTCTTGCGTTATGTCCGGGGTCTACGGAAACAGAATTTTTTAATGTTGTGGGAGCTGATGAAGCTTCTGTAGGGAAGCGAGATACTCCAGAAAATGTGGTTCAAGTGGCTCTTCGGTCGCTTCAGGCAAAAAAAATATTTGTTGTCCCAGGATTTTCAAACTATATTTCCGCTCAAATGTCACGTTTTTTCACACGTAAACAAATGCTTTATTTTGTAGGACGTATGCTCCGTACGCGACATTAATAGGTCAACTTTTTGCTTCGATGAAGTAAAATAAAGAGCCGTTATCTATGGATTACTCCATGATAGCGGCTTTTTTCAAAAGTTAAATACCTAACTCCGAATTTTAACCCTACTTCTTCATGTCCTTCGATGGTACTATGATATAAAAATAGAATGATGCATATAGAAAGGACGACAGTATGAGAAACTATCTAATTTTGGGGGCAAGTAAAGGTTTGGGAGATGCATTTGTGAAAGGTTTACCTGAGTATGGTGATCGAGTGTGGATCGTCTCCAGAAGCAGACCGGGCAGTCTGGATCTTAATGATGGCATACAGCGGGTATGGATTGCAGTAGATCTATCGCAGCCAGATGCCGCACAAGTCTTATCAAAGGGAATTCAAACGGAGAAGATTGATGTTCTAGTTTATAACGTAGGTATTTGGGAGAAAGAAGGTTTTGAGGATCACTATACTTTTGACAAGGATGAGACGAGTGACATTGCCAACATTATTAATGTGAATATAACTTCAACAATTACCTGCATACAGGCTGTACTGCCTAATCTTCGCCAATCGGAAGCAGGAAAAATTATTCTAATTGGCTCCACAGCAGGACTGGATCATACCAATAACGCCCAGGTATCATTTGTAGCTTCCAAGTTCGGTCTGCGTGGCATTACGCATGCATTACGTGAGCATGTTCGTAAGGATGGCATTGCAGTAACTTGTGTAAATCCGGGTGAGCTGGCAGCAGAAATTCCTTATGAGGATGGCGCAGAAAAAGCGATTGCAGAATATAGCGGCACAAGAATTCCTGTTCAGGACATTGTCTCCATTGTGAAATGTATCGTTAACCTCTCTAGCGCTTCCTGTGTCAAAGAAATTCATATTCCAGCAATGGCGGATTTGAATACATAATAAATCTCATTTATCCGTTAAGATTTCATTAAGATTCAATACGAAGATAAACCATATAATTGGATTATAGAAAGGTTATCAAAAAAAGTGCTACATAAGCGTGCCAACTAGCACGACGTATTATTAGGTAGTAGTAAAGAAGTGAATATATAAGGCTGTCTACCAGTAGAATCTTACTAGTAAACGGCCTATTTCTGTTGGGATTTAATAGAGAGTCGAGTGGATTTTTTTAAAAGAAGACTTATAAATTCCCAACTTTTTTTGGACATATATTGGGCTAACGAGAATATAACTATACAATAAAACACTTGTTGAAGAAGAGGAAAATACATTAACGGTTAGGAGAAATGAACGATGGAATTCGAACTAGGCAGCATTTTGAAACTAGTGAAACGTAGGCTGCTGTTCATCATTGTATTATGTATTGTTGCGGTCGGAATTGCTAGCTTCGTTAGCTACTATGTCTTGAAACCGAAATACGAGGCGACGGCTTCTATTCTTATTCAAGGGGATAGGCAACAGAAAGCAATCAATGACATTATGGCTGGGCAAAAACTAGTAACCACTTACGGAGAAATTATCCGAAGCAGTAGAATCGCTGAAGAGGTCGTTAGAAGACTGCAATTAAACATGACCCCTGAAAAACTATTAGAAAAAGTGAAGACAAGAACAAGTAGCGAGTCACTCGTGACGACGGTAATTGTATCGGATTCTAATGCTAAGCGGGCAACGAATATCGCGAATGGCTTTGGTGAGGCCTTTAATGAGAACATCCAAGCGATTATGGGGGTAGAGAATGTTGTGCTTCTTGACCGAGCCAAGGTTCCTTTCGAGGCGATCTCACCCAAGCCAGTATTCAATATGGTCGTTGCTTTCGGACTTGCATTGATTGCTGGGATCGCATTTTCCATTCTACGGGAATTGGCGGAGAAACCTGTGAAAAGCGCCAAGAATATTCAGTTGGATTTGCAGCTTCCTCTTCTGGGAACGGTGGGAAAATTGAAGCCGCGGAAACGGCGGGAGAAGACGAAATCCAATTCAGTAGAAGGAGCCAGCAGACATGAAGAAGAAAACTCCAAGATTGTATTGCCTGGAACAACCGAAATCATCTAATGGTGACCAATTCCGAACGATACGATCTAATATTCGTTATACCCGAGTTGGTGGAGAAATTCAATCTTTATTAGTTACAAGCTCACTTCCGAATGAAGGTAAATCAACAGTGGCGATGAACTTGGCCATAGCGATGGCAGAAACGGGAAGAACTGTGCTGCTGATCGATGGGGATTTGCGTACACCAACGGTGCATAAGGCATTCGATCTACCCAATTGGATCGGATTAAGTAGTATCCTAGTGGATCAAACCCGTGTGGATGATTGTATTTTCCCTATTGAGGGATCAGAAGGACTTTCTGTAATGACATCGGGTCCGATCTCCCCAAATCCAGCTGACTTACTAGGATCAACAGGAATGAAAAGGTTATTTGCAGAGCTTAGTGAGAGATTTGATACGATTGTCATCGATTCTTCTTCGGTGTTAATGCCTTTTTCGGATGCCCTTATCTTGGCAAAGATGACCGAAGGGGTACTGTTAGTCGTAAAATCCGGGAAAGTGCTCTTAAAGCATACCAACTCTGCAAAACAGATCCTTGAGCAGCAAGGAGCACATATTTTGGGAGCGGTTTTGAATTATCGAAAAAGTAGCAAACGTTACAAGATTCGCGGTGAAGATTTTGCCGATTGGGCCTCAACTTCAGGGTTGGTCTAACGCATTATGACACTTGCTTCTCTTCGTTATTTATTCGGAAATATCACATACGCTGGCGCTCAATTCGTGATTGTAATTTTGCTTAATAAATTTGGCTCATCCGAAATCGTTGGGCAATATTCGTTAGGGCTTGCGGTGACTGCTCCCATCTTCATGCTGTCGCATCTGCATCTGCGTTCGGTCTTGATCGTTGATACATCTGGAAAATATTTTTTTGGAGATTTTTTTGGCCTTCGTCTCGTGACAACCGCAGTTGCATTCACGGTTACAGCAGGTTGTTGCATCCTTAGTGGTGCTGATTGGAATACAGCTTTAGTCATATTTTTCATAGGATTGTATAGAATTGTTGAGTCGGTCAGCGATATTTTATTGGGTATCGTTCAGAAGCAGGAAAGGCTAGATCAAATCTCTTTCTCGAGAGCTGCTAAAGGATTGTTCTCCATACTTGTCTTCGCCCTCGTATTTATCCCTACTCAGAGTCTCATTCTAGCGTTATTAGTCATGATTATCGGATGGTTAGCAATAACCATTGGATATGATGCTCGCAAAGCGAGAATGCATACGTCGCTCAGGCCACTTTTTAACAAAAGACGATTATGGGGCTTGCTGCTCGTAAGCTCACCCCTTGGCGTGGTGCTGGCGTTGATGTCACTAAATACAAATATCCCACTATACGCGATTTCATATTTTAAAGGAGAACATGACTTAGGCATATACGCTACGCTCTCATACATGATCGTTGCCTGCAATGTTGTTGTGACTGCACTCGGTGAAGCGATAACACCACGTCTTGCCCGTTGGCACGCTAGCGGACGACATAAGGAGTTCATCTCTTTACTCAGTCGAATGATTGCAATGGGTATAGGAATTAGTGCGATCGCTTGTTTGATCGGGTGGATCTTTGGTCATCAGCTACTAACTCTTCTATTCAGTCCAGATGTGGCTGCTGAGATAGGTTTATTTCATTGGTTGCTCGTTTCTACCCTATTGGTATTTGTAACGTCTTACCTGTGGTATGCCATAACGGCTACCGGGAAGTACAAAGCGCAGATTCCCTTGTTTCTGTGTTCTGTGATCACTAATGGGCTTTCTTGTCTAATATTCGTGCCTATTTTCGGGGTGATAGGTGCTGCGGTGGGGGCTAGCTTGGCCTTATTCGTTCAGATGATAGGCAGTGTGATCGTACTTTTCTTGGTAATCCGTCAGGCAAGGAAACAGGTACAACGGGAATTGGCCGCATAGAGGCAATTTCTCATAGGAAAGTAGGGGCTTGTATGACATCTGTACTCGTTGTAGGGAAACCCTACACCATGCGTAATTTATTTCTGTTTGCGGTTATGGGTTACATCATCTGCCTTCCGGCTCAAATTGATTTCGGTGGCGCATTTCGAATCGCACCCTCTGACCTTTTCTTAATGCTTGGTTTGTTTGCAGCAGGTTTACACCTCAAATTGGACCCGAGGCAGTTCAGTTCATGGCATTGGGGGATGTTGTTTATTTTCGTCCTCGCTTCATTTGTATCCATATGGCGCAATGGATTCATTACGCAATACGCTCTATTGCAAAAAGATTTTGGGTTTATACTCCTACTGCTGACTTACATCATGCTTGTTCAGGCTGTAGACAGCTGGGATCGGTTATATAAAATGCTACGAGCTTTTTTGATCAGTGTGCTGATCTTCAATGGCGTCGCTTTGTTCGATTTTTTTAGTGGAGTGAAGGTTCCGTTTATGGTGCAAGACGGTCGCCTCTCCGGGATGCTAATTGATCCGAATGCATACGGCGGATTACTAGTTACGGCTTTTGCCATTCATATCATGACGAGTGGAGACGGGGTGAAGCTGCTTAGGGGATGGGTGAGTACGCTAGCGACGATCACCTTAGCCGGGGGCATAATAATGACTTTTTCGCGTTCGTCATGGATAGGATTGTTCCTTGTCCTGCTTACATTACTGCTGACTAATCCTTCTCGACTTCTCAAGATCGGTATGGGGTTTAGCGTCGCGTTTGGAGCATTGCTGTTGTATAAAGGTACAGCTTATCTGGATGTGCTTGGGAATATGGCCAGCAGACCCTCGCAGATTCAATCGCGGCTTGACATCATTGGGAAGGCTGTGGAGTGGATCGCTCAAAGTCCATTATTAGGGATTGGACTCGGTAGCTATAACTATGAACTGCGGATTATTATCCATAATACTCCGATCTGGTTTATGACAGAATTTGGCTTGTTGGGCTTGATTGTGTATGGCGGATTCATGATCTGGTTCTTCATCGTTGGGATCCGTTCTTATCGCGCGGCAGATAGGGTGAACAGACCGATCATTATGGCATTATTGCTGTCTCACGCAGCGATGATTGGACTTTCGATGGGTATTGAAGCCTTATTCCAGCGGTATTGGTGGTTCATGATGGCTATGAACGCAGCTTGCATCCGATTAACGAATACGGGATGGAAAGGAGTGAAGCGATATCGAACCAAGGGCATTGAAAGGTCAACCGGTCGTAACCTACGACAACAAAAAGAACAAGCGCAATAACAAGAGGTGCGGGAGCATACCTGCTGAAGACTGTGGGCCGGTAAGAGTTGCTTTCGTAGCCTCCATTTTTGGGCATTTTGAGAGTTTCCATCTACCTTACATGGCGTTATTGCAGCAAAAAGGTTGTGAAGTGCATGCTTACGCGCAGCCCGGGGAAGCGAGATTGGGATTAGAAGAGAAGGGGATCGTGTGCCATGATGTGCCCATTCAGCGTAGCCCTTTACAGATGCAGAACTGGGCAGCGCTAGGGATATTAACGGAAAGCTTCAAGGAGGAGGGGTTCCAGTTCATCCATGTACATACGCCAGTCGCTTCGATTCTTGGACGGATTGCGGCCCATAAAGCAGGTGTACCTTGCACATTGTATACAGCGCATGGTTTTCATTTTTTCAAGGGAGCTCCTTTTCTGAACTGGATACTTTATTATCCGCTCGAGAGGTTAATGGCCCGCTGGACAGATGTCTTAATCACCATAAATAGAGAGGATTATGAACGCGCCCAGAAATTTTCTATACGGAAAAAGGTGACTTATGTGAGTGGTGTAGGACTTGATCTCCAGGTTTACGGGAGTGAACAGGATCATCCTGAAACTGCGTCGGAGAAGGCAGATAGGCGACGCCAACTGTTTGATCTGCCGAAGAGTGAGCATGATGAACCTCCCTTCGTCATCCTATGCGTTGCTGAATTAAACGCCAACAAGAACCAGAAGCAGTTGATCGAAGCGCTGGGTCAGTTGGGGTCTCAAGCAGGCAACATCCATCTGGCTTTTGCGGGTACAGGACCGTTCGAGCAGACTCTATTGGAACTTGCTAATCGGCTGGGTGTCAGCGATCGGGTGCATATGCTTGGGTACCGTAGAGATATTCCGGATCTACTCAGAGCATGTGATGTTGCTGCACTTGTGTCTTATCGCGAGGGGCTACCTCGGGCGATTATGGAGGCGATGGCAGTAGGAAAACCCGTTATAGGTACGCATATTCGGGGGATTCATGATTTGATCGAACATGAGTCAACAGGCATGTTGGTTCCTGTTGGTGATATTACCGCTACCGCTAAGGCTTTTACTCAATTACGTGATGATCCAGCATTAACAACGGCAATGGGAGAAGCAAACAAGGAGAGGATCATTCGTTACGGGTTGCCTGCGGTGCTCCGTGAAATGGACTCGATCTATATAGAAGCGCTAAACAAGGAGGAAAGAAAGCGGGTTCCGTCTGAAATGCATGCCAGCCTATCGGGGGATTGAATATTCACTCTCACTTAAAAGGCGAGTAAATGAATTTTTAGTTAATTAGGGAGAAAGAAGTGATGAAAATGCGGATCGTCCGTTTGGTCATGTTGGATGCAGGGATTATTGCGGCTTCAGTGTGGCTTGTGTTTTTACTTCGGTTTGATTTTCAAATCCCTGAGATGTACGTGTGGATGCTTCCGTGGGCAATATTGATTCACATTGCGGTGTATGCGGCCTTCTCATTTGGATTCAAAGTGTATAACAATATCTGGCGATACACCGGAATGAGAGAGTTACTGCAGCTTCTAAAAGTGAGTGTATTAACCCTCGTGGGAGTGATTGCTGTCAACCTATCCACCCATGCAGTAATTCCTTCCTATCGACTTCCGATTTCTATCTATTTTGCAGCGGGTTATGTGTTTCTGGGCATAGTTGGGTTACGAATGGTTAAACGTCTTCTAAATGATGGATTTGAGACAACGGGTGTGAAGGATGCCTTCGAAGGTAATCTTCTAATCGTTGGGGCTGGTAAAGCAGGAATCCTCGTTACGAAAGATATCAAGCATTCAAGGTTCAAATTTATGCATCCGGTCGCTTTCATTGATGATGATGCATCCAAACAAAAGCTGGAAGTAATGGGGTTGCCGATTGTGGGTAACCGAAATTTCATTCCCGAGGCCGTGAAACAGCTGGACATTGCATTCATTATTATTGCCCTCCCGACAGCGCCACATAACGACTTAATGGAGATTATCGAGATCTGCAAATCAACAAAAGCACAGATTAAGCTAATGCCTAGTATGACAGAAATTTTGGACGGGAAAATGGCAGTCAATCGAATCCGTGAAGTGTCCGTAAATGACTTGCTGGGTAGAACTCCTGTTGAGATTAATACTGAAGAGATTCGTGAGAATTTAGGGAGTGAGTGTATTCTCATCACGGGTGCAGGAGGCTCCATTGGCTCAGAACTGTGCCGTCAGCTAGCTGCGTATCGTCCGAAGGAAATGTTGCTGCTTGGTCATGGTGAGAACAGCATTTACCTGATTGAACAAGAGCTACGCCAGTTATATCCCGATCAGAAGATTCAACCTATCATAGCTGATATTCAGGATGTGTCGCGGATCGATAGTGTTTTTCAGAATTTCCGACCTACGATTGTGTATCACGCCGCTGCGCATAAACATGTGCCCCTTATGGAGATGAATCCGGTGGAGGCGGTAAAGAACAACGTGATCGGAACAAGGAATGTAGCGGAAGCGAGTGCCAAATATGGTGCTAAGCGGTTCATTCTGATCTCTTCGGACAAAGCGGTTAATCCAACAAGTGTCATGGGAGCTACAAAGCGAGCGGCAGAAATGATTATTAATGATCAGAATTCATCTAGCAAGACGGTTTTTGCTGCTGTCCGTTTCGGTAATGTTCTCGGTAGTCGGGGAAGTGTTATTCCGTTATTCAAAAGACAGATCGAGAGTGGTGGCCCGGTTACGGTTACCCATATGGATATGGTGCGGTATTTCATGACGATCCCTGAAGCAGTGCAATTGGTTATCCAGGCGAGCGTACTGGCACAAGGTGGCGAGGTGTTCGTGCTTGATATGGGTAAGCCGGTTCGGATATACGATCTAGCAAGAGATTTAATACGTCTGTCGGGCTTAGAACCCGATAAAGATATCCCTATCGTGGTCACGGGCATTCGTCCCGGAGAGAAATTATTTGAGGAACTCCTGACAGAAGAGGAGGGATTGATGGTCACCAATAACTATCGCATCATGATCAGTCGGCCTCAAAGTGTTTCCAGATCCGAATTGAATTTGGTCCTTGGTGTTCTGGAGAATTTGTGCAAACGGTACGAATTTGTGCCAAGCAGTTATCAGATTAAGAAATTATTAAAGCAGCTTATTCCAAGTTATTCGGGCTTTCAGGAAGAACCACAGGTGGCCACTCATGAGCTTGAACGGATCAAATCCGAAGTTCATGCGGGGATCTAAGTGATGAAGTCGTTTATGAGTAGATGGAACAAGAAATTGCGTTTGCGTGACAAGAGTGACAAGGAATTCACAAGAAAGCAAATAGTCATGCGGCGAATTGGAAGATTCGCCCTGATTAGTTTTCTGATTGTGATTGTAATTGGTGGCATTTGGATTAGAGGGGTGTTAAATGCTGAGCAGCGATTTCAAAAGGCTGTCCTTAATCCATTGACGATACCTAACTCTAAAATTTCTGCAGTGCCTGTGGGGAAGACGCAGTCGGATGGGACTACGAAAAGTCCAGCAAATTCGGACGGCGTGGTTTTACCATCGACAGAACCAGCAGCATCGCCAGGTGCAGCCGATAAAAAAACTTCAGCCTTTAATGTTGTATTAATTGGAACAGATACGTGGGGTGGGGAAATCTCACGTGCAGACACGATCATGGTTGTGCATGTAATGCCGGAACAGCGGAAGGTGAACATCGTCTCTGTACCGCGCGATACAAGGGTGTATGTACAAAATGTTGGATACACCAAAATTAATCATGCTCATATTGTTGGTGAGTCCAAAGGTGGGAATGAGCAAGGAACATTGACGCTCATTCAAGCGGTGAGCGACTTTATGAATATTCCCATTCATCATTACATCAAGACGAACTTCTCTGGAGTTCGTGATTTCATCGATTCAATCGGTGGGATCGACATGGTAATCGATCAGGATGTCACAATAACCCCAGAGATTACCATCAAAAAAGGCGAACAGCATTTGGATGGTGTGCATGCTCTCTACCTTGCTAGGGCGCGTTACTCTACTCCGAACGGTGACTTTAGTCGTCAAGAGGAGCAATTCAATATCGTTAGAGCTGTGGCTAATAAGCTGTTGAGCCCTGAGCATCTTCCGGATCTGGCGGGATTATTACTTCATGAAAAGAAAGACATTATCGATACAAGCTTCAGTGACAGTGATTTGCTCAGCTTAGCTTGGTTATTCAAGGGGATTACTTCCGAGGACTTTCAATACGAACAGATTCCAGGTAACAACAGTTTTGGTTCTGATCCGCTAGTCAGAACTAAGGTGTACTACTGGAGTGCTGATTTAAAACAGGTGAACTCACTGAAGGAACGTCTTTTTACGGATTAAGAGAAAGGCGGGAGGAGTACTAACATGTATCGCCATATGAAACGAGGCTTCGATCTTGTGGGAGCGATCGTTATGTTATGTATATTTAGTCCAGTCATGGCTGTGGTGGCGTTGTTGATTCGAATGAAGCTTGGAAGCCCAATCTTGTTCAAGCAGCAACGACCAGGACGGGGAGAGAAACCCTTCTTTATCTACAAATTTCGGACCATGGCTGAACTGTATGACACGCAGGGTCAGCCGTTACCAGATGAGCGACGATATATCAAATTTGGCGGAATCATCCGGAAGCTGAGTCTGGATGAACTACCACAATTGGTGAATGTTGTGAAGGGAGAAATGAGTCTGATTGGTCCAAGACCCTTACTCATGCGTTATAGCCCATATTATTCCGAACAGGAGAGGCTGCGTTTCTCAGTAAGACCAGGAATTACGGGATTAGCACAGGTGTCAGGACGTAATACTTCGTCGTGGAAAGACCGACTTTCGTATGATGTCACCTATGTCGAGAATTTAAGTTTCAGACTTGATGCGCTGATATTATGCAAGACTGTCTTGAAGGTGATTCGCCAAGATGATGTTGTAGCCAATCCAGGTCGGCATAGCCTGCCTCTGGATGAGTATAGGCTGAATAAAAAGGAGGGCCAGGCATGAGTGTGCAGTTTAGACCGCTGCATGAAGACGATATACATCATGCATGCCGGCTCTTGAAGAGCAATTTACCGGAGCATGTGTACAATCAAACGATATTTGCTTGTACGGGTTATCCAGCATATCTACAAGCGGCTTGTAAGTGTGGAGGTCATTCGGCCACATTGTTGATTGGAGCCTATATTGGAGAAGTGCTCATTGGATTCGCGGAATGGCGAAGAATGGAACAAATATTGGTTCTGAATAATTTAAATGTGGATGCGGCGTTTCGCAAGGACGGTATTGGCGGAATGCTCATGGCGTACGGAGAGAAATTAGCCAAGAAGGACGATATTAAGAAGTTGGTACTGGATGTGTTCTCATGGAATGAACAGGCGCATGCTTGGTACCTTCGCCTTGGCTTTGTAGAAGAAGGACGTACTTATTGGTATGTGAGGGATCTGGATCGTTCATTAACGGCTAGCGCAGATGTTATTTCTTCTGGAGCGGATATAGATGATGAAGAAGTGAATTACATTATTGATGATTACCCAATGGCAGAGGCGCATCATCTAAAATACGGATTTTCTTCATTTAGGATTAGAACGAAGCAGAAGACTTCAGTTGTGGGTCGGCTCGGCGAGCAGTATTTTCGCATCCAACTGCAAAGTGATGAGTGGGACGGTGGATATCCACTAACCGATGTGTTACTCGACCTTGACCGGGAGAGAAAGCTGTTATTGCTTTCATCCGATGCATTCTTACGTGAGAGAGACCCAGCGCTAAGCTTAAGCACTGAAAGTATACGTATGATCAAGATATTGGATTAGCAGCGAATGCATCCGAAGTAAGTTTTGTCGAAGTACCTCAAGGAAGCGTACGCTAACATAACTTTTAGGAGGTGACGTATGAGTGATTTCATTGTGCTTAATAGCTCGCATTCTGAAGAATGGGATGCTTATTTGAATCAGATGGATAGTAAGGATATCTATTTTTCTGCAGATTTTTTTCGGCTGTTTGAGGATGATGATCATCAACAGGCAGAGCTGTTTGTTTTTAAGCAGGGTGAGAAGCTCATCATTTATCCTTACTTACTTCGCTCCATTAGCCATCTTCCCGCAGTCATCCAGCTGGGACTTGAAGGAGAATGGTATGACATCAGTACACCTTATGGATACGGGGGGCCAATATCTAATGTGCCTATAGGAGCGGAACGAACGGAATTGTACCGACAATTCAGTGATGCGTTTACAGATTACTGCAGAGAGAAAAAGATCATGACCGAGTTTGTAAGATTCCATCCTTTCATAGGCAATGCCGCTGAATACCAAAAAGGGCTTACTACGGAGCTCAATCGGAATACAGTATACATGGATTTGACAGTTGGCTCAGAGTCAGTGCTAATCCAGAACTATGGCAGCAATCATAAAAGAAATATCCGTAAATTAAAGTCAGCTCCATTCACCATTCGAAAGTCGGATCTTAAGGATCGGATCGAGCCTTTCATCGAGTTATATTACGGGACGTTAAATGATTTACAAGCAGATCCCTTTTATTATTTCCCTCGAAAATTTATAGAAGATACAAGCCTTATGCCAGAAGGACGGGTAGCGCTGTTTGAGGCGATGGATGGGGAGAGGAGTGTAGGGGCAAGTATTGTACTCCTTGATCGACCATGGATGCATTATCATTTATGCGGTTGGGATCGAGCTTATCTGCAGTGGTCACCCACCAAATTTCTCATCCACGCAGCAGCCGTGTGGGGGATGGAGAATGGATACGACAAATTCCATCTCGGTGGGGGATATAAGGGGAATGACGAGTTGTTTCAGTTCAAGCTAAGATTCGCTACTCAACTAGAACCACTAGACTATTACTTAGGTAAGCGAATATTTTTCCCCGAGGTGTATGAACGAATGATTGCACTCTGTGACACTGGGGTTGCGGGAAATTATTTTCCGCTCTACCGGCATCCATCTCTGTTGAATCAAAATATCATGGACCACGCTCTGAAGTAAGACAATAAGATATGTATTCCATTTGGATTAAAGCATCCAAATGGAGAAAGGAGCAAGGCATGAGTATTCGTCAACCACGCATTCTTCCACGAATCTTGTTATCCCCACCGCATGTAAGTGGACGTGAACAGGCTTATTTGGAGGATGCAATTCACTCTGGCTGGATCGCTCCCATCGGACCACAAGTCGATGCTTTCGAGCGGGAGATGGCCGACTATACAGGTTCAAAGGGTGCACTTGCATTAAGCTCTGGAACAGCGGCAATTCATCTCGCACTACGTCTAGCTGGCGTTTCTCAAGGAGATTACGTGATTTGTTCGACGCTCACGTTCGTAGCTAGTGCCAATCCTATTTTATATTTGGGGGCTACACCTGTATTCGTAGACTCAGAACCAGAGACATGGAATATGTGTCCACTAGCCTTTCAGCGGGCCTGCCTGGATTTGAATGATAGAGGGATACTGCCTAAAGCAGCTGTTGTTGTCAATTTGTACGGGCAGAGCGCAGACATGGAACCAATTGTAGAAATCGCGAATCGTTACGGTATTGTTTTAATAGAAGATGCAGCGGAATCCCTCGGTGCCTTTTATCACGGAAAGGCTAGCGGTACTTGGGGCCGCTTCGGAATCTATTCTTTCAACGGGAATAAAATTATTACAACCTCAGGTGGAGGTATGCTTGTATCGGATGATACCGATGCATTAGATCAAGCCCGTTTCTGGTCTACCCAAGCACGTGACACTGCTCCACACTATCAGCATTCCGAAATGGGTTATAACTACCGGCTAAGTAACCTGTTGGCAGCCATAGGACGAGGGCAACTGGAGCTACTTGAGGAAAAGGTCGAACGACGTAGATATATTTCTCAAGTGTACTCAGATCGATTGGGATCCATTCCGGGTCTTCATTTCATGCCGGAAGCGCCAAATTGTCGCAGTACACGCTGGTTAAGTGCGCTAACGATTGATGAAGAAATCGCAGGCTTCTCCGCTAATCAACTCTTAAAGTGCCTGGAATTCAACAATATAGAAGCTAGACCTGTATGGAAACCTCTACATTTGCAACCTCTGTTCGAGAACGCCTTCTATTATCCATACATGGAGGGACATAGTGTATCTGATCAATTGTTCACAAAAGGTGTATGTCTACCTTCCGGTAGCTCTTTATCGGATGATGATCTGGTACGCGTAATGGATGCGATAGAGTCTTGTATTCAGAACCACTGAAAAATTACTTAGCAATCCATCCGTTAGCACCGGTTCCGCTTTCCTTCACATAAAAAGTGGCTTTCGCTACACCATCTGTTCGCATAGCCAGACTGCCAATCGGAGCGGTAATCGTTCCCTCAGGCGATCCTTCCACAATAAATACTGCAGGAAGTAATGTTCCACCAACGAGTCGGACTGCCCGTTTGAAGTTGCCATAGGTAGAGAACCATTCAGTTAAAGCATACGGATTATACAAGGTACCAAGAGAAGTACCCTGCATGGCAACCAAAGTTTCGAATTCTAGAATGCGTTTTACCTTTACAGAACGGGTATCAAACACTGCTACATTGTTCAGGTGCAGGAAGGGCTTAGCTGCACCATAAGATGACGCTAGCACGACTTGATTGGTCCCGCTGTTACGGACAATCATATTGTCGACAGTAACCATCGCGTCAGACTCTGTTGTGAATAATTGTAAGGTACTGCCCGTTAAGTCCTGTGCATCTATCGTCCCCACATAAAGATCTCCTCCGTCGATTCGGACTCCGCTTGCTAAGGTGGAACCCGAGCCGTACATCCCTAACGAGCCGATATGCAATCTTGGTTTTCCTCCAGCAGCATTAAACGCAGCGTAGATCGCAGGGCCGCCGATTCCATCGAACCTTGCGCTTCCGATATCAATAAATTGTGAATAGATCGTTTGTAGACCGTAATTAGCTTTATGATCCGTCGAGCGAATAGACAAATGGCTGATTTTTAGCGTCAATCCATAGGACAGCAATGCTGGACTTACTGATCCACTTACACGCATATCTAGTGAACCGATGTCGAGAGTCCAGAGTCTCGTTATCTCATCTGAAAGTCCAGTTGTCATATCATTGCCGAAACCAGTTGTTGTCAAAGAGTCGAATCGCTGATAAAAGCTACGCGTTCCCTTGAAGATGTCGGGTTCTACATCGAGTGAATTGGCGCCATTAAACCCAGGTGCACCACCTCGACTGTTATTTAATACCGCTCTGTTGACATGAAGCTGGTCTACAAAATGGACTACAAAGTTCTTTCGACCAGCCGTTTCACAGTACGCATATCCGATATGCACATTAACGGATGGGATATCTTCTGTCCCTCCAATGAAAATATTATCACCATAGCAATCATGAGAGTACACCGATTCGATCGTTATATTTTGCGAAGAAGAAATGAACAAGCCATGAAGTTGATCGTTGACGGCTGTTTTAACAGTCGAAGCACTTCCGTCTATTTCGAGGCTGCCGGATATCGTGATGTTTGAGGCATTTAACATAACAAGAACTCGAGTATCCGATGGTGGGTTAGGGGCAAGCACCAATTTTGAGCCGGCATCAAAGCTTAGGTTAGTTCCGGTTGGAATACGAAGACACCACCAATCTAGGACTGAAGGGTTACGCATGTGGCCGGAAGAGACTTTATATACACCAGGCGGAAAAATAACAACCTTGCGTTTGGCATTTCCAGCATTAATTGCATTTTGAATCGCGACGGTGTCATCTTTGGTACCATTCCCTGTAGCTCCATAAGATCGAACATTCACGTAACCGTTAGTTTCAGGATCTAATTTAATAGAAGTGACTGCTCCGTCCGCAATAACGGACGTTGTTACAGAGTTATCTGGAATAGGTGCAGTTGCCATATACTTCACTCCTTTATTTTTTGATTTGAAATATAAGGCTAAGTTTCACGTTATAAATCATCCTTATATTTCTACGAGTAACGGTTGTCGTCCATAAAGGATGACAACATCGTTTCTTCTTAAGTATTTTATGTGAACTTTTCTACAGATGCACGGTACAAAGAGCACTTTACAGGGCGAAAGGAGTTTTTTATTTGAAGGTATTAGTAACTGGGGGGCTTGGTTTTATTGGGTCACATGTTGTTGACCGGCTTATAAGAGAGGGGATCGAAACTGTAATTGTAGATAATTTATCGGGTGCTTCCGGCTCATTCTATAGAAATCCTTCCGCTCTTTTATATCCGTACGACATTCGCGACGAGACACTGGGTGAAGTCTTTATCCGTGAGAAACCGGATGCGGTCATTCATCTGGCTGCACAGATTGACGTAAGAGAATCTCAGCGCAATCCATTGTTTGATGCGAATGTGAATATTGTTGGCACACTTAACGTCCTGCGGATGTGTGAGGCGCATCAGGTTGAAAAGATCGTGTACGCCTCGTCGGCCGCTGTATACGGTAATCCTGAATATTTGAGCATTGACGAGAAACATCCCTTAAATCCTGAATCTTGTTATGGGGTATCAAAAAGTGTTCCTGAGTCTTATATTCGGATGTTTGCCAGCATGCATGGGCTAAAGTACACCATTCTTCGTCTTGCGAATGTATATGGACCTCGACAAAGCTCGCATGGTGAAGCTGGTGTCGTTTCGATTTTTCTGGATCGCATAAAGCAAGGCAAGGAGCTTGTAATTTATGGGGATGGAGAACAGACCAGGGATTTTGTCTATGTTGAGGATGTTGCACAGGCGTTTGTAAATGCGGCTTGTACAGATGAGAATGCGGATAATCAGATCATAAATATTAGCTGCGGGTTGGCGACCTCCATTAATACGATTGTAGAGATGATAGGCGGTATTACAGGTCGGGAATCCCAGACAACCTATGAACAGGCTCGACCGGGAGATATTCTTCACAGCTACTTAAACAATAGTAAAGCAAACGAGTTGATGTCCTGGTCTCCTCACCATGATCTTCACCAGGGACTCAAGAAGACGATTGCAGCCCGATTGACTGTAGGCAGTGCTGTGGACCATTAATCGCAAATATCGAAAGGGGTCATCCCCATGGAACGAAAATTAAATTCGGAAATGTTTGTTCTACGTAGTATAGCCTGCTTAAGTATAGCGCTGTTACATGCTTTATATCGAGTCTATGACGATGGGAACACGCCTTGGGTAGAGTCAGTGGGTCTACTGCTTACATTTGGCACACCGGTATTCGTATTTATCTCGCAATTCGTATTGTCTTTTGCATATCCGGACGGAATTCCCGCGAAATTTTGGGAGAAACGGATCAAGTATATTTTGCTTCCTTACTTTTTTTTCGGAGCTTTGTACGCAGGGTTAAAAGGATTGGATATGGCGGGCAGTGAGGGGATTCCGCTTCTTCAGGCTTTTTGGTACTTTCTCTGGCGTCATTGGTTACTTGGCGATTTTCATGGCTACTTTATCCTAATTATCTTTCAGTTTTATGCCTTGTTCCTCTTATTTCAAAAGCATGCCAAAAAATTCACTCCACGCTCTATACTGATTGCGTCATTCGTTATTAATGTGGCTTACTTAGGTTTTTTCAATTTCACCAAACCCGTAGATACGGTAGCTGCTCAATATATTTGGGATAAATTGTATTGGGTTTTCTCTCCGGGGTGGATTTTCTACTTTACTGTGGCTTATTACTTGGGGCGAAATGAGGCTTGGTTCCGGGAAAAATTAAAACAGTTCCGTTTAGCTGTCTACGTGCTTCCAGTTGTAACAGGCGCGTTTGTGCTATTCGTGAATGGGCAAGGCTGGATTACGGCACATAGTTCCAAGAGAATTGATATGTTACTTTTCGCCATGAGCATGATTCTACTACTCTTCACAGTGGCTTCTTCATTGAAAAAAGTGCCGCGTGTGCTGGAGTGGAGCAGTAGATACTCCTTCGGCATATATTTGCTTCACCCGTTGTTGTTGGCTTTATTCGTCAAACTTCCTTCTTCGTTCGGGTTGCAAAACCTTGGACTATTCAGTGTGCTTCTCCAATTTGTCGGATGTGTGGTAGGATCGGCGATCATCATGAACATAGCGAATCGTATTCCAGGCGGAGCCTTTGTGTTCGGTCGAGTCGGGATTGGAATCAATCAGAGAAAACCCCCGAAACCGCTGGATAAGCCCATAAGCTCGAGTATAGGGAACATGAACTAGCTTATTTTGTAGCTAAGTTATTTTCAATACTGTATATTGCCTGCTCAGCACCATGAAACTTCTGTGTTTATTCCGTCCGTATGGCTATCTAAAGAAACTAATCCAATACAGCTATTAAGGGCTTTCAACCTAACGGTTCAATAATGTGCCCCTTGGTCTGAACGTTGTAATATGTCCAAAAACTTACTATAGGTATGCTCCTCAGGTATTGCTCCACATAAGTATTTTCTTACGTTTTCATTGATATAGATCATCTTTAAATCTTAATAGTCATTATCATTTAACCTAATTAAGCTACATCTTTGGATTTCCAAATCTATTTCCCTCTCAATCTAATTCTATTTATTCATTTCAATATAACATCATGTTCTGATGAGCCACATCCAAAAGATGTGGTTTTTTTGGGGAAATTAGATATGAGGCATATTGCACGCTTCGGACCGTATAGTTCTTATTTCCATAAAAACACACATTTTGGTATTGGTTTTGAGCAAAAAGCAGCATCTGAGTCCAATAATCTCGCAAAATGGACAAAATCATTAAAATAAGGGCTCCTCAGACCGATCAATAATCGAGGGGATCTGAAATAGTTGGAATTATCGGTGAATCCTATTATAATGGGTTTCTTGATTAAATGTAATTATGAATATTCAAACATTTACATCCAGAGAATAATGCATCGTGCAGAACTTTAGGAGGAAACGAAAGTGGAACTTGGAATAAGTACCTTTGTCGAGACAACGCCCGATGTCCAAACGGGTGAGACAATAAGTCATGCAGAACGACTACGTGAAGTAGTAGAGGAAATTGTACTTGCCGAAGAGGTGGGACTAGATGTATACGGAGTGGGCGAGCATCATCGTAATGATTATGCGGCTTCATCACCTGCGGTTGTGTTAGCTGCAGCTGCATCGTTGACTTCGAAAATTCGTTTGACCAGTGCCGTGATGATCCTGTCTTCAGCAGATCCCGTACGTGTATTTCAAGACTTTGCAACGCTTGATGGCATTTCGAATGGACGTGCAGAAATTATGATCGGCCGCGGCTCGTTTACAGAGTCTTTTCCATTATTCGGCTATGATCTGAAAGATTATGAAGAACTCTTTAATGAGAAGCTGGAATTGTTATTAGCCATCCAAAAGTCAGAAAAAGTAACCTGGAGTGGCAAACATCGAGCAGCCATAAACAATCTGGGGATTTACCCGCGTCCGGTTCAAGATCCGTTACCGATTTGGATTGGGAGTGCAGGTAGTCCAGAGTCTGCGATCCGCACTGGAGCATTAGGTTTACCTTTTGTATTAGCTATTATTGGAAATGTTCAGCCGCTTGATTATGCGAAGCATGTGCAGCTCTACAAAAAAGCAGCGGCTGAAGCCGGATATGATCTTTCAAGCCTGCCTATTGCCTCACACTCACACGGGTTTATTGCTGAGACTAATGAGTTAGCACTGGAGAAATTTTTCCCTTCAACGCATGCTCGGACCAATGTGCGGGCGAAGGAAAAAGGGACACCGCCATATCATCGTTCCGATTATGATGCAGCATGCGGCTTTGATGGCGCTCTGTACGTAGGTGATCCAGAAACCGTTGCGAACAAAATCATTCATCTTCGCAAGCATGTGGGAATTACGCGATTCTTTTTACATATGCCCCACGGTACAATGCCTCATGAGGATGTTATGCAGGCGATTAGAATGCTGGGAACGGAAGTAGCTCCTCGTGTTCGTGAAGAAGTAGCGCGCTGGGAAGCAAGTAATCGTTAACGAATAAGCTGCGTCCTTAGGACGTGGTTTTTTTTGTGCGGTATACTAAAATAACGAATAACGTTATATAAGGGAGGGGCAATGGAGACTATTCATTATTTATCTCAATTCAATTTGCTTCAATCGTTAGCGCTGGAAGATCTAATGGAAATGGAAGAATTAACTCGAATAACAGTAGTCCCGAAAAATACATATATCCAGACACCGACAACCTTCTCAAAAGGATTATTTTTTGTGAAAAAAGGAAAGGTGCGTTTATACCGATTGAATGCGGATGGGAAGCAGTTTACTTCGGATATTCTGAGTGAGGGTAATGTTTTTGGTGAAATGAACGTGATTTCGTTTGGAACCAAAGATCATTACATTGAAGCCATGGAAGAGTGTCATATCTGTACAATTGATCCTGTAAGATTTGAAGAATTCGTAGCTACTCGGCCTAGATTTTTGATGTCATTAATGCAAGTATTGAGCGATCGTATAAAAAGTATGAGTCAGTTAACTCAAAACCTAGCCATCGGAAATCTGCATGATAAAATATTGTGCGTTCTTTTAAAGCTATCGGATCAACTAGGCGTTAAAAGTGAGGATAATTATTATAAAATCAATGTTCCACTATCACATCAAGAAATCGCCAATTTGATTGGTGCGAGCAGAGAAGCGGTTACTGTGGCATTGCAAGAATTGGTAAAAGCTGAGGTGCTTCAGACTGGGTTCAGAACTATACGTATCCATCATGATAAGATTTTGGAAAGAAATTTATAAAGATTATGAGTTGTAAATGAGATTACATCTTTATGGTTAGAAATACCCGTATCCTAGATATAAGAAGAAGGTTATCCAAGCCTTTAAAATCATAGGTGAAGGGAAGATTTATATGGAGCATAGGAAGGGAGCTCGAAAAGTTAGCGATATTCCTGCTGATGTTGTTGGACTATTGCATAAAGGACAATTACAGACTGTAAATCTAACGGAATGGCTTGCTGTGGACCATATGGTCTTGATAGAAAATGTACTGGACGAGCTAGGTTTTGGACAGGAATCCGAACCAATTTTACAAAGGCTTCGCGATTCATCGGAAAAGAAAATCATGAAGCTTATACCGGCTATCGCACGGGAGTGGCAACAGGTATTGGAGTGCAAATCAGAGTTGGAACAAGTCCGAGTATTCTCAGCTTTAGCGCAGCATCGTTCCGATAGTGTCCGCTGTTGGGCTGCCTATATGATCGGTCTAAATCAATCTTTAAGTCTATCTCAAAAGCTAATGGATATCCGTCCCTTTGCAGCGGATGATCATTTTGGGGTACGTGAGATTTCATGGATGGCTTTAAGGGAATCGGTCATTGCAGAATTGGATGAATCCATTAAGTTCTTAGAGAGCTGGGTTCATGATCAAGATACGAACATAAGGAGATATGCAATCGAATTGACGCGGCCACATGGGGTATGGGCGAAGCATATTACTGCGCTAAAAGAAAACCCAGCAATAGCACTTCCATTATTAGAACCACTTAAGTCAGATCCGGCAAAATACGTTCAGGATTCTGTAAGTAATTGGTTGAACGATGCGAGTAAAAGCAATCCAGACTGGGTGCAACAGCTTAGTGAGAAGTGGTTAATTTCTTCGGATTCCAAGGAAACGAAACGGATTGTAACACGGGCAACAAGGAGTATTACTGATCTCTACGTTGAAAATGAAGTATCGCTTTAGCCCGTTAGTAGTGCGTCACAGCAGGAGTGTGTCTCAGCATTCTCAGCTTAAGATGTTGACATTGAAGAATTATTTCACTATACTGGCTGTAATCTTATATACGATATACGTTGAAAAAGCCCAGTAGTAGCTTAGTCCCTGTTTCAGAAAGCCGGGGGTTGATGAAACCCGGTACACACTAAGAGTACGAATTACACTTTGGAGTATCTCGGCTAACACCGAGCGGAATGGCGAACGATATCTCGTCACGAGTGGCATCAATGCTGTGTTTTAGCATTAGCGTTTCATTGGTGCAATCTGGGTGGTAACACGGTTATTCAATCGTCCCTATGTCTACAATAGACAAGGGGACGATTTTTTTTGTTTTTAAATATAAGGATTTATAAGTTTCTCTTCATCAACTATCCTTATATTCGCTTGGCGGACTGATGATTCGTTATAGGATATCTACTAATTTAAGGGGTGTTAGGCAATGAATATTATCGATGAACTAGAATGGCGCGATGCCATCAATCAACAAACCGATGCCGAAGGGCTTAGAGAATTGACCAACCAGAAATCCGTTTCGGTGTACTGCGGTGTAGACCCGACGGGTGACAGTATGCATATTGGTCACTTGATTCCGTTCATGGTACTTAAAAGATTCCAGCTTGCAGGACATCGTCCGGTTATGCTAATTGGCGGTGCTACAGGTACGATAGGTGATCCAAGTGGACGACAATCCGAGCGTTCATTGCAGACGCTGGAGCAAATCCAAGCTAACGTAGATGCGCTTACCGCACAAATGAAAAAACTGTTCGTTACTGATGGCGACAATCAAATTCGTATGGTGAATAACTACGATTGGACGCATAAAATCAATGTGATCGAATTTTTGCGTGACTATGGTAAGAACTTCAGCATCAATTCGATGCTTGCCAAAGATGTTGTAGCGAGCAGATTGGACAGCGGAATTTCTTTTACTGAATTCTCCTACCAAATCCTGCAATCCCTAGATTACCTGCATCTGTACCAGCATGAAGATGTGCAGCTCCAAATTGGTGGCTCCGATCAATGGGGCAACATTACAAGCGGTCTGGATCTGATCCGTAGAAAAGAAGGACCTGAAGCAAAAGCATTCGGTCTAACGATCCCGCTTATGTTGAAAGCTGATGGAACAAAATTCGGTAAATCAGCTGGAGGAGCAATCTGGCTCGATCCAAACAAAACGACTGCGTTTGAGTTCTACCAGTTCTGGGCGAACACTGATGACCGTGATGTTGTGAAATACTTGAAGTACTTTACATTCCTATCAAAAGAGCAAATTGATGCACTTGCGGAAAAAGTACAGACTGAACCGCATAAACGCGAAGCACAAAAAACACTTGCTGAAGAAATGACCAGATTCGTGCATGGTGAAGAATTGCTGGATCAGGCTAAACGTATTACTGCTGCTCTGTTCAGTGGAGATATCAAATCCCTAACTGCTGATGAGATCGAGCAAGGCTTTAAGGAAATGCCGACCTACGAAACTACACTGGAATCTAAAAATATCGTAGAGTGGTTGGTTGATCTCGGTATCGAGCCGTCTAAGCGTCAAGCACGTGAGGATATCACCAAAGGAGCAATCTCCATGAATGGTGAGAAAGTTAGCGACGTAGCACTGGAAGTTACAGCTAGCGAAGCTATCGGCGGCCGGTTTATCATTATCCGTAAGGGTAAGAAAAACTACAGCTTGGTGAAATTGTCCTAAAAATAAGAGCCTTCCTTATGAATAAGGGAGGTTTTTTGTTGTATTTTAAGTATAGAGGCGGATCATTTGCATATTAAGTGAAATTTGAAAGGTGAAATAGCGAAAATTATGGTAAGCTTAGGATTCGTGTGATTTATGGATTAACATGATATTCTACAACTATAACAGAAAATTAGGAGTGGTAATTTGAGAAGACAAAAACCAATGACCATGGAAGAATTGATGAATGAGTTACAAGGACAGAAAACGTATCAAGAAGATCCCAATCACATCTCTTTCGAGAAATTGTTTAATGAAGCGTTTATGAGTAAGTATTCCAATTACAAAAGTTTCGATGAGTTTGTAACCAAAGGAAACTTTCAAGTAAAGACAGAAGAAGATGTTGCTGACATACCTGATGAACTTTTTGATCGTCATGTAGTTAGAGAAACTAAATTTGCGGATTGGAAATCAATGTTGGAAACAGCGAATAAGGAATACGTCCGTAATTAAAGAAACAACATGTTTGTGATGCGAAATTATAAGACCTTGCAAGTTTAAAAAAACAGTCGCCGGAAGTTCATCGGCGACTGTTTTTTTAATTTGGCTTGAATCCGAATTAAGTTATAGGAAATGAAATAATTATGAACGATGCTTTCTTAGATTAATGAATTTGAATGTAATCCACATTTTCTCTTTGTGCTCATCCATATGTCGGATACCCTAAGGGTAGCGGTTGGAATATTTTTATTTTGAAATATTATTGTTTTGAAATATTTTTATCTTGAAAAATTGCCCAAGTCGAACTACTGTAATCAATAAAGATGTAAAACTGCTAAAATCAGGAATGGGGTTATATGTCATGATAATAGACTCACATCAGCACTACTGGATACTGGATCGGGGGGATTATGGTTGGTTGACTCCAGCCTCTGATCCCATCCTATTTCAGGACTATATGCCGGACCTGTTAAAAGATGAATTGCACCATAACGGTGTTCAGGGGACGATTGTGGTACAAGCTGCGCCGACGATGGAAGAGACTTCATTTCTCCTTGATTTGTGCGACAAAGAGGAAACCTTGATTGGTGTAGTGGGATGGCTTGATATCAACGCTTCAGATTTTGAAAAGCATTATCTTCGTTTTCGAAGTCATCCGCGTTTCGTGGGGATTCGTCCAAATTTTCCGGATTTAGCAGATGGAGAGTGGAGACATCACAAGCAGCTCATACATAATTTATCAATACTTGCTGAGGATAATTGTGCTGTTGAATTCTTAGTTCGTCCACCTGCCCTGGCAGGAATGGCAAAGCTATTGGAGTATGTGCCTAACCTTGCGGCTGTTGTCGATCATCTGGGCAAGCCGGATTTGTCCGGTAAGAATTATCAATTATGGTCGGACGGAATGCGCTCCATTGCAAAATTTCAACATACCTCTTGCAAAGTGTCCGGAATGATGACGGAGGGGTCATTTAGAGGTAAGAAGCCTGCCCAAGTGATACAGCCTTATATTCAGCATGTTATTACAGAGTTCGGTTCTTCCCGATTGATGTTTGGCAGCGACTGGCCGATTTGTTTACAGGCCGGCAGTTATAAGGAAATGATGTCCATGATCGAGGAGGCGTTGTCCATTTCTTTGTCTGCTGATGAAATCCGTCATATTTTTGGCTATAATGCAGCCAGAATATATGATCTGCAATAGGAGGAAACCATGTATAAGTCAAGAAAGTATCTGTTCCAGCTACTTCTCTCCATTTCTGTCGTTACGGTTATTTTTCTGACGGTCAGTTCTTCGCTTCTGTATTACACTTCTGAGAATAAGATGCTCAAAATGCAGCAGCAAGCAGATTTGAAAGTGCTTTCACAAATTAAATATAATGTCGATAATTTAAATGAGACGGTCAAAAATATTACGGTTTCCACTTATATGGATCCAGATGTGGTTTATTTATTGAATACGTCAGTCATGGATAAAGGAGAGCTCGCACAGAAGCTGAACAGATTAGAAAAAACAGTTTTTGGGTCCATGTTCTTGCAAAATATTACGATTTATAACGCAAATACCAAGTGTTACTACTCGACCAAAAGTAGCATGAATTGCTTGGACGATGGCATGAATGGTTTGATATCCAGCTATATGGAGTCTCAAAAAGAAATACCCAAGCTAGAGTTTATTCCCATATCGGGAAAAAATGTTAAGTCGCCGGTTTTCTCGATGTTTATCTATGACAGCTTAACAGAAAGTAAGCTGATTGTGACCTTAAAGCCATCTTGGCTTTTCGATAATATCAGTAATATGAATCATGTGAACAGTGAACTGCACGGTACTATTTTTATTACGGACAAATCGGGTGCGCAACTTCTGGAGACTAACATGAGTACTCCTATTCCATTGGAGGAGTACCGTGAGGTGATTCGAAATCGAGCTCAGGCCGGGGTTGATCAGGATTATCTCGTCCATGAGAGCGGTAGTAACAAGTTTATACTCAGCTTTATGTCATCGAGTCAGAGTAATTGGATCATTGCGAGCGTACAGCCTTATGATGTTGTCTTCGGGGAACTTCATGAGATGCAAAGGAATTCTTTGATTATTATAAGCGTAATTCTCATTCTATCTATAGTAGTTTCCTTTTTTATAGCCTATCGACTCTATCGACCTATTGAGAATATGCTGCAGCAGATCTTCGGGAAACGATTCAGCGGGACAGAAAAACGTTCGGATCTTGATGAGCTCAAGCTTATTACAAACGAATATCAAGACGCGATGCATAAATTAGTCAAGTTGGAAAAGGAAGAGTATTCACAGAGGGACCAGCTTAAAACCTTTGCACTCCGAAGACTTATCTCAGATACAAGCCTGTTAACACCGCAAGAGATCAAGCAGACTCAGTGGGATATCGATCTTCATCACAAGCTGCGTCTTTGCGTGCTTTTAATTGACGACCTGGAGGAATTTGAAAGACAATCAAGCGATTCTGATAAGCGTCTCTATAAATTTGCTATTGCCAATATTACTAAGGAAATTTTAGCGAGAAATTTGCACTGTGAAGTCGTGCCGATGCAGAACAATCATTTCGTCCTGCTGCTAGGGGAAGACCATGAAGGTTCCAGTATGCATTTGGATGACCTGATAGGAGTCTTACAAGAGCTTCAGCAAACCATCAAAGCCTACTACCGAATTTCTTTCTCCATTTCGATCGGGAATGAGATGAAAGATTACAGCCAGCTTTCACGTCAATATGGACAGGTCCTGGAAAATGCATCCTACCGCATCATTTATGGGCAATCTTGCATTATTACATCCGAGCTTGTTAAACGAAATATGGAGAATAACGGACCCTTTCAATTCCCGGCAGAGGTGGAGAAGAAAATTTCGGAATCCATCAAGTCCGGTCAAAGCAATATATTCCGTGAACAACTCGAAATTTTGTTTCATCAATTGGAAAGCTTGCATTATAACAACATCATGTATTCGATTTTTAATCTGTTCACCATTATTAATCAAGCGGTGGGAGATATCAACAATCGCTCCGTCAGACAAGTGAATTTGGACTTCAAATTTCAATACCAGCAGCTGCTCGAACAGGAATCACTACAGGACATGTTTAATATTTTCTTGAATTTATTTCAAGAAATTCATCATCAACGCTCACAGGACTTCAAAATGCAGTCCAACCGGATTTTGATTGATACGATAAAAGAAATGATTGAGGAGCAATATGTTGATGCCAATCTAAATCTGCAGAGTATAGCGAGCGCCATGAAATTATCATCAGCCCATATCAGCAAGCAATTCAGGCAACAGGAATCGATGTCGATCAGCGAATATATTAATGAGGTCCGCCTGCGTAATGCGCTCACGCTTCTTGAGAACAAAGATTACAGCATTTCACGCATTATGGACATGGTAGGTTACAGTAACGAAAGTTACTTCTTCAAGCTCTTCAAGAAGAAATTTGGCACAACGCCTAAAGAATATCGTTTCAAAAAAGTCATTGAGGACTAGGAAGTTTCTTCGGCTGCCCGTAAGTCGTTTCAGTTTGAAGGTTTCAAGCTGAAGCGATGCTTACTGGGCAGTTTTGTGTTTTTATAGTAAAACTACAGTGTTTTCGCGATTTTGCCTGCAAAAAGTAGAGTGTTTTTTTAAAATTACAGTATTCTTTAACCTTGTTTTCGCTGGATAATAGGGACACAAAAGTCGCATGCGGCAATGAGAAGGAGGAGCGGGAATGTTGAAAAAGGAGTGGCGACACTTCAAGCGTAACCGGGATTTGTTTGTCATGTCATTACCGGCGATCGTGTATAAAATGTTACTTAGTTATCTACCTATGCTTGGATTGGTCATTGCATTTAAGCAATATCGATACGATCTTGGAGTATTCGGAAGCGAGTGGGTGGGTTTAAAAAACTTTGAGTTTTTCTTCCGTTCCGATACAGCGTTCATTGTTACGAGGAACACAATTCTTTACAATCTTTCTTTTATTGTGCTCACAATGGTAATAGCGCTTACATTGGCAATCTTGTTGAATGAAGTCTCAAGAAAGTGGATCAAGTTGCATCAAACGGTATTATTTTTGCCTTACTTCCTATCATGGGTTGTGGTCGGATATGTAGTACTGGCATTCCTAGATCATAAAAGCGGATTTATAAACGTTACGTTAGGAATGTTCGGTGAAGAGGCGGTCAAATGGTATGAACAGGCGAAGTATTGGCCCGTAATCATCGTTATTACTCAACTTTGGAAAGCTGTAGGATTCTCAACACTGATTTACTATGCAGGGCTTCTAGGAATTGACTCCAGTTATTATGAAGCAGCCAAAATTGATGGTGCGAACAAATGGCAGATGATTCGAAAGATTACGATTCCATTACTGACACCATTGATCGTGATTTTGTTCATTGTAGATGTGGGGAAAATATTCCGAGCCGACTTTGGATTATTCTACTTTATTCCGAACGATTCAAGTTTCCTCTACGGCACAACAGATGTGATCGATACATACGTATACCGCTCACTTCGGGTTGTCGGGGATATTGGTATGTCTAGTGCAATAGGATTTTACCAGTCCGTCGTAGGATTTGTTCTGGTCTTATTAGCGAACTGGATTGTTAAAAAAATAAACGAAGATAACGCACTTTGGTAAGGAGGAGATGTATGATGCCGACTACACAAGTCGCAATCAATAAAAAAGCTGAAAATAGTTATTTCGTAAGTAAACAATCTAAATGGAGCTCCCGGATTATTAATCTTTTCTTCTGTTTGCTATCCATCCTGTTCATCATCCCATTGCTTCTGGTTATATCCATTTCATTTACGGATGAAAAGACACTATTGCAAAGCGGTTACCAATTGATTCCGGAAAAGTTCAGTCTTGCCGCGTATTCCTTGATTTTTGATACACCTGGCGTTTTGCTTAATGCTTATGGCATTACGATTCTAGTGACGGTGATCGGAACGGTTATAGGCTTGTTTCTTACAAGTTTGACCGCCTACACGATTTCAAGGAAAGATTATCGGTACCGTAAAATAATGACTTTTTTCGTATTCTTTACAACATTATTTAGCGGCGGACTCGTTCCGTTCTATATTATGGTCACTCAGTACTTGCATCTGAAAGACACAATAGGGGCATTGATTGTTCCTTACCTGCTCAGTCCATTTTACATTCTTGTGATGAAGGGCTTTATGGATAAAATACCCCTGGAGGTCATTGAATCTGCAAAGATGGACGGAGCAAGCGAATGGCGCATTTTCTTTACCATGGTGATTCCGCTTTCCCTGCCTGCTATGGTAACCATCGGACTATTTATTTCCTTTCAGTATTGGAACGACTGGTGGCTGGGATTACTGTTCATCGACAACCAAAATCTGATTCCTCTTCAATTGATGCTGTATCGTGTAATGAGTACCATTGAATATTTATCAAACAACTTATCATCCGTTAACGTAAATATCGACATGTCACAATTCCCGAGCTTGTCAACAAGAATGGCCATGGCGGTGCTTGCAGCGGGACCGATGATGCTTGTTTTCCCATTTTTTCAGAAATTTTTTATTAGCGGCTTAACAGTAGGCTCTGTCAAAGGCTGACATCAAAGGATGTTATCAAACTGTTTTCTGGTGAATGTGCGGATACAAGAATATCTTCACATCATCACGAACATTGATATAAGAATCAAATTAGGGGGAGATATGTAATGAATAAGCAATGGTTCAAAGTAATTGCAGGTGTGCTCAGTCTGGCAATAGTTTTGGTAGCATGCGGCAGTGCCAAGGAAGAGAAAAAGTCAGCTGGGGAAGGACAACAGAAAGAAGAACTTCCGATGGTGGAACTCGTTTGGAATTTTCCGCTGAGTGCCATTCCACAAGATCTAGATTCCGTACAGGAAGCCGTAAACAAAATCACCAAGGAAAAAATCAACGCAACCGTAAAACTGAAAGCGCATACCTTTGCTGACTACAATCAAAAAATGAATACGGTCGTCGCATCTGGTGAGAGTTACGACATTGCATGGACGGCGAATTGGAACTGGGATTATTTGCAAAATCAATCAAAAGGCGCATTCCTTGAACTCGATGATTTGCTGAATAGCTATGCGCCAGATTTATTGAAATCGATGCCTGAATTCGTGTGGGATGCAGCCAAAATTCAAGGTAAAATTTATGGCATTCCTAACTATCAGACGGTAACAAAAAGAGAAGGTTTCATCATTCAAAAGCGTTTCGCGGACAAATATAATCTAGATGTGAACTCTATCAAGAAGTTTGAAGACATCGAACCGTTCTTGAAGCAAATTAAAGAAAGCGAATCAGCGGATATTGTACCATTTCTGAATGACAAGTATGGAAGATTCAATATCATGCCCCAATCTCTCGGCTTGGAAGCGATTACGGCAAATAACATTATCGGCGTAGATCTGAAGAACCCCGAAACTCCGATTAATCTGTATGAGACCGAGCAGTACAAGCATTATTTGGATACGATGAGAGATTGGTATACGAAGGGCTACGTCAATGAAAATGCGGCTACTTTGAAGAACAAAAACGATATTATCCAAACAGGCAATGCTGCAGTACAGTTTCATAACGTTCTTAAACCGGGCGGAGAAATTGAAGCCAAAGCTGCTAATGGTGGAAATGATGTCATCTATGTTCCATTGACGGAGCCTTATGCATCCACAGGCACAGTCATTACTACCATGCAAGCCATCAACAAGAACTCCAAAAACGCTGAGCGTGCGATGATGTTTATTAATCTATTGAACACAGATAAAGAGCTTTATAATACCATCAGCTTTGGCGTGGAAGGAAAACACTACACCAAAGTGTCTGACAACGTGATTCAAGTAAACAAAGATGCGGGTTACGCACCAAATGCAGGATGGGTATTCGGTAATACATTCAACGGCTATTTGGTTGAAGGCATGGATCCTGCTGTCTTAGAGGAGACCAAAAAAGCGAACGAGTCCGCGACGAAGTCTCCATTAATGGGCTTTAAGTTTGACAGCACACCGGTTATGGCTGAAATCGCAAACCTGGCGACAGTAATCGATCAGTATCTACCTGCATTGGAAACCGGTACATGGGATCCAAACGAAAAGTTGAAAGAATTCCAAGATAAACTGAAGCAAGCTGGCACCGATAAGGTTATGGCTGAATTGGCGAAGCAGATTGAAGCGTGGAAGCAAACAAAGTAATCGTAAATTGATTGATATGTATGCGTACAGCGACGATCGTAGCATGAGTCGCTGTACGTATCTGTTCATATGGACAGCCACTTGTTTTTAGTTCATTAGGTCTTCAACAGAAGAGGTGAGAGGATTGATTAATCAATTAACATTAAAGCAGTTAAAGCTGGCCTTGGAAGAGACGTCCCATTCAACACATAAGCTGTATGAGGAAGCGGGCTCTTCTGAACATTGGCAGAGAATTCGCGAAGATCCGAAATATACAGCTTTTTGGGAGCAACTGAAGAAAGGTGGAGAAGAACGGATCAAAGAGCAGCCGCTTCCACCGCAATTCTCAGAGTTTATTTTATTCGGCACCACCGGTGACCGCTCTTTCTATCAGAATAAGCGGGATCATTTAATCGCAGGCATTCATACGTTCAGCTTGCTAGTCATGACAGACAAGCAAAATCCGGAATGGGTCGCGGGACTGGAAAATGCAATTTGGAGCATTTGCAATGAATTTACTTGGGTACTACCTGCGCATGTGGGACTTTACGTTAACCAATATCCGCATCGAATTTGGGACCAGCCGAACATGCCGCGTGAAACGGTGGATTTGGCATCGGCGCATATTGGGTTTACGCTTGCTGAAATCATCCATTTCATGGGGAGCCGATTGCATCCTTGGGTGGTGGAGCGGGTCAAGGCCGAAATCGAACGACGACTATTTCAAGTTTACTTTCATGACCCGGTTCCTCAGAACTGGGAACTTAAAACGAACAATTGGCCTGCCGTTTGCGCCTCTTCCATTGGAGCGGCGGCTATTTATATGGAACAGGACAGTGAAAAGCTAAGCGGCATGCTGTGGAGAGTGATTAATGTTCTACGCGGTTACCTGTCGGGCTTTGATGAACAAGGAGCTACTCCCGAAGGACCGGCGTACTGGCAGTACGGCTTTTCTCATTTTGTCTTTTTTTCGGAATTGTTAAAAGAACGAACCCAAGGACGGATTTCTCTTCTTGCAGATTCTAAAATCGAGCAGATTTCACTTTTTCCGCAATTTTGTATGCTGGGTGACGGCAAAGTGGTCAATTTCTCTGACTCACCTGAACAAGTGAAATGGAATCCGGGATTGATTCACCGATTGCAAAGCTACGCACCATCTCTTCAAATGCCAGAATCTTCGAGCTTGCAGCAGCCGACATCCAACAGCTGGATTGAGACCTCAAGACTTTTGCTGTGGTCGCCTGAAAAGACAGAGCCCCAGGAAGCGGAACGGCACAAATCGGGGTCGATAGAAGAGCAGATTTTCGAAGGAAATCAGTGGGCCATTTCAAAGGTCATCGATACGGAGGGACATTTGGTTGCTTTTGCAGCAAAGGGCGGCTATAACGAAGAACCTCATAATCATAATGATTTAGGACATTTCATCTTGCATGTTGATGGTCAAAGCGTGCTTGCGGATATGGGGCTGGGTATCTATACCAGACAGTATTTTCAGCCAGAATATCGCTACAATCAATTGAACGCCGGCTCGCACGGGCACTCAGTGCCTATTGTGGATGGATGCAGACAGGGCTTCGGAAAACGGTATTTCGCCGAATTGGTCGAACATTATCAGACGGATAAAGAGATGGCGTTTTCCCTTGATTTGACTCAAGCCTATGACTGTCCTTCCTTGCAAAGCCTTACACGACATTTTGTATGGAAACGCGCAGAGAATGAATCGCCTCAACTTCTGATCCGGGATCAGGTTTCATTTTTGGGAAAAACCAATTCCTTCCATGAGGTGTTTATCAGCATCACTGAACCGGTAAAAACCGCTCCAGGTCAAATCATGTTGAATGGCGTGATGTTCTTCTATGAAGAGAACGACTGGGGTGTGGAAATAGAGGGTGTAACGCTAGATTCCGATACGGAAAAGGGAAAGAAATTCTACCGGATGATCCTTCACTGCAATCACCTCGAAAGAATCATGGAGATGACATTTAGATTCGAAATTTACAAAGGGGCTCATCTTGCAGCTAATTTACAATAAAGGAGTCGGAGCAGCGTGGAATATGCCATATTGGGAAAAACAGGTTTTCGAGTATCCAAAATCGGTTTGGGCGGCGCACCGCTTGGCGGCGATTTCGGTGAGACAACGGATGAAACCGTTACTCATGTGATCGATAGTGCTTTGGATTTTGGTATTAACTTTATTGATACTGCCCCCTTGTACGGACGTGGGGAAAGTGAGCGGAGAATCGGGAAAGCCCTGAAAGGTAAACGCGGGGCTGTCATTCTTGCTTCCAAGGCGATCATGCGTGGGGATCCTTATTCGTATGAAAATACAATCAAGTCTGTTGAAGAGAGCTTACGCAGACTACAAACGGATTATATTGATTTAATCCAATTGCATGAATTGGAGCAGACGACTTATGAACAGGCCGTAAACGAAACCCTGCCTGCTTTCCGCAAGCTGAAAGAGCAAGGGAAAGTAAGAGCGATTGGTGTAAATGCAGGAGATATTGAGCTGTTGATGCCATTCCTGCGCGAAGATCTGGTCGATACCATCCAGACGTATGCAAAATATACATTAGTAGACTATACAGCAAAAGACGAGCTATTCCCCCTTGCAAAGGCGAAAAATATCGGCGTCATTCATGGCAGTCCGCTTGCGATGGGGATTTTAGCGGACCGTCCGGCGCCTTTTTTAAGGAATAATAAGGTGATGCTTGAAGAAGCCGAACGAAGAATGGCGCAGTTGGATTTTTTACGCAAAAGTGAACCGAATGGGCTTGTTGAGCCCGCACTTCGATTCAGTCTGACATGCCCGGACATCGCAATTACATTAGTCGGAACGACTTCGGTCCAGTCGCTGGATTTAAACACCGGCTATTGCGATGGAAGAGGATTATCCGATGAAGAGATGAAAAAAGTGATCGGATTATTCCCTGGACAGCGATTGTTTTAGAACAATATTGGATAGGAGGAGTCAGAATGAGACTCGCAGGAAAAATCGCGCTTATTACGGGTTCCGCTTCCGGCATCGGAAAAGGGAGCGCGCTACTTTTTGCTCAAGAAGGAGCCACGGTAATTGTCAATGATCTGGATATGGTGAAAGGTGAAGCGACCGTAAAGGAAATCACTCAAGCCGGGGGTAAAGCCGTCTTTATTCAAGCGGACGTCACCGATCCTGCTTCAGTCCAGGCGATGGTGACAGAGATCATCGAACAGTTCGGCCAGGTTGATGTTTTGTTCAATAATGCCGGAATCAGTGGGGTCGGTGCGTTACATGAGGTTGAGCCTGACGTATGGGACCGTGTGATGAATGTGAATATTCGCGGCGTTTACTTGCCAAGCAAATATGTACTTCCGCACATGATGGAGCGTAAATCAGGCTCGATTATAAATATGTCTTCGTGCGTCGCAGAAATAGGTTTAGCAAAGCGCGCTTCTTATTCGGCAACGAAAGGTGCTGTGCTGGCCTTGACGAAGTCCATGCAGGTGGATTATGCGCCATATCATATACGTGTTAACGCACTGCTACCGGGAACTATTCTGACCCCTTTTGTGGAGAATTACTTGAACAATAGTTACGAAGATCCTGATACCGCGATTGGATCGATTAAAAAACGTCAGCTTAGCGGCGAACTGGGAAGGCCGGAAGATGTGGCGTTTGCAGCGTTGTTCCTTGCTTCGGATGAATCGAAGTTTATGATGGGTTCTCCACTATATATCGACGGCGGCGTCGTATTCGGTAAAGATGCTTAACAATATATATTTGAGGGTGATCACTTGAAGTTATTAACTTTTATTCATAATGATCGATATAGACTTGGAGTGAAGACGGACGAGGGAGTTCTAGATATTCAAAGTGCCCTATCCTTGGTAGGGTCGGAAGAACCGATTCCAACAACGATTCATGAGTTACTTGATGGTGGAGATAAGGCTTTCGCTGCGCTTCGTGATTATATAGTTCAAGTACGGCAATCCGAAACTGCGACCCGATCCTGCATGCTGGAGGAGTCAGCGCTCAGGCTGGGCCCGTGTGTTACGCATCCGAATAAAATTATTTGTGTTGGCTTGAATTACAGAAAGCATGCGGAAGAAACGAATGCACCGATTCCGGAATACCCGATTCTCTTTAACAAATTCAACAATACGTTGGCTGGTGCTGATGAGGTGATTCCGCTCCCGAGAGTTTCAGAGAAAGTAGATTATGAGGCAGAACTGGTGATTGTCATCGGCAAAAAGGCCAAGGATGTTTCCAAGGAAAACGCGCTTTCACATGTGTTCGGGTATTGCAATGTGAACGATTTGTCGGCACGCGATTTGCAGCTTCGCACTCATCAGTGGTTGCTGGGCAAATCCTGCGATAAATTTTCGCCGCTCGGTCCGTATCTGGTCACAGCTGATGAAGTTGGTAACCCAAATGATTTGGAGATTAAGTGTCTTGTTAACGGCGAAGTGCGACAGCATTCCAATACATCCGATATGGTTTTTTACTGCGATGAAATCGTCAGTTATATTTCCCAGCATATGACTCTGGTTCCGGGAGATATCATTTTGACGGGAACCCCGGAAGGCGTTGTGCTTGGATATCCTCCTGAGAAGCAAGTGTACTTGAAAGCCGGCGACCAAGTGACCATTCAGATTGAAAAACTGGGGTCAATCACCAATACGATGGTAGCCGAATCGTAAAAAAATCAGGACAAACGGAAAGAGAAACAGGAGGTTTCACGATGGCCTTTACAGAGAACCCACAATCCATTCCTGTCATTGCCGCAAAGCGGAAAACGATACCGCCACAGTGGGCATTCATGCAACGTCAATTATTTGATCAATTGAACAAGGCGGCTGTGGAGTTTGTTGAACGCTATACGCAACCGGACGGTACGCTCATCTGGAGACAGGATTGGCCGGGTATGGACGGATCGGACGATCCCTATGAAGGATTTATGAATTTGGCTCTGCTATATATGCTTGGCGGTAGTTCTGAACTGCATGAGCTGTCCCGCAAAATTTGGGACGGCATCACATGGCAGTGGACGGAATATGGTCAAATTCATCGCGAATTCGACGCTTATTACGACTGGATGCATCACGGCGAAGGGTATTTGTACATCTATTTTCTGGGACTCGCCGGCCCTCCTACATTGAAGGATCGTCAGCGGGCAGCGCGATTTGCCGCCATGTATATGGGGGAGGACAAAGAAGCGCAAAACTATGATAAAGAACGAAAGCTGATTCGTTCACCCATTACGGGAAGCCGTGGTCCTCGATTTGAACTTACTGGCGAGGATTGGTGCACACACCGCGGTATTCTCGATGATTATTTGGCACCTTATGAGGATATTCCGGGCGTAGACTTTGCTAGCGGAACATGTGAATGGTCGAACGATGAGGTTTATGCCCGCGTTATCGAAATGATGAACGAGCGGATGACTCGCGGTGATGTACCATTGAATTTAAATGCCACGGGGCTTGTAACTCATGCATTCCTTCATTTCGGAGAAGAAAAGTATCGCGAGTGGGTTTTGGAATACCTGGGTGTCTGGGAAGAGCGAACGAAACAAAACGGTGGGATCATACCCGATAATGTAGGGCTGACCGGTAAAATCGGGGAGTACAATGACGGCAAATGGTGGGGCGGATACTATGGATGGCGCTGGCCGCATGGGTTCTTGACGATCATTGAACCGCTAACGAATGCATGTATGAACGCGGTGCTGCTGTCAGGGGATATGAGCAAGATGAACCTGGCCAGGGAGCAATTGGATGCAAACTGGGAGCTTCGTAAAGAACAGGACGGAAAATGGGTTGTACCAAATAAAAAATTTGACTCAGGCTGGTCGGATTTTCGCGGCGCGGATCCCAAATATGCGGTTTACCTATGGACGATGTCCATGGCGGATGAAGATCTGGAGCGCATTGAGCGGATTCCCAAGGATCATGATTGGAATGAGATTATTATTCCGAAATTATCCGGTACCGATAAAAAGACACGCAGAAACACCAAACATTATATCGGCAACACACAGCCGTGGTTTCAATTTATCTCGGGCAAACATCCGGACTATCCAATACAGATTTTAAAAGCCAACTTCGAGCTTGTTGAACAGCAATTGAGTAAACTGCGATCACAGGCCGGAGATCCTTACAACTGGTCCGATCAGTACAGTGAGAATGATTTCTCGAGCATTCATATCTGGCAAGAAATGTGTCCTGTGTATATGGAGAGTCTTGTCCAATTGACATTAGGCGGTCCGATGCATATTTCACACGGCGGGTTGCAGCATGCCCGGGTTCGATATTTCGACGTATGTGCCAAGAGACCCGGATTGCCGGAATCCGTTGCAGCGCTCGTAAAAGAGCTCTCTGTCAACTCCGTGACGGTGGAACTAGTAAATATCAGTTTGTTTGATCATTGCTCTGTTATCATTCAAGCCGGCACTTTTGGGGAGCACGTATTTAGAGAAGCTTCCATTATCAGTGATAAAGATGAGGTGATCGAAACGATTTCGGTCCACCAAAAATGGCTTACCGTAGATTTAGCACCCGGAACCAGTGTAACTCTTCGAATCAGCATGGATCGATACGTGAACTCCCCTTCTTATGATATGCCGTGGTTGGATTCAGAACAAAAAGACTTGCTTAAGGGCAGATCGCTATAGTCTAACAAGGAGTAGATGCACAGGATGAACGCTAATATCTCATATTTAAATAAACTTGGAATGGCTGATCCTATCGCAGGGCTGAAGAATGACTTTATATCTCGTCAGTCGCATGTGTCAGTTCAGACGACCACTATAAAAAAAGAGCATTATTTGGATTTTGCCGAAGGGCGGCTTCGCGCCTTTCTGCCTTATGTTACTGAGGAAGGTGCTGTTCTCGATCCTAAGGACGGAAAGGAACATGAATATGCAACGGCATCCTTTGTCAAGGCCGGTGCTGTACTTCTTCATTCAGGCCGGTGTCCGGAGTTGCAGGACACCATTCTGAAAGCGATGGACTGGGGCAGCTATTGTCTTGGCGAAAACCAGGTTCCAGACGATCATGCGGATTTCACATCCCATATGCTGGTTCTGGCATATGAACTGTTATCTGGCTTCGCAGATTCATCCCGTGTTGAACGTTGGCGATGCAATTTACAGCGGTTCGAGCCAGAGCTTACCTATTCGCAAACCGAGCGGAACTTCCCCGATATCCGGCAAATACGCAATTGGGCAACGTATGCAATGCATGGGGAGATGATGAGGTATCGCACCGGTCTAACCGATACAACCAGCTTTATTGACAAGTACTTACCGTATCAACTGACACGGTTCACGCCAGAGGGCTTATATCGGGATCCGAATCTGCCGGCCGCCTATGATCTGGCAGCCAGAGATCAGTTAAGCGGAGTGCTGGAAGCCGGATACCAAGGGGCATCCGCGGAACTGTTGAAGATTCTTCTACATCGCGGAGCCCAAACCATGCTGTTTACGCAATCCGTTACCGGAGCTACAAGCTGCGGAGGCCGCAGCAATCAGCTGCTCTGGAATGAGCTGTCCTTTACCCATATTTGTGAAAGAGAGGCGGCATATTACTTTCGACATGGAGATTTGTTGTGGGCGAGAACGTTTAAACGCGCCGCTCATCTAGCTTATCAATCGATTCTACGATGGGTAGACGATGCTGAAGAATTTCGCCTTTTTAAAAATCTCTTTCCTGTGGCAGAGCGGGTTGGTTATGAATTTTACGCCTATCATTCCACGTACAGCTTGTATGCCGCTCAGATTGCTGTTTCGTGTTATATGGATGCCGATGACTCTATTGAAGAAGTGGCTGCACCTTGCGATGTCGGAGGCTTTGTGCTGCATTTACCTTCATTCCATCGCATCTATGCAACTACCGGACCGAAGCGAGGGGGCTATCATATTAGCTTGGATACCGCTGCCCAGATGGGCCAGGACGCGACCGGATTTGTCCGTTTACATCGGTCAGGAATTCCAGAAGAGACGGCGCTGTCAACGGGAATAGCCGGCTTGGATGGGGAAATCCCGTGGATTTTTTATCGTCCCAAACAGACGATTCCCGCACCGTTGTTTCCGGCAGCCATTGGCCCTACATGGAGAGATGAGCATGGATCTTGGGATAGACTGGCCAATTACGGCCGCAGACAGCATGAAGTATTCCACGCCTTGGATGTGGAGGGGCAACCTTTAAACGCGGAAAGGCTGCATTGGATAAATGAACTCTCGTTGCCGGAAAGTCAGGAAGAGGATTTAAGCTTTTCTGTCTCATATATCGCAAGCCCGCAGCCAAAGGCCTATCCTTTAGATCCGAACACTCCCGGCGCAAATGTTAATGAAGTATATCAGCGTGCGATCAGTGACGTTCTCCCCAGACCGGGAAATGGCAGTGCGGAATGTATTGAGGAAATTTACCAGATCGGTAAGGAGGGAACAACGGTTACCTGGAAGCTGCATTCAGCTGAAGCGGCTGAGATAACTGCAGTTGGCGTTATCGTTCCGCTGCTGGTGACGAATGGGACGGAACAATCCACCGTCATCTCTGAAGGAAGCAAGGTTACGGTTAACTACGGTCACGCCAAATATACAGTGTGGGCGGATGAATCAGAGAATGGCGTGGAATTGGAACTGCTGCCCGGACGAATGCCGAATCGGAACGGTCATTATCAGCTGGCCCAATGGACGCGAAAAGATAAACAGGAAATCACCCTACACTTTTCACTAAGAATGGAACAATAAGGCCGTCAGGGCCGAAAGGAGATCGAGATGAAGAATATCGAGCCGCATCCTGATTCGGAAAGTCGACTTTGGCTTGAACAGACCTGGGGCAAAATTATTGGAAAAGTCGAGAACATGTGCGAATCGATCGGAGCGGATTTTCCATACGCTTCGTATCATGGCAAATATAATCGCGAACAAGCGGATTGGTGGACCAATGGTTTCTGGCCAGGACTGTTGTGGCTTGTATATCGTGAGACGAAAGATGAACGTTTGAAAGAAGCTGCAGCGCTTACCGAAGCGAGAATGGATTTGGTGCTAAATGATTTTTTTCCGCTTCATCACGATGTAGGCTTTATGTGGAGCTTGTCTTCCGTGGCGCAGTTCAAATTGCTTGGCCATGAAGATTCAAGACGACGGGCCATGACCGCGGCAAGTCATCTGGCGGGACGCTTCAATCCTGCTGGACAATTCATTCGGGCCTGGAATCAGCCGGAACGGGTCGGTTGGGCGATTATCGATTGCATGATGAATTTGCCCTTGCTGTACTGGGCCAGCGAGGAGACCAAGGATCCGCGTTTCCGTCATATCGCGAGGCTGCATGCGGATACCACGCTGCGTGAGTTCCTAAGGCCGGATGGTTCGACTCATCATATCGTCTGCTTTGATCCGGAGACGGGGGAACGTCAGGAAGCGCTTGGCGGACAAGGCTATGACCCGGATTCAGCCTGGTCCCGCGGCACGGCATGGGCGATTTACGGGATGGCTTTAAGCGCTCGATATACCGGTGATCGACGCTATATCGATGCCGCCAAGCGTTCGGCCCATTTTTTTCTCGCAAATCTGCCGGATGACGGTCTTCCGCCATGGGATTTCCGGGCGCCTTGGGAAGAAGGAATGGCCATGGATTCCACGGCATCCGCATGCGCGGCAAGCGGATTACTAGAGCTTAGTTTGCTGGTACCGTCAAGTGAATCCCGTATGTACTTTGATGCAGCTGAGAAGTTGATTCGTAAGCTTGATGAACAATATACAGCCTGGAATGATCCGCACGAAGAAGCGATTTTGCTGTTTGGTACAGCCAATAGTCCGCGAAAGACTCATGTGAATGTACCTATTATATATGGAGATTATTTTTTTGCGGAAGCTATTTGTAAGCTGCGGAGCATCAAAGATACGTTCTGGTAAGGGGAGTTACTTGTATGAAACGATTGCTATATTATTCCCAACTTCGTCGTGACTCGGAAAGCGAGTTCCGCCAAATGGTGAATACAGATATTGAGTCTCTTCGAAGGGATTGGTCAGCTCAGGGACTTTACGATGTTTCCATCTTTGTCTTACAGCAGTTTGTGTTTATTTATGCGGAAGCGGGCTCTTCATCAGAATACGCAGAGTGGCGCTGGCCAAGGTATTATGGCCGGATCTTGGAAACTTGGCCGTTAGTTCCGTTAAGTATGGGGCATCCTTCAGGATCCACGGATAGTCTCGAAGTACCTTTAATCGCTATTTTTCACGATGGGTTGCCGTCAGATCGTTCATCTTGGAGAGATCACCGTCACATTGATGAGCGTATCGGCTCGGTCGCTTGTTTACGTCCAGAGATGGCAGCAAGTTATATCTATTATCATTTTCAAAAACAGGAAGAAGCCGCGTCGAGCTTTAATCAAACCTA
Organism: Paenibacillus sp. B2(2019); assembly: GCF_008370385.1. NCBI lineage: Bacteria > Bacillati > Bacillota > Bacilli > Caryophanales > Paenibacillaceae > Paenibacillus > Paenibacillus sp. B2(2019). Next base: position 78,363 of record NZ_VTZR01000025.1, read on the forward strand.
TATGATCGGAATGTTCGGCACACTGATCTTTTCGTATCATGAGTTGCCCAGCCTGACGAGTGGACATAAACCTCAAGGACTTCTTCATACGCGGCAATCACCGATTCATTGGCATGACGCGATGCTGCCTCACTTTATTCCTTGGAAAGATGAGTCGGGCAATGATATTTTGTGGATGCAGATGGAGAGAATCCAGGGAAGTAGCCTGTAACCAAATTAGCGAGGAGTGAACACAATGATAACCGGAATCCGACAGTGGCTGAAGCCATTTAACAAAGTCTGTTTGAGCGTCGTATTAATTTCTTCGTTGTCTTTTCCTATAATTATGAATCATTCGATTATGATGGCTGCAGGCGCTACATATTATGTAGATACGAATGGAAGTGATACCAACGACGGGATATCTTTAGGTACGCCGTTCCAAACCATTGGACGCGCCGCTCAAGCAGCGACAGCTGGCGATTCGGTGCTCATCCGTGGAGGAACATACAGGGAAACGGTGATCCCGCTACATTCTGGGACGAACGGGAGTGAAATCACTTACCAAAATTATAATGATGAGAAAGTAATAGTCAGTGGCAATGATGTCGTTACCGGATGGACGCAAGACAGTGGAAACATCTATAAAGCTCCGATGACGTGGAGTTTAGAGGCGGGAAATCAAGTGTTCGTCAATGGAGCATTGATGGATGAAGCACGTTGGCCTAACCAGACAGGAACATTACTGAACCCTACAACATCGTCAGCGGGTACATTTACGAATGCGACCAATATTTTCGATACCTCACTTCCGGGTGGCAATAATTTCTGGAAGGGCGCAACGATTTGGACTACAAGCGGAAGTGCGTGGATTGCTCAAACCTCAACCGTGACGGGGTACGATTCCTTTTTAAAGAAGCTGACTATACAGCCTTTAAAGGGTTCAGGAACCTATTATGATCCGAAATCTGGAAATAGGTATTATTTGACCGGTATTAAAGGAGCGTTGGACACCGCAAAAGAATGGTGGTATGATTCCGCGAACGGTCAGCTCTACTTGTGGGCTCCTGGTGGCGGAAATCCGTCTACCCTCATGGTTGAAGCCAAACGGAGAAACAATGCTTTTGATTTATCCGGCAAATCCTACATCAGCGTTAAAGGGATACAAATCACTGCTTCCACGATTGTGACGGATAACTCCACGGATCATGTTACGATACAGGAGATTGCAGCCAAATACGTTTCACACCATAATTTGAACACCAGCGCCGGAGAACAAGCCAATCTCGGGATCATTCTTAACGGCAGTTATAACGAGATACGCGATAGCGAGATCGCTTATAGCTCGGGCAGTCTTGTTACGGTAAAAGGAACCAATAACAATATCATTAATAGTTATATTCATGACGGAGGCTATGTACCGAACTGGGAAGGTCTCGTCAACCTGCAGGGAGCGAACAGCTTGATCAGTCATAATACCGTATCGGACGCCGGACGTGTGACGGTTTATTTCAGCGGCGGAATGACTGCTAATCAAATCCAATTCAACAATATTTATAACGCAGGCTGGCTGACCACGGATTTGGGTATGGTTTACGGGCCGAATACGGACGGTCAAAATACGGAAATCCATCACAACTATATTCACGATAATAAAGCAGCCGCTGCGAATTCAGGAATATATCTGGATAATTATACAAACAATTTTATTTTGCATCATAATGTCGTGTGGAACAACGAAGGCATTCGATTGAATACACCGTCTAATTACAATCTTGTATATAACAATACCGTATGGTCCAATACGTCTCCGGTCGGAGCGTGGGGAGATGTTTTCGCTCAAGATATGTATGGCGACAAAATATACAATAATATCATCAAAGGTGTGGATTCTGTAACCGCAGCCAACGCAGAACATGGGTTTAATTTGAGCAGTTCACCGGGATTTATAGATGAAGCCAACGCAAATTATCGTTTATTGTCTACATCGGCGGCCAAGGATTCAGGCAAGGTGATTCCGGGGATTACCGATGGATACACAGGAAGCGCTCCGGACATCGGAGCTTACGAATATGGAGGTGAGGACTGGACTGCAGGTCACAATTTTGCAAGTCCACCAAGTCCGACATATACAAGACCGGATACACCTCAAATGAATCAGGTGGTCAACGGTGGCTTTGAATGGGGCAATCTGAGTAGTTGGACGACAACGGATGGCGGAAATGCCGTTGTTGCCGACAATCATTGGGGCAAAGCAGCCAATGCGGGGATGTCGAGATCGCAATTCAATGGTGTAAAGCTTAGCGGCAGTGTGGATGGGATCGCGCAAACTATTACAGGGCTTGAGCCTGACACAAATTATATCGCGGGAGCGTGGCTGCGTTCGCCCGCAGGCGAAAACGTGGTTCTCGGCGTGACGGACTTCGGTGATACAGAGGTCAGCGCTTCTTCAAACAGTTCAACTTGGACTTTTGTGAAGGTGAAATTCAAGACCGGTCCATCGCAAACGAGCGCGAAAATCTTTATGAAAAAGACTTCCACAACGGGGGAAGCATACGTGGATGATGTGGGTCTCGTATTGGATCCTTATTATCAATCCATGTATACCTTCGATGGATTCGAAAACGGCCTAGGAAACTGGATCTCTGTCCCAGGCAAAGGTACACCATCCCTCAGCAGTGCAAAAGCACACGCAGGAAGCTACAGCTACCTTGTAAGCGAGGATATGGATGCGATCCAGCAGACGTTCCATTCTTTGCAGAATAAAGTTGTAACGATGTGGTTCTATGATGATGCAGGCGCAACGAACATGCAAGTGGCGGGTTTTGTTGACAACAGTTCGGCAATCCGTGGAATCGCAGTCAATACGCCGACCTCTACCACCAAGTATTCGGTCCGTCTGGACGGAACATATACTGCAACTTCTGTAAGCAGAACGACAGGCTGGCATGAACTGAAGTGGGATTACACTTCGGGGACGAAAGTCGATATGTATATTGACGGAGTACTGGTTGCTTCACCGACGGGTGGAACAAGCTTTAATCGCATTGTTATCGGTGACTCTTGGTCTGGAAATACGACGACCACTTACTTTGATGATATTGCTATTCAATAGATTGCTCAGCAATATGGCATTATTCCAAATAAAGAGCGAGGATTCCCTTCCTATGGAGAGAGATTCTCGCTCGCTTTCTCGTTGTCTAAGTCAAGTCTATAATTTCCATTTGTAGAACCAGTGAGACCGCTTTATAAGGTGGTCTTGTTTTTTTATGATTTTTTTCAAGTGGGGAAAATCAGAAATCGGAGGAAAAGCTAGAATAGCATAAGTGAAATTGTATTTCGTGAGAGTTGTAGAAAAGACACTTAGAAGTCTAATGCTTCTTTTGTAATCTTTTTGATATCAACAGGACAGTTGGAGCTTTCCTCAACAAGATCAGGAAGTATATGCTGCAAGAAATAATCTACACAATGTAGTTTGATGTTCTTGATTTTAATCAATGCCTCGCGGTACATGACAACAAATTCTTTCTCCGTGTTGCCCCTTCTTAGTTCAGTAAAGGCTTCGTATACTTGATCGAGTTTGTCAGCCATTTCAAGTATTAACCCTTCTACAGAATCATCTTTACCTTCACGTAATTGTCTACGGAAGATTGATTTGAGGTCCTCAGGAATATTTTCATCAATGAAATGTGCAATCATTCCCTCTTCTACTTTTTGGAGCATACCACGAAGTTCGAGAGAATAATGCTTCACGGGAGTTTTAATATCTCCAATAAATATTTCACCGTAATCATGGCTGCTTGTAATTTCGTAAAGCTTTTTCCAATTCACAGCTATCCCATTACTTTCCTCGATATCGGCTAATGTTTTTGCATACTGAACAACTTTCCATGAATGAGCAGATACACTATGTTCTTCAAATTTGAATTTACCTGGACAGCGAATAATACGTTCGAGATCGTTGAGCGATTGAAAATAGGTGTGAATCCCCATAAGTGTCGATCCTTCCTGTATATAAAGTGATGGTGTTGTTACCTTATCCTAGTATAGGGGTGATTTGTTATTAGAGAATTAAATCAAAAATTGGGCGTCGATGAATTCGTCACTCAGTCATAAGTCCTATGCTTAGATTTAACAAGTAAATAAATTTAATTGCTATTTACATTTCTTGTTGGTAAAATATTTAGTAAATTAAACCGAGGGTGTGATGGTGAATTGGTCACAATAAAAGATGTTGCGAAAAAAGCGGAAGTTTCTAGTGCTACGGTTTCGCGTGTGTTGAACAAAGACTATACATTACAGGTTTCAGAAGATACAAGACAGAGAATCATTGTGGCGGCTAAAGCATTGGGTTATCGAAAGGGAGGAATGCGTTCGAAAAGACCGATTGATACAGAAACCGTGAAGAAAAACGTAGGGCTGCTTATTACGTGTTCGGAGAAATTGGAGTTTTCTGACCCCTACTTTTTGTCTATTCGACAAGGAATAGAACAAGAATGTGTTAAACAAAACATCAATGTATCCAAGATATTTCGGCTCATGGATGAATCCGAACATGCTATCGATTCGAACGAGTTGGATGGTTTGTTTGTTATCGGAAAAGTACACAACGAGCTTTTGAACCACTTGACACGGATGAAACAAATTATTTCCGTTGACTACATGATCGATGATAGATTCGACTCAGTCATGTTCGATTTGCAGAAGGCGGCTAGACAGGCCATTCATCATCTCATCGCGCTTGGCCATCGAAAAATCGGTTATATTGGCGGAATCAGTTACATTCGAAAGATAAGTGGTAGAAGTTATGCTACGGATGTTCGTCAACTTGAATACGAAGCGATCATGAAAGAAGCAGGATATTATAATCCGAAGCACATCTTTGTGGGGGAATGGCGAACAGAGGAAGGGTATGCCCTCATGAGACAAGCATTGGAACAGGATGATCGACCTACAGCTTTCTTGATTGGGAGCGATCCGATGGCCATTGCGGCGTTGAAGGCCGTGAGCGAGTTCAAGTTAAAAGTCCCTGAAGATATTGCAATCGTGAGCTTTGACGATATTCCGTTCGCTTCTTTCGTCACTCCTCCGTTGACAACCGTAAAAATATTTTCCGAAGAAATGGGGAGGACAGCCGTAAAATTAATGGCCGATCGTTTCAATGGGCGTGAAATTCCTCTGCATGTCACAATACCTACGAATCTTGTCATCAGGAATAGCTGTGGATCGGAAAGCAGAAGTGCTAATATTGATTTGCAAAATAGTGATGCTATGAGCTAAATGCCTAGTGTGGAATTCTTGAGCTCTTGGCATTTGAATAGAGTTTCGATAAAACGGTAGCCAAACGCGGGACAGGATTTATTGGCTATCGTTCGCTCGATCTTGCATGAAGATGTACCCTCTCTTCCCTGATGCGACTAGTTTCTCCCTCCCTCACATGAAAGTAGTGAAGTCGTCCTTTCCCCCTATACAGCTCCTAAATACCTTATTGTTGCAATTCATATTACCCAGAAGATTATCGATGTTCAAGTGACACTTTGTAATATGTAAAATAATTCTTTGGATGTATTGACATTTAACTAAATGTCAGTAAAATAAAGCCATCTTTAATATTTGTTTTACTAAATAAAAATATTGTGCATTGTTATTAAATTCGAAAAAAGGGGAAAGTCAGTGCGTGCAGAAGGAGGAGATTTTTTTTAGATCAGAAATGAAAGCGATGTCATTTTAGGCGTCAACTTTATTTCTAACGAGTGAAGGGAGTTCTGTGGAAAAAATTTAATGAGCGTTGTAGCTTAATCTTAGTCCTGTCCACGCTTGCGTGGTATGCTTGTAAAACAATAACGGTGGCAAAGAGTCGCAAGCGAAACTATCCTCTTCTGAATTCACTTCCACTGATCCGGAGGCCAAATCGAACGTGTTTGGCTGGGAACGAGCGAAGAAAAATGCAAAGCACAATAGTACATCCTCGTAAATTATCATAAAAATCAAAAAAGGTCGTTTACTAGGCTGAACGAGACGAAAGACAAAACATGATGCACTTATCGAATGAATACCCCGAAGCTATTACCGGTATGGACGAAGTAACTGTATCCCAATGGGATGCCTAAAGCAAGGCGATTCGAGCTTCCCCCCCTATCTCCAGCACCTAAAACCCTAATTGTTAAAGTTCATTTCTCCTAGAAGAGTTCAATGTTCAAGTAATACAGCATTTTAGGTAAAATATTTCAGTGATTGTATTGACATTTACTAAAAAATAGGTAAAATTAAGCCATATTTATAGTTAGTTTTACTAAAAATACATTGTTATCAAATCCGAAAAGGGGAAAGTCAGTACGCGCAAAGGAGGAACATTTTTTAAGATTCAGAATGAAAGCGGTGTCATTGTTGGGTGTCAACTATATTTCTAACGAGAGAAGGGATTTCTGTGAAAAAAACCTTAATGGTCGTTCTAGCGTTAATGTTGGTCCTGTCCACGCTTGCGGCATGCTCGAAAAACAATAACAGTGGCAACGAGGCGCAAGCAACTCCATCCGCTACTGAATCCGTATCCACAGATCCGGTGGCCCAATTGAACGAGTTTGGTTGGGAACTCCCGAAGAAAACGATTGAATTTAGCTATTATGCAGGTCAAGCTAATCCGGATAAAGCGGAGAAAAACGCCAAACAATTGCAACAGTACATTCTCGATAAATTTAATGTAAAAATCAACAAGCTCGTTTACGACGTTAAACGCGACGAAAGACAAAACCTGATGCTCGTATCGAATGATTATCCCGAAGTTATCGCAGGTATGGACGAAGCAACTGTATCCAAATGGGTTGCTCAAGGCAAGGCGATCGAGCTTGGCCAATTCATCGACAAGTATGCTCCGCACATCAAAGAGCAGCTTGGCGACCTGTATAAAACGTACTTAACCGACGGAAAGTTGTATGCGCTTCCGAGCTATTGGGGACTATTGCCGATTCCAGACTTCGCCGCACAAATGCGCTATGACTATTTGAATGAGCTGGGCAACCCGACATTCGAGACGCCCGACCAATTTTACGATATTTTGAAGCAAATGCAAGCCAAGCATCCAAAGAACGATAAAGGAGAAAAAACGTACGCGCTTACCGCATACGCTCCGGTTACGACCAATACTGTACCGACGCTTGCGGGTATTTGGGGGCTTAAAGACGGTTATAAAGTCACGCCAGAAGGTGGGATGACGCATTGGGTCAATACACCGGAAGGTCTCGAATTGACGAAATTCATGAATAAAATTTTTCGGGACGGCCTGCTTGATCCCGACTCGTTCATCAATAAATACGAAAATATGAAAGCGAAAATGTCCACTGACCGCGTCATGGGCTATGTCGGCGCTTGGTGGATCGGCTGGAACGCCGGCCACGAATTATGGCAAAAAGCGGATACGAATTGGACGGAGAACAAGCGTTTCATGCAATATTCTCTGAAAGCGCCTAATGCGGAACATTCGTATATGTCCGGTAAAAACGCTAGAAGCGGCAATATGACGATTATTACGGACAAAGCGAAAAACCCTGAAGACATCGTCAAATGGTTGGATTTTACCATGACAGATATAGGAACAAGGTTGATTGGGTGGGGTGTTCCGAATACGGATAAATCCACTTGGACATTCGAGAATGACCAACCAAGCTTCGTCGACGCTGCAAAGCAAGCGATTCTTGATTCGACGTTCGACTATGACGCCGGTGAACTGATCGGTATGGACCAGTTAAATCTGGTTTCGCCCGATGGAACGATGAAGGACGACGGCAAGAGCACCTACTGGTTCGATCAAAATTTCAATCAAGAAGCCAAATGGAAGAAAATGCTGAACGATAACCTGAAGGATACAATCTACGACAATACTTTCGGCAACATTCCGATCCTGGCGAATAATCCATTGGCAGTAACTGATAAACAAATCACCGATTTGCTAGAAACGTTATGGTCGAAAGCGGTCATGAGCAAGACGGAGGAAGAAAGCGTTGCGAATTTCAAAGCGATGCAGGATAAGTTGAATGCCGCAGGTTTGAACAAAATTGAAAAATTCAAATCGGAAGAATACCAAAGAAGATTGAAGGATTGGAAGTAATAACGCCCGGGAGGAAGGGGGTCCCCCCTTCCTCTTGTTAAAAAAAAGATTTGGAGGCGTATGCGTGGACAAATTAAATCAATTACATCCGGCGGCACCATCGCAAATGAAAAATCGGAACGTGATGAGACGTTTGTATCGGGAACGGCAATTATGGCTGATCAGCATTCCCATGATCATTTGGGTTTTAATATTCAGCTATACGCCGATGTATGGTATTTTGATGGCTTTCGTTAATTACATTCCCGGCAATTCGATTATCCAGAGCGATTGGGCAGGGCTTACTCATTTTAAGATGTTCTTTGATTCCCCGGACTTCTCGATCGTCTTGCGAAATACGTTGGCCATTAGCGGACTTAGCATCTTATTCGGATTTCCGGCACCGATCGTGCTGGCCGTCTTGTTGAACGAGCTGAAGAACAAACGATTCAAAAAGACGATTCAGACGATATCTTATTTGCCGCACTTTATTTCATGGGTTGTCGTGGCAAGCATTTTATTCGCCCTCCTAGGCAATGAAGGCATCTTGAACGACTTGTTAATGCGATTTGGCATCATTGATCAACCGATCTCTTATCTGGGCGAAGGAAAATACTTCTGGGGGATCATCACCTCTGCGAATTTGTGGAAGGACGTCGGGTGGTCCACCATTATTTACTTATCTGCGATGGCGGGCGTAGATTCGGAGATGTACGATGCCGGCAAAGTCGACGGGTTAAACCGATTCGGACTGATCTGGCATATTACACTTCCAAGCATTCGGTCGACGATCGTACTGCTCTGGATACTCGGCATCGGAGGCATCTTGAACGCGGGATTCGAACAGCAGTTGTTGATCGGAAACGCGCAAACGAGAGAGTACTACGAGGTTATCGATACGTATGCTTATAAATACGGCATCGAGCTAGGGAACTATTCGTACGGTGCAGCCATCGGGTTATTGAAGGCGATTATCGGGATTACTCTCGTGTTCGGCGCGAACAGGTTCTCGAAAAAAGTGCTGGATACGTCGATCATTTAATACGATACATGTCAATGACAGGAGGCGCGACCCGATGAATTCGTCTTTTGAAAGAAAGTCGCTCGGAAGTAAAATTTTTGATATTGCCAATGTCGGCTTTATGTTGCTTTTTTCAGTACTCATGATATATCCATTTCTGAATTTGCTGGCCCTCTCGTTAAACGACGGCGCGGATGCAGCGAGAGGGGGCATCTATCTTTGGCCGAGAATGTTCTCGACCGATGCATACAGCTTCATGCTGCACGAGAATAAAATGTTTTCGGGGTTCGGCATTTCGATCCTGAGAGTGCTTGTCGGCACGACCACCTGCGTGATGGCAACAGGTTTGCTGGCTTATATAAGCACGGTACGGCATTTTTCAGGCAGAAAATTGATGCGAATATTGTTTTTGATGACGATGTACATTAGCGGTGGATTGATTCCGACGTACTTGCTGATCGTGAAGCTAGGGTTGGTCAATTCATTTCATGTTTATTGGATTCCAAACTTATTAAATGCATACTACATGCTCATTATGGCTTCCTATATGCAAAATTTACCCGAATCGCTATTCGAATCGGCGCGTATCGATGGGGCCAACGAGCTTGGCATATACTTTCGGATTGTCATGCCGATTTCGTTACCGGTATTTGCGTCGATCGCCGTCTTCAGCGCGGTTGGACATTGGAATTCTTGGTTCGACGTCGTCTTGTACAACTCGAATGGGCATTGGGATACACTTCAGGTTTACTTGCGGAAATTGCTGCTTGAAGTGGAGTCGTTCGAAGAGATTAAAAATCAGCAGATCGCGCTTTCAAAATTCAGAACGTTGTCTCCAGTCACCTTGCGGGCTGCGGTTACGATGGTCGTGACGCTACCGATCGTGTTCATCTACCCGTTCCTTCAAAAATATTTTGTCGGGGGAATTACACTGGGCGCGGTAAAAGGTTAATCAGACGAGAAAGAGAGGAGTTATGGTGTGCAAAATATATCTTCAGGCGGTTATACGTTTACCTTGACAGGAGGAGAAGAAGATTTTGACGTTTCGCTCTCCTTGAATCAATCGGCAACTGGCATTCTTCGTTTGAACTTGAAACTTCAATCCGATGAACCTAAAGCTCCCGGCACGATGGAGTTGACTTGGCAATTTCCGGTTATCGACGTGTTCGCCTGCTGGCATCCGGGATTTTATCGGAACAAGCGGCTTCGAGTGGACTGGGAGAGTGGATTCCGTTCGAAGGCGACGTCGTCCGCACCGGTTTGCGTCCTTTACGGTTTCCAAGGAAATAACAAGATGACGTTTGCTTTTTCCGACGCGCTCAATCCGATCGAATTGAAAGCGGGCATTCACGAAGAAACATCAAATTTTCTTTGTTCTGTCAAGCTGTTTCAGGATCAAAGCTCGCCGATCCGGTCTTATGAAGCGACGCTCCATATCGATACGCGTGACATCCCATACGAAGAAAGCATTGCGAATGTGCAACGATGGTGGTCTACGCTGCCGGGATACGAACCGAGTCCAGTTCCGGATACAGCAAAGCTTCCGATGTACGCGACTTGGTACAGCTTTCATCAGCAACTGTCGGCAGAGGCTGTAGAACGACAATGCGAACTGGCCAAAGCCATAGGCTGCGAAGCCGTTATCGTTGACGATGGGTGGCAAACGGCGGACAATGCGCGCGGGTACGCCTATTGCGGAGATTGGGATGTGTTCGAAGGCAAAATTCCCGATATGAGGGCGCATGTCGATCGCGTTCACGAAATCGGAATGAAGTTTCTTCTCTGGTATTCCGTTCCGTTCGTCGGCAAGCACAGCAACGTCTGGCCAATGTTCGAGAATAAGCTGCTTGGAAAAATCGAAGATTTAGGCGCGGGCGTGCTCGATCCACGATTCCCGGACGTTAGGGAATATATTATTGGAACGTACGAGAACGCGCTGCGGGACTGGAATTTGGATGGGTTTAAGCTTGATTTCGTGGACAGCTTTAATCTCACATTCGCCAGTGACATCGAAGGAAGAGACTACGAATCGGTACCGGAAGCGGTCGACCGTCTCTTGAGTGACGTGATGTCCAGGCTAAGGGCGATCAAGCCGGATATCATGATCGAATTCCGCCAATCGTACATCGGACCACTTATGCGCAAATACGGCAATATGTTCCGTGCGATGGACTGTCCGAACGATGCGTTGGAGAATCGTTCACGTACGCTGGACGTTCGTCTGCTCGCGGGAGATACCGCCGTTCATGCCGATCCGCTTATGTGGAATCCGGAAGAGCCGACGGAGAACGCGGCGCTGCAATTGGTGAATACGTTGTTTGCAGTTCCGCAAGTATCGGTTTTGCTAGATCAACTTCCTGAATCCCATCTTCGGATGTTACGGTTCTGGCTGTCATTCTGGCGCGAGAAGAGAGAGGTTCTGCTGGACGGGCGGCTGACCGCGAAGCATCCGGAGCTGGTCTATCCGTTTGTGACTGCCAGTGCCGATGATGAAGCTATTACGGCTGTTTACGCGGATATCGTCGTGAATCTGGGCTCCCGAATACCGAAAACGTGGTTCGTCGTCAACGGCACGCTTAACGATAGAATCGTGATTGAACTCGAGGAAAGCATGGGCGAGCGAAACGTCGTCATAAGGGATTGCCAAGGTCAGGTAACAGCTACGTACAAATCAGTCTTCACGATGGGGCTTCATCCGATCGCGATCCCTCCGGCGGGTATTGCCGTCTTCGAAGCGTAATCTTGACCGCGATCAAAAATTTGTGGAAGGATGAATCCACCAATGACTATTAATGATCCACAACTCGGACAAGTGACGATTGACTCCTCGAGTCCGCAACTTATAGCAGGCTTCGACTGGGCGAAGAGCCAAGCGCTTGCCTATGTCTCGGACGGAACACCGGTCGGCAAATTTTACGAAGCCGCGCTGCCGGGTAGGGACGCCTTCTGCATGCGCGACTTGAGCCATCAGAGTGTCGGGGCTAACGTACTCGGTCTGCAGGACTATACAAAAAACATGCTGTTTAAGTTTGCGGAGGGCATTAACGATTCTCGGGATTGGTGCACGTACTGGGAGATCGACAAATACGATCGGCCAGCTCCGGTCGATTATACGGACGATTCCGACTTCTGGTATAACCTTCCCGCGAACTTCGACATGCTGGATTGCTGCTACAAGCAATACCTGTGGACCGGAGACCACGATTACGTGGATCATCCGGTATTCCGGAATTTCTACGAGCGGACCGTCACCGATTACATCGATCGTTGGGACAAGGACAAGGATGGGTTTCCTGAGCATTATGCTCCTTACGGCCGAAGAGGTATCGCCTCCTACGTGGAAGACGGCTTACATCCGCTTCTTGGTGGCGATGTGCTCGCGGCTCAATACGCGGCGTTTGGCGCCTATTCCCGTTTTCTTGCGATACGTGGACAGGCGGCTCTGGCAGTGCTTTACGAGAATAAGGCGAAAGCCGTCCGGGAGCTGTACAACCGTGAGTGGTGGAACGAAGAGAATGGCAGATTCAACGGCGCACTCATGCAGGATCGCCGGGGTTATCCTGGTTTCTATAACTCGGCTACATACTTGCCGTTCTATTTCGATCTGGTAGAGCCGGGCGACAGAAAAAAACGCGCCTTAAGGGATGTTGTACTTCACGGTGGCTCGAATGTCGAGGAAAAGTCCCACATGGCCGAGATTTTCTACAAACACGGCTTGAATCGGGAGGCCTATTCGGCCTTGCTGGAAATGATAGATCCGCACCTGAAGAGACGGGAATATCCCGAAGTGAGCTATAGCGTCATCGGAGCTATATTCACGGGTGCGTTTGGCTTGTCCACAGACGCTCATCGTCAAAGTTTGGTTACCATGTCCCGCCTGACGGATTCTATTGAATGGATCGAAGCAAAGAATATTCCAGTAATGAGCGGACAAATCGATATCGCTCATACGAACGGTCGTGAATCGACGTTGACGAACGGGACTGGGTGCACGATTCGGTGGGAGGCGCGATTCTCCGGCACTCATAAAAAGTTATACGTGAACGGAACCGACACACCTGCGTCGATCGGAAGTGACGGAAATGGAGAATTCGTGAGTACGGCGGTCGTCGAATTGAACCCGGGCGATCGGGCTACGGTAAATATATAATCTTGCAACATAGAGGAATGAGGGGAATCATATGTCCAAAATTACTTTTCTCGGTGCGGGAAGCACCATTTTCGCCAAAAACGTTTTAGGGGACTGCATGCTGTCGCCAGCGCTTCAGGATTTCGAGCTAGCGTTGTTCGATATTGATGAGGAACGTTTGAAAGATTCGGAGAACATCATTCTGAACTTAAAACAAACGCTCGGCAGCAATTGTTCGGTCAGAGCCTATCGTAACCGTAAAGAAGCGCTTCACGGAGCCAAATATGTCGTTAACGCGATCCAGGTCGGTGGATATGATCCGTGCACGATTACCGACTTTGAAGTTCCGAAGAAATACGGCTTGCGGCAAACGATTGCCGATACCATCGGCATCGGCGGTATCTTCCGCAACCTGCGGACAATTCCGATCATGCTAGATTTCGCCGAAGACATGAAGGAAGTTTGTCCCGATGCGTTGTTCTTGAACTATACGAATCCTATGGCCGTGTTGACGAACGTCATGAATACCTACGGTGGAATTAATACGGTAGGCTTGTGCCATAGCGTTCAAGTGTGCGTTCCGCACATTTTCGACCATCTGGGGATGGATCATGAGGGTGTGCAATGGAAAATCGCGGGCATCAACCATATGGCCTGGTTGCTGGAAGTGACGAAAAACGGAGTCGATTTGTATCCGGAAATCAAACGGCGGGCAGCGGAAAAGCAAAAGGAAAAGCACGACGACATGGTACGGTTCGAGCTGATGCAGAAGTTCGGGTACTATATCACGGAATCGTCAGAGCATAATGCTGAATACCATCCGTATTTCATCAAACGGCAATATCCGGAGCTGATCGAGCGATTTAACATTCCGCTGGATGAATACCCTCGTCGATGCGTTAACCAGATAGAGCGTTGGAAGACGATGCGGAACGAATTGATCGGGAACAAAGACCTGACGCACAAGCGGACGTCCGAGTATGCTTCGTTTATTTTCGAAGCAATGGAGACAAATGTCCCGATCAAAATCGGCGGCAATGTTATGAATACGGGCCTTATCACGAACTTGCCTAAGGAAGCCTGTGTCGAAGTGCCGTGCATAGTCGACTCGAGCGGAGTCACTCCGACATTCGTAGGGGATTTGCCGCCGCAATGCGCCGCGTTGAATCGCACGAATATCAATACGCAATTGCTAACGATCGAAGCGGCGATGACGGGCAAGAAAGAACATATTTATCACGCAGCAATGCTAGACCCGCACACATCCGCGGAATTGTCCATGGACGAGATCGTTTCCTTATGCGACGACCTTATCGAAGCACACGGTAATTGGCTACCTGAATTCAAATGAGAGAAAGGTTCCGCTTAGTAAATATCGACATGTTGTCGCGTCTGTCACTTTGCGTCGTCTTGTTGTCGATCGGGATGACGTTGGTCTGGCCGATCAATGTCGTGTATATGCACGATGCGTTCGGGCGGACAGCTTCCGCGGCGGGCTTGGTGCTTCTCTTCAATAATGGCGCGTCTTTCGTCGGAAATATACTCGGAGGGTTTATCTATGACCGCTGGGGAGGAAAAACGACGGTATACGCGGGAATTGTCGGTTCTGCCAGCGTCGTCACGGCCATGGGGATCGTTCGCGACTTCTATGGTTACGCTGCTTTGCTGACTCTGCTCGGATTTTTCGGCGGTCTCGTCTATCCGGTCATCAATGCTGTTGCGGTTTCCAGTAGCCCGGGAAAGGAACTGAAAGCTGTCAATCGGATATTCGTGTCGCATAATATCGGCATGGCATTGGGTGCGTCATTAGGTGGCTTGATCGCCGATATGTCCATCCGGGCTTTGTTCTTCGGGAATGCATTACTGTACGTATTGTTTCTGGTCATGTTCGCCGCATTTATCCGTGAGCCAATCACGCCGGGGCAAGCCGCGCGTTCGAATCGGAGCGGCGATGGCAGGGAGGTCGCGCACGGTAGCAAGTTTATCGTCATCCTATGCATCGCTTTTGCCATATCGTGGCTTTGCTACAGTCAGTGGGCCGCAATTGTACCGCTGCATTCGCAGGAAAACGGTATTTCCTTTCGTTCGTACAGCATGTTATGGACGATTAACGGCGCGCTAATCATGCTTTCCCACCCGGTGAAAATGAGATTATTAATCCGCTATCCCGTTACCGCAAGGGGGCAGGTTGTTATCGGTTCGATGCTTTTCGGACTGGGCTTGTTGGCTGTCGGATTGTCCATTCATTACAGCCAGTTTGTCGTCGCTATGATCCTCATGACACTCGGGGAAATTCTTGTTTTCCCGTCGGTACCGGCTTGGGCGTTGGAGAAGGTGGGCCCGAAGGCAAGAGGTAGAGTCATGGGCTGGGTAGCGGCTTCTTCTACGGCTGGCAGGATGGCTGGACCGTTTATTGGCGGCATTCTATACGAAAATATTGGCGGCAAAGGCATGTTTGCGATCATGGCGGTTGTCTGCGTCGCGGGGATCGGCTTGTATTTGATCCCCGACAAGCTCTCCGATGCACAAAGGGCGCGAACAGTTTCGGAATAATGCGAATAACTCATGCGGCAAGAGATCCCCGCTCCCTCACGGGAAGGGGATCTTTTTCACACGTTCGAGAGGTGTTTTAAGGGTAATCTGGGAGGATATTGAACGAATCGTACAGTTTGTCCCATTATAGCGTTTTTCCATATTGTCGAAATAGAAGGGTTTGACTCGCATTATTCGGAAGTGATCACAATTTGCCTGAACCCGAGCACAAAGTATATTGATCAAAAAAAGAAGAAGGGGAGATGGGAATGAGTAGTAAAACTCTAATGACGTTTCTTCAGAACGGTCTATCCGAATTGAAGAGCAAAGGTTTATATAACGAAATCGATCCTCTGGAGGGGCCGAACGGTCCTATCATTATGATCCGGGGCGTGAAGCGGATCAACCTATCCTCCAACAATTATCTTGGCCTTGCAACGGATGATAGGCTTATTGCTGCTGCCGTGAAGGCAACTGAGAAGTATGGTGCCGGTTCAGGAGCCGTTCGAACCATCAACGGAACGTTCGACCTGCATGTGCGACTTGAAGAGAAACTCGCCGAATTCAAGCACACGGAGGCTGCAATTGCTTACCAATCCGGTTTCAACTGTAATATGGCTGCCATCTCGGCCGTCATGGACCAACATGATGCGATTTTGTCCGATGAGCTGAATCATGCATCCATCATCGATGGATGTCGTTTGTCCCGAGCGAAAATCATTCGCTATCGCCATTCTGACATGGAAGATTTACGCGCAAAGGCAGAGGAGGCTACCAGATCCGGTGGATACGGCAAGATAATGGTGATCACGGATGGCGTGTTTTCGATGGATGGGGACATTGCGAAGTTGCCTGAGATTCAGGAAATCGCTGAAATATTCGACTTGATTACGTATGTGGACGATGCTCATGGCTCAGGGGTGCTGGGAGACGGAGCTGGGACGGTCAAACATTTCGGGTTGTCCGATCGAATCGATTTTCAAATGGGGACATTGTCCAAGGCAATTGGCGTGGCTGGCGGTTATGTGGCAGGGCGTCGCGATTTGATCGATTGGCTGAAAGTACGAAGCCGTCCATTCCTGTTTTCTACTTCGCTGCCTCCGGCGGCGATAGGAGCTTGCATCGA
This sequence comes from Paenibacillus sp. B2(2019), assembly GCF_008370385.1. Classification (NCBI taxonomy): domain Bacteria; kingdom Bacillati; phylum Bacillota; class Bacilli; order Caryophanales; family Paenibacillaceae; genus Paenibacillus; species Paenibacillus sp. B2(2019). The sequence goes on from NZ_VTZR01000025.1 coordinate 95,233, forward strand.
GGCTATTGGTATTTTGAAGCGGAGTACGGAGTTGCAAGATCGTCTTTGGGCAAACGGAGACTATTTGAAGCAAGGGCTTATTAAGCTCGGTTACAACGTCGGAGCGAGTGAAACGCCAATCACCCCGTGTATCATCGGAGACGAAGTGTTGACCCAAACATTCAGTAAGCGGCTGATGGACGAAGGCGTCTATGCGAAAGCGATCGTGTTTCCAACGGTACCAAAGGGTACGGGACGCATTCGCAATATGCCAACGGCGGCGCATACGACGGATATGCTCAATGAGGCGTTAGCCAAATATGAACGGGTGGGACGCGAGATGAGCTTGATATGACAAGACTATCGGGTAAGGAGAGATATGCAGTATGAAAAAGATCCTAGTAACTGGTGCCCTCGGGCAAGTCGGATCTGAACTGGTGTGCCATTTACGTCGACTTTATGGCGCAGATCAGGTGGTGGCAACAGATATTCGATTAAGCGATAATGCAGCGGCTCATTCGGGACCTTTTGAGCTGTTGGATGTCATGGACGGTGCGACGATGTTGGAAATTGCGAAGGCGCATCAAGTCGATACGATCCTGCATCTGGCTGCCCTACTATCAGCCACTGCCGAAGCCAAACCGCTTCTAGCTTGGAACCTTAACATGGGCGGATTGACCAATGCCCTAGAGGTTTCGCGAGAGTTAGGCTGTTCATTCTTTGCACCGAGCTCGATCGGCGCGTTCGGGCCCGGCACGCCAAAAAAAGGAACGCCTCAAGATACCGTTCAGAGGCCGGTAACGATGTACGGCGTGAGCAAAGTAGCGGGTGAACTGCTCTGCGACTATTATCATCAAAAGTATGGTATTGATACGCGTAGCTTGCGGTTTCCCGGGTTGATATCATACATGGCGCCTCCTGGGGGCGGAACGACGGACTATGTCGTTGATATGTACGTCGAAGCCCTTACAAAGGGACAATATACTTCTTATATAGCAGCGGGGACCTTCCTAGATATGATGTATTTGCCGGACGCATTGGAGGCCATCGTAAAATTGATGGAGGCGGACCCTGCGCGACTTCAGCATCGCAATGCTTTTAACGTAACGGCAATGAGCGTCGATCCGGAGACCGTTGCTACGTCAATTCGGCGTTATATCCCTGGCTTCGTACTTAACTATCATGTGGATCCGGTTCGTCAAGCGATCGCAGAGAGTTGGCCGAATTCGCTCGATTCTACCGCCGCAACGCAGGAGTGGGGGTTTTCTCCAGTATACGATTTAGGGGGCATGACCAAGGACATGCTTGAAAACTTGAGCGATCGTCTGACTTAGTTTTGACCAGGACGGTCCTTGCTTTGGTATTTTAGAAGATTGCGGCAACAGGCTCTTTGCTAGGGTCATCTGAATCATCACGCGGCGGCAAATGGTGGATTGGCTATAACCTATTCTACAATTCATTCCCATAAGAAACTGTACCCCCATTACTTTGTCTCAACAGACAATGGGGGATGCAGTTTTTTTATGTCCAGATATTCGATTAACTATGATGTTTTACTCATCGTTGATGCACATACCTATGATTTAATTGAAGAAATAGGAAATAGGTTTCATAAAGGTTGTATTTATATAGGAGGGGCAGAATCGTATGACAACATGCATACCGACCTCGAGGCCTGAGACTCTTCATGTCATGTGGAAAACCGTCTCGGAGGATTGTAATTTAACCTGTGATTATTGCTATTACAGCACAGCAGGGGGACATCATCATCATCCGATCCGAGTGATGGATACGGATCTTCTGGAGCGGTTTATCGCTCAGTACATGAAAAGATCATCTGGTATAGCGACTTTCTCTTGGCAGGGAGGGGAGCCGCTATTAGCCGGACTTTCATATTTGAACGCGTGATTTCACTCCAAGCTAAGTACGCTCCACCTCATACGATGATCAGTAATGCGCTGCAGACCAACGGAACGCTAATTCATGAGAAATGGGCGAAATTTTTTAAACGGTACAACTTTTTGGTTGGGATTAGTGTGGACGGTCCTGAGCCCATTCATGATGCACATCGTATAACGGGTTCAGGGAAAGGTAGTTATGATCTAGTTATGCGTGGGATTCGCCATCTACAGAATGAGGGTGTAGACTATAGTATTCTGACGGTGATTCATGAAGATAATGTGATGAAACCAGACGAATTGATGACATTCTACCAGGAACAACAATTTCCTTATATTCAGTTTATCCCTTGCATGGATTTTGTTTCACAGAAGAGTGATATGCCTGGCCGCTTTCGAATTACACCTGAACAATACGGAGCGTTTCTATGCCGTACATTTGATCTGTGGTACAACGAGGGGTATCCGGAGATTCCATTCGTATTTTTGAGAATATGCTTCTAGTATTCATGCATCGTGAGGCGGAGTTATGCGTCCACAACTCATGCTGCCCGAAGATGATGGTGCTTGAAACGAACGGGGATGCCTATCCTTGCGATTTCTTTATTGATGAAGAGCACAGGTTAGGAAATATCGGCCATACCGACCTTGAAGCATTGCTTACCAGCCCCATATATGATGACTTTTTGTTAATGAAACCCAATATGAATGGATCATGCTATAAGTGTGAGTATCTTAGCTTTTGGCAATGGGGGGTGCCCGCGCAACCGGAATTGGCTTGATGTTCATGATCGTACTGAGGTTGATTATTTCTGCCGTAGCTATAAAATGTTCTACTCATATGCCTATGAACGGACGATACTGCTAGCAAAATGACTAAAATCGGAGCAGATGCTGGAGTTCAGGAAAAGTGCCAAACCACTTCCAGGTAGAAATGATCCATGTCTCTGCGGAAGCGGGAAAAAATTTAAGAGTTGCTGTCAACCACTATAGCTCAAATTAAAAAAAGGCTGTCCCAACAATCATGCAAATGGCTGTGGGACAACCTTTTTATTATGTTAAAGAACCATTTGATTTCTCACCATAATAGCCGCACCAGTCACCACAGCTTCTTCTTTTAATGTACCTAGGGAGAATTGAGGTTGGTATTCAGGATAACGGTAAGTGTTTCGCTGTGCCACTTCAACCGCCGTTTGGAAAAACAACTCGTGAGAGTGGATGAGCGCACCACCTAGAATGATGGTCCCAGGGTGAAACAGGTTGATAACGTTGGCGAGGCCAATACCGAAGTGAATGGCGGCTTGAGTAAATAATTCACGCGCATGTGGATTACCGTCTCTAAAGGCTTGTACCAATACATCATAAGTTAGTTTCTCAGGCGCCACTTTATATCTTTGGAAGATCAGATCGTTGTCTATTTTCGCCTCTGAGCGCGCACTTTGTTCTAGCGCTTGCACAGATACGAATGCTTCCAGAGCTCCGTAGTTCCCTTCATTATTTAATCGGGGTCCATCTGTCTGGATGATCATTTGACCAATGGCATCTTCCATATCCATCGTGCCATGAACAATACTTCCATGCGACATCATCGCATAGCGGAGTCCTGCTCCAGCATGAACATAGAGCATATGTTGAATGTTAGCGTGACGGATGGACCATCGTTCTCCAAGGAGTGCGGAATTGGCACCGTTGTCGAGTAAAGCTTTGAAGCCCGTTCGTTCCTCCACCAGTTTGCAAATAGGGAGATTGTTCCAGCCAGAAGAAGGGAAGTGTAGGGGGTTTAAGATTAAACCATTTTCCCGGTCAAGCGGTCCCACGGCTCCTATTCCTAACCCAATAATTTGACTGTCCTTCAGCTGATGGTCTCTAAGGAAGGCGCGTATTTGATTACTTATGTGATCCATAAATCTTTCAGGTGTGAATGCCTGATCCATTCGCCAGTGAACAATTGATTTTGGGTTCATTTGCATATCAAATAAACCAAGGGAAGAATACAGCCTGGAAATCTCTAAACCGATGATGTAGCCGTAGGAAGGATTGATCTGGTATAAAATAGGTCTTCTGCCTCCGCTAGATTCCCCGAATCCGCATTCTATCAGCAAGCCTTCTTCCGTCATTTCATCTAATATTCGGGTCATTGTGCTTTTGGTAAGTGAAAATGTTTGTAGAAGATCTAACTTGGAAACTGTGCCTTGTTCGGCGATTCGGTCGTATAGGAGTTTCTTTGGGGATGGAATGTGTGTCGAGCGCTTTTCCACGATAAACCTCCAAGCTATATATAGGATGAACTAGTAAGATCGTTTTTTATAAAGTTTGTATTTATTAACATTAATATAGTATAACGCATAAACCATAGATTGTATTTTACCGTTCAAAAAACTTAATTCCATTTTGGGAAAAAGTGATATAATGAAATTACGACAGAAAATATAAGGGTGGAATCCATGAGAACAACAATGAAAACAAATGCGACGACGAATACAGACCTAAGGATAAGTCTATTGTTCCAGTTGTTTTTGGTATTTGTTCGAATCGGTCCCGTAACTTTCGGGGGAGGTTATGCGATGATCCCTATGATCGAACGGGAAATTTCCACTAAACGGAAATGGTTGGCTGAAGAGGAGATGGATGAAATTCTATCTTTAGCTGGTGCAGCACCAGGTGGGGTAGGTGTAAATGCGGCGGCATTCATTGGTTATCGTCTTGCTGGAGTGAAGGGTGCGATTGCTGCAATCGCTGGGATTACGATTCCAACCTTTATCATTGTTTGTTTGCTTAGCGCCGTTTACTCACAACTGGCCGACCAACCAAAAGTTATTGCCGCCATGAAGGGGATTCATGGTGCTGTTATTGCCTTGATCCTAGTAGCAGCATATCGAATGGCCAAGAACGCTATATTTGACAAGACTACGGCTGTTACGGCGTTGCTTATACCGATTGTTTTATTAGTTTCCGGAATCAATCCCATTTACGTGATCGCAGTTGGATTGATTATCGGTTTTGTATATATGCCAATCAAACAGCTCTTAGGGCTCCAAGTTCGGACAGAGAAGGATTCCTTGAAAGCTTCTGATGAAGAATCGAATTATCCGGAGTATTACATCTAGGGGGAAGCGATGTGATTTGGAATTTATTTTTTATCTTTATAAAAATTGGACTGCTCTCCTTTGGAGGAGGGTACGCCATCATTCCGATGATTCAGCATGAAGCTATGGCTGGTGGTTGGTTATCTGAAAGGGAATTTCAAGAGGTAGTTTCCATCGCAGGGATGTCACCGGGCCCTGTTGCAACTAACAGTGCAACCTTGATTGGATATCGTGTAGCCGGAATAGAAGGAGCGATTGTGTCCACATTAGGCATGGTTCTGCCTTCATTAATCATCATCATTGTTATTTCCATCTTTTTTTATCGGGTGAGGGACAGTCAATGGATTAAAACGTTATTTTATGGGTTGCGACCAGTGATTACAGGTTTGATTGCCTATGCTGCGATTCGGTTTGGTTTAAATAGCGTGGAACACGCCTTCGTTACTTGGCAAACCATTGGCACGTTGATCATTGTATTCACTGCACTTTATGGTTTAATGAAATATAAGCTGCATCCGCTCACCATTATCGTTGCCTCTGGCATTCTTGGTGTAGCCTTTTTTTAGACAGAGCCGGGACGATCCCAGATTGGAGGTAAGTACTTGTCAGAGAATATACGGGCTTGCTGTTCAGCTAGTCGAAATCAAGTCGAGCGGCAAGGGTCCGTCGATAATTTTTAAGGAAACACAACTGTCTAAGCGCTCGAAGGGGATAAAGATTTATCGGATATTTTACTCTACCAGAAGAATGGGCTGAGGCTAGAAGAGCTATATAGGAGGATTGCTAATGAGTTATGATTTGATGGCGTTCGAGACGTCTAAAGCACCGCAAGAGAGAGCAGCGTTTATGAAGTGGTATGAGCAGCAAGTGCAGTGGTCGGAAGACCATACCTATAATGATCCATCAGTTTTATCGGAGGCGCTTCAACGCTTTTATAGTGAGTTGTCCGAGCAATTTCCTAATATGAATGTAGAGGATGAGATTTTTGAGGCGATGGAGGAAGCAGGAACGGATAACCGGTTGACTGACTACTCGCTTGGCTCATCCGTCATCTATGCAGCTTTCGCTTATTCTGTAGCTGAGGAAGCTTATACGGCGATGCGGGAGTTGGCTATAAAACACAAAGTAGGATTTTTTGATGTAAGCAGAAACGAAGGCGATATTATTTTTCCTTGAAGCAAAATGATTTAGATTGTAGACAACTGGTTGCTCTCCTAGTTGTTAATGAAGTAGTGGCAACCAGCATGTTTTCTATCTTCTTTACTCTACTACAGACGGAATAATACAATCCTTAATCAGAGGCCACCGGTCACGAGGCTGAAGTGTGAATTCTGAGGCGATAGCTACGACAAGTTTTTTTTCTGGAATGCAGCAAATGACATTACCACCATCCCCTAACGCTGAGTAAGTGTAAGTCCCATCTTCTTCGCGTAGCCACCACAAATAACCGTAATGATTAGGGTTCATCGCTGTTGATTCTTCAATCCATGTCTCCGAAATAATCTGATTATTCTCCCATTTTCCACGGTTCAAATATAATGAACCAAAACGCGCCATATCACGTGGAGACAACGTAAGTCCCCATCCTCCTGTGGTGATATGATTGGGGTCTTCCACCCATCCCTTCACATTTACCCCAAATAAATCATCAAACCCAAATGATTTCATCTCATAATCCGGGATTTCCGTCATGCCGATAGGTCTGAATAATCGCTCGTTAGCAAACTCACGGGCACTTTTTCCTGTGGAACGAGTGATGACAGCTGACAGTAAGTGCGCCCCTGCGGTGGAATATTTAAAATCACCAACATTCCCTTGGTGGCCAAGGATATCAAGTGTGTATTTGACCCAGTCGGACGATTTACAGAGTTGCTCCAGCGGCTCGTGCCAGTCTTCAAAAGCATAGGGAGCTGTCATGGTGAGTAAATGGCGTATAGTGACTTCTCGTTTTTGTAGATTGGCAGCAACATCGTCGGGAACATAGTCGGGAAAAAAATCCAGCACGTCCTGATCAACATCCTTGATAAATCCGGCATCAATGGCAATACCAATGAGGGCGGATAAGATGCTTTTCGTTACAGAAGCCACATGATGCAGATCATTCGGACCATAGCCATTGAAGTATTGTTCATAGGCAATATATCCATTTCTCACCACTACAATTCCGTTTATATTACTATAGTCGGTTTTAATCTTAGCTTCTAGTTCTGAAAGTTGTTCAGCATCCATTCCTAAGGTAGCCGGATCTGAAGTTTGCCGGTCTTTTATAGGCCAGTAGTTTCTGTGCATATTGATAACTCCTTTAATCAAATTTTGGTGTGAATATAAGTGTGGCTACGATCTTTTCTTAACTGGAAAATACACCTCAGTAACAAGATCCTGAGGATCAGTAGTTTGCGTGGGATCTGTTATATATTTTTCATAGGGTGAGTTCACCATTTCATAACCTTCATTTTCTATCCATTCTGTGAGCTTCGCATAAACCGATGTTAATTCTGAATAAGGGCCCTTATAAACAGACTTCGCACACAGCCCTTCACGTAATTCCCTCGTTCCATTTACGATCTCCTCAATAGGTAGGGCAAACTCTGTATCATTCCCGGCAGGATTATATTCCTCACTGTGATAAATTGTTATTGGCGTGCCCAGCAAGGTCAGCTTTTCAGTGGCAATAGTTTCATACAGTTTGCTAAAATACTTACCATATCCAAGCGCATAATCATCACTGCTCAACATTTGACGCGTGAAAAGAATATGCATTGATTTGGTCTCAACAAGTTGCACTTCTATCTTATTTAGGTAGGACATCATAGATAATCCTTTCTCTAAATTTAGAACATCACTATTAATTTGCTTTAATGTATATTCGTAAGTTCGTAGTTTCTCTTGTAGTTTTCTTTTTTTGAGATTAAGGGCTGTACTAAGCTTCTCTTCAAAATGATCCTGCTCCCATTCCAGAATATCTTTGATTTCTTCAAGTGAGAAATGATAAGATTTCAAACGATTGATAAAGAGCATTTTTGTTAGTTGTTTGATGGAATAATACCTATAACCGTTCTCGGGATTAATCTCATCGGGATGAATTAATCCAATTTCATCATAATACCGCAGCGTTTTAGTGGACACTTCGCATATCTTCGAGAATTCTCCTATGGACAGCAACAATCTCATCTCCATTTCTTCGATATTTAATGATATATAGACTTTGAATTTTCGATGGTTTGTTCAATTCCACTATGCACCTTCCCCTAAGGGTAAAGTCAATAGTCAGATTTCTTATCTGGAAATAGGTTTACGGTTGTGTCTTTACAAATCGGCTTAGATCATCTAAATATTGATCTTCCACCAATTGTCGTGGAAAGAAAACAGCGGTTAAATAAGTTCTTAAGGGGGATGCGGCATTCTTCTTTGACAGCATAGAGTGGTCAGCGTTGGGAAAATAAGAGACGGAGAGCAAGTTGGTAGGTATTTTTTCACGGTAAATACGTTCGGTTTCCTCAATATCTACATTGATATCTTGACCGCCGAGTACTAAATGGACAGGAGCATTGAAGTAACTAAGTTCTTCGGTGGCATCAGACTGATAGTTTTTGGCGATAAATCCCCAGCGTTCCTTAGAAATCAAGTTCTCGGAATGTGCAATACGCAAGTAATCCTCGTAAGATGCTCGTTCGTTAAGTAATTGTAATACTTGAGCATTATAATGTTCTTTCGCTTGGATCTCATTTTCCGAGAAGCCTTCTTGTTTCATTTCTAATCTTGTATTGTATTTACCTTGAGAAATCCAGTTCACCGCAGGCGATACAAGAATACTGAACGCGAGATTAGGAACTTCTTTTACAATCTTGGGAATCACCCAACCGGCCTGACTTGCTCCCCACAAACCAATAGACTTCTTATCAATCATTGGTAAGTTCTTCGCCCAGTTAATCGCAGATATCGTTTCCTGAGCACGATCTTCCATGCTTTGCTCCAACCAGTTACCAGAGGAACCACCAATACCAGGCTTGTTAAGAGACAAAGAAGCATATCCGGCAGATGCGAATTTCTCCCATAAAGGTTTATATCCGTCATCGTATGTGTCATTTATGGGACCATCACCATGAACAAAAACGATTAGCCCTACGTTTCCAGAATAGTGCTGGGGTAGAATTAAAGTTCCTGTTAGTTTACCCTGAGGGGTTTCGATTTCTATCTTTTGCTCATTCATTGCATATGAATGCTGATTTAATACGAATAAGACTGAAGCTGCCATTAAGCCAATGATCAAGCATGCGGTTAATTTAATATTTTTTTTCATTTATTGAGCTCCTAGGATGTAGTGGTAAACGCCTCGTCATGTAATGCCAATTAGCCTCTTTAAAAAGAAGGTGTCTAATCCCGCTATAGTTTGATTGATCGATAGCAAAGTCCATCTGTTGGTACATATGAATAGCTCGTTTATTATTTTTTGCAACATGTAGCGTTAATTTGTCCACTTCGGAGTGACTGTTTACAAAATCTATTGCCCAACTAAGCAACTGCTTACCGATTCCTTTATTACGGTGGCTAGATCGAACGGCCAAATGATCGACATAACATTCTTTTGCGCGAGGCTGATAATTCAAAAAATGTAACCCAACCATTAACTTACATACATTTAGATATCCAAATTTCTTAAATAATTGTGAAAAGGAACTATGGTGAGGTGATATAAATTTACTTCTGTCTGAGGCTCGGCTGTCCTTCCACTTAATGCTGAGCGTACCGACAACCTCTCCATTTTCTTTAGCTACGATTTGTTGTGATGATGCGGACGGTTGATCATGCTCCCAGAGCCTAAAAAGTAGTTCAGCAATATCATCGTCCTCTAGTGAGATGAGGGAGTGGAACTTACCGTGGAACGCATCCACTAAAAGATTGCACACTGCTCTATGATCTTGTTCTTGGTAGTGAGCGATTGTTATCTTGTTCGGACTTATCATGCTACACCGTCAGGGTCATGCTTAATATTAATTTGGATTTCATAATGAAGCTTGTCATTGTTGAATAGGGATAGATATGATTTTTCCAAAAGGATCAATGGTCCCTGAATTGTATAGTGATGTTGTGTTATATAGTGTTCCAGTTGAGCAATCTCAAGTTCAATATCATGATCATCCGTCACGAAAAATGCTTTATATAAGTAGCTGCCTTTTTCTAGGATGATGTCCGTGAAGTGAGTGCTTTCAAAACATAAGGTTACTTGTTCAGTACCGTATAAATAATGCAGATCTGTTTCAAATAAATGAGTTGGTTGCGGCTTTTTTTCATACAGACTTCGAGCGGTGAGTGACTCATCTTGCTCTATTTCCATCCATTTTTTTAAATGACGAGTATCCAATTGTTTAATGTGATATTTGTCTTCTAGAATGTCGGAGTGCTCGTATTCCTTAAGTACCTTTTGTAAAAACTGCTGCAACAACATTAGCTGGTTTATTTCAGAGTTTATTTTACTTAGAGACTGCTCCAAAAGTTGATGGTAGTCATTTTTGGTGAAGTTATTCATGCTTTTGTTAATCGTACTGACAGGCACGTTCAATTTGCGGAGTAATAGGATCTGGGCCAACTGATAAATCTCATTAATTCCGTACATCCGGTATTGATTGCTATCGGTATAGGCTGGAAATAAAATCTCTTTCTCTTCAAAATATCGGATTTGATGAACGGATACATTCATAAGTTTTGAAAGTTCACCAATCGTAATGTAATGATTCAATGGAGGTGCTCCTATCTATATTGGTATTTGTTGATTTAACTATAAACCTTAGGTCTGACCTAAGGTCAAGCGTGGATCTCAGTTTCGTGTAATCGCTAATCACCATTCCATTAATTTGTCGAAACATGAAGGAAAACAGAAAATTTTATAGAATTATCTATCGTTATCTATCGTTATCTATCCTATATAATCCAAGTGTTGCACGATGCCCCAAGCGTTTGCGCAGCTTAACATCACCATAGAAAAGGGGCCTACGATGCTCAAAAGGACGTTACTTATTTATTTAATTGCTTTCATCTCGTTAGCAACAATCCCACTATCCATTTTTATAGATAATGATCAACATGAGAATTATCTGCAAGTTCAGAAGGGGAGCATGGATCTTTCAACTTGGGATTACCAACAACAAAAGATCATCAAGTTAGATGGTGAGTGGGAATTTTATTGGAACCAGCTGCTAATGCCTGAGAATTTTATAGAATCAAGCACAGACAAACCTTCTCCTACAGCATTAATGGAGGTCCCTTCACGATGGAATGGCAAAGTGGTTGATGGACAACCTTTACCTGCATTCGGATCTGCTACTTATCGGATGGTGCTGAAAAACTTACCTGTAAACGGTGTATTCGCATTGAAAAAAACGAATATCCGCTTTTCGAGTGCGATTTATGTGAATGGGCATTTACTCATTAAGGATGGAAACCCCACTATGAGTACTGCCGATTACCAGTCGGGGAATATTCCGCAGATTGGGCTTTTTTCGTCTGAAAAAGGTGATGTAGAGATCATCATTCAAGTTTCTAACTATGAATATGTAAATGCAGGTATTCCGGTATCTCTTACTTTTGGCGAGGAAGCCGCTATGCTAGAGAACCAGCAAAAGAGTACGGCTCGTGAATTTAGTACAGTTGCAATATTGGGAACATTATCACTTATTTTTGTCATCTGCTTTGTGGCGGCTGCTTTATACCGTAAGAAGGATTACTCCTTACTTGTATTTGCTATTATTTGTTTACTGCTTGCGATCTATCATGGCTTGATTGGAGAACGTTCGCTGTTACTGTTTTTCCCAAACCTTTCGTTCATTGTGTTATACAAAGTGAAGGATATTAGCTCCATATCGTGTTTTATTGTTCTGGCTATATTTTTCTACCAAATGCACAAAAGCATAATCTCTTTAAAACTTACGCAAGTCGTAACGATTATACTAGGCAGCTTTATAATATTGGTAGCAATCCTGCCTATTCGTACTTACACGCTTTTCTCTACCTATGTGATCATTGTATATGAATTGATGTTAATTTGGATGTTGTTTAGAGTGGCTATCTTGTATATCAGAAGCCCAGAAGTAAATCGGATCAAATCGTTGCTGCTGTTCTTGGCGATTCTTGCTATCAATCTGTACTCGATAGACATCATTCTGTTTGCTCTTTCGATGAAAGAAAACCTTTGGCTAGGACAGTTTTACATTGTAGCCTTTAATATCATTATGATCGTTCTGATTGTTCTCCGTTTTTTCGAGGCTTATCATACGATAGATGAAATGAAAAACCAGCTGATCGGTCTGGACAAAATTAAGGACGAGTTTCTCTCCAATACCTCTCATGAGCTGAAGACACCACTGAATGCCATAGTCAACATTACTGCTACACTACTTAATGGGGTTGAAGGTCCAGTTACCGAAAGGCAAGCGCAGAATCTAGCGATCGTAATGGGAAGTGGAAGAAGATTAACTTATATGGTAAACGAATTGCTCGATTATTCCAAAATGAAGCATGGAGATATCACCTTATATAAAAGCACCCTAGATCTGAAAGCTGTTGTAGATTCTGTTATCGGTATACATTCGTTTCTGCTCGGAGAAAAGTCGATCTTTCTCGTAAACAATGTTGCTTCAGAGTTTCCACCTGTACATGCAGATGGCAACCGTTTGATTCAGATTTTGCACAATTTGGTAGATAATGCGATTAAATTCACGGAGCAGGGTGAAATAAATATTAGTGCCAGATTTACTCATGAATGGGTTGAGGTTCGTGTGGCAGACTCGGGAATCGGAATTGCACCGGATATGCAGAAACGTATTTTTATGGCCTTTGAGCAAGTGGACGAAGCTGAAATTCACAGTCATGGTGGGACAGGTCTCGGACTAAGCATTACCAAGAAGCTGGTTGAGTTACATGGCGGGAACATTAGAGTGGACTCTGTTGCAGGTAAAGGTTCGGTCTTTATATTTACTATTTCACGATGGGATCGAACATCTAATCAAGTCACGGGTCCAATCGTGGATAAGACTCTTCCTTATAGAGAAGTTTTCTTTCCGCGCCAGGAGTATCCTGTATATATCCAAGGTAAAATCAATGAGCCGATTTTGGTCGTGGACGATGATTTTGCCAACCTGCAATCTATGATCAACTTGTTCAAGCTTGAGGGATATTCCATTGTTGTTGTGAACCGCGGGCAGCTGGCACTTGATGAGTTATCGAAGAATTCAGACTTCTTTCTCGTTGTACTGGACATTACAATGCCGGATATTTCTGGCTATGAGGTTCTGCAAAGGATTAGAGAGAGATTCACACCCTTTGAGCTGCCTGTGTTAATGCTAACGGCGAAGAATAGAGTTAGCGATATGAAAATGTCCATGGATAATGGGGCAAATGATTATGTGGGGAAGCCGTTTGAAGCGGAAGAATTAATGGCACGTGTGAAAAGCCTGACCCGATTGAGAGCTTCTGTGAAGAAAGCTAAAGATGCCGAAATTGCCTTTTTACGTTCTCAGATCAAACCGCATTTCTTGTACAATGCCCTGAATTCAATTGCTGCATTATGTGTGGAAGAACCTGAGCAGGCGGAAGAATTAACGCTGGAGCTGTCACAGTATTTGAGAAGCAGCTTTGACTTCAAACAGTTGGATTCGTTAACTACCTTGGAGGGTGAGCTAGAGCTAGTTAAAGCATATATTAATATTGAAAAAGTGCGCTTTGGTGCTAGATTACAAGTGGAATATGATATAACTGCAAATACGGATAGTCGGATTCCCCCACTTATCCTACAACCATTAGTAGAAAATGCTATAAGACATGGACTGATGTCCAATTTACGGGGAGGAAAGGTAACTATATCTGTGAAAGAGTCGGATCCTTCTGTAGTCAGCTTTGTTGTAGAAGATAATGGACGCGGAATGAGTGAGCACAAGCTGGAGGAAATCATGAAATCAGATGTAGATAAAAGAGGCGTAGGGCTTTGGAATATTAGTCAACGCATCAAACTTCTCTATGGAAAGAACATTCGTATTCAAAGTGTTGAAGGAAAAGGCACACGGGTTTCTTTTGATATCCCCAAACAACACATGAAGCGGATAGGAGGTTGAAGTATGCTGCGGGCCATTATCGTGGATGATGAAGAATTATCAGTAAAGCGCTTAAAAAGGATATTATCTCAGAGTGGAGAGATTGAAGTATACGATACTTTTCTGGATCCGACGGAAGCCTATGAATTTGTGAAGGGGAATTCGATTGATGTAGCTTTTTTGGACATTTCTATGCCTGACACAAATGGAATGAAGCTTTCCACCCTTTTGCATGAACTAGATGAATCGATTAATGTGGTTTTTGTTACAGGGTATGACGAATACGCACTGCAAGCCTTCGAACTGAGTGCTGTGGATTATTTGCTGAAGCCTGTAACTGCACAGCGTTTAACTAAAACTTTGGATAAGATCAAAAAAATGAATAGAGGTGTGACGGTTCAGCCCGTCATAGAAGTTCTCTTATTTAATGGACTAAAGATATACCGCCGTACGCAAGACAGAGAGCCCATCAAGCTAAGGAGCCCAAAAACCGAAGAATTGTTTGCTTTTTTGATTAGTAAAGGGACGGTTAGCCGAGATGAAATTATCGATACCTTATGGAGCGGGCTGGAACCTGATAAAGCGCTGAAGAATCTGAACTCAACCCTGTACTATATTCGAAAAGCAATCGGAACTAGCTTTATTAAAGCCAGCAGAACCGAAATTAGTATAGAGGAACGCAGTATTTATTGTGATTTGTATGAGTTTAAGCGACAGCTGAAGCAAATTAGACAGGTCTCGAAAAAAGATTCTGAATGGTTCAATCAAGTAGAAACATTGTATACGGGGTCCTTTCTCAAAGGTAAAGCATACGATTGGGCTAGTGGGAAGACACGCCGACTTGAACAGGATTTTATTGGACTGCTGGAACTAGCTGCTAGATTTCATATGGAGCAGAACGAGCGTCAACAATCGCTGCACTACTTTGAGAGAATCTTGAAATTGGATCCCTTGAGAGAAGATATCCATCAGGAAATCATTCATTTGTATATTGAACTAGGGCGTATGAATGAAGCTTATCGGCGATATGGGCAATTGGAAGAGACCCTTCAACAGGAGCTTGGAACTTCACCTGATCCTAAGCTCAAAGCTCTGATTAAGAAGATGATGAACTAGTATAAAGAAAAAGAGAACCGACGAATCGATTAGAATTCGAAGGTTCTTTTTTTGTTTATTTTTCGTTTATCATAATTTTGTATAATACTCTCGATTATTGTCGAAATGATGACATGATTTAAGCTAGAGGGGGAAAAAGAGTTTGAAGCCATCATTTATGAAAATAGGCATTAGTATTTCGTTAGCCACTGGAGTTGTGGTGCAAGGTGTGGGGCCGATCCACACTCAAATAGTGAGTGCAAAATCGGACTTTGGTTGGATCGTGAATAGCCCAGCTGTGATACCGTCCATCAATGAAGACGATTCTTCCAACGCAGGCGTTGTTGTGTCTAGTCTTTTGTCGGGTAAGGTAACTGACCCAGCTTCAACAGGAATTGCTGTGGTGTCATTTGATAATACCAATGGGGCCTGGCAATATTACAACACGCAAGCAAATATTTGGTATAATATCGAGCCAGTGTCTGACACTAAAGCTTTTCTGCTGCTGAAATCGGAGAAAATTCGTTTTGTCCCCGCTAAAGACTGGAACGGAACAGCTTCCATTTACTTTAAGCTATGGGACACAACAGCAGTCGGCTATCAAAATTATCAAAAAAATGCGAATACCACTGTTTCTGCAGCATTCAACCCAGATCTAGGCACTGCTACAATTACTGTAAATCCAGTGAACGATGCACCTTATCTGACAGAACTGAATGGTGGGGACTATCTTAGTTTTGACGGCAATGGGGATTATGTGACGTTCCCAGATCAACTGTTATACAAGAATTCTTTTACAATTGAAGGTAATTTAAAAGTCAATGGTTTTAATACCTGGATGAGATTCTTCGAATCTTCAATCGGTGAGGCAAACCACAATATTTTTGTGGGTTTTAACGGAAAAAAAATGAGCTTCATAGCGTATACCAATAAAGGTGAGATTAACGTCACTGAAGATTTCCCGACTTCTAAATGGGTTCATGTCGCAATTGTTTATGATCACAGTCAGAAAAAGGGACGAATTTATTGGGATGGTGTTCTTAAGGCAGAAGGGGCTATGGATTTAAGTACAGTTGGAAATATGGCACGTCCGAACAACTGGCTTGGTAAAAGCACCTGGAGACAGGACGGAGATTACAGCGGTGGGATGAGAGACGTAAGGTTTTGGAGTAAAGCTAAAACCCAGAGCGAAATTGTTCGCGAAATGAACGTCGATTTGAATGGATCAGAGCCTAATCTGGCTTTGAACTATAAATTTTCGAATAGCAATGATGGTATTATCGCTGTCAATACACCGGCTGGTTCAGCTAAGAACGGTTCAATCACTGGTGCTAGCTGGAAGCAGGACACAGGCTTCATGGGAAGTACTACAACGGAAAAAAATAAATCTGTATCACGCTCCTTTAAGGTCATTGATGTGGATGGGGATGACCTAAATGTATCAGCTACATCTTCTAATACTTCCCTAATTCCGAATAATGGACTGAAAGTAAGTGGAAGTGGGGATGTGCGGACGTTAGAAATAACACCAGCGAAGAATGCCTACGGAAACAGTGTGATTACTGTTACTGTAAATGATGGCACTATAAGTAGTTTATACACCTTCAATGTGCAGGTAAACGATGTGGGAGATGTCCTCGTAACTGGAGTGACTTTGAATAAAACATCACTTAGTTTAACAGAGGGAGAAGCAGGAGATACACTAAATGCTGTAATAGAACCTGCTAATGCCACGAACAAAACCGTGATCTGGAGCTCCAGCGATGCAACTGTGGCGACAGTTGTGAATGGAGTAGTCACCCCAGTTGGCGTTGGAACGGCAACGATAACAGCAACAACAACAGACGGAAGTTATACTGCGACATCCACCGTAACTGTGAGTGCTCCGATTGTGAACGTAACCGGAGTGAAGCTTGATCAGGAGACGCTCGACTTAACTGCTGGTGAAGCAGATGCCTTACTAAAGGCGACAATAGAACCTGCAAATGCGACAGATACTGATGTGATCTGGAGCTCCAGCGATGAAACTGTTGCAACAGTCGTGGATGGAGTGGTTACACCAGTTGGTGAGGGTATAGCAATTATTACTGTAACGACTAAGGATAGAAGTTTTAAGGCTTCAACAACTGTGAATGTGGCAGCACCTAAGCCACCAATTGTTATAGTAACCGGAGTAACCTTAGACCAGCCAACACTTGATTTAACAGTTGGAGAAGGTGATAAAACGCTACAAGCGACAGTCGCACCTGCCGATGCAACCAATAAGGGGGTAATCTGGAGCTCCAGTGATGAAACAGTAGCTAAGGTTGTTTACGGAGTAGTAACCCCGGTTGGTGTTGGAACAGCCACCATTACGGTTACGACTAAAGATGGAAGTTTTACTGCTTCAACAACAGTACATGTAAGTAAACCAATTCCACCAGTTGTGAATGTAACTGGGGTGAGGCTAGATCAGGAGACGCTCGATTTAACAGCTGGTGAAACTGTGGGAATACTAAAAGCGACAATAGAGCCTGCAAATGCAACAGATCCAGACCTGATCTGGAGCTCCAGCGATGAGACTGTAGCCAAGGTTGTGAATGGAGAAGTAACTCCAGTTGGTGAGGGAACAGCCATCATTACGGTTACAACGAAAGATGGAAGTTATAAAGCTTCAACAACCGTTACTGTGAAGGCTCCTGCTAAGCCAATTACAGCACCGGGTATTCCAACATCCGTAACTGCAACTGCAGAAAATGGTCAAGCGATCATCACCTTTACACCGCCGGTAAACGATGGTGGAAGTGAAATCACAGGATATATTGTAACGGCTCATCCGGGAGGGCTGACGGTTACGGGTAATGGAAGTCCGCTTACAATCAGTGGTCTGACGAATGGTACAAGCTACACCTTCACGGTACAGGCCATCAATAAGGCTGGCTTTAGCGAATCATCTGCTGAATCCAATACAGTCATCCCGAGCGCTCCATCCAGTGTTGATGTTTCTTCTCAACCAACTCCATCAGCAACGCCGGCACCTGTGGCAAATGATGCTTCCATTTTAATCAATGGTAAAGCGGAAACCGTGGGAACTGCGACGAATGGTAAACGGAATGATCAAACGGTAACCACCATTGCTTTAGACCAGAAGAAGCTGGAAGACAAGCTCGCCGCTGAAGGTATAGGTGCTGTGGTTTCTATCACTGCCACTAGTAAATCTGATGTTATCGTTGGCGAACTAAACGGACAAATGGTTAAAAATATGCAGGGAAATCAAGCAATACTTGAAATCAGAACGGGAAATGCGACATTTACACTGCCTTCTGGGCAGATTGATATTGAGGCCTTATCCGCGCAGATTGGCAAGTCTGTAGCTTTACAAGATATTAAAATACAGATTGAAATCAGCGCACCAACTGCCGATCAAGTTAAGGCATTAGGAGCTGCTGCACAAAACGGATCATTTTCATTAGTCGGCGCACCAGTAAACTTTACGGCTAGAGGCATGTACGGAGATAAGAGTATTGAACTTTCTCAATTCAATACGTATGTGAAACGTACGATTGCTATTCCGGATGGGATGGACCCGAATAAGATTACAACCGGTGTGTATATTGATCCTGATGGCTCAGTGCATCATGTACCTACTAAAGTGATAGTCATTGAAGGCAAATATTTTGCTACAATCAACAGCCTTAGTGGCGGCACTTACTCTGTAATCTGGCATCCGCTTGAATTCAGTGATGTTGCTAATCACTGGGCAAAAGATGCAGTGAATGATATGGGTTCCCGTTTAGTTATCGAAGGGACTGGCAATGGTCAATTTACACCTGATCAAGCGATTACCCGCGCAGAGTTTGCGGCAATTGTCGTTCGCGGTCTCGGACTAGGATTGAGTCAAACAGCAACACCATTTTCGGATGTTAAAACTACGGATTGGTATAACAGTGCGATCAATACTGCATATGCATATCAATTAATCAATGGTTTTGAAGATGGCATGTTCCGCCCTGATGACCAAATTACCCGTGAACAAGCGATGTTGATTATTGCTAAGGCAATGAAAATTACAGCGCTAAAGGCTAAACTTTCTGGTCAATCCATTGACGGATTGTTAACCCCATATAATGATGCTAACGTTGTATCCAACTGGGCGTTAAGCGGAATAATTTACTGCTTGCAGGCAGGGGTTATTATGGGAAGAAGCAGTGATGGTCTTGCTCCAAAGGATGATATGACCAGAGCTGAGGTTGCAGCGATAGTTAAGCGGCTTCTTCAAAAGTCTGATTTAATTTAAAAATTGGCTCATAATATACATTGAAAAGAAAGAGTATTCATTCGATAACCTTCGAATGAATACTCTTTTCTTTTGGCTATATTAAATTCTAATGTTGATATTTGACTGTTAATCATAAATTTTTTGGCTTTATGTTAGGGGCGTTTTTTAATGGCTTTTGAAGTGCGTCCACAATGGCTGCGATGATACTTGTTGCTAAAAGACCCATTAGACATAATGATGTAGGACCCGCTGCATCATCACTAACTGTAACTTTAGCAAGCACCCTTAAGCTTACTATTCCTAACAAAATGAGGAAAATGACTGTAAAAGCACATTTCTTTATGATCTTCAAAGAGTTAAGGGATAATTCAGAGAAAGCATTGTTCTTTTCGATGTTGTTTAATAGTTTATATGCTTGGTACAGCGCAACAGAAAACGCAATACAGAATCCGTAAGCACATACTAAAAAGGGAATCAGGAAGTAAGCCGTATCTGGATGTACTCTTGCATCTCTTACCGCTATCTCAGGTAACCAGATACACAAAGCAAGCACTGCAATTCCAACCAGAAAAATAATTACTTTTAAGAAAATGGTTGAACCTCGTTTAACATTCATTTAAAACACCTCACTTATATAATAACTTCATGATTTTAGCATTTAATTTATTGATTTACAATAAATTTGTATTGTTTTTTGTGTTTGTTATTTTTACGAGAAATGGTTATCGTCTTTAAAAGACGACAACATCGTTTCTTCTTGTTAGCAGGAGAATGGCTTAATTATCCAGAAAAAATAAGTTAAATCATTTTTTCATCAATTGAAAAGAGGCGAAATCTAATGGAACTACGGCAAAGTATTAATGAAGTTTTTCAGTCGGCACAACATGGCGATGCTGCACGGCTAACAGAAATCTTAGAATTCCATCCGGCTCTTGCAAATACGGAAAATAACGAGGGTCTTACACCTTTGGGATATGCAGCACATTTCGGTAAAGAAGCAGCGGTGCAGGTATTGATAGAGCATGGTGCTGAGGTTGATGCAGTATCCCATTCCAAGATTAATTTCATTCCTTCTAATACTGCACTTCATGCTGCAATTGCTGGGGAGCGGAATATGGGTGTTATCCAACTGCTATTGAACAAGGGTGCTCAGACACATATTTTTGATAGCGATGGGCACACTGCCTTGCATTCTGCAGCTTTTCATTCGGATAATGTGGAGCTGATACGCTTGTTAATCGAACACGGAGCTGACATCCATGCTAAAATTGAAGGTGGTGAATCAGTATTAGCTATAGCTATCCAACAAGGAAACCACAACGTAAAAGAATTTCTTATTGAAAAAGGAGCAATTTAGAATGCAAATCACATTAAACCGTAAAGACAATTCAACAGTAGCTTTGATTTCCAGCGAAGGTATTGTAATTAATAATGTAAATGATGCACTCGATCTAATGGCAAACGTGAGATATCAAGAATGCGATAAAATGATTCTAAGTAAAGAGCAAATCACAGATGATTTTTTTGAGTTAAAGACGGGCCTTGCCGGAGAGATTCTTCAAAAGTATACAAACTATCAGATGCGAGTTGCTATTGTGGGAGAATTTACTGGCTATAATAGTAAAAGTCTGAATGATTTTATTTACGAATGTAATCAGGGGAATAAAATATTGTTCAAGAGTACAGAAGACGAGGCATTGGCAGCACTTCATCAAAGTTAAATGTGAACTTGAAACAGAGAGGGGACTTACCATGGACGCTAAAATCACGTATGAATCGATCGATGACTATATTTCCAAGTTTCCATCTGAGATTCAGGAAATCCTTAGTACAATAAGAAAAGTAATAAAAGAAACGGCACCTGATGCGATTGAAAAGATTAGCTATCAGATGCCTACTTTTACACAGCACGGAAATCTGGTGCATTTTGCGGCTTTCAAAAACCATATTGGATTTTATCCAACGCCTAATGGTATTGACGCTTTCAAAGAAGAATTATCAGTCTATAAAGGAGCAAAAGGATCCATTCAATTCCCTCTTAATCAGCCGATGCCCTATGAATTAATTAGTAAGATCGTGAAATTTAGAGTGGCTGAGAATATCAAAAAAGCTGAAGATAAGCGTAAGTAATTGGTGTGTAAAGAAAACATTGTCCACTGGCACATCTGAAGCTTTCGATCTACTCTGGTTTCAGGTGTGCAATTCTTACGTGTTATCATGTACCCGATACTGAACGACGCACAAACGACAGGATAATATCCTGTGAGTAGTCTCCGAAACCACTTCCGAATAGATTAAGTCCTCGTCTATTGAGGGCATCCTCGCGAATCTCAAATCGTACTCGAATGGGCTCATTAAATGCCAGCTTCAGTGAGCTAATTGTAGTAGGGGAAGAAGCAATTCCATTTATTTTGCTACCCTGTTCTGAGATACTCCACTCTGTCAGCATTCCATATTCTGTACCACCCTTCCATCGTTCGGGTGTTAACTTTCCTTTCCGGTTACCGAAATCTGATGGACAAGTCCAAGTACCGACATGTAGGTCGTTTATAGTTAATGTGATGTCACTTGCCCAATCTTCCCGAAATGCAGGTGCTTCAGAACAAACCTCAGCCGAAATCCGAATCTCATCAAGCTCGACACCAGGGGGTAGTGGATTGGCAAAATAGTATTCGACATAGCCAGAGTCAGCGAACCATAAGAGAGATGCATCAACTCGTTCCGGCATGTAGAATACCCGTGGATCATCCTGAGAACCGATGACTCCGCCGTCTTTTCCAGCCATACCACAAGAGGGTTGAATAGAACAGTGGGAGAACATCCCGATGGGCATATGTATTTCTTCCGTTTGATGCAGACCATCGCCTAGCTTCGAAGGAAGATCGAGATGGATGGATCGGCAGGTGATCGCACATATTTTCTCGCGATTTGCACCCTGTGTAGATGAGATTAAGTTAACTTGCTCAAGGGTCTGTACATTGATTGAAATTGTTGGTTGAGCTACGCCAAGTGTCTCGGCCAATTGACTGACACTCATGGGCTTGTCACCAAGGGCTTCAAGAATGCGGACTCTGACATCTCCAGAAAGTGCTTTAGCAACATCTAAGATGCGTGATGCGGGGTACCGTATCGTTTCTTGCGAAATATCATTCATTGGTTGTATTCCTTTTCGTTAGGATAGGTTGAGGATATTGTACACTGAAGATTCTATATTGTAAAATTATAATATACATTGCGTATTTTATATACTGGTGCTAAAATGAGCTCAACTTCTTATTTTGAAAGGCTGTGCTCATATCATGACAACTTCTGTACTGAATGTTGAGAGTCTTCCGATTCCTCGTCCCGAACATCCGCATCCACATTGGCAGCGCAACGAATGGATGAATTTGAATGGGGAATGGTCATTTAGCTTTGATCCGAGCAATGAAGGAATTAGCGAACATTGGTATTCCAATTCCGAAATCGCTTACAGTTCGATGATTACTGTTCCTTTTTCTTGGGTAAGTCCATTATCAGGTATTGGTAGTGATCATAAAGGGATAGGATGGTATCGGCGGACTTTGAAATGGCAGACTACCGACTCACAGACACGACTATTTTTGCGATTCGGGGCAGTAGATTATTCATGTGACGTTTGGATTAACGGAGTGCATGTTGGTTCACACCAAGGTGGATATGGTTCATTTGAGTTCGAAGTTACTCAGTACTGGGTTGAAGATTTAGACAATACAATTGTCGTTAGAGTAGAGGACTTCGATCATGATTACCAAACGCGTGGCAAACAGGGTTATGGAGAAATTCGCGGAATCTGGCAGCCCGTATGGCTAGAATCTCGCCCTCAGACTTATATGAAAGATGCTAAGTTTGTGACCACTATTGATGGGCAAGTGAACGTAACTACAAGAATCATTGCACAAGAAACTGGTTCGGCAGATTTCACGCTGCAGTTCGCAGAGAATTCTATATTGCATACTGAGAAAATAGATCTTATCGCAGGGGAGAATGAATTTAAGCTCTCTTTCCATATAACAGATCCAAAATTGTGGAGTCCAGATACACCGTATTTGTATGAAGGCGAACTACAACTTAGCGGATCTTTTGGCACAGACACAGTCAGCACCTATTTCGGAATTCGAGAAATCCAAACTGTTCGCTTTGATGAGCGTGGTTATCGCTGGATTACTCTTAATGGTAAGCCGATTTATTTAAATGGTACCCTTGACCAGTCTTATCACAAAATGGGCTATTTCACTTATCCGACTGATGATGACATGCGGGATGAAATCTATTTGATGAAACGATTGGGATTGAACTTTGTGCGTATTCATATCAAGCCAGAAGAACCACGCAAACTATATTGGGCGGATAAACTGGGTATTTTGGTGATGGAAGACATGCCTTGCTTTTGGGGAAATCCCGATGAAAAAGCACGTACTGCGTATGATTGTGAAGCACTTGAGATTATTGAACGAGACTATAATCATCCATCGATTTTCTCTTGGGTAATGTTTAACGAGACATGGGGTTTGAAGACGAATGCTCAGGACACTAGTCTGACGAGTGATTTACAGCAGCAGACTAGTTATCTCAAAGAAACACAGGAATGGGTTCGGGAAAAATATCGTTGGGCAAAACGACTAGATCCATCTAGAATCGTTGAAGATAACTCACCTTGTAACTATGATCATGTGGAATCTGATATCAATACTTGGCATTTCTACATTAATGGTTATGATCAGCTTAGAGCTCATTTGAATGAGGTTGTAGACAAAACTTTCCCAGGTTCAGACTTTAACTGTATCGGAGGTAATGTACAATCTGATGCCCCGCTGATGAACAGTGAATGTGGAAACGTATGGGGTATCGAAGGCGGGGCAGGGGATAGTGATTTAGCATGGCATTACCGCTATATGATGAATGAATTCCGGCGGCATGATAAGCTATGTGGTTTCGTATTTACCGAATTTCGCGATGTTACGAACGAGTTCAATGGTTATTATCGGTTAGACGGTAGCGATAAAGATTTTGGTTATGATGCCTTTGTTCCAGGGATGACGATTTCTGATCTGCATTCTCCGGACTTCATCGTGATCGATGCACCGCCATGCCAGACAGTAAACGCAAAGGATGAAGTTAAAGTTCCGCTTCTTCGTTCCAGCTTCTCAGATAAATATCATGGACAGCATTTACAGGTGAAGTGGGAACTTTGGTACGACAATTTGGGAACACGAGTTGTTACACAAAGTGAGCATATGTCAGTGAAGTGGGACGGATATGGAGTAGCAGATTTACCACCACTATTTATCATTATGCCCGATCAGGATGCAGTTGCAGTGCTAGCAGTTTCTTTGATAAATAATAAGGGAGAGGTAATCACTCGCAACTTCATTACGTTTGATGTAAGAAGCGGTAATCAGGGTGTAAGGTTTGAAGGGGATGGAGATTGTATTAGTATCCCTGTTGGTGCGTATAAAGAACACAACTTTGAACAACAATGGGAAGCTATTCAATGCGCAAAAATCAATGGAGCTGGGCAAGGCCGTTATGCATATGATGTAACTCTTCCAGATGGTATGGAGAAAAAGATGATTGGCGAGATCGAAATCATGTTCGAAGCCAGCGCAAAGCGAGTATTGGCTCGAAATGTTGAAGGCGCAAAGCAAAATGAAATGGGACTTGATCTCATGCATGGTGCAGATGCTAGGGTGGAGTATAATCCGAATACGTATTATATGACCGACGAAGAACGTCATCCTTCACGTGTGAATGTTCTGATAGAAGGTCAACGGATTGGCTCCTTCTATTTGCCAGATGATCCGGCCGACAGCCGAGGTGTATTATCTTGGCATTATCAGCCATTAGCGAATAAGTTGGATGAGGCGGGCTCTTACGGCTATCTGTGTAAAGTAAGTGTACCGGGGCAGTTATCAGCTAAACTAGATCGCAATCGTACTTTCCGTTTGGAGCTTCAAGCAGAGGGTGGAGGCTTAGCCTTATATGGTCGCAATGCGGGTCGTTACCCTATAGATTTATTGATTCGTTATCGATAACATACATGGGTGAAGTTGGATCATTCAATTTTAAAAAGCAATCCAAGCCATAAGGCAAGGATTGCTTTTTTTGTGTTGAGCTTACCAGAGAATGGATTAAAGCTCTTTATCATTAATGCTGTTCAGCCAACCTTCAATATCCCCAATAACGGAGCTAATGCAGCCATCTTCAAATGGTGAAGTCAGACCCGCTAGTTCAACCAGTTTAATAAAAGACTTGCTTCCACCAGTTTGGCATAGCTCCAAATAATCGCTCCAAGCAGATTTGAAATCTTCGTTCGAACGTTTCCAGAATTGGAAGGCACATAGCTGTGCTAGTGTGTAGTCAATGTAGTAGAACGGTGATGCAAAGATGTGGCCTTGTTTATGCCAGAAGCCCCCTTGTTCCAGATAAGTGTTACCTTCATAATTACGATGTGGTAAGTATTTCTTCTCGATGTCTCTCCAAGCTTGCTTGCGTTCAGCAGGAGTTGCTTCAGGGTTGCTATAAACAAAATGTTGGAATTCATCGACAGATACCCCGTAAGGAATAAACTGAAGGCTATCAGATAAGTGATTAAAGCGGTATTTATCTGCATCTTCTTCAAAGAACAAGTTCATCCAAGGCCAAGCGAAAAATTCCATACTCATGGAATGTATCTCACATGCTTCATAGGTTGGAAAAGCATATTCTGGCACATTAATATTGCGGCTTTCATAAACCTGGAACGCATGACCCACTTCGTGAGTTAAGACATCAATATCCCCAGAGGTTCCGTTGAAATTCGAGAAAATAAAAGGGGCTTGGTATTGGCTGAAATAGGTGCAATATCCGCCGCCTTGTTTTCCTTTTTTGCTTACTAAATCCACCAGATTATTGTCCAGCATGAAGGTGAAAAATTCATCCGTTTCAGGGGAGAGTTCTTTGTACATCTTCTTACCGTTAGCTACAATCCAGTCTGGATCCCCTTTAGGGGTAGCGTTCCCGGTCTTAAAGCTAAAGTTCTCGTCGTAATATTTCAATTCATCTAGACCCAGTCGTTCAGTCTGACGTTTCTTTAACTGCTGGGAGACAGGTACGATATATTCAAGAACTTGTTTGCGGAAATTAGCAACCATTTCAGCATTATAGTCGGTACGCATCATACGGTCATAACCTAGCTGAACAAAGTTACTGTACCCAAGCTTTTTAGCTATGCGGTCACGGACCTTTACGAGCTCGTCATAAATGCGGTCAAATTCAGTCTCGTGTTCGGACATAAAACCAAAACGAGCTTCAGAAGCACTTTTACGCATATCACGGTCTGTAGACAATTCGAAAGGTGCGAGTTGAGGCAGTGTACGCTCTTCACCTTCGAAAAGAATCTTGGCAGATGCGATAAGCTGGGAGTATTCAGTTGATAGTTTGTTCTCTAATTGTAAATCTTCAATGATTTCCGGACTAAACGTCCGCAGCGATACTTCAGCAAGCTGGAGTAACTGCGCACCCCATTCCTTTTCAAACTCGGCTCTATATTTGGAATGTACGAGTGCTTTGTAGTAGTCAGTTATGTATTCCTGAACGACAGGCCCGATTTCGTCCATGAATTCTTGTTCGGCTTTGTAAAATTCATCTGTCGTGTTGATAGAATGACGAACGCTAACCAATGTCTGCATCGTGTCAAACTCATTGCGAAGCTTGTTAATGGCAGTAACGGAAGCTTTTTGCACCTCTAGTGGTGATGTGTCGTTGAGATCTTTCAGCAGGGTGTTAAAGTCTTGCTTGAATTTCTCTACATCCGGTCGCTCATAGCGGTAATCATCAAATTTCATAAAAAAATCAACTTCCTTTCTATACCAGATAGTCTCTATTATATAATCTGAACAGCCATTTACGATAGACCTGTGTAAGCTTTTTATGGTCGAAAAAAGAACAAATGTACAAAAGTGTAAAAACTTGTTAAGCGGAATGTGGTTTGATATTATCTATGAATATAGTAGATCTTATCAAGAGAAAATGGTCCATCCAGTTATGCGAGAGCAGATGAAGATGCATTGGGAAGAAGTACTGAACACAATTAATGAGCGCACTCGTACAATTTAACGAAGCGAAAATAGGAGGCTCGATATAGATGAAACCCCGAATTACAGTAATAACACTAGGCGTGGATGATTTGGAGAGAGCTTTGGTTTTTTACAGGGATGGATTAGGATTCACGACCGAAGGGATCATTGGCAAAGAATTTGAACATGGAGCGGTTGCCTTTTTTGATTTGCAGGCAGGCTTGAAGCTGGCACTTTGGAATCGGAAAGATATGGCCTATGAGGCAAAGGTTCCATTATCCCCAGCCAGTTCAACAGAAATAACGATTGGCCACAATGTAGGAAGTAAAAAAGGAAGCAGATCAGGTTATGGAGCTAGCTCAAAAGGCTGGTGCGAAGATCGTTGACCCTTTACATGATACCTTTTGGGGAGGGTATTCCGGTCACTTTATGGACCCCGATGGGCATTTGTGGGAAGTCGCATGGAATCCAGACTGGGAGCTCGAGAATTAAAGGAGTCTATTCAGAGCTTTGTTACGTAGCCTCTCTTAAACCGTATTCTTAGAATACGGTTTATCTCTGTTTCTATACGAATCTTAGAATTTTTTCGCTTTACCCTCTGAACCCTTCCTCCCTCTTTTTTCAACTGCTTCAGTACAAATGTCGACAAACTTAATATATCATGATATATTATTATGTATAAAGATGAAAAAATTAGAGTCAGGAGATAACGAAAGTTATGAATGAGACAACGTCATCCAAACCGATGTATGAAAAAATATTTGATGAAGTGAAGCAGCTTATTGTAAATAAATCCTATGGACAAGGGGAGCGAGTTCCTTCAGAAAAAGAACTGGCCGAAACCTATAATGTAAGTCGGATTACGAGTAAAAAAGCTCTGGAAATGCTAGCCGCCGAGCATTTGATTGTGAGAAAACCGGGAAGAGGTTCGTTTGTGGCTGATCCGGCAGTTGACTACATAGATTCAGTTATGTCTCCTGAGACGACCTCTGACGGGACTATTTTTAATGCTTTTAACCATGAGGAAAAGACGATTGGTCTGATTATTACCGACTTTGGCAACAGTTATGGAACAGGCTTGATTTATGGGATGGAACAGGCTTCCCGTGATAATGATTGCTTCCTCGTTCTACGAAGAACATTTGGCGTACCAGAGAACGAAGAACAGTCTATTCAGAAGTTGCTTAGCTTGGGTGTAGATGGTCTGATTGTTTTTCCGGCTCAAGGTGAATTTTTTAATGCTGAGATTCTAAAATTGGTGATCGGGCGTTTCCCATTAGTTCTGGTAGATCGCCATCTGAAAGGAGTAGCGGCTGCTTCGATCGGCACGGATAACATAAAGGCTGCACTTAAAGGGACGGAGTACTTATTTGATCTCGGGCATACTCATATCTCTTTCCTCTCTCCACCTCCAGCGGATACGACCGCTCTTGAGGAGCGGGTGGAGGGGTTTATACAAGCACATGCGGAGCGGGGGATAGCTGTAGATAAGGGGTTGTGGGTTAGTGATTTAACCTCAACATTACCAAATTCCTTTAATGATGAGAATATTGAACACGATATCTCACGGCTAGTTTCTCATTTACAAGAGAATCCAACAATAACGGCGCTTTTTGCCGTGGAATATAATATTGCCCTGCTGGCTAGAACTGCGGTTGAACGACTTGGGCTGCGGATTCCAGAGGATATTTCGATCATTTGCTTTGATAGTCCACCAACTCCACTCGGATCGGGTTATGCGTTCACTCATTTGCGGCAGAATGAAGAAGAAATGGGGCGACTGGCAATTGAGAATGTCCTGCAAATTATGAACGGCCAGACTGTATCGAATAAGATAATGCTGGAAGCTGAGTTGATTTCTGGTGAATCTACGGGTTCTGCTAAACCATCTAATTCTAATTAATTTTATGCGATTATCCATAAATTAGTTGTTATAAAAACCTATCTCTTTGGATGGGTTTTTTTGTTTGTTTTAGATTGATGTTTATCATTATTGAAGTATTGATATATCATTATCAATAAATAAACATATTGACATACTAACCACATGACAATATACTAATTTGTGAAAGCGCTTCAAAGGAAAAAGAAAAAGGGGGTATTATAACTGAAAGCAACCAGAGAAATCCCTGAGTCGATGAAGAAACTGGCATCTAATGTAAAAGCGCAGCTGAGTGATCGTCCAAAATTAGCCGAAATGTTCGAGAAATGTATGGCTAACACCTGGAATACAACCTTAAAAAGAATGGCGAATGGCACCACTTTTGTCATTACCGGAGATATTCCAGCGATGTGGCTGCGGGACTCGGCCGCTCAGGTTAGACCCTTTCTGATCCTTGCCTCCGAGGATGAAGAAATTGCGGACATGATTGAGGGACTTGTACAAAGACAATTCGCCTGCATCCAGCTTGACCCTTATGCGAATGCTTTCAATGAAGAAGTTAATGGAAATGGCCATCAGGAGGATCTTACAGAGATGAGCCCAGGAGTATGGGAAAGAAAATATGAGATTGATTCATTATGCTATCCGATCCAACTGGGTTATCTGCTCTGGAAGAATTCGGGCCGAACTAGTCAGTTTAATGATTTATTTGTTAAGGGTGTAGAAAAAATTATTGCATTATGGACTACTGAACAGAAACATGAGAGCGATTCCAATTATCTTTTTCAAAGGATGAACTGTCCACCTACGGATACATTAGCGCGTGAAGGCAAAGGAACGTTGACAGCATATACAGGAATGACTTGGTCTGGATTTCGTCCTAGCGATGATGCCTGTGACTACGGGTATTTGGTTCCTGCAAATATGTTCGCTGTGGTTGTTTTAGAGTATGTGTGTGAAATTGCCCGAGAGATCCTAAGGGATCAGGAACTGGAATTGAAAGCTAGAAGACTTTCTGAACAGATTAATGAGGGGATACGCCAGTATGGAATCGTAGACCACCCAGAGTTTGGGACAGTCTATGCATATGAAGTAGATGGCCGTGGACAGGTGAATTTGATGGATGATGCAAATGTGCCGAGTCTGCTCTCAATCCCTTATTTGTCTTATGTGAGTGCCGATGATCCTATCTACCAAAATACCCGAAAGCTTATTCTAAGTAGCAATAATCCTTATTTCTTCGCTGGAAAGGAGGCTTCAGGTGTTGGAAGTCCACATACGCCTAGTCGTTATATCTGGCCTATAGCTTTAGCGATCCAGGGAATGACATCTACCAGCAATGAGGAACAGGAATCCTTGCTTAATCTGCTGGAGAAGACGGATGCGGGCACCGGATTTATGCATGAAGGGTTTCATGTGGATAATCCTGACGAATTTACACGTCCATGGTTCTCATGGGCAAATATGATGTTCTGCGAGCTGGTGCTTATGCGCTGCGGGTTACAAGTTAAGCGGGGTTAATGTCTACAAGTTTTTCAATCGACTCTAAAGGGGATAGAGAACATGAAAAAATGGCTGGTTACCACACTTGCTTTGGTTATGACAGCTTCACTTGCTACGGGCTGCGGTGGCAGTAATGGGTCTACCGGTAAAGAGTCCGGAACTGCAAGTAAACCTGGAAGCAGTGATGGGAAAAAGACGGAGCTTACCTTCTGGGGGGATTGGGGCGGTGAGGGGCAGAAGCAATTTGAGACCATGGTTGATGCCTTTAATAAATCGCAGGATAAGATTCATGTAAAGTATGTGCTGCAGCAGGATATGATCACGAAGTTCCTGACTTCCGCAACCAATGGCGGCACTCCTGATGTGCTGTTTTGGGATCGCTGGAGAACTTCATTGTATGCTCCAAAAAACGTCCTGCATCCGGTTGACGAATACTTAACGCGTGACGGTATTTCCAAAGATGACTTCTACAGTGAATCGCTTCGTGAGCTTTCATACGATGACAAATTATATGGGCTGCCGCTTACCGTAGATGCTCGTGCTCTTTTCTATAATAAGAAGCTGCTCGCAGATGCAGGACTTCAGCCTCCAACAACATGGGATGAGCTAGAGGCGGCTGCTACGAAGCTCACCAAATGGAACGGCAATAAATTGGAAATTGCAGGTTTTTCAATGGGGGATTTGGGGCTTTTTAATATGTATCTTCAACAGGCTGGCGGTACCATGCTTACGGAGGATGGAAAGACCAATTTTAATAATGATAAAGGCAAACAGGTGCTAGAGTTCTGGGATCGCCTGATGAACAAAGATAAGGTGTATAAAGTGGGGTTTGAGCTTGGACTTGGGGAAGGGCAAGATGCTTTTGTCACAGGCAAGGTTGCTATGTTGTATTCCGGTCCGTGGATGCTCAGCACTTATAACAAATATGGTAAAGATCTAGATTATGGAATCGTTCCCCCTCCAGCTGGACCAAACGGGGATAAAGGCAGTGTTATGGGCGGATTTGGTCTGGTGATTCCAGAAGGCTCCAAACATAAGGAAGAGGCGTGGGAGTTCATTAAATGGTGGACAGCGAACAAGGATAACGCATTGCTCTGGGCCAAGACCAGTCTGAATCTGCCTGGCTATAAGCCGTCTATGGAAGATCCATTCTTCAAAGATGATCCCAAGTGGCAGCCGTTTCTAGAAACACTGGAGTTCGCTAAGGTTCGTCCAAACCACCCTGGTTATTCCGTGATGGAAACCGACGCGTTGGCACCCAATTTGCAGCTAAACCAGCAGAACAAGCTGAGTATTGACGAAACCTTGAAGAAATCACAAGAAGAAGGCGACAAAATGCTTAAGGATAATGAGGTAGCGAAGTAATAAGTAAGACATTTGAAGTAAGGGGGAGGTCTTGCCTCCCTTTTGCTTAGGAGGGGGTAGCTGAAATGGCTTCCATCAGAAAGCTAGAGAAACATCAGGCGCGGACGGCTTATTTGTTTATTACACCCACGATATTGTTGTTTACAATATTCACGGTCATCCCCGTGGTAATGGCGCTGTATTTAAGCTTTACCAATTACGATGTACTTAGTAGAAATGATTGGATCGGTTTTGATAACTATCGCCGTTTGATAGAAGACAGTTTGTTATGGAAAACATTCCGAAATGTATTTTTTTATTCGATCATTTTCGTTCCGCTAAATATCCTGATTTCGCTGCTCCTCGCGATTCTACTTAGTCGAAGCTGGCGTGGGGTGAAGCTGTTCCGTACTCTGAATTATCTGCCAACTCTTACATCCGCCGTTGCTGCTGCTACCGTTTGGATCTGGCTTTTGCATCCTGAATTTGGTTTGGTTAACGGATTGTTGTCCTATGTTGGGATTACAGGTCCAGCTTGGTTATCCGAGACCCGAACGGCGATGTTGTCCATTATTATGCTTACCCTCTGGCAGTCGGTAGGTTCTAATATGATTATCTACTTGGCAGGTCTGCAAGGTGTGCCTGACTATTTGTATGAATCCGCAAGGCTGGACGGTGCCAATAAACTGGATTGTTTCCGGTATATTACTTGGCCGCAACTACGTCCTACGACCTTTCTAGTCAGCACGATGGCAATCATTGGTGCGTTACAGTTGTTCGACCAAGCTTTTGTGCTGACGCAGGGTGGTCCAGCGAATATGACGAAAACTCCGGTTTATCTGATCTATCAACAGGGCTTTAATCAATTACAAATGGGGTATGCGTCTGCACAAGCTTTTGTGCTTGCTGTGGCGATTCTCATATTCTCACTTATAAACATGCGGATCACAAAGGCGGAGGAGTCCATTGTATAAGTCGGGCTTGTCATGCAGAAAGGGGATAGAGGTATGGATACTAGCGGAAGTTCGTTATTAAAAAGAAGCTTAAGTAAATCTATTTATTATATAGTGTGCATTGTTATTGCAATCGTAATGTTTCTACCTTTCTATTGGAGTGTTCTTACATCTTTGAAGCCTGACGAAGAGATATTCGCCATGCCCATTCGATGGTTTCCTTCACATTTGACCTTAGAGCACTATCGTAAGGCGTTTACAACGGTTCCATTTGCCCTCTTTTTCTGGAATTCACTTGTGCTTGCTGTAGCGGGAGTACTGGCGAATCTGTTTTTTGGTTCGATCAGTGGCTACGCATTCGCAAAGTTGAATTTTAAGCTCAATAAGCCAATATTCCGCGTGTTGCTAGCGGCGATGATGATACCGGGCATTGTGACGATGATCCCTACAGTTTATGTCATGCGTCATATTCCATTTTTCGGAGGTAACGATATTTTTGGCAGTGGGGGGAACGGGTTGATGAACTCCTTCTGGGGAATTATTCTTCCGGGAGCTTCAGGAACTTTTGCTGTGTTCTTTATGCGGCAATTCTTTCTTACCCTACCTAGTGACATGATGGAAATGGCCCGGATCGAAGGTTGTGGAGAGTTTAAGATATTTTGGCGTATTTATTTGCCGCTGACCAAACCAGCGCTGGCGACTTTAAGCATCTTTACTTTTCAAGCGGGCTGGAACAGCTTTCTATGGCCCATGATTGTACTGAATGACCCGGATAAAGCAACGATCCAGATGGGACTTCAAGCCTTCTCCTATAATTTCCAAACGGATTACGGTCCAATGATGGCTGGTGCGCTTGTTGCGATTCTGCCGATATTGGTGCTCTTTCTGGCACTTCAGCGTTATTTTGTGCAGGGGATTGCATTCAGTGGCATAAAAGGTTAATTCTATAAAAATCGAATCAGGGAGAGAGTTTATATGAACCAATTGGAGATCGGGATTTGGGAGGAACGGGCGAATCAAGCACAAGCTGCGCTGGATTCATTATTCTGGAATGACGCGATCAAAATGTACAATATAGAAACACCTTGTCCAAACGGTGAATGTAATACCATTTTTCATTATTGGTGGATGGCTCATGCTGTGGATGTATTGGTAGATGGATTACAGCGAACTAGAGAGGAATGGTATGCCGAACGGCTTTCCGCGCTTCATGAAGGTCTTTTGCGACGAAATGGGGGAGTGTGGCCCAACGAGTTGTATGATGATATGGAATGGATGGCTCTCGCGTGGCTCCGTGCCTATCAAGCAACAGGAGAGGGAGTTTATAAAGATACAGCCCTTCTTTTATGGGAAGACATTCAGACAGGCTGGAACGTGCATATGGGTGGTGGGATCGCTTGGCAGAAGTCACAGTTGGATTATAAAAATACACCTGCCAATGCACCAGCAGCTATACTGGCGGCTCGTTTGTATCAAGCCTTCGGTGAAGCTGAGAATCTAGAATGGGCGCTAAAAATTTATAGATGGCAAAAAGAGCATCTGGTAGACCCGACGACGGGTTTTGTATGGGATGGCATGAATCGCACGGGCAATGGCCAGATCGATAAGGATTGGAGATACTCCTATAACCAAGGCATCTATATTGGCGCAGCTGTAGAACTCTATCGTATCACTAAGGACTCATCCTATTTGGAGGATGCTCGATTAACTTTTTCCGCGGCTGCTCATGAGCTTGCTGAGGCTAAGGGCGGTGTACTTCCAGACGAAGGAAATGGAGATGCTGGATTGTTCAAAGGAATCCTGATTCGGTATACGGCAGAATGGGTCAAAGCTGATGTCGCAGCTGTTGAAGCTGTCGATTTTCTGCGTAGGAATGCTGAATCTCTCTGGGAGCAAGGAAAGTCAGAAGACGAAGCTTTGTTTGGCACAGATTGGACTTTGTCATCTACTGGTGTAATTCAGCTCAGCTCCCAGCTTAGTGCAATGAAGTTATTGGAGAAGATGGCTGAATTAACTAAGGATCAGATTTGAGGTGAACTTTTAATGACACAAGCAAAAGAAGTCCTAAAAGCGCTTAACTGGCAGGAAAGGTCGGAGTGGTTCCAACAATGTCTAGAACGTAATTATTATAATGCGGAGACGGGGATCATGAATCAATGGTATCCCAGAGAGTATAACGTTGCAGGTGAGAATTTTTATTACTGGTGGCAGGCTCATGTCATTGATATTCTAGTGGATGGCTACGAGCGTAGCGGAGATCCTGCATATTCACTGAGAATCAAGGAATTGAGTGAACATCTCCAAGCTTATAACGGTGGGACTTTCAGGCATAATTACTATGATGATATGGAATGGACGGCATTGGCGCTGCTACGAGCTTATCGGGCAACTGGATATGAAGCCTACTTAGACGCTGTGCTAGATCTATGGGAGGATATAAAATCAGCTTGGAATGAACATTTTGGAGGCGGTTTGGCCTGGAAGAAGGATCAGCTCGATTATAAAAACACACCTGCCAATGCACCAGCCGTCATTCTAGCAGCTAGGTTATATGAACTTTTTCAAAAGCAGGAGGATCTGGAGTGGGCACTCCGTATCTATGAATGGAACAAAACATATTTAGTGGATCCTGCGACTGGTTTTGTGTGGGATGGAATGAACAGACTCGGGGATGGCCAGATCGATTTCGATTGGGAATTTACTTATTGTCAGGGAGTGTTTCTAGGTGCGGGCTTAGAGCTGTATAAGAATACGGGGGATGTCCATTACTTAGAAGATGCGAATCGAACTGCTAATACATGTATTGATCGTCTATGCGATCCGATGAATATGATGTTGCCTGATGAAGGCATCGATGATACTGGATTATTCAAAGGGATTCTGATTCGTTATCTGGTTCAACTTTGTGGAGAGGTTCCTGAGGCTAGCAGGATTCGTGAGGTAATCATGGCCAATGCTCAGCAGTTATGGGAAAAAGGTCTGGATAAACAGTTGGGTCTTTGTAGTCCATCGTGGGAATTGAAACCGGAGCTTCCGGTTCAACTGAGCATTCAACTCAGTGGCTTGATGTTGCTGGAAGGGGCCGCCGTACTCATGGAGAAGTAACTTAAAGGCGTATAAAGAAGCTTCTCTTTTTAAATGGTGCATTGTCTTCCATTTAAAAAAGAGAGGCTTCTTTTTTGTTATTTTAAATTAATCGTTTATCTGTTAGAAAATCCGATGTTTCCAACCATTCAATTTAGCGACAGCTTCAATATAATAGTAGTCTCCATAGATCAGCGATACATCGATAAAGGAAGTGCCGCTGCCCGTTCCATGCAATAAAATCGCTTCATGCTCTGGCTGCTCCCATGTCGCGTAATTTTCGGTCAGTGAGCGGAGAATTTGCTCCGCTGCATTAGTGTAGAGGCTTTTTTCGCCTACAGGTACGATCGCTGCAAGCTCTAACAAGCCTGAAGCGGCGATAGATGCCGCAGAGCTATCTTTGAACATCCGTTCGTCATCCGCTAGACGGAAATCCCAATAAGGAACTTGATCCTCAGGTAAAGCCGAGATGAAATAATGGGCAATCCGCTTAGCGGTGTTCAAGAACCGTTCATCTCCACTGTGGCGATAGGTATTGATGAAGCCGTACAGCCCCCAAGCCGTTCCACGGCTCCATGAGGATTCAGCTGAATAACCTTGACCGCCAAAATTCTCAATATATGCCCCGGTCTCCGCATCGAAAGATAGAATATGTTTGGTTGATCCATCCACGCGAATACCATATTGCATCGTCGTCTCTGCATGGCTAATAGCAATATGCTTATACCGTGGATCACCAGTTACTTTGCTGGCCCAGAACAGTAGAGAGATATTCAACATGCAGTCGATAATTACCCAGCCATATTTATCTTCATTCCATGCGCGGATGAATTTGCCTACAGGATTATAGCGGGCAGCGAGAAAATTCGCCGCTTCAATCCCCCTACGCAGGGCATCTTCGTCACTCGTAATCGTATGTTTGATTACAGCCGTCGGAAGGAATTGAAATCCTACATCGTGATGCATCTCAACCGTTGGTTTGATAAACCATTCCTCCAAGGTTCCGTCCCAATGCCAAGCGGCTTCCTTGTATAAGTCTTTTCCGGTCATATCATGCATGATCCAGAGGAGCCCAGGCCAGAAGCCTGTGGTCCACCAGTCTGAACCAATATCATCAAATTTTCCATCTTTCCCTGCAAAATGTGGGCATTTGTCACCAATCTGCTCTACCATCTGTTCTACTTTTGTGTCGAGTCTGCACATAAGCTCTTGCCAATAGGATGATGTCATAATTACTGCCTCCAGTGTGGTGGTTAAGATATTATGAGTATAGCTTTCCTAGCGGCTGAAAAGTTTTGTGTTGATACAATGAAATGTTTGAATATTGTCATGATGTAGGGTTGGAGGATGGTGAAAATGTTGGCGTTAATTATTCTTTCTATATTTTAATGGCGTTGTTCCGAGGACTTTTTTGAACAATTGATTGAAATAGGAGGCGTTCGGGAAACCGACAATGATTCCGATTTGCTCCACAGGCAGGTCTGTCGTTCCTAACAAGCGGCAGGCTTGTTTGATTCTCCGGGCTGTTAAATAATCCACGAGCCGTCCACCGGTCTCTTGATGAAAGATTCTAGAGATATAGGATTTGGACAAATGAATTTCCTCAGCCAGCTGATCCAGATTAACCTCCTCATGATAATGCTCTTCGATAAAGCTCATGATTTTTTCAGAATAGCGCAAGGTCCGCCGTTCTCCTGATTGGAATATCTGCTGATCTCCAGTCTTGATACTGCTCAATAATTGAAGGATTAACATCGAAATGTCTTCGGTATTTTCGCTTGGAATGCTTTTTTTATTGTGATCATATTGCTCCAGAGTCCACTCCACAATCTCAACACGATCTTCAAGATCAATGGCGCAATGTGTAATTTCCCCTCGCCAAAGTGTTGTGAATAAAGCTTTTCTTTTCGAAAAGCCCACTAGCAGGTTCTCCGCAACATGTGGATCAATATAGAAGATGGATCTTTCAAAAGGACAAGCGGGAGAGACCTCAGAATAGATCCGGTGCAGCTGATAGGGCTGGAAAAAGAATAACATCCCCCTGCGGATATCGTACATCTGCTGATTGACAACAACATTTCCCTGACCGCCATGCACGAACATGATTTCACAGCATTGATGCCAGTGATAATAACCTTTGTAATAGTCGTCTGTATATATTTTGTAATCCCAAACTAAGGTCTTATGGTCTTCAAAAACAACGGGTTCGAATAGCTGCTTCATAGGCCCTCCAAGATGACAAAATACAAACATTTTTTTAATTCCATTATAACTTTAAGGGTTATGAAAGCGATACAATAAAATGAATTGAGTAGGAGTCTTATCTAAGTTCAGGATTACTTTAATACCTTATGGCCACGTTAACAGGTCATGCATAAGCTCGAACGGAAACTTGATCCTAGGATTCTATCGGGAGACAGGTCGCCATGTTAGATTACATAAACAGAAGCCCAGAATCCAGAATTCAAAATCTTAAAGCTGAACTCGACTTAAAAACTGCAAAAGTGCAGTTTTTATCAGTTAATTAGGTGTTGGTTAAGGATATTGCTGCAAATATACAGGAATATGACTCTAAATTAACCTTGGTTATCTTAAAATTAGTGAAAAACTGTATTTATGCAGGAAAACTCCTCCGTGGATGAATAAAGGACTTAAAAGATGTAAAATTGCAGGATTTCTACAAGCGGTTCATCGCGTTGGGCTGGAGTTCATACTTTACAACATATTTGCCTTCTGGTCCGGTTACAGGTGAGAGCGCCCCTTTGGTGCAGAGGGAATGCAGCATTCGAACGGCTGATCGATGATTGATATTTAAATGAATCTCTACATCAATTGGGCGTAATGGGCGAGCAAGCGTATAGGCAAGTCGGATGATTTCCCGTTCCGCCACACTCTCCAGACTAACTGGAGAAGATTCTGACTGATATCGGCTAAGCAGCATTCGCAACAGTGTCATGCAAATCTCGGGACGACTAGCGACGTCGTCGTATGCAAATGAAATAACTTGAAATCCCATTGCAGATAAGAAGGTTTCTCTGTTCAATTCATTACAGTATTTATTTCTATCCATATCTCGAACATGTGGACCAAAACCTTTGATTTCGATGACTAGCTTCACATACCGAGTGATGTATGCAAAGTCACAGAAATAGGATTGACCCCGCCAATCGAGCACTTCGAATTCTGGATGTAGATCGTCAAAATTCAATCGAAGAGACCACCAAACGTTGCGGCAAAATAGCTTCTCCGCTTCCCGATGTCCACGTTCCAAGCGACCTTTGCGTTCCCCTGATCTTTTTTGTAAATGGTATTGAATTCATTCCCCCTTAATCAACAAAAGAACGTCCCGATCCATTCAAAAAGGAATGAATCGGGACGTTCTTCGTCTCGTACATTTAATTATAGTTAAGATTCTATTAGTTGACCAGACGAATAGGACTTTAAAAACTTCATAAATCAGTAGCTTGATTTCCGCATTTCCTTTGTTGATTACTAAGAAGGGGATTTGAGTGGCTTTAATATGAAAATGATGATGGAATGTACATCATTTAATTAATATGTGATACAATTAAATTGTGCGCAAATTAAATTAAGAGGAGTTAATCAAATGATCATAACAGGTAAGATCATGGTCGGTCTCGTTGCGTTAATACATATTTATATTGTCTATTTGGAAATGTTCGCTTGGTCAAAGCCCAAAGGGCTTCGAGTTTTTGGAATGACGCAGGAAGTTGCGGATGCTTCTAAAACTCTAGCAGCGAATCAAGGGTTGTATAATGGATTTTTAGCTGCTGGTTTAATTTGGGGACTGGTTCAACCGAATGTGAATTTCGGCCACCAAGTTGTAATCTTTTTCCTCTGCACTGTTATAGTGGCGGCGATTTATGGTGCACTGACGGTGAAAAAATCTATTTTGTTTATGCAAGGCCTTCCAGCTTTCATCGCTTTAATACTAGTAGTTTCGACTTATTTTCCTGTGACTTAAGCAGAAGCGGCAACTAACTGTTTGCGAGCAATACCCTTAAAAAAAAGTTAATCCAAATTAAAAAAAAGGGCTGTTTCCCGGCAGGTAATTACCTGTCAGGGAAACAGCCCTTTTTATGTCTTACGTCTTCAGGAGGGGAAGAGCTACTTATTGAATAGAGGCAGCATAAATCGCTTCGACAGATTTGGAGAGGAGCGCGTTAAACTCTTCGTCTGACTGCCCGGCACTTAGTCCTTGCGATAAAGCACGTGAGAAGCTGGCGATTAATCCTTGATTATGGGCGAGCTTATCGTTGGCCTCAGCTTGAGTGTAACCGCCGGACAAAGCGACAATTCTTAAAACGTGAGGATCGTCCATTAACTCGCGGTAGAAGTTATTCTCCGTGGGTATGGAGAGCTTAAGCATGACCTTTACGTCTTGGCCCAGCTTAGACAATTGAGCTGAAAGTTCTTCTTTTAACAGCTTTTCCGACGCTGTTTTATCAGCAGAATGGATATCAACCTCAGGCTCGATAATCGGAACCAGTCCCGCTTCTAAAATCTGCTTGCCGACTTCAAACTGCTGTTCAACCACTTTTTTGATGCCGGAAGGATTGGCCTCTTTAATTACCGAACGCATTTTTGTCCCGAAAATATTCCGTTCGTTGGCCCGCTGCAGAAGATCACTTAAGCCGGGAATGGGCTTCATGAGCTGTACCCCGTCTTCTGGCTCGGCGAGTCCTTTATCAATTTTCAGGAATGGCACAATGCCTTTTTCCTCCCACAGATAATCAGCAGTATATTTCCCGTCAATGAGACGGTCCATTGTGTTTTCGAATAAGATTGCACCCAGTATATAATTCGAATCAAATGCAGGGCTCTTGATAATACGTGTTCTCATCTCGTGAACCAACTCATACATTTGATCTTCATTGGAATAACTGTCCTCTGTAACGCCATATTGCAGCAGCGCTTTTGGTGTACTTCCACCACTTTGGTCCAAGGCAGCTATAAAACCCTGTCCCGTCCGAATTCGATCCCATTGTTTCATATTCATGAAAAAAACTCCTTCCTTTCGTAAACTGAATGGAAATTCATGCGTCTTTAATTATAACACTTAAAATACCGGCTTTAAACAAGAGGCGATGGGAAGCTAGTGCGGTAACCGTCCGATATGAGCGGGTCACAATCATAGAAAAGGACTGCTGAGTCCGATCCAGCCAAGGAGATCAGCAGGCGTTGACGAAACGGACTGTATTCCAGCTATTTGGTCAATTTGGCGTATTTTTGAGTAAAATCGGACTGTATAGTTCTTATTGCCATGTTTTTGCTCCAAAGTGGAGTAATTTTGAGTAAATAGTTGCACCTGAGTCCGATAGCATGGCTAAATGGCCTAAATGCCATCAAAGTTGTCAGCACTAAACCCTTCGAAGCATTCTCTGATAATCTTCCTCGAAGATGACCTTTTTTATGCTTAAAAATCTAAGTTGAGATTAAAAGCAAGATCGATTTGTAATATTTTATGGACGTAGTCCATTTCAAAATGATCAATTACTTGAAGTTAGTTTGAAGATACGAGCGAGCACGAGTAAAGGTGGCGACTGGAAATTTTATTCTTGTTACAAAGTGGCTGTTGTGATGATTTTCTAATCGGAGGGTGTGGATGGAATTTGGCTAAAGCCGTACTGGGATTGAGATTTTTCTTTAATCAACATGAATATCCGAGTAATTTAATGCGAATGATCCAATACTATTTTCTTTGTGACATTAATCATAATTACCAATTCATAGCTTTGTGAAAATAATAACTTTTCGTAAATGTCGAAATGAGGTTGACGTATGAAAATATCAGTCGTATGATTGATTCTACTGAGTATGTTAGTAATTAAAAGTAAGTATATAAATAATGTATAACAACAGGAGGA
Source organism: Paenibacillus sp. B2(2019) (assembly GCF_008370385.1). Classification (NCBI taxonomy): domain Bacteria; kingdom Bacillati; phylum Bacillota; class Bacilli; order Caryophanales; family Paenibacillaceae; genus Paenibacillus; species Paenibacillus sp. B2(2019). The sequence goes on from NZ_VTZR01000025.1 coordinate 137,361, forward strand.
ATGAAAGTGGAATCATCAACATTTGTGCTATTCGGCGCTACAGGAGATTTGGCAAAACGTAAAATCTATCCTGCACTATATAACCTCTTTTTAGATGGTCAAATTTCAGGTCCTCTTTCTGTGATTGGATTAGGAAGAAGAGAAGTTTCGAACGAAGCCTTCCGTAAGCAAGTACTGCAATCCTTACAGACTTTTTCTAGACAACCAGCCGTTGACTCACCGCAATTGCAGGTGTTCTTGGAGGCTTTTGAATATAGCGTACTAGACGTAGGGAATACCGAAGATTACTCCAAGCTGCTGGAGCATGTTAAACGTCGCGAGCAGTTGTTCAATATTCCGGAGAATCGGATGTTCTATTTGTCTGTGGGTCCTGAGTTCTTCAAGGAAATCGCAGCTAATATTCACTCAAGCGGTCTGGGTTCCACGAAAGGCTGGAAACGTCTGATTATTGAGAAGCCTTTTGGCACAGATTTGAAATCAGCAAGAGAGCTGAATGATAGCTTGAATGCCGTATTTACTGAAGAAGAAATCTTCCGGATTGACCACTTCCTAGGTAAACCGATGGTGCAGAATTTGGAAGTTCTGAAGTATTCTAATCCAGTGCTAAGAGCGCTGTGGAAAAATAGATATATCGCGAATGTTCAAATTACGGCGAGTGAGACTGTCGGCGTTGAAGAGCGGGCAGGCTATTATGATAAAGCTGGCGCACTTCGTGATATGTTCCAGAACCATATGCTGCAGTTGATGATGATGATGGCAATGCAGCTTCCCAAAGGCAGTACACCTGAAGAAATCCGTGGGAAGAAAATATACGTCATGGAGCATCTTATTCCAATTAGCGAAGATGAGGTTAATAAACATGTTGTCCGTGGACAATATACAGAAGGTGAAATCAAAGGGAACCCTGTTGCAGGTTATTTGAATGAGCCAGGCATTAACCAATCCTCGCAAAATGAGACGTTTATCGCAGCGCGTTTATTTATAGATGATCCGCTCTGGAATGATGTACCTTTCTATGTTCGTACAGGTAAGAGAATGAAGGAGAAATCCACACGTATTGTTATTGAGTTTAAAGAACCGTTTAATGATAGTAATAACTTGAACAAAGGAAATGATGTACCGAATTTACTGATTATCGAGATTGGACCGAATGAAGCCATAACGCTACAACTTAACACGAAAGATCAGCTGCAAAAAGGAAAGCTTGAGCCTGTCCGCGCTACTTATGAAGCGGGTACTTCAGATGTTCCGGAAGCCTACGAGAATCTAATCTTCGATGCACTTCGTGGAGATGCTACCTTCTTCGCTCACTGGAGAGAAGTAGAACTGTCTTGGCAGTGGGTTACACCTATTCAGGAAGCGATGGAAGAGGGGCTTATGCCACTTCACACTTATGCTTCAGGTTCATATGGTCCAGATGCGGCTATGGAGCTATTGGGTGAGGATCGCTGGTGGTTCGATGAGGCAGATCAGGAGACAGAAGTTCTCTCTGCTCAGGCAGAAGTTGCAGCAACAGAGGAATCTATACGGCCAGGGGCGTAAGCCCCTGTCTGTTTTTTTTACCAATTTTGGAGAAATTACATCATAAGAATCTATATATCGGAGGGGAATTACATGAAAGTAGGATTAGTTGGATTAGGAAAAATGGGCTTCAATTTGGGCCAGAATTTGCTGGATCATGGACATGAGGTTGTTGCATTTGATTTGAATGCACCTGCTGTAGAGGAAATGAAAGCTAAAGGTGCCAGTGGAGCAGTAACGCTCCCTGAGTTGGTACAACAATTGGAAACGCCTAGAATCATTTGGATTATGGTTCCACATCAGGTTGTGGACTCTGTCATTGCTGAGATCACACCTTTGTTATCAAAAGGAGATATCGTCATTGAAGCGGGGAATTCGCACTATAAGGAATCGATTCGCAGATATGAGCAATTGAAGGAACATGGAATCAGCTTCATGGACGCAGGTACGTCCGGTGGGATGGAAGGAGCGCGTAACGGCGCTTGTTACATGGTTGGTGGAGATCCTGAAGCTTGGGAGGTTGTGGAGCCCATCTTCCGTGATACGGCTGTGGAAAGCGGCTTTTTATATGCCGGCAAAGCTGGTAGTGGCCATTTTCTAAAAATGGTTCATAACGGTATCGAATACGGCATGATGGCTGCCATCGGTGAAGGCTTTGAGGTGCTGGAAAAGAGTGAGTTTGATTATAACTTTGAGGAAGTCGCCCGGGTGTGGAATCATGGTTCTGTCATCCGTTCTTGGCTGATGGAACTGGTTGAACGTGCGTTCTCGAAAGATGCTAAATTGGATGAGATCAAAGGGATTATGCACTCCTCCGGAGAAGGCAGATGGACGCTCGAAACCGCATTTGATCTGCAAGCTGCAACACCAGTGATCGCGATGGCGTTATTAATGCGCTACCGTTCACTTGAGACCGATACCTTCACGGGTAAAGTAGTGGCTGCACTTCGGAATGAATTTGGTGGACATGCCGTTGAAACGAAGTAATTAATGTTAATCATTAGCCCGAATTTCCTCGCAATTCATTCTGCGGTGAGATTTGGGCTTTTGTTTTGCAAAAATTAATAAATGGAGAGAATAGATCGAGTACGACTTTAACCTTTTTAACATATTTTAGAGTTAGATGGGGAAATTACGATAAGGGGGAATTGACATGCGAAGCGGAATTCGAGAAAGACTTCATTTTCTGTATAAATTTCTGCATGCGCCCCGACAATTAGGAAGCGTTACTCCCAGTTCGCGCTGGCTGGCAAAAACGATGGTCGACATCATTCCGTGGCAACAAATGCATAATATAGCTGAGCTGGGTGCTGGTACTGGAGCCATCACAAGATTTATTCCAAGCGGGGAAGAGACCGGGATGAATGTGCTCCTGTTTGAGAAGGATCCTGATTTTCGACATCAACTAAGACTTAAATTCCCTAACCGTATTTTTTTTAACGATTGCCTGCGGCTACGGCTTGCGCTTCATAATAGAAGGTTGGAGAAGTTAGATTGCATTGTGAGCAGTTTGTCTTTTAGGAATTTCTCAGCCTCAGATCGGATGCTTTACATTGAGCAAATCATATCTTCTTTAAAAGAGGGCGGCTGGTTCATCACTTTTGAATATTTTCCTCAAATGAAGAAGGAATTAATGCAGTATTTTGATATTGTGAGTGTTAAATGGGTGCTGTTAAATTTCCCGCCAGCGCTTGTTTATATTTGTAGGAAGAAGGCTTCTACACAAGTAAAGCAATCAGATCATATTCATTCTTCCATAGATGTAATATCAATTTCTCAGGTTTCTACGGAAAGATAAGGATGAAAAATACAACAAATGCCGTCACCCATAGCTTACTGGGCAACGGCATTTTTTAAATTAGGCTCAGTATGTTATTACCTCTGTTAATAGAGAACCTCAATATTGTCCTCGTTCAGACGTTTTAGCCAAGCTTCAGAAGGCTTACGGTCAGTAATCAAGAAATCAATATGGGCAAGCTCAACCAGCTTTGTAAAAGCAGTTTTATCGAATTTGGTATGATCCGCCAGGAGTATGACCTTATTGGCTTGTCGTAGCATGTACTTCTTAAGCTCACACTCCGGTTCGTTGGAATCTGTGATGCCTCGTTCCATATCCATTCCTTTGCAACTGATTACCGCTGTATCCACATTGTATCTTTGAATGGTGTCATGGGCTACCGGTCCAACCAGCGACAACGATCGGTAACGAAGTGAACCGCCAGTAGAGATGATATCCATCCCTGAATTCGAGAACTCATGCAAAATGTTAATAGAATTTGTGATGATGGTTAGATTGTTTTTGTTTCCCAGCAATTTTAGAAACTCAAAGGCTGTAGAGCTTGGATCTACCATTAATGTATCTCCATCATTGATTAAATCGAGCGCCTTCAAGGCGATTCCCCGTTTTATATCTGTATTCAAGGCATTACGTGTAACAAAAGGCAGATCCTCATTCGTATGGCGATTCAGCATAGCACCGCCATAGGTACGACTAAGGATGCCATCCTTCTCTAGCTTCTCCAAATCTCTGCGTATCGTTTCTTCAGTGACCTCAAACATTTTACTTAGATCGGAGACTAGAACGCGTTTATCTTGATGGACGAGATCTATTATTTTTTTGCGTCTTTCGGCTGCAAGCATAGGAATCACCTTTCCAAAGCTATATTTTACAATCATAGCGCTTAATATCTGTGTTTTGCAATAAAAACAACTTAAAAACATCTGTACTTTCCAATAATATTCACAAAACAGATATAAAACAAACAAAAACAACATAATTAATATTTAAAATGTTGACAACAAAGATTTAGGAGCATACGATGAAGAAGGAAATAATTCCCTTAGAGATTAATCGAGTTAGTGTGATGCAAGGCCGGCCCAGCTGCTATTCAGAGGCCAGCCTGAGGCGCAGCAGACGGAATACAACGATTATTGAACTCATTAGGAGGCTGGTCAAGCAATGAGCACGCATGTGTATTATGTTCCATCGATCAATATTATGGGCAAGGGATGCTTACAGGAGATTGGTCCTTACATTCAAGAACTTAATTTGAAGAAGGCACTTGTAGTTACAGACAAATTTCTTATGAAGAGCGGCATTGCCGGTAAATTGCTGGCGGTATTGGACGAAGCGGGGATTGAATATGCCATTTATGATGAAGTGAAGCCCAATCCGACCTGTAAAAATGTCCATGATGGCGTAGATTATCTCAAAGCGCAGAATTGTGATTCTCTGATTTCCATCGGCGGTGGGTCGCCACAGGATACTGCCAAAGCCATTGGTATCCTTGCCACAAATGGCGGTCACATCAAAGAATATGAGGGCGTACACAAGTCGAAACATAAATCGCTGCCGATCGTTGCTGTGAATACCACCGCAGGGACTTCAGCTGAAGTCACTATTAACTATGTAATCACAGACGAAGAACGCAAAGTGAAGATGGTAATGGTGGATAAGAACAGTATTGCTACAATCTCAGTTAACGATCCAGAGCTTATGGTTGATAAACCCGCTGCACTTACGGCAGCAACAGGAATGGACGCTTTGACGCATGCAATTGAGGCACTAGTAACGCCAGGGGCTTATCCGGTAACTGACGCTACGGCACTAGCCGCAGTGGAGATTATTTTCGCTAACTTGGCTCGTACCGTGAAGAATGGCCATGATATTGAGGCTCGTGAGCAAATGGTGTATGCGATTTTTCTAGGCGGACTTGCTTTCAATAATGCAGGGCTTGGTTATGTGCACGCGATGGCACATCAGCTTGGCGGTGTATATGATCTGCCACATGGCGTATGTAACGCAATGCTACTCCCATATGTGGAAGAACAGAATGCCAAATATGTGCCTGAGAAATTCAGGGCTATTGCTAAAGCGATGGGGTTAAACGTTGAGAGTCAAACTGATAAGGAATGCGCGGACTTCGTAATTGAGTCGATCAAGGCGTTGTCTAAAGAAGTAGGCATTCCATCTAAACTATCCGAGCTTGGAGTAGATGAGGTCGATCTTGATCTTTTAGCAGAGAACTCCATGAAGGACGCTTGTGCACCGGGTAACCCTTTTATTCCAACGAAGGAAGAAGTCATTGCACTATTCAAAAAAATACTATAACTCATCCCTTACTTTAGGAGATTCTTTATGAATAATCATATCGCCGTTGATATTGGTGCCTCTAGTGGGCGGTTAGTACGCGGAATACTGCAAGAGGGCGTCCTCACCTTAGAGGAGCTTCATCGGTTTAGCAATCGTTTTATAGAACAAGAGGATTCTTGTTTCTGGGACATAGATTATTTATTCGAGCAGATTATTATAGGGCTTCAGAAAGCCAAGAAGCAAGGCATTACAGCGTGTACGCTGGGTATAGATACATGGGCTGTAGATTATGTTCTTGTGGATGCAGAGGGAACCCGTATTCAAGAGGTTTACGCTTATCGTGATCGTAGAACTGATAAGGCTATGGATGAGGTAGCAAAGCATATTTCTCCTCAAACTATATATGAAAAGACTGGTATTCAACAGTTGTCATTTAATACGTTGTATCAGCTTTATGTTCACAGTGAAGAAGAAATAGCCCAAGCGGATCAAATCTTACTCGTGCCTGATTATCTGTATTACAGATTAACGGGTCGCAAGATCAATGAGGTTACTAACGCATCTTCAACTCAGCTATTGAATCTAGAGAGTCGAGATTTCGACGATGACCTGTTGGATTTTCTGAATATTAAAAGAGATCAATTCGCTACATTGACTGAACCTGGAGTAATTATTGGCCCCCTCGATGAAGCACTAATTCAGGAATATGATCTTCCGGATTGCCAACTGATCTGTGTAGCCACACATGATACAGCTTCTGCAGTGCTTGGTGCTCCTCTTCAAAGAGACTCCGCGTATATCAGCAGTGGAACATGGTCATTGCTCGGTGTTGAACGAACTCAGCCACTCAATTCTATGATGGCCATGAAGGCCAATTACACCAATGAATGGGGCGCATACGGAACCTATAGATTCCTCAAAAATGTTATGGGCCTTTGGCTCATCCAAGAGGTTCGCAGGCTAATGGACGATCGTTATAGCTTTGCGGAACTAGCAGAGCTTGCACATGGAGAAGAAGACTTCCGGAGCCTGATCTCCTGTAATGATCCAAGATTTCTCAATCCTTCAAATATGATAGAAGAGATTCGTAATGCCTGCGCAGAGAGCGGGCAGCCTGTTCCTGAGACGCCAGGTCAGTTGGCTCGCTGTATTTTTGACAGCTTGGCATTATCGTACCGTACTTACTTGGAAGAACTAGAAGAACTAATAGAAAGCCGAATCGAGGTTCTGCAGATTGTGGGTGGAGGTGCTAACAACAGTCTGTTATGCCAACTGACTGCTGATGTTATAGGCAGAGAAGTTAAGGCTGGCCCAACGGAATCCACAGCACTTGGTAATATAGTGGTGCAGATGATTAGCACGGGAAGCATAACTGATATTAATGAAGCAAGAGATATTATCGCTGAATCATTTGAGATAAAGTCGTATACACCGCGCCCGACCGCTCATCTTGAAGACATTCTAAATCGCTGGAAAGAGCTTCAGTTGTCCAAAATACAACATCAAATCTAATTAAACTTATGCTATATGATTTTAGGAGGAACTACAGCATGGATCAGAGTATTATCACTAGCTATAATGAAGCCAAAAAATTATACGCAGCCCATGGGATTGATGTGGAGAAAGTGCTGGAGCGGCTCGCGCAAATTAAGATTTCCATCCATTGCTGGCAGGGCGATGATGTACAAGGGTTTCTTTTTAAAGATAAAGAACTAAGCGGGGGAATAGCAGTAACAGGAAGTTATCCCGGTCGAGCTGGCACGCCAGATCAATTGCGCCAAGATTTAGAAAAGGCATTATCCCTCATTCCAGGCAAGCACAAAGTAAATTTACATGCGATCTATGCAGATACAGATGAAAAAGTTGATTTAGATGAATTGGAGCCACGCCATTTCCAATCTTGGGTAGACTGGGCGAAGGAGCAGGGGCTGGGACTTGATTTTAACCCTACTTGTTTCTCACATCCTAAAGCTGCAGACGGTTTTACGCTAAGTCACTCGGACGATGAGATTCGTAACTTCTGGATTAAGCATTGTAAGGCTTCTCGGACGATTGCCGAGCATTTTGGTAAAGAACTGGGTCAACCTTGCGTGACTAACTTTTGGGTACCAGACGGATATAAAGATACACCAGTCGATCGTTTAGCTCCAAGAGTGCGGTTAAAAGAGTCACTGGATGAGATTTTTAGTGTGGAAATAGATCCTCTCTATAATATTGATGCTGTAGAAAGTAAATTGTTCGGAATCGGTTCTGAGAGTTATGTGGTTGGTTCACATGAGTTCTATATGGGCTATGGTTTAACTCGCGGCAAAGCCATCTGTTTGGATGCCGGACATTTCCATCCTACTGAGATGATCTCAAATAAGCTATCTTCGATTCTTATGTTTAGTGAGCAGCTGCTGCTGCATGTAAGCAGACCCGTCCGTTGGGACAGTGACCACGTTGTAACTATGGACGACGAGCTGCTGGAAATCGCCCGTGAATTGGTACGTGGGGATTTACTCTCCCGAACGAATATCGGACTTGATTTCTTTGATGGCAGTATTAATCATATCGCTGCTTGGGTGATTGGTACACGCAATACCATTAAGGCGTTACTTCGAGCAATGCTCGAACCGGTGGAAGAATTGAAGCAAATCGAGCGGATAGGTGATTACACTTCACGACTAGCGTTGGTGGAAGAATTCAAATCGTATCCGTTTGGAGCCGTGTGGGATTACTATTGTGCATCACAAGATACACCCGTTAGGGAGCAATGGCTGGCTGAAGTAAAGCGTTATGAGCAGGAAGTTCTGTCTGCAAGATAGAGTGTTAGAGTGGATGTGGAGAGCAACATATACAAAGGAGAGATTGACAATGAGTACATCTGTATTAGAATCCAAAGGGTATATTGCCAGTAGTGAGGCTCCATTTATTCAGGAAATGTCAGAGATTACCCGTCATATGTGGGAGCTTGGCTGGGATGAGCTGAATGGAGGTAATGTCAGCTATCTGCTGGATGAGAATGAGGTTGCTAAATATATTAACGTTCTAGAGCCACTACGCACCATTAAACTTACCTTCCCTGTAAAAGAATTAGCCGGCAAATACTTCATCGTGACAGGTTCTGGCAAGTATTTTAGAAATGTGATCAAAGACCCGGAAGCCAATCTCGGTGTGCTTCGTGTTAGTGCCAATGGTGAAAGCGTAGAAGTGTTATGGGGATTACGGAACGGCGCTGTACCTACTAGTGAATTGGCTTCCCATTTCATGAGCCATATTGAGCGACTGAAGGTGGACCCTACGCACCGTATCGTACTGCATACACATGCTACGAATGTTATCGCGATGACCTTCACGCATGATCTGGATGAATTGAAGTTTACGAAGACGCTTTGGGAAATGTGCACAGAGTGCCTTGTTGTTTTCCCAGATGGTGTTAGTGTCATTCCATGGATTGTTCCTGGCAGCAGCGAAATTGGCCGCGAAACCGCGAAGAAAATGAAGGATCACCGCCTAGTGATCTGGCCGCAGCACGGGATATTCGGCACTGGCTCCACTATGGATGCCACCTTTGGTCTAGTAGAGACTGTAGAAAAGGCAGCTACGATCTACAACCTGATTGGTGGAAGAGAAATTAAGCAAAAGATCACAGATCAGCAACTGTGGGATTTAGCTAAGGCGTTCGGAGTAACTCCAAAAGCTGGTATTCTTGAGGTTTAGGAAGTTCGTAATGGGATGAAAACCGGGCGTTCGCAGATTTTGCGGGGTCCGGTTTTTTTATGATTTTTCCTACATAAAGATCTTAAAAATTTGCATTTTCCATCTTCTGGGGAGATAATTAGCCTTACTTAAAGTAATCAAATAATCAATTGGAGGTAATATGTATGAACACTGAGCTATTATTTTCACCTATTCAAGTGGGGAATCTTTCGCTGTCAAACCGAATCGTCATGGCGCCGATGACTCGGGTATACTCACCGGATGGTGTACCAGGAAGTAATGTTGCCGCATATTACCGTAAACGGGCAGAAGGTGGAGTAGGATTGATCGTTACCGAGGGTACAGCTATTAATCATCCTTCGGCAGTCAGCCACGCCAATATTCCCAATATACATGAAGAAGCAGCTTTAGAGGGCTGGAAGCAGGTAGTAGAAGAAGTTCACGCAGCTGGAGGTAAGATCATCCCCCAATTATGGCATGTGGGAATGGCGCGAACTATAGGGGAAGGTCCAAATGTTGAAGCCCTTCCTATTGGCCCTTCTGGTCTGAATTTAGCAGGAGAACCTGTGACAGAGCCACTTACTACAGCTGAAGTTGAAAGCTTAGTCTCAGCATTTGCTCAAGCAGCAGCGAACGCGAAAAAAGTGGGTTTTGATGGTATCGAGATTCATGGTGCACATGGTTATCTGATAGACCAGTTCTTCTGGGAAGGAACGAACAAACGTACCGATCGTTACGGTGGCGATTTGGTTGGTAGAACTACATTTGCAGTAGAGGTTATTGAAGCGTGCCGTAAAGCGGTTGGGCCAGATTTTCCGATCGTGCTACGCTTCTCTCAATGGAAATTGGGTGCCTATGATGAGAAGCTGGCAAAAAATGCAGATGAGCTCGAAAGATTCCTTACTCCACTTAGCGATGCTGGCGTTGATATTTTCCACTGCTCCACTCGTCGCTTCAGCCAACCTGAATTTGAGGGTTCTGAGCTTAATCTCGCAGGGTGGACCAAGAAAATCACGGGGAAACCATCAATTACGGTGGGTTCTATCGGTCTTCACAGTGATTTTTTTGCAGAAGACTCAGCTCAGAAGACAGAAGATAACATTAATGAATTACTAGAAAGAATGGACCGTGAGGAATTTGATTTGGTTGCTGTTGGCAGAGCATTAATAAGCGATCCGGCTTGGCCTGCCAAAGTTCATAGTGGAGCAATAGACGAGATCATTCCATTCACGGCTGAATCGACAAAAACTCTATACTAAAGGGAAAGAACAGCGGGTTATGGACAGCTCTGTTTTTAGAATAATTTTCATTAAGGGCTAATATTATCATAGATATTAAAAAGCGTAATAGGTAAGGAGGATATGGGTTGATAGATATCACAGAAGTCTTCATAGATACTCTAGCACCGAACAGTGCAGCAATTAAGAACGGGCAAGGACTAGTTAAGAAGAGACGATTCGTCCAATTGAATCAGTCGGAAGACGGTGTGGTTCTGTTTGGTGAATGTGGTGGTAGCGGTAGCAGCAACTATTATCCTTCTGCTGATTTTGTTGTTTCTGACAAACCGGTGATGCGTTGTACTTGTCCAAGTAGGCAGATTCCTTGCAAGCATGTCCTCGGATTGCTATATGCCTATGTAGGCAAGGAGATTTTCGTATCTGCAACGATACCTGAAGATCTTGCTGTTAAACGAGAAAAGATGAGTAAGCGTGAAGAACGAAAATCTGAGCTTGCTGCGGAAGGGGCTAATGTTAAGCCCAAGAAAGTGAACAAGTCCGCACTTAAGAAAAAGATTGGAGCTCAACTGGAGGGCTTGGCTGTACTGGAGAAATTGACCCAATCGCTTATACGTGCAGGACTTGGAACAATAGACGCCAAAGGTGTAAAGGATATTCAGGTGCACGTGAAGATGATGGGCAATTATTACTTAACTGGTGCACAAATTGAATTAAGACGATTAGCTTTATTGCTCTCTTCTTCTGACAATCGTGAGAAAACTTATTCATTAGCAATAGAGCAGCTAACCCGAATTCATGCGTTCATTAAGAAAGGGCGCGCTCATCTAACAATTAAGCTGGAAGATCCGGATATGTCTTTGAATCATGAATCTACGATTGAAGAATGGCTTGGTCATGCTTGGCAGCTAACGGAGCTTAAGGAATGCGGTCTGATGAGCTCGGATGTAGAGCTGATCCAGCTTTCATTCCTCAGCTATGATGATGAAGCCAGACAGGAATTTGTAGACCTCGGCTACTGGATAGAAAAATCTACAGGTGATATACATCGTACGCTCCAATATCGTCCTTATAAAGCAGCTAAATATATTCATGAAGAAGATAGCTTCACTGATGTTGCACTTATTCCTTCCTTCTATCGTTATCCTGGTGATCGGAACCGGAGAGTTCGTTTCGAGAATATGTCAACACGGCCTCTGACTAATCAGGATGTAGAGTGGATCGTTTCTAAGGCAGTTCATTCTTATTCCGACAGCTTTAAGCAGATAAAAAATCAGTTGAAGAATCCGCTAGCGGACAAGAATCCTGTGTTGCTGCTGCATGTGAATAAGATTAGCAAATCTCAGCAAGATCAGTTCGTCATTACGGACGAATCGGGCCAGCATTTGGTGTTAGACCAAATAGTAGCACTCGAGCAGGATACACTTGCACTGTTACAATACTTTACACTCGAAGAATTATCGGATACTACGATGCTGCTTATGTTTGAACATCAACTCGATACAGGACGATTGAAAGCACAACCGTTAACCCTTATCAAAGGGATGGAGATGATCCGTCTCTTATATTAAAAAAATTAAGAAAACATAAGATTCACATAAACTTTGGGAGGAATATCCATGAGTACAGCTTTACTACAAGAGCTTCATCAAGAAGTAAACCGGCTGTATATAGCTGGAAGTGAGCTCGCTGCTGAGGATTTCCGCTTAAAGCGGCTATTGCCACAGTTTCAACAGTTAGGTGAACGTGCGCCCATATTCAAAAGGTTAGGAGAGGGAATCGTTGCGGTCATTGAACCAGATCATTCCGAGGGATCTTCCTCTGCTCAGAACCTACAGGAGCTCAGCGTGCTGCTTAGCTCGGTGCTATATACACAGGGGGCGACTTCGCCTGATGGTGAACTGCTTGAGGTGGAAGTCCATCCGGTGAGATTGCCTACTCAGTTCTCATATCGTAAGCTGTCAGCGGTACAGACGGCATTAAAGACTCGTGGGGGAGGACGATATGAGATTATCAAGGAAGCTTTTGAGACAGGATTGTTTAAAGATCTTCGAATGTTTCATCCCGCGTTAGCAGCTCTCCAAGATCCATATGTTGAGATCGCCGAGCTTGTGATGAAGCAGATCCTGCCAGCTTATGGGCCTCAGATTATTCCGATCCTTATCGATCAATTTGATCCTGCTGGAGGAATAGTAGAGACGAGAAAGCTGTACGTGATCGCAGTATTAGGTGGTGATAGCGTTCAGGATCTGATCTATAAAGCTGCAGATTCAGGATCAGAAGATGTTCGGGCCATGGCTATTTCTCTGCTCGCAGGTCAGGGACAATATGAAATTGAATTACTGGCTTGGAGTACAGATAAGAAGAAAAAGATTCGCGAAGCTGCCTATAATGCGCTGGCTAAGAGCGACTCTGCAAATGCGGTGAATCGGCTGCATGAGGCATTTACGGGAAAAGATAGTGAACTTGTAGTTCCTGCATTGAGACAGTGTCAAGCCCAAGAGCTCACAAAACGACTTGTTGTAGAGTTATCAGATATGCTTCAAACCGTCTCAGAGATTATGGGCGATACGAAGAAAAAAGACGGATTATGGAATAAGGTAGTCCAGTATCTTCGGGTTTTATCTTACAAACGCAGTCCTGAACTAGAGAAACTATATTTTAATGTTCTCGAGCAGTATCCATTATATATGAATCAGCTAAAGTGGAATTCATTGATCGAGGAAGCAAACTCCTATTTTAGACAGATAGATTCTATCGAAGCAAGACGTATATTACAGCAAACACTTGAGCGTGATCTTGTCTACTATAGAAACAATAGAAGATATGTGAATGATGTTTTTAAAGATGCGTATCTCTACTTGTCACCAGAGCGTGTGTATGAACAATATGTTGAAGTTCTAAAGCATTATGCGCCATCTTCAACTAGCCATGCTTCTTCAATGGCGCAGCAACTGCTACGCACCATATCTGAAGTTGTAGTTCAAAGATATCATGGAACTTATGATGCAGTTTGGAATTCACCTGTAGACCTGATTCAATATATGTATAAGGTCGAAATGCAGCCGCCCGAGGTACTGGCTGTTCAATGGGATTCACGGTGGCTTGACGCTTTTATAGAGCTGGATCAATACGAACTGGTAAGTGCCTTTGCAAGGCCGGGACATGCCGAAGCAATGCAGTATTTGCTTCGTAAATTGACCGATAATCCTGAATTCCGACATCGGTTTTCCAATATTCTCTTGATGGGCTTAGCACGTACAGGGATAGGTAAACAACGCTTGCAAGAAGCTCTCCTAGTGGCTTTGGAAGATGATAGAAATACAGAATGTCGATTAATTGAACCGTATACGTTTGAACAGCTATGTCAGCTTCCAGCGAGTTTTGCGAGTCGAATAATAACTGTTCTACCTCGATTTAGTGAGGTTGCAGAAGAACAACTTGAGTATGTCATTCGTCTCATGCAAGGACCATCAAACCCAATAGAAGAGGTGTAGCTAACGATGAGTCAAGAACTATTACAAGATATTATGAGGCTTCCAGCAGAAAGATTGTATGAGCATGAGTTGGAAGCGCTTCGTAAAGCGGACACAGGTAAGGTTCCAGCAGGATGGCAGATGTCGCCCCAATCTGTACTGAAGTTTATCGTTGGCGGTAAAGCAGGGAGTACCGAGATTACACCTAAGTACATTGGTAACAAGCGATTAATAGAGATGGCGATAGCCACGCTGGTAACTGATCGTGCGCTGCTGTTAATCGGTGAGCCGGGTACAGCAAAGTCATGGTTATCTGAGAATTTATCAGCTGCTATATATGGACAATCAGGACTTGTCGTACAAGGTACTGCGGGTACGAGTGAAGAGCAGGTGCGCTATTCGTGGAACTACGCAATGCTGCTTGCACAAGGCCCTACGGCGGAAGCGCTAGTGAAGAGCCCCATTATGCGAGCGATGGAGGATGGGGGCATTGCACGTTTTGAGGAGATATCTCGTTGTGCATCTGAGGTACAGGATGCGTTGATATCCATCTTATCGGAGAAGACGATATCCGTTCCTGAGCTAGGTAAGGAGATGAGTGCGCGCAAAGGCTTCTCGATCATTGCAACAGCTAATACGAGAGACCGTGGTGTAAATGACATGTCAACTGCCTTGAAGCGACGGTTTAATATCATCGTCCTTCCAGCCCCTGCGGATTTGTATACTGAAGTTGAGATTGTGAAGAAACGGGTTCGTGAAATTGCCTCTTCCTACGATTTGCAAGCGGCGCTCCCTGCAGATGAAGCTTTACATAAGGTCGTGACCATCTTCCGTGAGTTGCGTAGCGGGATGACATTGGATAAGAAGGAGAAGGTGAAGTCTCCAGCAGGTGTGATTTCCACAGCTGAAGCGATCTCGCTCTTAACGAATAGTATGGCGCTGGCCGCAAGCTTCGGTAATGGAGAACTGACGGACGAAGATCTGGCCGCAGGGCTGCAAGGTGCCATTGTGAAAGATGATGATAAGGATCAACTTGTCTGGAGAGAGTATCTCGACAATATTATGAAGAAACGTGGCGCAGATTGGCGGGGGTTATATACGGCTTGTAAGGAGATGAACTAGTGGAGAGCGAAACTACTGGAGCAGGCGTGCATATTTTTGGGGTGCGGCATTTGTCTCCTGGTGGTGCGCAGCATCTATTGAGCTTCCTTCATGAAATAGAGCCCACAGCTGTGTTAATTGAGGGTC
Source organism: Paenibacillus sp. B2(2019) (assembly GCF_008370385.1). Taxonomy (NCBI): domain Bacteria; kingdom Bacillati; phylum Bacillota; class Bacilli; order Caryophanales; family Paenibacillaceae; genus Paenibacillus; species Paenibacillus sp. B2(2019). The sequence continues at coordinate 152,636 of NZ_VTZR01000025.1, forward strand.
CATCGGATGCCACACCTGAGATTCGCCATGTCATCAACATAACAACCAAACCTCCTATTGCCATTCTAGCTTTTACGGAGGAAGTTCCTGTGCGTACAGCCCTATGGCCGCTTGCGCTATATTCCCCCGAATATCAAGCGATGAGATGGGCGGAGCAGCAAGGGGCTTATACAGCTTTTATAGATTTACCTTCATCAGTGGTCATCGCGTTACAGGATATACGAACCAAAAGTAGAGATTCTGTTGAACAGAGCGATGAATCTGAAGTTAACAATACAGTTGAGAAGGCTCCTGAAGAAGCATCTCTACATGATAGAGTAGCTGAGCTGGCTGGTGAGCTTGATTATGATATGTATTGGGAGCGCAATTTCGAACACAACACTAGCAAGGGTGCATATCAGGAAGCAATTATTTCTTTCTCATCCCAAATGCGTCAGATTTCTGAAGAAAATGAGAGACATAACAACGTAATAGAATATGCACACAATACGATACGTGAAGCTTATATGCGTCGTCAGATTCAGGATACAATCGCTGCTGGCCATCAACCAAATAAGATCGTTGTTGTATGTGGAGCATACCATGCAGCGGCGCTTGCTGATCTGGCATCTGGTATGTCAGATGAGGAGATAGATGCTCTTCCTTCTCTAAATTCGAAGCTAACACTTATGCCCTACACGTACTATAAGTTATCTTCTTTGTCTGGCTATGGAGCAGGTAACCTCGCTCCTCATTATTATCAAATGATGTGGGAACGTATGATGAATGGCTCACTTGAAGACTTGCCGAATCATTATCTGTCTACCGTAGCCAGATACTTGCGCAATACAGGGACACACCGTTCCACAGCGGAAATTATCGAAGCCGTTCGCTTAGCTGAATCATTAGCTGCCCTTCACGGTGGAAGTGCTCCGACGTTAAGAGATCTAAGAGATGCTGCGCTGACTTTACTGGGGCGTGGAGAGCTTAGTGTGATCGCTGAAGCGCTTGCTCGTACAGATATCGGTACTGCTATTGGTGAGCTGGCAGAGGGGATCAGTCAGACGCCGATTCAAGATGATCTGAATCGGCAATTAAAGCGCTTGAAGCTTGAGAAATATAAGACCCCAGTTGCAAATGATCTTGAACTAGATCTCCGAGAGAACCGAAGAGTGTCTTCTGAGGAAGCTGCTTATTTAGACTTAAATCGTTCCTTTCTTTTTCATAGGCTCAGATTACTTGGGATCGATCTAGTGAACATAAGAGCAAGTGGTCAGACTAGCGCAACGTGGGCAGAGCATTGGGTAATGAAGTGGTCTCCTGAAGTTGAGATCCAGGTCGTTGAATCTACGCTACTTGGGGAAACAATTGAGATTGCTTCAGCTTATGTATTGCAACAAAAATTAGATGGCAGCAGTACCATTGCGGAGGCGTCAGCACTTATTCGAACAGCTTATGAGTGTGGAATGATACACCAGATGGAGGCAGGACGGCAGACGCTTCAGCGTCTAGCTGTTGATACTCGAGATGTGGTGCAGATTGCTGCTTCCATTCATGAGTTATCTCTTCTGATTCAATATGGCGATGTTCGACGGATCGATACCAAACCGCTCATTCCGTTGCTTGAACAACTGTTCAGACGAGCCTGTCTGTTCTTGCTGGATGCGAGCCAATGTAACGATGAGGCTTCAGGTGAGATGCTTAAAGCTATGAACATACTGAATCAGGCAGCTATTGCGCATAGTGAGGAATTAGATGAGCTGTTGTGGATACAAGAGCTGAAACACTTGTCAGAGAGGGATGACTGCAATCCGCGTTTATCTGGAGTGGCGTGTTCCATTTTATTGGAGCGTAATGCGATGACTGCACAGCAATGTTCAGAAGAAGTATCGAGGCGCCTGTCGCCAGGTATACCCGCAGAACTTGGAGCAGGCTGGTTCGAAGGGATGTCTATGCGTAATCGATATGTACTGTTGTCTCGATTAAGTCTGTGGGAACAATTGAATGAGTATATTAATTCATTAGATGATGAAGAATTTGTACGTGCATTAGTGTTTTTACGGCGTGCTTTCAGCACCTTTGAACGAAGAGAAAAGACGATGATTGCCGAGCTTCTAGGGGAGTTGTGGGGTGTGAACACCGAGCAGGCTGCTGAGATTCTGACGGGTGAGCTGAAGGAGGCCGAAGCGAAGATGATTGAGGATTTGAATGAATTTGACTTTGGAGATATATGACGATGAGTACATCCGTGGATTTAAGTGTTGTAGCTCGGTGGCGCCTTATTCTTGGTCAGTCTGCAGAAGAGCAATTGACGGTTTCTAGCGGAAACGCAAGTATTCACCTGTCTGAAGATGAACTCATCATGGACCAAGCACTGACTGCTATCTATGATGAGACGAGCGATATCGTAAATAGTGGTGCTGCTAACTCTTCGGCTACGGGACAAAGAGGAGCGGGATCAGGTAAATCTGCACCCCGGTTGGCAAAATGGTTAGGAGATGTTCGCAATTTCTTCCCAGAGGATATCGTATCGGTTATTCAACATGATGCGATGGAGCGGAAGGGCTGGAAGCAATTATTGTTTGAGCCGGAAGTTCTGGCAACAGTGAAGCCTGATATACAGCTAGTAGGTACACTACTTTCGCTAAAAGGGAAAATTCCTGAGAAGACAAAAGATACGGCTCGCCTGTTAGTGAAGGCGGTTGTGGATGATCTTGTAAAGCGTATGGAGGAAGATCTGCGTCGGGCGGTGACGGGTGCACTGAATCGCAGAGAGCATTCTCCATTACCGTCACTTAGTGGTATAGACTGGACACGGACGATAAAACGCAATCTGAAGCATTATGATGCAGAGCGACAACAGATTATCCCTGAGAGATTCTACTTTTATGATCGGGCAAGACGCAGTAAGGAATGGACAGTCATTGTGGATATCGATCAGAGTGGTTCTATGGCAGAATCAATTATTTGGGCTTCAGTAGTTGGTTCTATTTTTGCAAGCATCCCATCGCTTAGTACCCGAGTAGTTGTATTTGATACAGAGGTCGTTGATCTGACAGAGCAATGTGCGAACGATCCTGTTGACATGTTATTCGGGATTCAGTTAGGTGGCGGTACAGATATACAAAAGTCTGTTGCTTATTGCGAACAGTTTATTGATCAACCGAAGAAGACCTTATTTATCGTTATTTCGGATCTTTATGAAGGTGGGAACCAGGCAGGCTTAATCCGTCGTATGCGTCATCTGAAGGAATCTGGAGTTAGAACGATGTGCTTGCTGGCTTTATCTGATGAAGGCAAACCTTTCTATGATGAGCATGTGGCGAGATCTTTGACTCGCGATGGAACGCCCTGTTTTGCGTGTACACCTGCACTGCTGCCACAGTTAGTAGAAGGTGCACTAAAAGGACAGGATCTTACTGAATTAGCAAAGAAACTTGGTACAAAAGGGATTTAACAAGAGTCGTGCTATTACAAGTTTCATTAAAAGCGATATTCAGACAAGAACTGTGATTCATTACAGTTTTTGTGGCGTATATAAATATCATACCCCCCTTTATACAATATAATTTGGCCCTGTCGCTCGTCGGCAGGGTATTTTTTTATGGAAGTCTTTAGAAGAGCTATTATCCTGACCTATTAAAATTTTCTTTTGGAGTATGCTCTGCTCTCACGCTGTGGTAAAATAGACCTGATTTTTCAAAAAAATACGCAAGTTAAGTTTTTGCTTGATAAGCCTAAATCAGTGCATATTGGAATTGACATCTAAGATGGATGTAATGTTATAGAATGTGCTATAATTTTATATTAGGTTAAAACAACAATAAGCTACATTTTAGATAGAGGACGTGAAAACAGCATGACTAAGGGGAACCATAACTCACCGGACTTAAAATCCGGCAAGGGTTCGAAAGATTATTCGAAATATTTTGATTTTAGCGATGCGAAGGTAATTAGTGAAGAAGAAGGTAAGATTACTTATCGGATTAAAGGAAGAAACGTTCAAATTAATAGCCAGCCTGATTATAAAGAAGGAAAACGGCGTGGCAAGGAAGAAATAGAAGTGCATTATGATTTCGAGATTCCTGAAGAGATGCAGAATTTCGGAGTAGACAAATATTATCATATAACGACTTATGGCTGCCAAATGAATGAGCATGACACGGAAACGATGAAGGGCCTGTTGGAACAGATGGGCTACAAAAGCGTCGATGATCGGAATCATGCGGATCTCATTCTGCTCAATACTTGTGCGATTCGCGAGAATGCCGAGGATAAGGTGTTTGGAGAGCTTGGTCACCTTAAAAACTTGAAGATTGAGAAGCCAGGTCTTTTGCTGGGCGTGTGTGGCTGCATGTCGCAGGAGGAAGGCGTAGTTAATCGAATTATGTCTAAGCATGGATTCGTGGATATGATCTTCGGTACGCATAATATTCACCGTCTGCCACACCTCATTAAAGAAGCTGTATTCAGTAAAGAGCTTGTGGTGGAGGTATGGTCTAAAGAGGGCGATATTATTGAGAACTTACCGAAAAAACGTGAAGGCATGCGGGCTTGGGTAAACATTATGTATGGCTGTGATAAGTTCTGTACGTACTGTATCGTACCTTTTACACGAGGGAAAGAACGCAGCCGCCGTCCAGAGGACGTCATTGCTGAAGTAAGAGAGCTCGCGCGTCAAGGATTCAAGGAAGTGACTTTGCTGGGGCAGAACGTAAACGCATACGGTAAGGATTTTACAGACATCGATTACACCTTTGGTGACCTAATGGATGATATGCGTTTAATTGATATCCCGCGCATCCGCTTCATGACATCGCATCCACGTGATTTTGACGATAAATTGATTGAAGTACTCGGCAAAGGCGGCAACCTGGTGGAGCATATCCATCTACCGGTTCAATCGGGAAGTACTGCCGTACTTAAGAAAATGAGTCGCAAATATACTCGTGAAGCTTATCTGGAGTTAGTTCGTAAGATCAAGATAAGTGTGCCTAATGCGGTATTAAGTACCGATATTATCGTTGGTTTCCCTGGTGAGACGGATGAGCAATTCGAAGATACTCTTTCGCTAGTGCGCGAGGTTGGGTATGATATGGCATATACGTTCATTTATTCACCTCGTGAAGGTACCCCTGCAGCTGCTATGGAGGACAATGTACCGATGTCAGTGAAGAGCGAACGTCTGCAAAGACTCAATGATCTCATTAAAGAGAATAGCCGGATCATTAATGACCGTATGTTAGGTGAAGTCGTCGAGGTACTGGTAGAAGGCGAGAGTAAGAATAACTCGGAAGTCCTTTCTGGCCGTTCCCGTGCGAACAAGCTGGTCCATTTTGAAGGTTCGAAGGAGCTTATTGGCACATTTGTAAAAGTGAGAATTACAGATACCAAAACATGGTACATCAAAGGGGATATTGTGGCAGAAGCTGCAGCTGTTCATTAATTATCACATACGAATGGGGAGATGGCTTGTGAGTACAGAGGAACAACGTTTGAATAAATATGGAATGAAGACTTATAATACCCGTGACTTAATTGTACGCGAGGATATTATGGGTAAAGCTAAAGAACTAGCTTCGTTGATCTCGACAAGTGAAGAAGTAAAGCATTTTCAGCAGGCTGAGCAAAAAATCCTGAACCATGAGCGGGTACAAGGCCTGATTGCAACGATTAAGAAAAAGCAGAAGGAAATTGTTGCCTTCGAAAGCTTTAATAATAAAGATATGGTAGCTAAGATCGAGCGTGAAATTGAAGTGTTGCAGGATGAAATTGACGGCATTCCGGTTGTGAACGAATTTCAGCAGAGCCAAAGTGACATCAATTATTTACTCCAGCTTGTCATTTCCGTGATTAGAGATACCGTTTCAGAAAAAATAAATGTGGAAGCCGGCACTGAAGCGCCTCCGACCACATGCGGATAACCCACACTCAGTTTAGGGGGCGGATGCAGATCCGCCCCTTTAAGTTTTACATTATACATAATCCTTATCTTTCTAAGTCCAGTTGTTGATTTTAGAAGTGAAGGTTTGGTACATTTAAAGATACGAATTAGTAAAATTATAGCTTCGGAAAAGGATGGGGCAAATATGAGCGAAAATGGGGAACAAACCTATAACGCCAAAAAATATCGTACACCGGATGGAGTTCCGGCCGACATCGTAATGTTTACACTAACCAAACGCGAACGTAAAACAGTCACGAAGACGCTTCCCTTACGTGAGCTTAAGGTAATGTTAATTAGACGGAAGAAATGGCCATGTGCTGGAATGTGGGCTCTCCCAGGCGGATTCTGTCAGGAGGATGAGTCCATTTATGCTGCCGCTACCCGTGAACTTAAAGAAGAGACTGGTGTAGATGGTGGTCATTTGGAATATCTAGGCGTTTACAGTACACCAGGTCGCGACCCTCGCGGATGGATTATCAGTCATGCTTTTTTTGCCCTTGTAGAAGAATGGATGTTGGAGCAAAGACAAGCTTCGGATGATGCTGGCGAGGTAGGTTTATTTACATTGCAGGAAGCACTTGAAGAGCTGGAGCTCGCTTTTGACCACCATGATATCATCAAGGATGCATATTTGCGTATTCAACAACAAATGCTCCAGACTACGATCGCAAGACAGTTTTTACCTAGACATTTTACCCTTAGTGAGCTCTATCAAGTCATTCAAACGGTAGTGCCGGAATTTAAGGAACCGAATTTTATTCGTAAAATCACTTCAACACGTAGTCGTCAGGGTATATTAAAAGAAGTAAGAGATGAAGAGGGAAATGCGCTTAGTTCAAATCAATACTCCCAGCGTCCCGCTCAGCTCTATATGTTCACAGATCATGAGCCTTTGTTATCCATCTACACGTAGTGGCTTAAATCAGGAGAGGGGATTAATCTCATGAGAGCACTTATAGTGATCGACTTTACGAATGATTTTGTTAACGGAAATCTGCCGGTTGGCCAGCCAGCCGTAGATATCGAGCCTAGAATCAGCCAGCTAACGTCGGAGTTTGTCCAAAGTGGCGATTATGTCGTTATGGCCGTGGATTTACATGAAGAGAATGACTCTTACCACCCGGAGAGCAAACTTTTTCCTCCTCATAATATACGCGGGAGTGAAGGACGTGAGTTGTTCGGAAGTTTGAAATCTGTGTATGAGCACAACCGCGATTCCATCTATTGGATGGACAAAACGCGTTATAGCGCTTTTAGTGGAACTGATCTGGAAATCAAGCTGCGGGAGCGTGGCATTATTGAACTTCATTTAATTGGGGTCTGCACCGATATTTGTGTACTGCACACAGCAGTGGATGCATATAACAAAGGGTTTGCAATTATTGTGCATGAAGATGCAGTTGCCAGCTTTAATCCAAATGGACATACTTGGGCGTTAGAACATTTCCGGGTAAGTTTAGGAGCAGACGTTGTTAAGGTATAATACTAGAACAGAACATACACATATAGCAGCGTAGATATTAGGAGATGAGGACTTGAGAAGAGAACTTGCGCTACATACGGATAAATATCAGATCAATATGATGTACGCTCACTGGGTGAATGGAACTCATAAACGGAAGGCTGTATTTGAGGCTTATTTCCGTAAGCTACCTTTCGGTAACGGCTATGCTGTGTTCGCAGGTTTAGAGCGTATTGTTGGTTATATCGGCGGCTTGCGGTTTACCGAAGATGATATCCGTTATTTGTCTGAGCAAGAAGAGAACTATGCCCCCGCTTTTTTGGAGGAACTGTTGCAGTTTCATTTTCAGGGAACTGTACATTCGATGAAAGAAGGCGCTTTGATTTTTCCAGATGAGCCATTAATCCGTGTGGAAGGGACAATTATGGAGGCTCAGCTGGTGGAGACAGCCATTCTGAACTTCATGAACTACCAGACGTTGATCGCTACTAAGGCTTCACGAATTAAGCAGGTGGCTCCGAATGACATCTTGCTGGAGTTCGGTACCCGGCGTGCGCAAGAAGCCGATGCAGCGGTGTGGGGGGCTAGAGCAGCCTATATTGGCGGCTTTGATGCTACTTCTAACATGCTGGCAGGCAAAATGTTTAGTATTCCGACCAAGGGAACACATGCACATTCCTGGGTTCAGAGCTTTGGCAGCGAGCAGGAGGCTTTTGATGCCTATGCTAAGGTGATGCCGGACGAAGTTACGCTATTGGTAGACACCTTCGATACACTCCGTAGTGGGGTGCCTAACGCAATCAATACAGCCAAGAAGCTTGAGGCACAAGGTAAAAAAATGGTCGGTATCCGTTTGGATAGCGGTGACTTGGCTTATCTATCCCGTCAAGCGCGTAAGATGTTGGATGATGCTGGCCTGGATTATGTGAAGATAGTCGCTTCCAACGATTTGGATGAGAACACGATCATGGATCTGAAGCTGCAAGGCGCAGCAATTGATACTTGGGGTGTGGGTACACAACTAATCACCGCCTCTGACCAGCCCTCTCTGGGTGGCGTCTATAAGCTGGTGGAAATTGAGTCCGCTACTGGAGAGATGATCCCGACGATCAAGATTTCCTCCAATCCTGAGAAAGTATCTACGCCTGGCAAGAAGGACGTATTCCGGATTATCGGTAAAAATGGCAAAGCGCTTGCGGATTATATCTGCTTTCCAGAAGAGGAAGCTCCACGTAACGGTGCGCGGTTGAAGCTGTTTAATCCGCTGCATCCATACATGCATAAGTATGTCGAGCGTTACGAGGCATTGCCTATGCTAGAACCGATATACGTTAACGGATTCCAAGTGTATACTTTGCCGGATTTGAATGAGGTTAGACGTTATCATCGGGAGCAAAAGGATCTATTCTGGCCGGAGTATCAACGTAAGCTGAATCCCGAAGTATATCGGGTGAATTTGAGTGAAAAGGTCTGGACTAGCAAGCAGCAGTTAATCGCTGAGCATATACGACCGGATATTGAATAGATTTTGCAGGATTAATTCTTTCAACAGTGTTAACGCGGGAGAGTGATATACCCGCGTTTTTTTGTTTTTTCAGAGGCTTGTAAATAAGGAGGAGAACTTAATGGAAGAGGGGAAGCTTGCTTTAGCGCCGAACAGGAACGTTAAGCCAGGCGAAATCATTACTTTCGGCACGTATTCACAATCGAAGGATGGTAAAGAGCTGCCGATTGAATGGCGTGTTCTCCATAACTCAGGTGGCGAACTGTTCGTTTTGAGCGAGGACATTTTGGAATGCAAGCGGTATCACGGCAAGAGCGCAGATATTAAATGGCGTGATTGCGTGGATATTACGTGGCACGACTGTGATTTGCGTGAGTGGCTGAACGATGAATTCTATAACAGCGCATTCAATGCTGCCGAGAAGGAATTAATAAAGACGACCCGTTGCTCAGATAACGGAGAGGGTACCCCAGATACAGAGGACAACGTTTTTTTGCTTAGCGTTGATGAGATAAAGGCATTCTCAGAGATACACGGAAAAGAACTACGGCGTGCGGTTGGCACGGAATTTGCTAAAATGAAAAAGCATGATGGATGCAGCCTATACGTTTACGATAAAACGGATAAAGATAACTATATAATTAAAGACGGCGAAGAAGTTGGCTGCTCTTGGTGGTGGCTGCGAACACAGGGAAACAAACCTTCGCGTGCGTTTTTTGTCGGACCGAGTTACAGTATTCGCAGCTATGCGAATGTCAGTGTAGCCCGTGACGGCGTCCGTCCCGCTATGGTAATTAATCTTCCACGATAAAGACAATCGGTTTAGAGTGGCAATAATTAAAAAGAGGCGTGTCCCTCTCTTCGCTAATGTGAAGAACAAGGGATACACCTCTTTTTGATACATCAGCCAAGCTAAATACTACAGTTTTTCTTCTTAAATTTCACGAAGGACCAAATCGTAAGCATCAACAGAACTGCTAGGCATGTTCCTATACTGATACGGTTCTGAACATCGAAGAGAAAAGAAACCGCGATAACAGTTAAACAAACAAGTGTAACAACGGTTATATAAGGGAACCCCCATACTTTAAAGGTTGGTTCTTTTGGATAGGATTTTCTCAGTTTAAGTTGTGACATACAAATACTGATCCATACGAGAATAACCACAAAGCCTGGAACAGCCATTAGCAAACGGAACAATCCATCCTGGGCGAAGTACGCTAACAAGGAACCAATAACAAGAACAACGGCACAGAGCTTCAGACTGTTGATGGGTACACCTTTTGCAGAGGTTTTTGCCAAGCTGCGTGGTGCTTCGCCCTGTGACGCCATAGAGTGCAGCATCCGAGTGGCGCCATAAATACCAGAATTGGCCGCAGAGAGCACCGCTGTAATCAGAATAAAGTTCATGATGTGATCGGCACCCTTAAGTCCTGTTGCGGCTAATACCTGAACAAAAGGGCTTGTATGCTCATTCAGTTGATTCCAGGGTATTAATCCACAGATGATTAGGATCGGCAAGGTATAGAACAGAATAACGCGCAGAATGAAGCTTTTGACAACCTTAGGTAAGACCTTCTCTGCATCCTGTGTCTCCGTCAAGGTTAGCCCAATCAACTCTGACCCACCGTAGGAGAACATGACGACAAGAAGGGCAGAGAAAATGGGGGCCCAGCCTCTCGGGAGAAATCCACCATAGTCTGTAAAGTTGTGTAAGTAAGGCGTAGCCTCAGACATAGGCAACAGTCCAAAAATTAATGAGCTTCCTAAGATAATGAAGATGATGATCATTGCGATTTTGATCCCGGCTAACCAAAACTCCGTTTCTCCATAACCACCTACACTCATCATGTTGATGCCGATAATTAAAGCGCCACTTGCAAGACTGAGCAGCCATAAAGGAACATCCGGTAACCAGTATTGCAAGAAGCTGCCTGCTGCCAGCACTTCAATCACACAAACGGTCAACCACATGAAGCAATATAACCAGCCCACGATAAAGGAGAGTCGTTCTCCAAAAGCCTCACGTATGAAGTCCTTCATATTCCTATTCGGGTACACCGTAGCCATTTCGGCTATTGCCCCCATGACCACTAAGAGTAGCAGGCCTGCTAATACATAAGTAAGAATAACCGCAGGTCCGGCAATGCTTATGGTCTCAGAACTTCCTTTAAAAATCCCCGTACCGATTACTCCGCCCATCGCCATAAAGCTGATATGCCGAGGAAGCAATTTCTTCTGTAATGATGCTTCGTTTGACTTCACAATTAATGCCTCCTAAGCTGTCTTCGAAAAATTACACCAAGCATCAGTTTATCCTGAAACGGACTAGTTGAAAAGTAAAAATAACACACATTTTTATGAAGAGACGCGACTTTTCACTGGAGTGTGATATTTATCATGCAGAATGTGATAAATTTTCCTTATAGAATAAGACAAAATCAATGATTTACCCACATAATCCCCACACCTAAATACCTTTCATGAGCATATCGAACTTTTCTGACGCCTCTTTTTTCCTTTTTTTTGTTACATGTAAGTAAATGCGTCTTGTTACTGCGGCATTGCTGTGGCCTAGTCTTTCTTGGATCGTCTCGATATCTATTCCAATTTCAGCCAATAAAGAGACATGAGTATGACGCAAACTATGAGGCGTTAGGTTCGAAGGCAACTTTGCAAGTTCCAAATACTCTTTAAACCTCCTGTCCAATGAAATGATGTTCAAAGGGTATCCAGGCAAGTTTTTATTATTAACAAAGACAAAGTCATCTTTATCGTAGTATTCGTTTCTCCGAGACATCTTGAATTCATTGCGCCATGCTATTTGATTTTCCAATACCGATAAAACATTCGGTGTTATATCAATTTCTCGACGAGAGGACTTTGTCTTAGGCGTGTTTAAGGAAAATTCAGTAGCTTTGCCCTTCATGTAAATGGTCTTGGTTATAGAAATATAGCCCTCAGTCTTATTAATGTCTTTCGCCTTTAATGCTGCTAATTCACCGATTCGCATACCTGTATATGCCAATAAAAAGAAGAGGTTGTAATCCTGCGTTTCACCTTGGATCTTAATAACGGTCAAAAGCTTAGACAATTCATCGCGCTCTAAATAATGAGGAAGATCAGTTTTGTTTTCCAAATCTTCAACAGTTTCAGTATATGCAGGGAGTTCAGAGCCAATTGTGGGATCGTTTTTAATTACTCCTAGATCAACAGCTTTCTTAAAAAGCATCTTACAAGTTGTGTTTAAGAGGGAGATTGAATTCTTTGCTGCCCCTTTCTTCTTTTGATCATCAAGCATTTTTTGGTAATCTAATTTTGTGATGTCTCCAATTTTTTTAGTTCCAAAATATGGTGAACACTTTTTTAATTCCCATCTCCTAATATCAACAGTAGAATTTTTTACTTTTCCAGGAGCTGCATACATAAGTAACCACTCATCAGCAAAAGCATCAAATAAAATATCCTTTTCTTCGAAGTAAACACCATTGAGCAGCTCTGCCTTAATCCGAATTCCTGCCTCGTATGCTTGTTTGGCTGTAGGAAAACTACTTGTTTCCTTTTGTTTTCTTCTTGATTTACCTGTACTTGGAATACTGTAACGATAAGTGAACCGTCCATCTTTTTCGCGAACCCCTGGGTACTTAACAGGTTCTTTTGTTTTTCTGGCCATTTTAATATTCACCTCTTTCAAGAACGGGAAATTAATATTTAACGTTCGGCGGAGACATATACCACACTAATTTACCCATGATTCTGAGACTGTCCAGTTCTGGGGATGTAAAGTTTTGAGCAACATGATCCGGATTATAGCTATCAGGCTCAAGGACGACAGTGTTATGTAATCTGAAGAAGCGCTTGAGGGTAGCCTCATATCCATTCACTTGCACAGCTACGACATCGCCGTTACCAACGTCCTCACCATTGTATGGACTAATGAGCGCGTAAGCGCCATTAGGAACAACTTTGTTCATACTGTCTCCATTGACTCTAAGTAAGAAAGCTTCTGGATACCAGTTGCCGATATCCTCAGGAATCTCTATGTATTCTTCTATAGGTATAGCTTCGAGAGGTATTCCAGCTGCTATAGAACCGTAGAGGGGGACTTGCACAGATGTGCCTTTTATTGAAATTGCTTCTTTGGGACGTTCCAAATCTTGAATTTCATCACTTATGAATTTGAGTGGACTTACCCCGAAAATATTAGCTATTTCCTTAATTTTAGATAAGGGTGGGGAAATTTCACCGCGTCTCCATCTGCCAATTGTTGACCTATTAACATTTAATCTACGGGATAATTCAGCGTCTGTATAAGATGAATTTTTAACTAGTTTTTCGAAAACCACTTGAAAGTTATCCTTTTCCAATGTTCTTGCCTCCTTATGTTGCTTAATATACAACACAATTGCGTCATAAGCAACAAATTTGTAGTGTTTATTAGTAGAGAAATATTAATAGCATAAATTAGTTGCGTTTAACGCAACAAAGATGTATATTGTTATTGCGAAGGGAGGAACTAATCAATGGGAAAGAAGCAGGAGTTAGTAGCTAATCCAACCCAATATGCCGAATTGGTTTATCTTCGGAAAAATATAAAAAAATTCAACGCTAATGATATGGCGGAGGCTGTTGGGATAAGCACTGAAACCTATCTTCGTTCTGAACGAGGGACGAGGGAGTTTACGCTAGGGGAGGCTGTGAGGATAGCTAATAAATTGAAAATGCCAGTATCTGAGGTATTTCCAAAAATTTTTGATTTAAATGTTGCATTTCTCGCAACAAAAGGTGGTGGGTGATATTGAAAAAGGACGAATTACCTGAAATTTGCAAACCGGAAGAAGTAGCAGAATATCTCGGCGTTACACGTAACACCATTTATCGTTGGTGTAACGAAGGAGATATTCCAAGCATTAAGGTACGTAAGGTACGCCGTATTCAGAAATCCACATTATTAGCATGGATTGAAGAACAAGAGAGGGCGAGCTGTCTATCATCGGAGTAGTAGCCCTCTATCAGCCATCATAACCACATCATAAGGTTTTATACCTGAAGGGAGGAAGTGAATGTTTAGACGACAAGCACTCAAAAAGAAGAAGGCCGCCCAAGTGAAGGCGACCTTGATGGTTTTCATGAAAATCAAAATCAAGACTGAAAAATTAGATATAACAACAAAAAGGGAAATAAACTTGGCGGTTGCCGAAGAGTTACGCCGCAACTTTGAACATATAGTTGATCAATTCAAACTGGTCAATGGACGTTATTATACAAAAACTGAAGGAGCTACACCATGAACAGTAAGAAAAGTAGATATCCTAATTTAGCCGCGTTATTCCAAAATTGTTTAGACCGCGGATGCACACCAGAGCAGCTGCAGGACTTCATTGACCGAGCACGCCGGCAGCATAAGGATAATCCAGAAATGCTCCGAATCATAGATGACTTAGAAGTAAGGTATATAACCTCTTTAGAAGGAGTGATAGAGCATGAATAACACCATTCAGATTCGTGTACAGCAACAAACAAAAGAATTAGAGATTAGAGAGTTTGATGGGCAGCGCGTAGTAACATTCAAAGACATTGACGATTTACATCGGCGTCCAGAAGGAACTGCTAGCCGTAACTTTAGAGAAAATCGAGAGCGTTTCTTATCTGGTACGGACTTTCACGACATCACACCAGAAAAGTTTCAATCCGACGAAATTCGTCGCTTTGGAATATCGAGCCCAAGAGGTGGAACGCTCATAACGGAATCTGGATACCTCATGTTAGTTAAATCCTTTACAGATGAATTAGCTTGGAAGGTGCAGCGACAGCTCGTAAATAGTTACTTTCGTGGACAAGCTTCGCAAAGTAATTCACTCAAATCCTTATTACAAGCGACTCGAAATATACTCGCTGGACAAGAAATAATGTCCGAACGTTTGGAGGATGTAGAGAACAAGCTTGAGTCACAAATTACTTTGGATAGTGGACAACAACGTAGGCTCCAAGGGGCAATTAATAAAAAGGTTTGCGGTTATGAACCGGACAAGCCATCACGTCCTGGATTGTTCCGACAACTTCACAAGGAAATAAAAGATCGTTGGAATGTTCCTAGTTATAAAGATGTACTTAGACATGATCTGCAGGATGTTCTGAATTACGTTGCGGCTTGGGTTCCGATCCATCGAGAAGAATAGGAGGTGCCTTATGAACAAACATATGATAGCTGCTGATCTTCGCGAAGAGATTGTATTTTGGAAGACAGTTGAGGACGATGCGTTATTACGGGGTGGAGAGATTGATTTAAATATCTACCTATTCGCTGCTCGATATCGGCGTGAGTGTCAAGATAGATTATTACAAGTTTGGGATGAAATCGCATTGGATGAGTTCCGGAATAATCGATTAAATGAAAAACAGCCCACCGGGGTAGGAGCCGGAGAGCTGTCGATTACACGACAAAATATATTAACTCTAAATTAACACGATTTGGGGGCGAATGCAATGGCGACTAAAAAATGGATAATACCAACGTGGGACACATGTTATAAACGCCGTGAGCTCTCTATCATTGCTGATAGTCTATTAACAGCCGTTTTATCTGTGCTGCGAAATCATTCATATACTAATCCCGCACTTTATGGGATGGAGTTCACGGATCAAGAACGCGCTGTAATATTACATTCAAAGCGCGTGAAAGACATGCGTGTAGAATCATTGAACCTTTTTACAAAAACGATGAATCACCCAAACTGGGCGAGAACTCCAGAACAAAGAAGAAGAGACTATTTGAAACGACAGATAGCTTATGGGGAGATATCAAAACATTGGTACGATAAGGATTTTAGGTGTGGAGGTTGTGAGACTATTATACCTGCAAAACAGAGTCATCTATGGTCCCTCGGAGGTCATTTCTGTAACTACCATTGCTTCGGTAACAAATTAATAAAAGATCGAGCTGAGTCTAATGGAGATTGATATCAAGCAGTATATCAAGGATATCAGAAAATTGCGTGCTCAGGCTGACGCATACGATGACAATGCTCCTGGAGCAATCATGGAAAAAATACGCCTGCTTACAGCTGCTCATATGCTTATAGGACGAGTATCGGCTCTTAGAGACGGTGAGCATGCTCGTATCTATGCAGCCCGTAAAATCACTTATGCCAAAGCTAGGAAGGAAGCAAAGCGCGGAGAGAAGGAGATAGCTGGCGATCTTGTTATCGAGGAATTACGAATGGTCGAAGCTACAGCCCTTGAAGAAAAGATGATGTGGAAGAATGAGTTCTCTTCTCTCCGTGAATACATCTACGAACTAAGATTAAGGGTGCGGGTTGATATGAACACTTTAGGAGGCGGGGATTGATGAAAGACGAATCTGCCATTAAGACTTTACAAGTTACGGCCATTAGGAGACGTATTAGAGTTCTCAAGGCTGAAATGGATAGAGGAACAAATCTTAACCGGAATCATGTGATTCAAATTGAGGGAAAAATTTCTGAGTTAAGACAGAACTTGAAAGATCTCAATAAAACACACCGCCCTAAACCCAATCGCAAATCTCTCGGGAATTGTATTAACCCCAAGTGCCGTAAAAGAATGCTAGTCGGACAAGCAGTAGTTAAATATGGTCATTTGGGACTTTGCTGCAATTTTAAATGTCTGGTTGGTGCAATGAATGGAAGCTAAGGAAAGGGGTCTGACATCATGGCAAGGCCATTAAAAGAAGGCCTAGACTATTTCCCATTGGATATTGATTTCGATCAGGATGATAAATTGATTGTTCCAATAGCTAAATATGGAATGCAGGGACTCGGAGTTATCCTGAAAATCATGATGAATATTTACCGCAATGGATACTTTTATCCATGGGAGGAGCGTGAGCACTACGCCCTTTCTAGCAAGGTTAATGCTGACATTAACACTGTAAGAGAGATCGTAAATGAGTGCATTAACTGGGGATTCTTCAACGAAAATGTATACAAGAATTACAAAGTGTTGACATCAAGAGGGTTTCAGAAAAGGTATATTGAGGCAGCAAAAAGACGCAAAGAGGTAACTTTATTTGAAGGTCATTTACTCATTGATCCATTAGAAGAAAGTAAGAAGGTATCACATTCAATCGTGATCGTCAGTGCTGAAAGCACGCCAGTTAATGTTTACATTAATCCCGATAAACAAGGGAAAGTGTCAGCAGAAAGTACACAAAGTAAAGTAAAGGAAAGTAAAGGAGAGAAAAGTAAAGAAAATGAAATAAAACCAACAGAGATAGTGGTGCCACTGTCAGTTAATCCGTTCCGGATGTTTGAAGCTGAAGGATTTGGCACGATCAGTTCTGTGATATCTGATCAGCTTAATGATTTTATAAATGACTATGGTGAAAGATGGCTATGCGAGGCTATGCGAACTTCGATAATTGCAGGCAAGCGAAATCTTAGTTATGTTCGTGCCATTCTGAAACGATGGAAATCCGATGGCATAGACGAACCATGGACAAAGGAAAAAGATACACGAAGTAATACTTCTAGTAATGGATATAGGAATGGTCGTGGTGGACAAAGTGGGAAACCACAAATTGAAATTACTAAGAACCCTGTTGCTCCTCCTACTCAAGAGGAAATCGAACTTCATGAGAAGTCAATGGCTGAACTTCTTGAAAAAAGAAAACGAGCTGAGGAGGAAAAAAATCGATGAACTTTCTAAACTGGAAGACTGACACAGAGCTTCAACAGATAATCAACAATGATTCTCTGGACTATGACATACGGATCCACGCTACTAAAGAACTCATAGCTCGAGAAAAAATAAAAAAACTTATAATGCTGCTCGTCGATCGCAAACGTGAAAAGGTGTGGTGACTATGACTCCCGCTGAAAGACGAGAAAAATACTTGCTCAATGAATTTGATAGAATTTTTGAATCCTTGGAATACCGACTGTTTGAACATCTAGCGGCAGCTGATCATATCGTAGCTAAAATTATCTCAGAGGCATCAACTGCAGGTATTGGGTTATCAACTAGTCAAAAAGTTGTACGGGCCAAGATTGAAGACATGATTGACCAAATAGCTGAAAAACGTGAATTAGAAACCCCGAAAAGAGCGAGGAAAGATTCGAAATGACACATTACGAGGTTGGTAAGAAATATAAAAAGATCGTAACAGTTGCAAAAATGCATGAGGATGCCCCAAGCGTACTAATGATTGATGACATGCGTTATGTACTTGATCCACCAACCACTCCAAGAAAGGGTGAAAAAGATGGCTCAAGGAAATAGAGGAGCAGCATTTGAAAACTTAATCAATTACACGAATGAATCTTATGAGAATAGAGAATTGGCCATTATCAATAAGCGTTCAACGCCAGTAAAGGTAACAAGAAGTAAGGGAACAAAGGTACTCGCTGGATTCTTTGAGGCAAAATCAACTGTTGACTATGATGGGATTTATCGTGGACGAGCTGTTTTTTTTGAAGCTAAGTCAATCCAAGAGCTTGATAGATTTGACCTAAAAAAGGTTGAGGATCATCAGTACGAACATTTAGAGAAGTGTCATAAGTTCGGCGCTCTATGCTTCGTACTAGTCGAGTTTAGAAAACAACGTAAAACATACCTTTTACCCTTCACAGCATTACGTGCATACAAGGTTGAGGCTTCCAGGGGCGGACGCAAAAGCATGACGTTGGATAACTTCGAGATTGACGCTTTTGAAGTTAGGACAGGCCGTGTGCCTCTCGATTATCTGGCAGCTGTAGACCGGGTGTGGTTTACAGAAACAGCATAGGTACCCAGTATGACAGGGGATCGGGCACCGCCATAGCTAAAAACAGAACTGGTGTACCCATAAATACAAAAATTAGAAATGGAGTTGAATGCATGAAGACGAATATTGATATCGGAACTTTGGCAAATGGAGCTGTTGGAGAACGAATAAATCTAGAACTTCAAAAAGTTGCCGAAAACGTACAAGACCCGAATACAGATTGGAAGAAAGCTCGAAAGGTGACTATAACAATCACCCTAAAGCCTGATGAAGAACGTGAAATAGCCTTGGTTAGTGCAGATATCAAAACAACCTTGGCTCCTGCTCACGGAATTGCTACAAAACTGATATTTGGAATGGAAAAGGACGGTAATGTAGTTGCTGCTGAGCTTGCTTCGGGAATGAAAAATCAGATGATGATTGACAATGACGGTGATCTAGCAGACGACAAAGGACAAAAAGTATCATATTTGGAACGCAAACAAGCACAAGGGGGCAAATAATTATGATCAAAGAAGCATTGCAATATCTAATCGGACTAGGTAAACAAGAAACAATACGTGAAAATGGGCAAACATTTTCCAATCAACCACTTACTTTACTGAGACAACCAACACCAACAGCTCTTACGGTTCGGAGTCTTTCGGGATTTGTTGATTATCTGAAGTCTGAATACGATCAACCTGGTGCCCTTATGGTGCAAATAGAAAGTCCAACGAAGGTAACGGCGTTCAGTAGTTTTAATAATGATCAGGTCCGGAAGACATATATTGAGGCTGAAGCGCTGTTACCTACTATCCGATTCGGAAATTGGACGGATGTTGAAGAATTCAACATTCAACTGCAATCTTTATTTCATCCAAATGATACCCGCGCTGATCTGTTGAGGGTTGTCGGTAACATCAAAGAAGAGGCTGTACAATCTTTTGGTGATGATGGAGTTTCGCAACAGGTCACCGCTAAGACAGGTGTTGCTACAGTTGCCACGGTTCCCGTTCCTAACCCAGCGACACTCTTGCCTTACCGAACTTTTATCGAAGTGCAGCAACCGGAGTCTTTATTCGTTTTCCGAATGAAGAATGGGCCATATGCTGCATTATTCGAGGCAGACGGTGGTGCTTGGAAGGTCGAGGCAATGGATACGATTAAAGAATATCTGCAGGAGTCATTGAAGGATGAAATAGCATCAGGGAAGATCGTTCTTATCGCTTAAGACACTTATACTGGGGCGGCTTCGGCTGCCCCATCTTATAAGGAGTGATCTTGAATGCCAAACGCTAAGGGATGGCGCACAAGAAACGAAATGATGGATACAGGCGCGGCCTGCTTTATACCAGATGCTCCTGGGGCATTAACAGGTAGATGGCAAGGATCACCGCCAGAAGATGGAATCATGCTCACTCGCGGTCGTTGCGCTGAACTTGGCGCACCAGTGAAAGATAGAGAATATCCGGTTGTCTTCATTTATCGCGTTCAAACTAAGGATGATTATAGGTATGTACCTTTTTACCATAGACAAGCCCATGAGATTGACCGTAAGAAAACTAACTACTTAGAAGAACGAGTGCTTCAACGGAGAGCAAACGAGGAGGTGGATAAACGTGACCCATCAGACATATTGGAAGCCTAAGAAAGAAGAGAAACCTAAGAAGACAAACAGCCTAGGGCAACGCAAGAAGGAGAAGAAAGAAATATCTCCTTTAAAACAAAAGATATTCGCAGATCATAAACCCGGTAAAAGCTCAAAACAGCGTTGTGAGTTTCCAGCTTCAGTAATTAAGGAATTGATTACAGAGGCTGACGGTAAATGTTCACATTGTAAAACTGCCCCAGATACAACAACACATCATGTCATGCCACGAGGACGAAAGGGCAGGGGTGTAAAGACAAATGGGTTACGCCTTTGTGGGATGTGTCACGACATTATCCAAACTGATGAAGAGCTCTTACAATACTGGATTTCAGTATTTTGGAATAAGTACGGTGATTACTTTTGGTTTGATGAACAGGATTGGAACGAACATAATCACAAGTTAAATAAGCAGATGGAACTAGAGAAGGTAAAAGAAGAACGACTGCAGCAGATTGAACCTTTAGCTGATTTAATCATAACGGCTGCTGGCAGGGATCTCCGAGCAAAGGAAATTAGATTTCTGGAATCATTAGAAACAAAGGATCTAAATACCTTCACAGCAATGTTTACTGATGCTCTTAATGGATATGCTGCACAGGGATCTTACCATCCTAATGACCGATTTGAAGATTAGAAAATTCATATAACAACGTGAGGTGATTATTTGCATGACCGAAACAGAACAGCGCAGACACTTCCAGCGAATCAAATCCTTGAGTACCAATAAATTTTGGAAGTACATGAATGTACTTCATACAAGGGCGTATACCAAAGCTGAAAACCATTATCAAGAGGCTATGGATATTGTATTAACACCAAAGCAAAAAGCAGCAGTAGTTGCCAAGGCTAATGAGATTAGAGAGTTATGGGATGGAATGCCACCGATCACGTTGGATGCTACAGAGGATGCAGAAATGCGGGAATTGGGAGTTTAAATCAAATTCGGCATAGCCCATAGGAGAGGCATACACAAAGGGCAAGTAGGAGTTATTCAGAAGGTGGCTTTTTGTTCCCTTTCTGATACATGGAAACGCCAAAAACAATTCCTAAGCCAACACCTATTGCAATGTTGTGGACAAACAATCCAAAGGCAAGACCAAAGCATAAGCAAATAAATAAACTAATCGCCAATGAGGGTTTCTTCTTATTCATTAAATCACCTCAATATAATTTCCTAAATTATACCATAGGGAGGCATAACCAGTATGAGTATAGCCTTGAACGTATATGAGATTACTTACCCGGGCGAAGCCGGCGAATATGAATCGTATTCTGTTATCCGGAGTGGTTTAACAGCCGGGAAAGTGAAATATGCCGAATACGTTGAATATTCAGATCCATGGCCAGATACAACCTATATTGAATTTTTGAAGAAGATTCGCTGCCGGAAGATTGGTCAATCGACCCCGCGGCCCGGCGAGGCATCGTTCCCAGCGCCGGAGCGCATTGAAACGGTAAACAGGCTGATTCGCGAGATCGGCAGCCGTGGACGCAAGTTTTTATATCACGATAAGAAGGATCGATATTCAGAATTTCATTGGGCTGGTGGGAGGCTCTGGTATACAGATCATTATTCCGATATGCCATTGATTCTTGTGCCGGGAGCAGAAGGGAAAACCAATGAGCAGAAGCATCGCTTCAGCGACGGCGGAACAATGTGGGGACTGATCAACGACTTCCGGGATTTTATCTTTGGGGACGATGACGCCAACCACAACAACGGTTACGGCGGCCTATACTGCCCACATTGGGGCTATCCAGAAGAGGATATGAAGGCGATCCGGCAGTTTGCGTTTGAGTTAGGATACCTGAAGGAATCGGAGGTACAGCTATGAGCGAAGGGAAAGTTGCCTTACTTGTTACAATCGCGCGATTGCCAGAAGAAGCAATTATTGAGTTGGACGAACGGATAGGCGAATTGTTGCGTGAAGTGAACATAGATCATGACAATGATGAGCTAATATCAGACGACATGATGTCCACATTTAACCTGCTTACCATCGGATATGATGCTGCATGGACTGAGGTAGAGCGGTTATCGGAGGCTTTAGCAGGGATGCATAAGGAACGTAACAAGGTTCTGGCTGCTCTAGAAGAGTCACAACAACAGGTCAAGACTCTGAAAACGGAAAAGGCGCTGCTCGAAGGGGAGTTAGGTCAAGCGGAGGCATATAAGCACTTTGAAGCAGAACGGACCAAAGAAGCACAGTCCATCAACCGGCAATTAGCAGAGGCACAGCAGACCATATCCCGGCAACGGGAGGCGCTGGAATATTATGCACATGTGTATGTAGCGCACGAACGTCTTGAAGAATGGGACAACGGTAAGCGAGCAAGAGCGGCATTGGAAGGGGCACAGTCATGACACAAGTAAAGGATAAGACAGACCAGCAGCTTAACCGGGCGCTGGCGGAGTTGATGGGGTACAGTGTAACCGCAAAGAAGGGATACTGGCTCAAAAATCCAGACGGGACTATAATCGCCGACCCATTCAGCAGGAGTACAGAAGAAATCGCGTGGACATGGGCACCGGACTATTGCACCGACCCTGCTGCCAGCCTAGAGGTACAGGCAAAGGCGCTTGAATTGAATTACAAGGCGTATATTGACCACTTGGATGAGTTCGTAAACACTGATGAACTCGCGATATGTTCAGAACCAAGCTATAGAGCTATAGCAAGTTTGTTGCTCGCCAGCCCCCGAGAGAGGGCAGAGGCGGCATATGTCACGCTACAGGGGGAGAAATAGCATATGTACTATTTACGTAAGGAGCCGGAGGCGAAGACACTGCCGGAGATACGCAAGACTGACGGAACTGTGATACCAGAGAGATCATATATGAGCGATGACCGCGCGGTCTACAAGCATAGTGATTTTGCACGCTTCTATCGTGGCGGCTTCACCGGGCTGGATGGGCGCTATCAAGGGATGAAGGTGTACACCTGCAAGACGCTTAAGCGCATCCTTGAGTTGAGAGAGTCTACGCTCAGGGCCACCAATGAGCTGTTTGATGTGTACGACGAGACCGGAAAAGTAGATGTGAAGGAGAAAAACAATGAATAAGACTTGTCCTGACTGTAATGGTAGAGGTTATACCGATTATGGAGATTGCGATACTTGTGCTGGAGAAGGCGAGGTATATATTTCAAAAGCGGCACAGTACGAAGAAACAGACGAAGGCCATCGTCCGACAGCATAAACCCAGCAACGCGGGGGCCGTACCAGATTATTAAGGGAGTAGGAGTATCCCTCCTCTACCACAAGGAGGATATAACGTGAAACTTAAATATACATGTCCACACTGCATGATTAAATCTTACTCAAAACTTTGGAATGCCGAGACAATGAAAAAGTACGGAACATACTCAAATGAAATTTTCGAGATTCAACAAAGGGAAAACAATTCATTTCACATTTGCCCTAATCCAGAATGCAGAAAAGAGTCACAAATGTTTGAAGGTGATTTAATCAAGATCGGGGAGGAATACCAATGACACAAAGGGACTGGAAAAAGGATATGGAGATGTGCGAGGCGGCAACACCAGGACCATGGAGTTCGATCCTTGAGGATTTAGAAGAACGAGAATATTACCCAGCAGCATATCTCCCAACAGAGATCAAATCAGTGGAAGAAGTGGTTGTCGATTTTGATGGTATCAATCTTGAGACTAAACATTGTATTCCAAATGCTCAGTTGATGGCAGAATCCCGTACTGCCCTTCCTTACTGGCTACAAGAAGCCAAAGAACGCGGAGAACGGGAACAACGGCTGAAAGAAATGGTGGAAAACGAAATCATGTATTTAGAGACTGCTGGATTAACTCGAGCAAAGTTGTTGAGAAGAAAATTAAATTCCATTTACCCAGATACCCCAGCACCCAAGGAGGAAGATAACCAATGAATCTTAATTTATCAATGATACTAATGAAAAAGTATGTAGCCTGCCTAGAATGTGGTAATGAAAATCTTGGAAACGGTGAAGGTACGCTGCAGATTGAAGGTGACACCTTTCGGCGCACATGTAAATGCGGATGGAAAGTAGAAACGGATGCCACTGAGGCAGAGGTGGACCAATGACACTCACAAGGGAAGAGATACTGGCGATGGAGCCGGGACCGACATTGGATGAAATCACGGCAGAAATTGCATGTGGACGAAAAGTGCGTATGTTGAACGAAGTGACAAACAACTCATTTAAACCGCAATACGATAAAAAGGTAATAGATGAAGGTGCTGGAAGATACAACATTATTCCGCGGTACTCAACGGATATATCCGCAGCATGGGAAGTCGAAGAAAGAATCAAAGAAATGGCGATTGACGCACCACTGTACATCGGATATTACATGACAGAACTGCAATTGATTGTTGGTAATAAAGGATTTGATATGGTACATGCCACTCCAGAACAGCGCTGCAAGGCTGCTTTATTGGCTGTAATGGGATTATAACGGCCGATAGGCCTCCGATTCGACCGCAATACTTAGCGTAGCGGAGGCCGCAGGGCTGGATGAACTTATAAGGGGGCTGAGACACATGGATAAGCATGACATTGTATACGTTTTGATTAACACGCTGCATGGAAAGGTAGAAATGGCAACGCAAAACGATTCTGAGGCATGGGCATTTTATCGGGATATGAAGGGAATTCGAATACAAGTGTTCATGAACATGAATCTGATTGCAAGTATAGAGCCTACAGTATCAGCGCTGGATTAATTTAGGGGGCTGAGACCCCACACATTTAGGTATAAGGGGGAGAAGAGGATGAGATACAAGGACACTCAAAATGCATTGAGAGCCGGCCACAGACAGTTTATCTTTACTGCAAGCCCGGGCTTACCTGTAGATGTACTGGAGTGGGGTCCGAGCTGGGTGAGATTTAAGGATGCTTATAACACATATCCAATCAGCACAAACATGAAGATGTTTTCTATGATGGTGGAAGGTATTTACACAGAAAAAAGCCCTGACGCATCAGGGCAATAGCAGCTTTTATCCTCAAGTCGATTATATCATAAAGGAGTTGAGGGTTAATGATTAATGATCGGGCGTTGCTTGCGAGTTATAAAGACACTAAAGGGAAGTTAAATAAAAAGCTCGCTTCACTAGAAAAAGAACTTGAGCCATTGAAAAAGAAAATAGAATACTCCAAAGATAGGAATGAGCGTGAACTCTTACGTAAGCAGATGGAACCGATTAAATTAGATAAAAATATGATGGCAACTATTATAAGCGATCTGGATTATTCAATTGAGTGGATGGAAACTGGATATCCTCCAGGTTGGCGTAGAACGATTGATAGAAGATCTGGAGCTCAGCGTACAAGTGTATGGGATCCTGCATGGATGGAATATCTGACAGTCTATGAATTAGAATTTGAAGTTGCAGAGGTTGGCAGGCCATTAACCCGGGAAGAGGAATGGATGATCGAGGATGCCTTGGGGAATCTCTCAGAGCGGGAACGACAGTGCTATGTGCTTCATTACGGTTGCGGATTCTCATTAAGGCAAGTCGCAGCAGAACTAAGTTTAAAAAAGAGTGCTGTCCAATCGTACTTACTGAGGGCAAGGTCGAAAGTGGATAAAAACAAAAAAACAAGCCTATTTTTACAAGCATATTGATGGCATAGAAATAAAAAAACGAGAGAAAGCGTCCCTTCTCTCGTTTTTTTGCTGTGTTAATTGGCTACCTATGCTTCTGCATTTGCCAGCACAGTAGTAAACCAATTATCACGGTCATCCCTACTCCGAATGAATTTCCTTTCATTGCGATCATCTGATCGTGAACCCAATTAAAAATAGATGGGCCGAAAATCCCAATAAGGAATAGAGACACCTCCAACAAAAATTTCGCAGATAAATACCGACTTAGCATAATTGCAACCTCCTATTTATAATCCTGGGCTCCACGTCACAGCGTCACCCAGGCTTTAGAAGATTGAACTATATTAAGTTGGGTGGCGAAATTTTGCAGGAAAGCAAAGTTGTGTGAGGGAGGTTTTTTGGAGTTTTAAAAGAATGCTAAGTTGGTGACTTACTCTGCGAAAGTAAATCTTTGAACTCTGATTTGCTCTATTTACTGCTGAAATTAAGTGAATCAAATTTTATTTGGGTTTTTTGGTGTTTTTCTGATTAAATTGCAAATTAAAAACGGCCCGTCGGTTCTTCCCATTGCTCAAGATTCCTCAGTGGCCACAGTCTATTAAACCGCATAATAGTAGCGCGCGAACTGCCCCTAAATTCCAATTCCCTAATGCTATAACTCATCACTGCTCACTCCCTCACGAGAGACATTATATATCATCTTAACTAAATTAATAAATATAAAAAATCATATGATAATAGTTTTTTGCTATACGCTTGCCACCTATAGGTATAAGCTATAATTAAAGGAATATAAATAGGTATATGACGGGTGAGAGTCGCTAAAAAGCAACTCTTTTCTATGTTTGAAATAGACCATAATCTAAACCCCGAAAGCTGCAGAGGTGACGGCGAAGTAAGGTACATGGGTAAATAGTAGCAGGAAAATTATCCCTAAACATCGAAGTATGAGGTAGAAGGGAGGTGTATATAATGGAAATGTTTAAAGAATTTAAAAAAGCGGCGATTGTTCCGGGCTTTACACCGTGGAAATCAGTTTTATTGATCGCTCAAGAATACCTTAGTGATGATAAAGTTAAGGCGTTTTATCCAAAGGGTGATATGGAGTCTGATGACAATGGCCAATTGTATATTTTCACTGAATCAGATCTTTGGATTTTTCAAAAAGAAAACAGTATTGAAAAAATACAAGTGAAAAAAGATATTAAGGTTACCGAAATTACCCGTAGCGCAGTCAATAGTACACGTCCAACTGGATTAAATCTACAAATCCAATTAGAGTCAGGTGAAATTATTGATTTTAATGCAAGTGAGGGTGTAAATGAACAGTGGCTTGAAAATTTTAATAATTATATCGAGTTGGTTTTCACAAAACTTAGATAAAGTGATGGAGCACCTTCGGGTGCTTTTTTTCATGCTTTAAATACGGGGGTGGTGATAATGTAATGCCAAGAGCACGCGATCCAAACCGTGACCGCACACTAGAGATATGGCGTGAACACGGTGGGGAAATAACAAACAGGCAGATAGCGGAGCAACTGGACATTGACGAAAAGAAGGTAGCGGTCTGGAAGCAACGTGACAAATGGAGTGTTGTACAACAATCATCAAATAACGTTGTACAACAGCCAAAAGAAAAGAAAAGTGTTGTACAACAAAAGAAACCGAAGTCCAACAAGCAGAAAAAAGAAGTGGCTCGGGGTGATCCACCTGAAGTAGAAGCTGAGCTAACTGACAAGCAAAGAATGTTTGTACTCGAATATATGCGAGACTTTAACGCGACTCGGGCTGCATTAGCTGCCGGTTATTCAAAGAGAGCAGCTTATTCCATTGGATGGGAAAACCTGAGGAAACCTGAAATTCAGGCAGAAATCACAAGGTTGAAGGATCAGATGGTTGGTGAGCTCGGGTTGAGCGTTCATCGGGTTATCGCCGAGTATCTTAAAATTGCATTTGCTGATACTTCTGATTATGTGGAATTCGGGTCCCAAGAAGAAACAGTTATGAGTGAACACGGTCCAGTGTTAGATAACGAAGGTGATCCAATTACGAGACCAGTAAGCTATATGCGCTTTAAATCCTCAGAAGAGGTAGACGGAACGTTAGTGAGCGAGGTAAAGCAGGGACGTGAAGGTCTTAGTATAAAGTTTTATGACAAGCTCAAGGCACTGGATAAGCTGGAGAAGTATCTAGGCTACATGGACGAAGAAACTAAGCTCCGCGTTCAGAAACTACAGCTTGAAATTAAGGGTATGACTCCTCCAGACGCTAATGATTTGCCAGACGATGGCTTTATTGAGGCTCTCAAGTCTCAAGCGAGGGGAGTGTGGACAGATGAAAGTGAAGCGTAAAGCTGCTATTTTCAAATGGAAACCGTTATCTCGTAAGCAGATCCAGGTTCTTACTTGGTGGATGCAAGGTGAAAGCCCACATGCTGATAAAGATGCTTTGATTTGTGATGGTGCGGTCCGTTCCGGTAAAACATCCTCAATGTCCTTCTCATTTATAGTCTGGGCCACTGAAACATTCAATGGTGAGAACTTAGGGATGGCAGGAAAGACTATAGGTGCTCTTCGACGCAACCTTATAGGCCCGCTGAAGCAAATGCTTTACTCCAGAGGATACACTGTAGTGGATCATAGGGCAGAGAACTATCTAACTATCAGCAGGGGGGCGGTAAGTAACGACTTCTACCTGTTTGGCGGTAAGGATGAGCGAAGCCAGGATTTGATACAAGGGATTACGCTGGCAGGAATGTTCTTTGATGAGGTGGCTTTGATGCCGCGCTCATTTGTAGAACAAGCAACTGCCCGCTGTTCAGTAGATGGAGCAAAGTATTGGTTTAACTGTAACCCGGCTGGTCCTTATCATTGGTTTAAGTTGGAATGGCTGGATCAACTGGTAACGAAGCTTGCGTTACATCTTCACTTTACTATGGATGATAATCTCTCCTTGTCAGAACGTGTTAAGGAGCGCTATCGCCGGATGTACAGCGGGATATTCTATAAGCGCTATATCCTCGGACTCTGGGTGCTGGCAGAAGGCGTTATATATGACATGTTTGACCGGGACAAGCACACTGTTAAGACAGAGGATCGCCGTTACAGTAAATATCATATCTCTTGTGACTACGGCACCCAAAACCCGATGACGTTCGGGCTGTGGGGGCTTTTTTCTGGTGTCTGGTACAAGGTGAAAGAATACCACTATGACGGCCGCCAACACAGCCAACAGAAGACGGATGAAGAGTACTATCATGATTTGGTTGAATTTGTTGGAGATGTATCTCTACAAAGTCTTATCATTGACCCTTCAGCAGCAAGCTTTATAGCTACTGTGAGGAAATACGGCAAGTTCATAGTGAAAAAGGCAAAAAACGATGTGCTAGAAGGCATCCGTAATGTAGCTTCGGCGCTGAATACCGGAAAGATTCTCTACAATGATTGTTGCAAGGAAACTTTTCGAGAGTTTTCGTCCTACATATGGGATGAAAAGGCAGCTGACCGCGGTGAGGAGAAGCCTATCAAGCAAAATGACCACCAAATGGACGGTGACCGATATTTCGTGAACACCATCGTAATGCGTCCGGCTTCATTCTCATTTGATTAATAGGAGAGGAGGAAACCTATTTGAGTACAACGGAGGAAGTTATCCGAATCATCGAAAAAGGTGCAGCGTCAGCTATGACAGACGAGGAGATCATTAAGCAGGAAATCGATGACTGGTTATCTTCTCAGGGACGTAAGGATATGCTTGCTGGCGAACGCTACTATCGGAATAAGGCAGATATCTTAGAACGTAAGCGAATGACCATTGGAGAAGGCGGGGCGCTGGTAGAAGCTACAAACCTCGCTAATAATAAGATCGTTCATGGATTCTTGCGAAAGCTCGTTGATCAAAAAGCTGGTTATTTGCTTAGTAAGGAAATGAGCATCCAGACTGAGAACAAAGTTTATGATGCCTTATTGACAGGGATTTTTGATAAAGGATTTAAACGACTATTAAAAAGCCTGTTGAAGGAGAGCATTAAAAAGGGGCGCGCATGGTTGCATGTTTATTATGACGAAGAGGGTCATTTCCGGTTTAAAAAGCTGCCATCTGAAGAAATCAAACCGCTATGGAAAGACGCCGCTCATACAGAGCTGGATGCTCTTATCCGTGTATATGAGGTTGAAGCTTATG
This sequence comes from Paenibacillus sp. B2(2019), assembly GCF_008370385.1. Classification (NCBI taxonomy): domain Bacteria; kingdom Bacillati; phylum Bacillota; class Bacilli; order Caryophanales; family Paenibacillaceae; genus Paenibacillus; species Paenibacillus sp. B2(2019). The sequence goes on from NZ_VTZR01000025.1 coordinate 182,691, forward strand.
AAGGGAAAAAGAAAAAAACTATCCAGAAGGTTGAATTCTGGCACTCTAAAGGTGTTAACCGTTATGTGATCGGTAAGGGCTCTCTAACTGTGCCTACTACGAGCGGACTCATACCGGATGTGGAGTTAGGTGAGTTCAGTAGTCATTTTAATGTAATTGACTCTGCGAATCAGACACAAGCTCTCAACTGGGAGCGTATACCGTTCATTTGCTTCAAGTATAACGAGGATGAAATGCCGCTGATCTCATTATTAAAATCTCAGATTGACGAGTATGATCAGAAGAAATCAGATAATAGTAATAATCTCGAGGATCTACCAAACAGCATTTATGTAATCAGAGGCTATGAAGGATCTGATCTAGGCGAATTTCGTCGTAACCTCTCAATACTAAAAGCCGTCAAGGTTTCTGCTGACGATAACAGTGGTGTGGATACGTTGAATCTTGAGATCGACACTGAAGCATATAAGAATCACATGGACATGACTAGAAACGATATCTACGAGTTTGGGCGCGGTGTAGATACTCAGTCTGATTCTTTCGCAACGGCTCCAAGTGGTGAAGCCTTGAAATTTCTTTACGCTGATCTGGATATGGACGCTAACGATATCGAAAACGAATTCCAAGCAGCACTTGAGCAACTTTTGTGGTTCGTTGATAAACATATCTTCAATACCACGGAGAAAGACTTCTCAGACGAGACAGTCAATTTCTTATTTAACCGGGATATCGTAATTAATGAATCACAGGTTATCACTGATGCCAAGAACAGCGTAGGGATCGTCTCAGATGAAACCATACTCGCTAACCATCCATGGGTGACAGATACCAGAGAGGAATTGAAGCGCAAGGAAGCCGAGGAAAAGGCTGCTATGGATCGCGCTCAGGAGTATGGAGGTTTGACCGATGATAAGCCCCCTGTAGAGGTTGGAGCTGGTGACCAATGAGGTCAGAGGTATATTGGTCTAAACGTATGGAACAACTGAATGAGTCACTACTAAATAAGGGTGTACCTTTCACAAAGGCAATGAATAAGGAATACCGCAAGGCTCAGATATCCATCCAGACGGACGTTAACAATTTCTATCAGCAGTTCGCAGATAATAACGGGATTGTTAGCTTATCCGCTGCTAAACAAGTTCTCAAAGCAGGCGAGCTCAAAGAATTCAAGTGGACCGTTGAAGATTACATTGCTCGTGGTAAAGAAAACGCCATAGATCAGCGGTGGATGAAGGAACTAGAGAATGCCAGTATAAGAGTGCGTGTGACTCGCTTAGAATCCATTCAGCTACAGATGAAGCAACATGTCGAGGAATTATCCGCTAAGCGTCTGGTAGGGACAACAGAGCTACTAGGCAACGTCTACAAGGACGGTTACTATCGGAGTATTTTTGAACTTGAAAAGGGTATCGGTATAGGAACCTCATTCTCTAAGGTAGATAAGCGGCAATTGGAAGCTATCTTATCCGCACCTTGGGCGCCGGATGGCAGCAGCTTTTCCCAACGTATATGGACTGATCGCGTCAAACTGACTGGAACTCTTCGTAATATCTTTACTCAGGGATTAATTCGTGGTGATACATCTAAGCAAATGGTAGAGCAACTTATGGAGCGCTTTGATGTGTCACGGAAGAATGCAGAGCGGTTAATACTGACGGAATCAGCATACTTCGCAGGGCAGTCTCGTATAGCTGGCTACAAAGAACTTGGGGTAGAGCAATACCGTTACACTGCCACACTAGACAGCCGTACTTCCATTACTTGCCGAGATCTAGACGGTAAGGTATTTGATGTTGAAGATGCTCAGGTTAATGTTAATTATCCACCTATGCATGGTCACTGCCGATCCACGACTATACCGCACTATGATGATAACATCAAAGAGAGGGTAGCTCGTGACGAAGACGGTAAGACTTACGAGGTACCAGAGGACATAACATATCCAGAGTGGGAAAAGAAATATGCTCCTGAAGCCTCTGATGCAGTTACCGTAGAGGTGCCATCCAAGAAGACACCTGAAACTCCATTGCCTACTATCGAGATTCCAGGTGGACCAACAAAGGATATCCCAATACCACAGCAACAATCGATGTCCTTACCTACTATGGATGATTTCGAAGCTGGAGTAGAGGAACCTCGACGGGGTGTGGTAAACCGGAAATATAATCCGCGTGCCAGCTACTTCGCAGACTTGCCGAATTTGTCAGATGATGTCTTGGAAAAGGTAGCAGATGTGAACCGCGAAGTTGCACGAAGTGGATACAAGGAAGCAAAAGAAATTCTTGTGATACTGGATAAAACCACTGGGGAAGAAATCGCTCGCCTTTCTGGTTCCGTCAATAAGATAACATTCAGCAAGGAAGTAGACCGAAAACTCCGAGAAGCTTCACCTAGATCAGTTATATTGACACACAACCATCCACGAGGAACGAGGGTCAATGTTAAAGACTCCATGAATCTGGGTGATTACCTCTCAATTGATACTGTGGTTGCTACAGGGCATAACGGGGGAATAAGCTTTGTAAATGCGGATAAATCAACCGCTGATGGAGTGGCACTTCGTAGTGTACTCCCTAGCATTTTCTTGGAGATCAATGCAGTGTTACAAAAGGATAAGAAGTATGCTACAATGTCAAAAACAGCACAAGATGAGTACTTTGATTACCAGGTGCTGCTAAGGCTAGCAAAAGAAATGGGGTGGGTATATGAGGAAGACTTCACAGCAACAAAAACCGATCCGCGAATATGATGACGTACCTTTAAGTCCGGATTTCAGTAAGACCGGCGATGATTTTGTTGATCATTTGATGCAGCAGCTTCCGCCGTTGCCTGATCACCTGAAGGATAAAACAAAAGATCAATCATAGAAAGCACTCTCCAATATGCGAGGGTGCTTTTTATATTGGGCCACGGTTGAGACTGCCGTGGCCTATTTGCTCATGAACCGGAGCATATCGGTTCACTCCCTAAGCTGGAGAGCAGCTATACAAATCTATGGAGGTAGATGATATATGGATTGGCTGAAAGAGTTGTTGAAGAAGGTGGGCGTTGAAGATTCCAAGATTGACGGGGCTATTGCAGATGCTAGCAAAGAGATTCCGAAGCACTTTGTTCCGAAAAGTCAGTATAACGAAGTTTCTACGGCTAAGCAGCAGGCAGAGAAGGATGTCGCTGATCGGGACAAGCAAATCGAGGATCTGAGTAAAGCTGCCGGACTGTCAGATGACCTAAAGAAGCAGATTGACCAGCTCAAAACTGATAACAAGACAGCAAAGGAAAAATATGACGCCGACCTGCAACAGATTAAGTTGGACAATGCTATTTCTGCTGCACTCACTGGTAAGGTGCATAACGAGAAGCATGTTACTGGACTAATAGACAAGGAAAGGCTGGTCATCGGTGATGACGGTAAATTGGTCGGCTTAGACGAGCAGCTTAAGGCTTTACAAACATCGGATGCCTACTTGTTTAAAACCGAGGATAAAGGCGGTGGTGGAGGGTTCAAGTTTAAAGGAACCTCTCTATTGGACGGCAAGGATCAATCTAAGGGCGAACAAGGCGATGACAAGGTTGGTAGCTTCGGCAAGCAATTGGCTGAATCTACTAAAGGCAATGAAGGGTTGGATACAGCCCGAGAAAGCTACTTTAAATAAGAACGGAGGATAAACAAAATGAGTAAATTTAAAGAAACTACCTATGGGAATAAGAAAGAAATTCTTAAATTCCCAGATCACTATGTAGCAATTGCCGTCACGGTGAGCGATGCAGGTGTTACAGCTAACGCTGATGGTAAAAAGATTGTGCCAGCTGGAACTATTCTAGGTGGCGGTGTGATTGCTGACGATACTAAACTGGCGGTCAAGGCTACAACCACTACTGGAGTATCCAATGCTGAAGGTGTTCTGTTGAATGATACAGATGTAACAAGTGGTCCAGCACCAGGGGCGATGCTCATTCATGCGTTCATTAATAAAAATAAAATCCTGACTGCTCCTACTGCTGAAGAACTGACAGCATTGAAGCAGATCACATTTATCGACTAAGAAAGGAAAGGTGAAAATTAATTATGCCTAACATTCAAGATTTAGTAAGAGCTCCAGAGATCGCGGCTTATATTGCGGCTAACCCATCAAACGCTATTCCATATCTGGGAGCAACGCTGTTTCCATCAGCAAAAAAGCTTGGTTTAGATATTGGTTGGATTAAAGGAGCAGGAGGACTGCCTGTAGCCTTGATGCCATCAGAATTCGATGCTAAAGCAACCCTGAGAGACCGTATTGGTTTCGGCAAGGTAGAAACAGAGATGCCATTTTTCCGCGAGGCTATGCTGTTGAAAGAAAAGGATCGTCAAGAATTGCTGAGACTCCTGGAATCGAACAATGGTGAATATGTAAAGTCTTTGATTACTCAAATTTATGATGATAGAGCCAATTTGGTTAACGGCGCTGAGGTTAACGCCGAGCGTATGCGTATGCAATTACTATCATCGGGTAAAATCCGAATCACTGCCAACCGAATCGACTATGATTATGACTACAAAATGAAGTCTGGACATAAGACTACTCTTACAGGATCAGACAAATGGGACGATCCAACAGCTAATATCGTGGGTGACATCAAAGAATGGCAGGATACGATTGAAGACGAGCAAGGCGTACGTCCAACTAAGGCGATCGTTACTCGTAAAACGTGGAATAACATTCTAGCTAACGAAAAGGTGCGTTTGGACATGAATCCTCTTGGCGGGCTAAACATCATCATGACTGATGCGCTGATGCGTCAATACCTGGAGTCCAAACTGGGATTGACGGTTGCGGTTTACAACAAGAAATATGCTCTACAAGATGGCAGCTCACACCAATTCTATCCAGATGATTATTTCACACTGATTCCAGACGGTGCTTTGGGTAAAACGTGGTATGGTACTACTCCAGAAGAAGCTGATCTTATGAGCGGGGCAACAAGCGCAGAAGTTTCTATCGTGAATACAGGTGTGGCCATCACAACAATTAAGCAGCCACACCCAGTTAGTGTAGAAACTATCGTTTCTGCAATCACACTGCCATCATTTGAAACTATCGACAATATTTTTATTGCGAAAGTGGTTTAAGGAGGGGCTAACGCCTCTCCTATTTATTTTGAAAGGATGATGAGAGTGTCTGAAGAAAAGAGAATCGAGATATCTCTGATAACTGGAGCGAAATACAATCGGAAATTCTATAAGGCGAGTGATAAGATTTTGATCCTCCCTAGTGAAATAGAATCCCTGATTAAAGATGGAGTAATCCGCCGTGAAGATGTACCTGAATTTGATGAAGATGAAGATCAACAGGATGTGCCGCTGGAAGAAATGAAACTGCCAGCACTCAAGAAATATGCTAAGGAACATGGTATTGACTTGGGCGAAGCTTCGAAGATAAAGGAAGTGCTTGCAGTTATCCTGAAAGCAGGTGAAGCAGATGCCGGAGGAGATCCAAAAGTATCTAATTCGACTGAAACAATTACTACTGATACCGTTTGAAGATACCAGTAAGGATAGTAGACTGCTGTTTGTTTTGGAAACTATCGTCCAGGAGATTAAAACTTATTGCAACATACCATCTATTCCAGAAGCCTTGGATAATGTGGTTCTGCATATAGCTGAGGATTACTACCGGACGAAGTACTCGACAGAGTTTGAGCAGACTACACCAGCTGTAACCAGTATCAAGCGCGGGGATGTTACAACAGCGTTCGGATCCGCTAAGGCTACGGTTACGGTCGGATCTGGAGCAGCTTTCGTGCGGAACTATGGGGCTCAGTTGCAAGCGTTTCGCAGATTGAGGTGGTAACTATGCAATTTGGAATGGTAGCTGCGGAACGTGCAGCGCTGGAGAGCACCTATGAAGGCTTATGTACTGTTTCAGAAATGAAGGATGTAAAAGATCCAGTAAGCGGTAAAACACGGCAGCAGCCTGTCGTTGTGTTGGCTGACGAGCCTTGTGGACTCTCTCAATCAACTCTTCCAAGCGCAACACAGACCGTAACGTCAGACAGGGTGGAATACGATGCTAAGCTGTTTATCTCTCCTGATGTAACTATCAAGCCAGGAAGTCGAATCACGGTTCAGCAGAACGGCATGGAGTTCAAAGGAGAGCAGGCGGGTAAGGCATTCAGGTATGCCACTCATCAGGTGATTAAGCTAAAAGAGGTCCTGAACGCATGAGCATGGGTAAATTCGATTTCTCCGATGTTAAAAAGCTTCAGAAGAACCTTCAACGGATGCAAAATGAATTTCCAGCGTTTATGGAGGAGTGTATTCGTGAGCTTGCAGGACGGTTACTGGCGAAGACTATAGCTAGAACTCCGGTTCTAAGCGGAGACTTGAGGCGAGGTTGGCAGATCGGTGAGGTAGTTAGATTACCTGGTGGCGGTATCCACGTAGAGATCACAAATAATGTTGAATATGCGCTCTATGTAGAATTTGGACACGTCACTAGACTACGGACCGGTTGGGTTAACGGTAAATTCATGCTGACCTTATCCGAGCAGGAACTTGAGAGAGAGTTGCCGGGGATCATGGAGAGAAAGCTTAAGAAATACATGGAGAAACACTTGGGACGGTGAGTATGCAGGATATCAAAAACGCACTCATAAAGAAGCTATCGTTATTTACTCCGGAGTATCCGGTTTATGATGAAGCAGTGGAGCAGGGCATGAAGCAGCCGTGCTTTTTTGTGTTGCGCATCGAAGGCGGTCAAAATAGGGAAATTAATCGGCGGTATCGGCGTTTGAATTCTTTCGATGTTCATTACTTTCCACACAAGGATGCCTCGGCACCCCGGGAAGAATGCGAGCTCATGGCTGAGCGACTGTACTCAGAATTAGAGTATGTGACAGGCGCTGAGGGAGGATACCGCGGTATCGGCATGCGTGATGAAATTGTGGATGGAGTGCTGCATTTCTTCATCCAATATAACTACCATGTCGTGAGGACGAAAGCAACGGATGTAAAAATGCAGACTATGAAGCAAGGGGGCGGTATTAAGTGAGTGTGAAAAATGAAAAGGAAGCTATTGAAGCTCCTGAGGCTTCGTATACAAAGGAGCAGTTCTTGAACTCTACCAAATACTCATACCAGGATAAAGATGTCCTGTCGGCGCTGCTGGAGCCGGAAAAGTTGTATACGGCGGCCGAGGCACAGCAGGTCATCGAAGAATTTAAGAATAAGGAGGCTGAATAGTTTATGGCCGGTGGAACATGGACCACTCAAAATAAAGTAAGACCTGGTGTATATATCAACGTGGAAACAAATGGAGGTGCATTGGGTACAGTCGGCAGCAGGGGAATAACCTCTTTAGCGCTAACACTTCCTTGGGGAGCGGCTAAGGTGATCACACCGATTATAGCTGGTGAGGATACATTCAAAACGCTTGGCTATGACATTACAGCCCCGGAACTATTGATGGTGCGTGAGGCACTTAAAAGAGCTCGGACAGTGTTGCTGTACAAACTCAATGACGGAACAAAGTCAACGGTCACAGTTGGGACCTTGGTAGCTACAGCAAGATATGGTGGCATTCGAGGTAATTCACTTAAGGTAGTCGTACAAACCAACATTGATGACGGTAGCAAGTTTGATGTAAAAACGTTGCTGGATAATGCAGTGGTGGACACGCAGGTAGTTGCTAACATAGCTGCACTAGTACCAAATGACTGGATTGTATGGAGTGGGACTGGCACACTGACAGCAAATGCAGGCGCTCCTTTGATTGGTGGAGCAAACGGCACTGTAACTAATGCGGATCATACTGCATATCTAGCTGCACTAGAGCTGTACGATTTCCAGACAGTGGCGCTGACATCCACGGACAATGCACTCAAAGCGGTATATGCTGCCTTTGTACGGCGCTTGAGAGAGTCAGAGGGTAAAAAGGTACAGGCAACACTTGAGAACTACCCTGTAGCTGATTTCGAAGGTGTTATCAGCGTCAAGAATGGAGTGGTTCTTTCAGATGGGACCATACTTACAGCAGCGCAGGCCACTGCTTGGGTAGCTGGTGCTTCGGCAGCGGCTGAGATGAATGAGTCTCTAACTTATTCGGCTTACGATGATGCTGTAGATGTAGCCCCACGCTTCACCAACACACAGATCGAGGCAGCGTTAAAAGCCGGAGAATTTGTCTTTACCCCTTCCGTTAATCGGGCTGTGGTTGAGCAGGATATTAATACTTTCCTCTCTTACACTCCAAAGAAGGGGAAACAACTTCAAAAAAACCGTGTGCTCCGTGTGCTGGATGGTATTGCGAATGATTTGAAGCGTATCTTTGAATCATTTTACATCGGTAAGGTATCAAACAATGTTGATGGACGAGCTCTGTTTCGTAAAGAGGCAGTGATCTACCTGGATAATCTTCAGGGCATTTCTGCCATTCAAAACTTTGATGCCCAGGCGGATATCACGGTACTTCCTGGTGTTGATTCAGATGCCATCTATGTCGAAGCCAATATTCAACCAGTAGATAGTATCGAAAAAGTATATATGAAAGTGCAGGTGAGATAAATGTCGTTCTTAAAAGCAAATGACACGATTAGCGGACAAGAGGGGCGGGCTTACGCCACAATCAATGGTCAGGTAGAGGAAATGTTCTACATCAAGACTCTTGAAGCATCAGTTGAAAAGGAGAAGGCTGAAGTTAAAACATTAGGCCGCCGTGGTACTCAGCATAAAACTACTGGATGGTCGGGTACTGGTAGTATGACAATCTACTATGTAACCAGCAGATTCCGTCAGCTGATGCTAGATTATATTAAAACGGGTAGAGATACTAACTTTGATATTACCGTTACAAACGAAGATCCAGGGTCCACTATCGGCTCACAAACAGTAACGTTACTAGGGGTAAACCTAGATAGTGTGGTGATGGTATCCTTGGATACTGAATCAGATGCATTGGAAGAAGATATTGATTTTACGTTTGAAGATATTGATATGGGTCAATCATTCACCGCGCCAACCAATTAAATTAAAACGGAATTATAATAGGAGGAATTATTAATATGAGTTTACAAGAATTTTTGAACGAAAATCCTGTGGATGGCTTGACTGATGAAGTTGTAGTATCGTCACGTTTTAAGGATAAAGAGGGAAAGGTTCTTTCTTTTAAGATTAAGGCAATGACAGATCAGGAATTCAACGAAACTCGCAAGTCTTGCACGATCCCCAAAAAAGGACGTAAATTTGAATTTGATTCAGGTCGATTTAATCTGCAGACAATAATCCGGAATTGCGTAGAGCCCAATTTTAAAGATGCTACCAGTATTAAAAAATTGGGATGTGCATCCCCTGAAGAGTATGTACAGAAGGTGCTGTTAGCTGGGGAGATTGCAACATTGGCTCAAAAGATCAGTGAGTTGAGTGGTTTTGATGCAGAAATGTCAGACTTGGTTGAAGAAGCAAAAAACTAATACGGGAGGGTGATGCTGATGCGAATTATGCATATTACGCCCTCCATAAGTTCCATAAGTGGCCTCATGAATATATGGCTCTTTCGCGACAAGAAAGGGCCTTTGTCATGGCTGCGGTTAATGAACGTGTTGAGAAAGAAAAGAAAGATGCAGCAAAGGTAAAAGCAAAGAAATAGGAATTTTTACCCTCTCACGTTTTTCACTATGTGGTAGAATATAGGGAAAAAGCAACGGAGGTTGTGCATGGGTATCTTTAAGAAGAAAGAGGTTAACGGTAGTTTTGGCGCTTCACTATTCCATACAGAGGGATTGCCGATTGCTGAAAATACTCATTGTGAACTCAGAATAAACGAGGGGAAGTTAGTAATCACTGGTGGTGGATCCGAATTTATTGTCAATTTGTCGCAGATCCAAGCAGCTGATTTTAAGACTGATGTTGAGATTGCGCATATCGTGAATAGCAGCGCAGCAAAGGGGATTGCCGGTGGGCTTTTATTCGGTCCTATCGGATTAGTTGTTGGTGCAAGAGCAACTAGTAAAAAGGAGCGAACGGTAACCCCATACTTGATTATGAACTACATTAATTCTGCAAATGAACTTGCTGTATTAATGTTCCGGGACAATCCCAAATCATTTGAAGCGGCTAAATTCATTGATAAGATACGACCTATAATATCAAATAATCCAAAGCAAACAATTCAACTATAAATAATTTAGAGGTCGCCTATATGGCGGCTTTTATTTTTTCAGGAGGTGATAATTGAGTGACAACAGTATCCAGTACCCTTAAAATGCTTGACAGTTTTTCAAGCCCTATGCAGCGTGTAGCTAACCAGGTACTAGAAGTTACAGCACGTATGGAGAGGTTGAAGCGAGTTGTAGAATCTCCTATCTCTATAAGGATGGACGCGAGTCAAGCTGTTCAGCAAGCGGAACGCCTTCGACAACCTGTATTAAGGATTACCATTGATCACACAGGACTCCTACAACAAGTAAATACCGCAAGAGCGCTCATCGAATCACGATTGCGAAACATACAAGCAAACATCGATTTGGAGATGCCACCTGCTTTACGTGCTACGTTTACAAGCTTACAGCGCATGGTGTTACGACTAGTTCAATCTATGGATAGACTACGAACGACTACCAGAACCGACTCAAATCAAGCCGCACAGCTAGCCTCAGCTTTGCAACGCATAGCCCGACTTGAACAACAAATTACTGATTTGCAGCGACAAGCCAACGGAGATCTTCGTGACGCGGGGAAGGCGAGTAGTGGATGGTTTAGTAACATGAAGAATATCGCAGCGGCATATTTGAGTATTCAAGGTATTAGATTAGGAACGAAAATAAGTGATGATTACGTTAACACAATTGCTCGCCTAGATTTAATTAATGACAAGATGCAAACCACGGCAGAACTTCAAAATAAAATTTTTGAGTCCGCTGATCGTGCTAAAGGTAGCTACACAGATATGGCAGCGGTTATAAGTAGAATGGGTACTTTGGCAGGCGAAGCATTTAAGTCTAACAACGAATTAGTTGCTTTTACAGAGTTAATGCAAAAGTCATTCCGTATTGGTGGATCCAGCACGATGGAACAACAAGCTGGGATGTATCAATTATCTCAAGCGATGGCCGCAGGAAAACTCCAAGGGGATGAATTTAGGTCTATCATGGAAAATGCTCCAATGTTGGCAGCTGCGATTGCAGATGTTACTGGGAAGACAAAGGGTCAACTCAAAGAAATGAGTGCTGACGGGACTATCACTTCGGATATCATCAAGGCAGCTATGTTCAACGCAGCTGATGATATTAATGTGAAATTCGCTTCTATGCCTCGGACATTTGGCGACGTAATGAATGAATTGAAAAATTCTGCTCTTCAAACATTCGGACCATTAATCCAGCGTATTAACGATATGTTAAATAGCCCGGGAGGAACGGCGTTCATAGAAGACTTTAAATCAGGAATTGCTGGCGCCGCAGACGCGGCAAATAATTTGTTGACTGCATTAATTAATGTATACAACTTCATGTCTAGCTATTGGCCAATACTCGAACCTATTGTTTTAGGGATTGTAACTGCATTAGGTTTATATAAAGGTGCACTTATTGCAATTTCTGTATGGAGCGGTATAACCTCGGCGGTTGAACTTGCGTCTGCCAGCATAAAAGCTGCATTGTCTGGTGCTACACTTTCAGCTACTTCGGCTACAGCTGCTCAAACAGCAGCGCAGTGGGGACTTAATGCTGCGATGCTCGCGAGTCCAATAACATGGATTATCCTCGCGATCATAGCCTTGATTGCTCTGTTCTATCTTGTAATAGCTGCAATCAATAAATTTGCAGGGAAATCAATTTCTGCTACAGGAGTTATTGCTGGTGCCTTTGCTGCGGTGGGGGCCTTTATAGGTAATCTCTTTTTTGGATTATTAGAATTGGTTTTTGGTGTTGTAGAATTTTTCTTCGACATTTGGAATAGCTTCGCCAATTTCTTTGGGAATCTATTTAACGATCCAATTGGGGCTGTTATTAATTTATTTGCCGATTTAGCAGATAGTGTACTAGGGATATTGGAAAAGATCGCAAAAGCAATGGATTTTATATTTGGTAGTAGTATGGCAGATACAGTAGCTGGTTGGCGATCTGGTCTTGGTAGTATGGCAGAAAAGGCCGTAGAAGAATACGGTAATGGTAAATATAAGGACCAAGCAAAAGATCTTGATATAGACAGCATTCTAGAAGAAAAGGGAATTGGTCTTAAGCGTTTTGATTACGGTGATTCGTATAATGCTGGTTACGATAAAGGAGCGAATCTTTTTGGTAGTGGTGACAATAAAGCGGCTGATGAAGCATTAAAAGGAGCTAAAGATTCTTTTACGATATTGCCACCCGGAGCAGCGACTACTGCAGAAATGGCATCCGCTGACGATGACAAGAAGAAGCTCAAAAAAGTCGATAAACTCGGCAAAGTGGAAAAGCCAATTGATATAAGTAAAGAAGACCTAAAGGTTATGCGTGATGTCGCCGAAATGAAGAATATTCAAAACTTTGTGACATTGACACCAACTATTCAGATGAAGACTGGTCCAGTAACCAATCAGGCGAATGTTGATTCGATTGTGTCAAAGATAACGCAGAAGCTTAATGAAGAGATCGCTAGTACCGCGAAGGGTCTCTATAACTAAAGGGGGCGGTTGTGTGGCCGATGGCTACAGCATCGAACTGAGTTTTAACAACCGTGCTATATGGTTTGAGATCCCTGTCCTTCCTGAAGAAATAGAGATAGGTGGGGAAGGCGATGGGGAGACCTACAATATAACGGACCTTGGCGAAATTAACGTAATCAAAGCTGCTAAGCTCAAAGAGATCAGCTTCAGCAGCTTTTTCCCGTCTATCGCTGTAGGTGGTACCGTACCAAGCTATGTATCATCAAAAAACTGGGGGCAACCAGCTGATTACATCCAACTGATTGAAACCTGGATGAACAAGCGGAAGCCGATCCGGTTTATTTTTACGTCAACGGGTCTAAAAATCAACATTGCGGCCAGTATTGAGGAATTTAATTATAAAGAGGTTGCCGGGAGCCCGGGTGACTTTAAATATGACATCAGCTTGAAGGAGTATGTTTTTTACGCTGCTAAAAAAGTGAAGTTGAAGACAACTGAGACAGCAGCCGGTACAACCACTACAACAAAGAAAGAGCCAGCGAAACGTGCAGATGAACGTACTAAGTCGAAAACAGTTACCGTCAAATCCGAGGACACACTGATGAAGATTGCTAAAAGAGAACTCGGTGACGGCAGCCGGTGGAAAGAGATTCAGAAGTTAAACGGCTTAACGGACGCGCAGCTGAAGACGCTCAAGATCGGTTCCGTCCTGAAGCTCCCGGGGTGATTGTATGGAATTGTTGATCGATAATAAAAATGGAGACGTCTGGGATGTATCCAGCATCGTTACGGATATATCCTGGAAGACGGTTCGAATTGGCAAGGCGGCATCCCTAGAATTTACTCTTGTAGACCGTGGACCATGGCAAGATAAAAAATTCCAGTTGAATAATGGTGATGTGGTTCGTTATACGGACGAGGGGCATAAGGTCTTTTACGGATATATTTTCAGTATTGAAACTGGGACGACCGAAGAAATATCCATTCTGGCTTATGATCAGGTCCGGTATTTAATGAATAGCGGAACCTATGTGTTCACGAAACAGACAGCAACTCAGGTAGTTAAAAAGCTTGCTCAAGACATGCAGCTCAAGACCGGATCGCTGGAAGATACAAAATACATTATCCCTTCCCAGATCCGTGACGACAAAACGTTTATCGATATGATCTGCATGGCGTTAGATGAGACGTTGGTTAATTACGGGACCAACTTCGTATTCTTCGACGATTTCGGGAGTTTGACGATACGTAATGTTTCCAATATGCGTTTTCCTTTTGTGGTAGGTGATGATTCACTTATGACAGATTACTCTTACAGTCGCAACATCGACGATGAGACATACAATCAAATAGTTTTATACAGGGACAACAAGGAGACAGGTAAGCGTGAAACTTACGTCACCAAGGACAGCGCCAGCATTGCCAAGTGGGGATTGCTGCAGCTTTACCAGAGTGTGGATGAGAAGCTGAATCAGGCCCAGATAACAGAGCAGTTGGCGCAACAATTGCTAATGAAGAATAGAGAGAAGCGAACGCTTAGCATAGAGGCCCTTGGAGATTATCGGATGAGAGCCGGCTGCTACGTGAATCTATACATTAAGGCGATGAACATTAATAAATTCTTCTTGGTCGATGAGTGCAGCCATTCAAAAGAAGGCGGCATACATACCATGGACCTCGAATTAAGGCTGGTGTAATTATGCTGGAAGCAATTAAGCGGGCTGCTCAGGAAGCGGTTGAAGCTGCGGGTCCGGTTCAGGTGCAACTTGGAGTCGTAACAAATGATAATCCTCTTGAGGTGCTAGTCGATAATCGGCTATCGCTTTCAGAGGATTTTTTAATTGTTCCGGAGACACTTGCAGAATTTAAATTAGCTATAGGGTCAAATGAATACGAGATCAGAAAGCCATTGGCAGCAGGTGACAAGCTCCTGCTTATCAGGATGCAAGGTGGTCAGCGTTACGTAATCATGGATAGGGTGGTGAGTAATTGATACCACAGAGCGATAATGTACTGCTAAATGAGGACATGGAGGATGCGCCACAACCAAGCCTCACCTATAAATTAGACCTTGTAAACGGACGTATAGGATCCGTGGTAGTGGACGGATTGGATGCTGTAAAACAGGCAGCTATTAAAATCCTCTCTACAACCCGGTTTGAAAATCTAATTTACAGCGACAATTACGGTAGTGAGGCGGATGTTGGCTCAGTGCGCGGGAGAGCAGTGTTTGAAACGGAATTGGAACGATGGGCTAGGGAAGCACTTCTGCAAGATGATCGTATCGTTTCCGTGACAAACTTTAGATTTACCTATGATGGTGATGCTGCACTCGTCTTATTTGATGTGGAGAGCGACTACGGAAACTATACAGACCGATTGGAGGTGAGTGGCGGTGTATGAGGGCCAAACGTTTGAAACTATCTTAGAACGGATGCTAGATCGAGTACCCGATGGGATGGATAAGCGAGAAGGCAGTATTATTTATGATGCCATGGCTCCGGCGGCAATGGAGTTGGCTCAGATGTATGTTGAGCTGGACATAAACACGAATCTAATATTTGCCGATACCGCTAGTGGCGATTATCTGGATCGGTCGATTGCTTGGTCCGGTGTGACCCGCAAGAAGGCAACTAAGGCTCAGCTCCGGGGGCTGTTTTATAATGCCGCTAACACCTTAATGGATATTCCAATTGATAGTCGTTTCGCGATTGGTTCAATCAATTATAAGGTGGTTACTCGGCTCTCATTAGGAGAGTATCGACTTGAGGCAGAGGTTGAAGGAATTGCGGGAAATCAGCATTTTGGTACATTAATCCCTATCGATTTTGTTAATAATCTAGCAAGAGCTGAATTGAAAGATTTAATTGTCCCTGGGACTGATAGGGAGACTGACGATGCATTACGACAGCGTTACCTTGATTCTGCCAGACGTCCAGCGACCAGCGGAAACAAATATCATTACATTGAATGGGCTCTTGAAGTTTCCGGAGTGGGTGGAGCTCGCGTATTTCCGTTATGGTCAGGTCCGAAAACTGTAAAGGTTGTTATTGTAAATACTGAGGGTGCTCCGGCGTCAAGCGTGCTTGTAAATCAAGTACAAGATTACATTGATCCAGCTGCAGGGAAAGGCGAAGGGCAAGCGCCTATTGGAGCAGTAGTCACAGTTACTTCAGCCATCGGCAAGGCTATTAATATATCAGCTAAGGTAACCTTAGCATCTGGTTATAGTCTGCAAGGTGTAAAGAATTCCTTTTTGGAGCGACTGGAAGCTTGGCGTAAGTCGGCTTCTTTTATATCAACTTATGTTAGTCAAGCCGTGATTGGATCGATCCTTTTAGGTACTGACGGGGTTATTGATTATGTTGGGTTGCTGCTCAATGGAGCCTCAGGGAACATCGTTCTCGCAGAAGAAGAGGTGCCATTGATCGGTATTGTGGAATTGGGGGTGTAACATGGCATACCCGAATAAAATAGATGTTTTTCAAGAGAAGCTGAACAAAAATCCAACTGGGAACAACTATGTTATTGAAGAACGGATAGCGCTTGTAGCAGGCGTTTATGAGGGTTTATTGAATCACGATAATATCAATAATTCAACTATCCAAGTCTATAGCGGTAGTAAATTAACTGGTGATAAATTAACAAACTGGACTTTAACTATTCCGAGTGATACACCATGGCGCGGGCTAATTAAGATTTTTAGCAGTGTTGCTGAAGTCTATGTAACCTATGAGACACCAGGTGATACCGTGGAAGCGGATGATATTAATGTTCTACAGACAGCAGTAACGGCTACACAAACAGAGATAGAAAGGTATAAAACAAATGGTCTGATAGACGGCGGATCATTTACGAGAGGGGTATAACATGGCACAAACGATACAGATAAAACGTGGTACCAAAGCTCAACTCAGTACTTATGGGGCGTTACTTGCTGGTGAAATGGGTTTTTGTACAGACACGAAGGAAATATATATCGGAGATGGCACAACAAACTCAATGGTTGGGCGAGCTTTATCCGGCGCAGAGGCTTCGCGTCCAGTGGCCTCCTCGGTCGGACGTCTGTTTTATGTAACGAGCGGAGCAAATAACGGATACCTATACTTTGATGATGGCACAGCTTGGCGGCGAGTGAACGCTCAAGCGCTCAGTGATTTAACGGGGTCGCTTGATAATATAGCAGACGGCGCTACTTATGCAAAGATATTAAAGGCTGATGTCAGTGCAGGTCATATCAATAAGGTGTCAGATGGGACGAACACTAAAACGGCTGCTGAGATCAAGACTCACATTGATGATGCTACCAAGCACCGGGTGATTAATGATTCTGGATCTACGATTACAGACTTGTGGTCAGCACAGAAGATTAAGAATGAAATCGAGCTTGCGAAACATAACATTGAACCGCAAGCATCAGTTAAAGATCAGCATTTATTATCTCCGCCTGCAAGTCCGGTTGAAGCCGACCGTTACATCATTCCGGCCTCAGCGACAGGGGTTTGGGCGGGAAAGACAAATCAAATTGCTGAGTTTCAATCTGGGGCATGGGCTTACTATACCCCTGCTATAGGATGGACTGCTTATGTAGACGATGAGCAGAAGATTTATAGCTGGAATGGTACGGCGTGGGTTCGGACAGGCGGAGCTCTTCAGACGATTACAGCGGGTAACGGTCTAACTGGTGGTGGTCAGTCCGATAGTGTTACGTTGACGGTAGGAGCTGGTAACGGGGTTATTGTGGATTCCACTACGGTAGCTGCTAAGGCAGGTAAAGGCATCATTGTTAACGCGACCGGGATCGAGGCTAATATTGATGCTTCTAGCATCGTCTATGATGCGGCCAATGGAAATAAACTTACGGTCGCTACGATTGATGGGGGCACGTTCTAGGAGGCTTTGAGATGGCGAGAAAAGTATTAATCCAGATACGTAGAGGAATAGAAAGCGCAATCGGTACATTGGCAATAGGCGAGCTTGGCTATTGTACTGATACAAGCAAGTTATATATTGGTGCGACTACTGGCAATGTGTTACTGGTGGCTGCTCAAAGCTCAGGAGATATGCTTAAAAGTATTTATGATACGAACAACGATGGCAAAGTTGACTATGCTGCCAACGCTGATGCTGTCCCTTGGTCTGGTGTAGCTGGGAAACCATCAACTTATCCTCCATCATCACATACACACTCCGAATACATGGCTAAGGGTCCATTAACGTGGAACCAATTAAAGGGGGTGTGATGGTTGAGCTATGGAGATTCTTTATACAGCACTCTTCTTTTCTCGGCTGATGAAATAGAAGACAGCGATGAGATAAATAAAGTTGATCTTATGAAATACTTACCACCCTATTACAGGGGTATACAAGAAATAGAAGAACTGCAGGAATCTTTAGGTATTGAGATACATGGCTTAACTACAGGCGTACAGGACTTGCTAGATCAAGCTTATGTTGAAACTGCAACATGGAGTCTTGCACGTTGGGAGGCTGAGCTTGGATTAAGTTCGGATCCATCAAAGTCTTACATCAGTAGAAGAGAAATGATTAAGGCTAAACGGCGGGGAACTGGCACAACAACACCTGAAATGATTCAACGAACAGCATCGGCTTTTGCTGGCGGGGATGTATCCGTAGAAGAAGTTCCTGGAGAATACCGGTTCATCATCAGATTTATTGGGATTCTAGGCATACCTCCGAATATGGCTGGACTAATTCAGATAATCGATGAGATTAAGCCAGCACACTTAGCTTATGAGTTTGCTTATACGTATACCTTCTGGGATTCGCTTAAAGCAATATCATGGAATACTGCTGGTACTGGTACATGGAACGACTTAAGAACTTTTGGATAGGAGAGTGACAAATGAAAACTACAGGGAATTTGGGCTTAAAGAAGCCAGAGGGAACGGATCTCGTTGATATTGCCGATCTGAACGGGAATATGGACATATTGGATAATGCCGTTACTGGTAAGGTCGATAAAGTTACTGGCAAACAACTGTCTACGAACGATTACACAACAGCCGAGAAAACAAAGCTGGCGGGTATTGCTACGGGAGCAACTAACTATACTCACCCGGAAACTCATCCACCATCTATCATCGCGCAAGATGCAAGTAATCGTTTTGTAACTGATACTGAAAAGGCAGCGTGGAATGGAAAAGCACCGAATACTCTTGTTTCAGGAGCACTGCAAAATGACGGGTTGATGCGGGCAACTGATAAACTAAAGCTCGACGGAATCGCCGCAGGAGCGAATAACTATGTTCATCCTGCAACTCATCCAGCAACTATGATTACTGAGGATGCTACTCATAGATTTGCAACCGACACAGAAAAGTCTAATTGGAACGGTAAACCCAATTTAAGCACTACACCACAACAAACAACAGCAGACATTACCTACTATGTCCGTACAGATGGTAGTGATAGTAATAACGGGTTAGCTAATACAGCAGCAGGAGCTTTTAAAACCATTGGTAAAGCTATTAGTATGGTTCCGAGTGTTGTAAACCATGTCGTTACAATCAATGTGGCTGCTGGAGCATATAACGAAAATGTAACCGTTGCGGGTTATAGCGGCAGGGGGTTGCTGACCATTTCAGGTGATACCGTAGCCAGCACAAGCCGCAGCGTTACAACGATCACCGTGTATAGAAATTCAATACAAACTACAGTTAAGGGATTTAACCTCACAACCACCACAGAGACGGCTGTATATGTAGAGGGTTCAGTGAATGTCATTTTTCAGTATTTGAACATAGTAGGTGCAGCTAAGGGTCTTGTGGGGATACAAGTACATTCGTCTAAAGCATATGTTAATTTAAGTGTTATATCTAATAGATTGCTAGCATTTCAAAGCACTATCAATGGGGAAATAGTTGCCGATAACAATGCGGGTACAGGTAACACAAATGCCGGGAATGCTGTGTACGGAGGTAGAGTTTCTTTATATTCCGCGAAACCATCAGGAATTAATGAAGCAGCAGCAGGGGGAATTATATTTGATGGTGGTTCAGTTATTAACCCATGGGGAGATAATACAACGGACCAACGTCCGACAGTATGGGCTTATATGTCTACTGCATTTGTGATTTCGACTACATCGTGGACTTCATTGAAGTATGGCGGAGTAAACTCAAACCATGGTAATGGGTATAACGCGACGACAGGCGAGTTCACTGCCCCACAAACAGGATTCTATAGAGTCAAAATGCAGATATTGATTCCTACAGTTCCGCCAAATCAAAACATTATGATTGGTATATTATTTAACGTTGCTATTAGATATATGCTGGATAGTCGCAGTTCGTCTCCGGCGGGTTCATCAGATTTAATGCTAGGCGGAGACATAACAATGCGCCTCAATGCGGGTGATAAGTTAATCCCTCAAATTCTTGTAGGTTCCTCTTTAACGCCTGCGATTGGTCAAGACACGACTCATTTTGAAGTAATAAGAATATCTTAAAGGAGGAATTGTTTATGAATATAGCGCAAGCAGTGGAGTATATTTATCCTGCTGCTAAACACAACGTTAATTTCGAAGTGTGGGATATGGGGGCAGAACCTGTATTACGCGAGGGCGTAGATGGAAGGTTTCGCTACGATATCAGACCATTGAATGAAGATGAAACCGAAGCAGTGGAGGGTGTTCATTATCAGTATGTAGTGGACTATAACCGACTAGTAGAGGGTTTAGACTACGACATGGTAGAGCGTGGGCAGTTTATCGCGGTGTGGAATCTGGACGTACCACAGCCGACAGAAGAAGAGTTACAGGCCGCATGGGTGGCATATCTGGAAGCTGAGGCTAATAAACCACCAGATCTGACGGAGACCGAGCAACTCCGAGCCGATAACGCTGCTTTATTACTGGAGCTTGTGCAGACTCAGGCAAGGCAAGATCAAGCAGAGCAGGACCAGGCAGCCTTACTTCTAAGTCTCGTGGAAGGAGGTGTACTGTAAATGAACTGGTACGCACTGATTAAGCGATACTTTGACGCAGGGTTGTATACGGGGGAGCAAGTACAGGTTTTTGTTACCGCCAAAAAGATAACGGCTGAACAAGCTAAAGAGATTACAGATAGCGCCATATAGTAGGCGTTTTTATTTTGCCCTCGTAGCTATTACGGGGGCTATTTATATTGGGAGGATTAGAGAGGGGGAGTAGGGATGTCAGGAGGAGGCGGAGTCTTGGGAACAGAGGATAAACTTGTGGAAATCCAGATACAGTTGGCCAGAATCGAAAAGACACTTGAAGCAGTACCTGCCCTAACAACGACTATTGAAGCCACGCGAGATTTAGCGCGTGAAGCTATGCAATCTACTAAATCAGCACATCATAGGTTAGACAGGATTGAGGATGCACAACGCTGGCTTTGGAGGACTGTTGGCGGGGCAATCATTACAGTGATTATAGGGGCTATTGTGGTGGCTATCAGAATGGGAGGAAACTAAGTTGATTAGAGATAAATATACTATCGAACGGCGTTATATCAACAAACGCCAAAATGTACGGCCCGGTACCCGATTAACCTCGGGAACGCCGGGCTTTTTAGTTGCTCATGATACAGGTAATCCGGGAGCAACCGCCGATAACCATTTTACTTATTTTCAAAACCTCAAGGACCGCTCAGCTTCGGCTCAGACGTTTATTGACGATACAAAAATACTAGAGATCATCCCAACAGGTACGGGATTGGATCCAGCAGAAAAGGCTTGGCATGTCCTCTACAGTGTTACAACAGACAATAAGCTTTATGGAGATGATGCTAATGATATCGCATTAGGGGTGGAGCTATGCTATGGCGGTAAGATAAATACCCTCGAGGCGTACAAGCGCTTTGCGTGGTATATGGCCTATTGCTGTGACAAGTGGGGACTTAACCCACTGATACACATCCCAAGTCATAAGCAGTTAGATCCTGCACGTAAAAATGATATTGATCAAGCGTTAGCGACTGTAGGTAAAACACTTAAAGACTTGCTTTATGATGTGGTAGCAGAAATTAAGGAGCAGCCAGTGTCCGTTGTACCGCCGGTCGCTGTGCAGATGCCTGCCAGCGTAGCTCAAAGACTAATTGAAGATTATGTATCCCCAGCATGGTTTGTGGCTCATAGGGAAAAGGATCAGGTGGGCTTAACGCACTTTCATAACCTTGCTGATAACCTTAGAATGGCTTCGGGTATTCCATTACAACCAGGTTCAACAGCGCCATTTAAGCAGCTGCATAAAAGCAATGTACAAGAGTTGATCTTCCGGTGGTTGTCTCCTGGCTGGTTTGCTGCCAAACAAAAACAAGATAAGACGGCCATGGTTTACTACAATAACACGGCAAATCACCTGCGGCGCGCTGCGGGCATGCCAACTGAATAGGAGAGGATAATATGCAAACGTTAATTGATGCTGCACAACCTTATATTTCAGCAATCGTTCTTGCTATTGTAGGTTTATTGGCGGCAGTTATTTTGAGAACGGTGGCTTTGCTACAGGCTAAGGGTGAGGCTTGGTTAGATGGAAAGCTTGGTGTCCAACAGCGAGATCTGCTGCATAAAGTGGCCGGTGAGGCTTATGCCTATGCAGAGACGGTGTACAAGAGTAAAGAAAGCCAGGTAAAACTTGCTCAAGCTTTAGAGTATGCTACGCAGCAGTTAGGACGCAGGGGCATCATGGTTACTCCGGATGAGATCCGGGCGGCAATTGAGGCAGCGTATCTTAAAGCTCAAATTCTAGTTAGAAAAATGTAAAAGATAGAATTGAATTGTATGTCAATCAGGAGATTAAAGGAAATCATTAGGTTTTTTCTAAATAAATATTTCATACACAATAGAAAAATGCCACTTGACTAAAAATTAAGTGGCATTGGTAAAATTTTCTGATATATTGATGGTAAGAGCATAGATTTGGAGGATGAAATATGAGTGATAATTCGGTTAGTAACTTGAGTGATGATATTTCAAGAATAGATGTAATATTGTCTGAAGATCCACTGAATAAAGAATTCATTTTTAAAATAATCGAACAGTTCGTAGATGAACCAAATCAGAAAGTTATTAGCAAAATTGATGGGATTTTTGGTGATAATATTGGTGCCTCATTAATGAGAATAATAATTGAAGACTCTGATGTTATTTTTAAAGATGTTCAAAGCCCGTATAAAACATTTTATATGTCTATTAATGCTCTTTATAAAGAGAGAGCTCTTAAAGGTTTTAGTACTCGAATTATGTCACCTCTAGCCTTGTTCACAATAGATCAAGTTAATCTTGACAGAAATTTATATAGAATTTTTAGAGTAGATAATAGTTACTATGATATAGAATTGGATAGATTTGCAGCATTCCATTTAATGAATGTCAGTATTTCTGTTTTAGTAAATCAATATAACAGTGAAAGTCTAGATGACGATGACAAAGAATACATAAAACTAAAATTAAAGGATTTTTCTGAAATAATAGGTCAAATTCCTTTAGGTATGGGGGATTCAAATGAGTGAAAGTTCTCGTGAACGTTGGAAGCCAGAAGTTCATCCTGGCGGACTTCTGATTACTGAGAAATATATGAGAGATATGGTTAATTCATTAATAAGGGCGAGTCGTAGTGCCACTTCTTCCGTTTTTGATTCTCCGGTAAATGATGGAGAGATGAGAAGAGCTGCACAAGAGTTTTATAGAGGGGCGGCAGAGGTAGCGCCTAAAAGCGATGATTCATTGGAAAGAGGCGGTGATGATATCATGGATGATTCAACAAAGATGATGATTGAAAGAATGGAGCGAGATTCAAGGGAACGAGAGAATCGTTATCATACAGATGCACAAGAACGGGAAAATCGCTACCGCGAAGAAATGAAAGAGCAGGATCGTAGATTACGGGAAGAAGCTAAGGAACGAGAAGAGAGGATTCTCGCGGCTGTTAATGGGAGCTCAAAAAGAATAGAGGATCAATTAAAAGAAGTAAAACAAGAAGTTAATGAAAATGTGAAACATGTCCAAAGTCTTGTTAGACAAAATTTTTGGGGGAATATTTCCACTATCGTAGCTGTAATAGGCATAGCAGCAACCATTTGTTTCACTATATGGGCAGCATTAAAGGGTAGTTAAAATATCTCCGGAATTATTGCAAACCTATTCTTTAAGTACGGCAAAGTAGGTTTTTTAGTGAAAATAGTCACCTGTATAAAATGGATTATAGTAAGACTATGTGGAAAGAACCTTGTCGACCCTGCCATTACTGGTGGGGTATTTTATTACATAGGAGTGATCATGTTGAGTAGTGTATACAAAATCCTCAAGTCAGACTCTGAATTTCTAACTGCTGCTTTGTCACAGTCTCAAGTGGATATACTCGAACGGCGTGGCGATCTGGCTGGCTGTATAATTGATTGTGGACGTCCAGTCCAGAAGTGGAGCCCAGTTAGCGTTAAGGTTGCTGATGCTTATTACATGAGAAGTGAATTTGAATTTAGGATGGTTTTGGCATAAGCGTGTATCAAAAATACCCACTAACCTTTATTGGTCAGCGGGTATTTTACGTTTAAACTATAAACTCTGTAAACACCGGACTTCTCAGCATTCCAGATTTGGTCCAGTTCCTCATACGCACCTTTGCCCGTAATCGTGGCTCGAGATGTACAAACTCCTTATCTTCGCCTTTAATCAGTTGTGGGACCACACCTCTGAATGCCTGCTTATGAATCGGTGATGCTCCGAGTTCAATGATTCCTACTGGACGCAGTTTGCCGGAATTACCGGATGGAACAGCAGCCAGCCAACCAAACTCCTGTTTTCGATACCCTGTAATATATACATCTGCATAGGTCCAATTGATGACTTTTTGCCACGCATGAGAACGGCGTCCGGTCTCGTATAAGCTGTTCTTACGCTTACCTACTACACCCTCCATACCACGTGTTTCGATCTGTTCAAATAATGCCTCTCCAGCACCTTCTACGTGTGGTACTACTCCAAAGCTATTAGACGGTAGAGTTAACCCCGCCAGTATCTCCTTACGGCTCATCAAGGGCAAACCACGTACATCCTGACCTTTGTACATCAAGATGTCAAAGATGGCATAATACACGGGGAGCGTTCTGGTAAGTTGTATGATCTTATCTGCTCGTCTCGCCTGAAATCGACTCATAACAGACTCGAAATCAGACACGCCAGTTTCAGGATCTACACAAGCGACCTCACCATCTAATACAATATCCTCAGCAAACGGAAGGTGTAGCTCAGGGTACTGATGAGTACAATCATTATCGTGTCTGGTATATAACTGGATCTTGCCGGAAATTTGAGAGTAAATAAGACGATGACCATCTATCTTTGGTTCAAATATATAATCGTTGTGACTGAATGGTCCTGCAGCAGTTTGTAATAACATAGGGGATATAAACATAACAAAACCTCCTGTATCCTATTATAGCTGGGGGCTACAAAGGATAGAGGAGGTATGTGATGGGAAAATCTATTTTGTTAAGGTATACTCACTAACTTCAAAGGTAAGTATTTTATCAAATATTACATACTCTTTGCGCTTGTTAAAAGGTCCTTTGTTGTTGGAATGCTTATTAATTCCATATGATCCTGCATCTCTTCCTGCATCACGAGCATCGTACCAATTAAGAAAAGCATTTACTTCAACAATTGGAAGATCATATTCTTTTTCTGTCCCATTAATTAATGTGATTGTAAGAATCGCTCTATCACCGGTAGGTTGTTCTGGTGTTGGTGTTGCAGTTGGTGTTGGTGTTGGTGTTGGTGTTGGTGTTGGTGTTGGTGTTGGTGTAGGTGTTGGGATTGAGCTACCAAAAATATCGAAGTCAGCGATTTGAATGGGGTTGCCGCCAATATTCGAAAGCGTTAAGTATTTTACTGATTTAGCGGAGAGCTTAATTTTATTTCCATTCGTATCTTCAATGATTTTATTAGTCACAATATAATTGCCATTAGGATCATGTAAAGAAAAGGCTAGATTGGTGCCCTTCATAGAAATCTGATAAGAGTCTATATCTACAGGAGTATCAAAAATGTACCATATACTATAGGGATTTTGACCGGAAGAATCGGGTAAATAAAGTACCGTCGAGTTATCTCCATCAGTAGCTACTGTAGTAGTTCCGCCTGTATCTGAGTTAAGTCCTCTCCCCATTGTCATTGTTTTTCCATCTAAAATACCACCTTGATAGGCTAGGGCATTGTTTAGAGGGAGAACAGTAAAGATAAGTAAAAACATCAAAATAAATTTAATCTTTTTCATTGGTTACACTCCTCATTATGTATTATCGTTTACGACTTTACAAAATTAGAAAAGTATTGTCTAAACATTAATGACTATATATGTAATAAGATGTTTAAAAAAATTATTTTTCTTTTTATTCCAATTAGTGATTAAATTCCTTGTTTGTTTTAGAGCATATATTCAGTTACAATACAAACAAACGTTCTTATTTTCGGAGGAGATCACATGAAAATGAGTGTCGACCAAATAGTTGAAATTATATACCAGGACAAGTCGGAGAAGATTACGCAACGCAAGATAGAAATCCTCGGTATCCGTGGCGGACGTATCCGGGCCACATGCTTGACTACCGGCGCTCCACGGATATTCTTGGCTGATAGCATATTATCCTGGAGACCAGTTGCGGAGAAGCGTCATGCTTGATGATACTTCGCGCAAGCTGCTGCGGATTATATCGCAGTTTAGAAATCACTTCAGGCGGATGCCAAACATCAAAGAGTTGGGACGATTGAGCGGACGCCACCCTGCAGAGATAATCAAGGGATTTAAGGTGCTGTCTGCGGAGCATTATATAGATTGGGATGTGTCTACGCCAATCGAGACAACTATTATTATCGAGGGATGGGAACGGAACGTGCCGTACGAAAAAACGCCACAACAAGGCGCAGAGAGCGGCAGTGGTGGTACTAATATTGATTACTGGCTTTATCATTAGGAGGGGTCACTATGACCAAGTTGGACGGTAATGAACGCTGGAAAACGAAAATGATCATGACCGAGCATGTTGAGCAGTACGAGGAACAGCAGCGTGAGAACCCGAATAAAATGATAACTACGGAGGAGCGTACGATGGTTCGAGACCTCATTTTGCTTCCCTACATAGATACAATGGTCGGCAAGAGCCTGAAGGAACTCGAACACTCCAGCAACATTCTGAAACGTACCTTTTTGATGGCTGGTGAAGCCATACAGCGCCGGATCATACAGGATACCTATCGACTGCAGAAAGAGCTGAAGCAGCGGAATATCAAAATGCTGGCGGATGAGCAAGACGAATTTATCACGTATTACAAAATCTTTTGCCGAGGATATCAGGAACGCTTTGGATTAACTCGTGATGTTATGCGGACAGAAATCAGCCTACGGCTAACCAAATACACATCAGAACTTGGAAGCATCTTAAAAGACTACCTGAAATGATTTTAGAGTTCAGGAAGATTTTCCTTACTATTGATTTATAGTTTATATACATAATGTTCCAAATAAATTATATTAGAACTATGCGGAAGAACCGTACCCCGTCTGCAATGGTAGGGTATTTTATTGCATAGGAGTGAAAGAAATGAGCGTTACATATAAGGTATTGATGACTGATTCCGAGTTTTTGACGGCGGCACTGGTTCAATCCAATGTATCTGTGTGGTACCGTGAAGACCCAGACCCACAAGGTCACTTGATGGATTACGGTGGCATCGTGGAGGGTTACACACCGGAGTCAATCAAGATCAATGGAGCCCGTTACATCCGAGAACGATTTGAATTCAGAGCAGAGATAAGAACACCCCGCTAACCTTAATTGGTCGGCGGGGTGGTTCATGTGAGTGCTAAATTACAATAGCATCAACTTCATTGAAAAAGTTGGTTACCCTGTGAGCATTTGCTAAAGGAGCACCTTGCAAATTTGTTCCTTCTGGGTTGTGTATTTTTTTTAGGATCGCTCTCAATTTTATATTTACTGTTTTTTCAGAGAAGGAATTTGCTAAACGGGCATATTCACTTGAACAACTTCTACTCCCTAACCTAGACTGTACGTCATCATCCCACAGCAGAAGAACAAATTGGTTGAAATGAGCGTCGGAGAACTTGCTGATCATTTCATCATAGTATTGTTGGGCATAGCCCGAAACTCCATATGGGTTTCCTATTCTACATATAGTCAACACTTTTATATACTTAGACATCACCGATTCTGGAATTTCACCAGTATCAGGAATATAGCTTGCTAGTAGTCTAGCAGGCGAACCTTCGTGATAAAAGTTGTCCCAGCCATAGTGTGCACTCGATAGTGAATCAAGTGCCTGATCTATATGGGAGGCCCTGATGTCTGATGGCATAAAAGCAAGTCCATCTACTAGGATTAAAAAATCATGTGCAAACTGTTTCCTATCAAGTTCTGCGTTTGCAGAGAAAATTGCATACTTTAAACCAATATCAAATTTAGCTTGCTTGTTACTGCTTTTCCATAATGAAGGGGCAATGAGATTTAAGTTGTTCCTAACTGATGCGCCTAGGTCAACTGTTGTATACATTCCAAAAACTGCTCTAAGAGTTGAATTGATTAAACTTTCTGGTAACTGTTGAATACTCGAAGTAATAGGCAGTACATCACCTTTAGTTAATACTTTACTTCTCAGGTTATGTAGCAGTTGTTTAATTTGTACAACTGGACCCTCAGGTTCTTTAGCGAGTACTTCATTAATACAGGTTTCTAGCCAAGACACCAGTTGTAGTCCCGTTACATCATTATGATTTGGGTGAGCTGCACTCGCATGATTTCTCATATCTCGAATATAATCAAGATGCTTGTACCCTATATCTGATATTATCCCGGTATCTTTACACCCCTTAACTAACTCCCATTCTTCTAATTTATTTAAATCATCCTCATTTTTGAAAAGAGCTCGCCGTCTACTATCTGTGATTACGCTATCTAGAAAATAGTCCATATCAAATCTTTTTACTTTTCCCCTAAGATTTATTACTGTTTCATTCCAGAGCATATTTAATGCGGCATCAAATAATCCAGCGCTACATGCAGCAATAAATTTAGAAATGTACATAGAGTCTCTTCTCAGATTCGGATTTAATTGAAGAACAATATCAGGAAGGTTGTTAATAACTTTAAATCTTTCTAAAGGATTTACCAAAACATTAGCTGAGGGTAATCCGAGGTGGTTTAAATAGAGAGTTAAACCTTGTGAGAAATTATCAACTTCTGAGCGGATGATAGGTACAGGTTTATCTTCTGATATTATAGGAAACTCATCGTTCATTATTGCTCCTCCTAAGTGATATTCTTGTATGATTAACTAAAGTATAGATGATGAGTCTATCTTTTTCTATATTAACAATATTTAACGTTCATTTACTAACGTGTGTTTGGTTATAATGGAAACAAATGTTCTTATTTTTGGAGGCGTTATTTATGTTAAGCGATACACCGCGTAAGCTTTTACTGATCATAACCCATTACTCACGACATTTTGGACGGATGCCGTCATTACCTGAGTTAGAGCGATTGAGCGGACGGATGCCAGTTGATATCCGAAATGGATTGATAGAGTTGACAGAAGAGAACTACATCGAATGGAATCTGCATACGTCGCCAGAGATGGCCTGTATTATCTCATGTTGGGAAAGAGATAACCCATCTCACCGAAATCCAGAAGAGGTTATAAGAGATAAGACTGCGGAGAGCAACACGGATTATTGGTTATATTATTAGGAAAATTATGTATAGCGAGAAAGAAACTCGAAGGTAATGGACTTTGGGAGGGGAGCCGAATGATTATGCCTGAGCACAAGCAGCGTATTCTTTCTGATGCGCAGATTTAAAAAAGTTCGAACCAGATCCGAGCTTGACCTTCAAGCTTTAGATGAGATTCAGCAGGTACTTGTCCAATCGATGGAGGATCACAGCCCGATCACGTTAAATTTGTTTGATCCAATAGATGATAAGGAGATCCGTGGTATTGTAATGCGATTAGATCAACGATCGCGGCAGTTAAAGCTACGCACAAGTGACGATGACTGGGAATGGATTAATATAGAAGATGTTATTCATGTGACTACATAAAAAATGCCCCGGAAGCTTTCGCCGGGGCATAACTATTATTCCTCGAATAACTCATCCATTAAACTATCGATTTCTTCTTTCCGCGAGGCTGTAGCCTCAGTATCAATCATGACCTTGCCTTCTTCGAAAATAAGGGTGTCTCCAGGCTTAACCTCCGCCGGTAGTTCTGATCTAAGGACATCTTTTGTTTTACCATAAAATTCAATAATGGCATACTCACCCTCGAAGCGATCAATGATTCCTTTCTGCATTTACTTGCCCCCCTTAGTCGATGTAAAGGTGATTTTATTTCCATCACTTATTGCAGTAATTGTACCTTTTTGATCAGTTCGTAACACTGAAGTATTCGCATTTTTCAACCTTGTAAGAATCCCCGAATCTGGATGCCCATAGTTGTTTTTACCGACGCTTATAACTGCGTACTGTGGTTTTACGGCGTCGAGGAATGCTTTGCTGGTTGAACTACTGGAGCCGTGATGTCCGACTTTTAATACGTCTGCTTTTAAATTCATGCCATCGGCTAACATATCGTTTTCAGAAGCCTTTTCAGCATCACCGGTAAAGAGGAAGGACTTGTTCTTATAAGTGACCTTTAGGACAGCACTCCAGTCGTTAAGATTATCCCCATACGTTCTAATAGGAGCCAGGAACTTCGCCTCAACGCCAGTCAAAGGAATAGTAACGCCTTTATTAACTGCTTTAATAGTACGCCCTTCATTTTTTACAGCAGTTAAAAAATCTTTGTAAGTTTCAGTGGTGTGTGAAACCTTAGGCGCATACACAGACTTCACATCCAGCGCCTTTAGAACATCATCTAGCCCACCAATGTGATCTGCGTCAGGATGAGTAGCAACAAGGGCATCAAGTGTCTTTACACCAAGAGAGTTCAGATACTTTACTACATTTTTACCCTGATTGTTATTACCTCCGTCAATGAGGACATATTGATTATTCGGAGTCCGAATTAGGGTAGAGTCACCTTGTCCAACATCGAAAAAGTAGACCTGAAGAGTGCCGACGTTCTGTTTCTTTGGTAAAAGCAAAGTTGGAGCTGGTGTAGCAGTAGGCTTTGCTGTTGGTTTCGCGGTAGGTTTAACAGTTGGTTTAGCAGTGGCAGCCGGTTTTGAATTTGAACTTCCGCCATTGTGGTAATGGTATTCTCCGTCTTCGAGTCCCCACTTTGCACAATTTGTGCGGCAATAATGACCGCCATTTGCATCTGTGCGTCCTGGATGTGCCTCAACAAGTACAGGCATCAGCAATAAAACAAGTGACATGAAGATTGGAACAATGATTCTTCTCATAAAAAATAAATACCCCCAATGTATGATTCTGGGAGTAGTCTATCAGAATAAGGTAATATTTTCTACTTCATTTCGTAACTTTTCACTTTCACTTACTACTGGCTATGTTTTCACTTATCCCTAATTAAGCTAACGGGCAGGATAGTTGAATCTTATTAAATTCTCATCATATCGAATTCGAGACAAGGAACAGGAATGTCTCGGAGTATATCAGGAAGCGAAAGTGATTAAAAAGTTTGTTTCATCGAAATATAGAGCGTTATCAATTCATTGGAACCGCCTTACGGACCAAAAGGTATGGTAGTGTTAGAAGAAGGAGGTAATCCCTCCTACGAAGATTTTTTTCGTGTCAGCACATTTAAAAAAAGTAGACTGTATAGTATTCCGACCAGAAATGTGGGGGGGAAGAAGAGACACATTAGTAATTGTCCTTCAGGAGAGGTCAATCTTCCTCCAGTTACTAAAATAGGGAATATGAATCCGACTAAAATAGAACCAAGAATATTCAAAAATATTTTTAAAGTCTTCTGAGTAACTTTCAAGTCTATTACATAACAAATAAGAAATATTAGTGGAACTAATATAAGTAAATATAAGAAAAAAGTCGAAAATACTATACCTTTATACTCATCATTAGAAATAGTTTGGTTGAATATGACTTGGCTACCTTTTTGGTAAAGCCATGCACCGATTGTATATGCCAATAAAACCCCGAGTGTTCCAAGAATATACCTAAAAGGATTTTTCAAAAAATCACCCCATCTGATTATCTTATAATAATTATAACCCAATATACCAAAGAAAGTTACCAAAAACTAGGTTTGACTATTGCATGGAGAGATGATGATTCTGCTTTATTCTGGATTGAAGAAAAGTTGGCTTGGATTGTGGGAAGGTGATGTATACAAAACTCCTTATCATCCATCGCTTAGACATGTAGCATTTCGAGTTGATTATGAATTTTTGAAGCAATCAACTCATTGGCTAAAGGATCGGGGTATTCAACCTGTTCCATTTGGTAACCGAGATAATGTAGTACCTTTTGTTCGCCCGTATTCAGAGAATGCTTCAGTATATTTTGATGACTCAGATGGGAACTCGCTCGAGTTTATGTGTTATGTTGAAGTGCCAGTGGATTTGAAGAATATTACATGAAAATTATCCATAGATGAGTGGGAAGGGCTATTAAAGAATTAGCGTAGCTTGTTCAATGATGGCAATGACTTCTGATAACAGTTATTACGCTAACGGGAAACGATAGCTCAATGAGACACCTAGCTAATACGATTGTGAAAATCGCCTCGTCAGTGATAATGCTGACGAGGCATTATAATTTGATGGGTCATATATCAAATTCAGCCCATCCTGGTGGCAGTGATTCGAAGTTGATTTCATCGAGGGCTTCTGGTTCAATAATTACTAGTAGTGGTTCATGTATGTCAATTAACGCACCTATACGTTCGCTGATTCCAATAAAAGTACCAATCGCTACAACTCTTCCACACCTTCCACCAAATCCGCTATCGTGATTGTCACAGATACGCATGGACTGCCCCGGCTTTATTTCTTCCCATCACATAAAGTAGGGGGTGCTCCTAGATCATTTAAAGTTATCTGGAACATTCCAAAGTAAGCAGCCCGATCATTTGAATAATGGTACTGTCGTTGTATCGTTAGCATCAGTGGTGTCTCCGGGATCTAATCATTGCAATGATGGACAAAACAAGTGATACTCCGATAACAATCCAAGTAATTATATTCAACATTAATATCCCTCCCGCGTAAGCCCGCCGGCTAATTTGTTTTCTGGAGCGAGTGTGTTATGATTGGGTGGAGGAAGGGGCTCAATCCCTTCCTCCGGGAACCTATTTACGTTTGCGTGGTGCGCGGCGTTTGGTTCCTTTTTTCTTTTCCTTTAGCAGTAGATAAGCTGTGTAACATTGTATTGCTGCTGTTAGGAGTTGTACCCAATCCTTCATCCCTTCTCTCCTTTCGGGAAGTATTACTTTCACTTCCTGTATTAAATATATCATATGTTGTATCATTAGTCAAATAAAAAGTTTGACTTCCTGTATTTATTTTATTATTATGAGTACATAAAGAAGTAGGAAGGTGAATATAATGCCGTTTTCATACAAGCCCTTATGGGTGCTATTAGCGAAAAATGAAATGAAGAAGCAGGATTTAAGGGAGGCACTTGGCCTTGGTCCGTCCACGATAGCGAAGATGGGTAAGGGTGAGAATATCTCTTTGGAAGTGCTGGACAAGCTTTGTAGCCATTTTGGAGTACAACCAAACGATATCATTGAGCATGTAGAAGAGTCGTCACAGGGATAACCCGGACGGCTCTTTTGATACTCAGGAAAATTTTCTTTACCACAAACGGGAAGACTCGGGAGAATAATCCCGAGTCTTTTATTTGTGGTTTACCCACAAATTCCCCACAAGGAGCAAAAATGTTATTGATTATTAGGGTTTTTAGACAATGCTATTGATACAAGCAATATGTATCAAATACGCATTAAAAAAGAACTTTAGTTTTTTAAAGATGTTACTGATACAGATAGTTTCAAATGCAGAATGTGATGAATTTAACATCTTAATTTTTAATTTTATTGCTAAATAAAAGTAGCTAAATAAGCTTAGGTAACACATGGAAAATGCAAGATTTGTCACTTCGCGACTTGCAAAATCAAGATACAATCGTTGAAAAAGTCAAAAGGATATTATACTGATGACATTCTGAAAGGGGCTATGTCGGTGGTACAGTTACCAAAAGTGAACGAACTCGGATTTTTTGAGATTCGTCTGGAATCAATTGGAGGGCTAGGCGCGAACTTAGCTGGTAAAATGCTTGCAGAAGCAGGCGTTGTCGGTGCTGGAATGAATGGAGTGAGCTTTTCATCCTATGGTTCTGAGAAAAAGGGATCAGCGGTAAAGGCACATATCCGTTTTTGTGATTTGAACACACATATTCGTGACACTTCACCGGTAGAACGACCTCACGTCGTAGGCATATTCCATGAAGCGTTGGCAAAGACCGTCAACGTGACTAGCGGAATTTATGATCATAGCACGGTGCTAGTGAACTCGGCTAAGTCGCCAGAAGAATTGAAGTCCTCCCTGAACATGATGGCAGGAACTATAGCTGTCGTTGATGCTACATCGATCGCATTAGATGAGAAGAACCGCGTAAACATGGCAATGTTAGGTGCGTTGTTCCGGATGTGTGATTTCTTGGATCCTGAAATTATGAAGGGGGTTATCGAGAAATCACTTGGCAAAAAATATCCGCAGGCTGTTCAATCCGCACTAACTACTTTCGAACGTGGGTTTAATGAAGTAACTTTCATGCATTTCCCTTTGCCTGAAGGTGCGATTATGCCTGAGTTCGTTCGGTCCGATATTTCGGCCTTAGGTTATGAAACTCAGCCTATTGGTGGTACCATTACGAATCCTGGCAGCAGCTTTTTAAAGAATCTTAGCATTTCAAGATCCGGTTTATTGCCTCATTTTAAATTAGAGGATTGTATTCATTGTGCGCAGTGCGATACAGTATGTCCTGATTTATGTTTTGTTTGGGATGAGCAGCCTGATAAAAAGGGACGTCCGCAAATGTTCCTGCAAGGCATTGATTATCAATACTGCAAAGGCTGTTTAAAATGCGTAGAAGCTTGTCCTACAACGGCTTTGTCTGGCGAACGCGAGGAAGAAGGCTACGCTGAGAGCCATACGGTCCGGCATATTTTTGATCTTGTTACTGAGGCTTAATTAACGGAGGAAAGGTGGAACACACGTGGCTATTGATTATGAAAAAGAAGTAAGCTCTACGAAGGTAGAGCAGAAATTCCTATATGAATCCGGCAATGAAATGGCGGCTTATGCTGCCCATCAGATAAATTATCATGTCATGGGTTATTTTCCGATCTCCCCATCGACAGAAGTCGCTCAATTTCTTGATACCATGAAAGCGAACGGTCAGCATGATATTATGCTTATTCCATCAGACGGCGAACACAGTTCTGCAGGAATCTGTTATGGAGCTTCGACGGCTGGTGGACGTGTATTTAATGCTACCAGTGCTCAAGGTTATATGTTCATGCTAGAGCAATTGCCGGTACAAGCTGGTACACGGATGCCTATGGTAATGAATTTGATCTGCCGCTCGATTTCCGGTCCGCTTAATATTCATGGTGACCATTCTGATTTGTATTTTGCGCTAAATACGGGCTGGCCGATTCTGATGTGTCGTGATCCACAATCCGTTTATGATATGAACCTGATGGCACTTAAGCTTGCTGAGCACGCCAAAGTGCGTCTTCCAGTAATGGTAGCATCAGATGGGTATTTTACTTCTCACCAGAAGCGCCGTGTACAGGCATTTACTCACCGTGAGGATGTTCATAAATTCGTTGGGGCACAACCTCCGGCAGGCTTTACGGATACCCTGGATCGTAATAATCCGGTTACCGTAGGTCCTTACATGAATGAACCTGACTATATCAACAACCGCTATCAGCAGTCAGTAGCGATGTATAATGCGGGTGAAGTCTTCGAAGAAATTGCTAATGAATTCGCTGAATTGACTGGACGCCACTATCCAATGATCGAAGAGTATCGGATGGAAGATGCGGAAGTAGCCGTATTCTTGATGAACTCTGCCTCAGAGATTATTAAAGATGTTGTGGATCAGCTTCGTTTGCAAGGGATCAAAGCAGGTGCAATTTCGCCGAATATGATTCGTCCTTTCCCACAGAAGCAAATGGCTGAAGCGCTGAAAAATGTTAAGGCAATCACCGTAGGCGACCGTGCGGATTCGGTTGGTGGTCACGGCGGTAATATGGTAAATGAGATCAAGGCAGCCTTGTTCACCTATGGTAACACTACTACAAAGGTAATTAGCCGTATTTACGGGTTGGGCGGTAAGGACTTCTACGCAGAAGATGGTCATGCATTCTTCCAATTAGCATTGGATGCCGTTGCTGCAGACCGTGTTGAAGTTCCATTTGACTACTATGGTCACAATCCAGGTGCACCGGACAAAGCGCCACAGCGTCTATTGAAGCCGATGGACTTTGATTCGCTGAAGACAGGATTAATTACGGTTAAACAGGATGAAGCAACAGGGAAATTAAGTGTGCGGATACCCCCACTGCGCAGCTTGACGAAGAAACCTAAACGGCTTGCACCAGGTCACGGCGCTTGTCCAGGCTGTGGAATTTTCTCAGGACTGGAGACGTTCTTCAAAGGCATCGAAGGGGATATCGTAGCGCTTTATCACACGGGTTGTGCGATGGTAACAACTACGGGTTATCCATATTCTTCTCATAAATCTACGTTTATTCATAACCTGTTCCAAAATGGTGCAGCTACCTTATCCGGTGTCGTAGAAATGTTCTGGGAACGCAAACGCCGTGGTGAATTGGACGGACTTGGGCTTCAAGACGACTTCACATTTGTAATGGTAACTGGTGATGGCGGTATGGACATCGGAATGGGACCTGCGATTGGGGCTGCACTACGCGGTCACAAAATGATTATCGTAGAGTACGATAACGAAGGTTACATGAACACAGGTGCTCAGCAGTCCTATTCCACACCACTGGGTCACCGTACATCTACATCCAGCATTGGTAAGAATCAGCAAGGTAAAGTTACACAGCATAAGGATACTGCGCAAATCATGGCAGCTACTAACATTCCATATGTCTTCACAGGTTCCGAAGCTTACCCGCAGGATCTTGTGAAGAAAGCGGCAAAAGCACAATGGTACGCTCAGAACGAAGGACTTGTGTACGGTAAAATCCTGATCGCATGCCCACTGAACTGGATGTCTGAGGATAAAGAAGGTACCAACATCGTTTCGCTGGCTGTTGAATCTTGTTTCTTCCCTCTATATGAAGTGGAGCACGGTTCTACGAATATTACGTACAATCCAGAGGATAAGGGCAAACGCGTTGAGCTCTCCGCTTGGTTGAAGACAATGGGCAAAACCCGTCATTTACTGAAGCCAGAGAATGAGCCGGCTTTACGCAGCTTCGAGGCAGAAGTGGAGCGTCGCTGGAATCGTCTGAAAGCGAAACATGAGCATCCTGATTTGTAAAATAAAATGATTCATAACCCGACAGATTCGTCTGTCGGGTGTTTTGCGTGCCAGACCTACTAAAATAGAGCCAGCTTTCTACATAACTTCATGATGGATTTCATTTTTTTAAGCTTTTTAAACTGGACATTATGTTGATGTAGAGCCTTGAATTCTAAGAGTCTCCAATCACCTTTGCAAGTTAAGATTTTAAAGACTTGTCTAAGTTCAGGGAACACAATGTCGACCCAGCGGTGGATTTGATTAACTACGCTTACAAGCCGCTTAACAACGGTCTCTAGATTTGCTATAAGGACTCGCAGCTCTTCGTATCCTGCGGAATGAAAACGGACAGGATCTTCGTACACATAAAGATGCAATCTTTTTTGTTAATTTTTCCTCTCCAGCGCTCAGAACTTCATCTGAGGTAGGGAACGTCAACAATGTTTTCAAATATACAACAGAATGTAAACCCCAAAAATACACCCTTATATTTAGGAAATACCTGATCTAAAACAGATTGGAATTGCAGCTTAACTCCATATGGATGTTATAAAAAAGACATTCACAACACCTCTGAAAATGGGTAAGAAGCAGTCAAGGAAATATTCGTTCATGTGGTGTTGAGGGATTTTAATTTGCATTTCATCCAAAAGCTATCTATACAAAGTCAAAAGGTTGTATCATGTTTATATGGAGTTTTAGAATAAAGGTATAGAAAGTGAGAGGTGTATTATTTTTGTATAGAGTGGCTATTTGCGATGATGAGGAAAAACAAAGAGAGCTTGTCAAAAGTATCCTGATTACTTTGTCGATAAAGACTAATATAGATTTTGAAATTGAATTATTCGGCTCGGGAGAGCAATTGGTATCCCATTATGAGCACTATGAAACTCCATTCCATATTTTAATTTTGGATATTGAAATGGGGGGGATAAACGGGATTCAAACAGCCCGAAAAATAAGAGAGTTAAATAACCTAGATGAACAAATTATTTTTCTGACAAGCTATCCTGAATATATGGTGGAAAGTTTTGATGTCATGACATTTCAGTATTTGATAAAACCAATTGCTCCTTCGATCTTGGAGGAGAAAATGATCAAGATATGCCAATACTTTCAAGCACTTGATAAAAAGTTTATGGTTATCAAGTCAACCTATGAAGAAATCGTTTTAAAATATGATGACCTCATTAGTATTCAAGCTGCCAAAAGCTTAACTATAAAAAGCAAACTACATTTTACGACCACTAATCAAACCTATGAAAGCAAAGGCATCATTTCAGATTATGCTTTGGCCTTAAAAGACTGTAACTTCTTGCAAATCCATCGTTCTATTATTATTAATCTGCTTCATGTGAAGAAATTTTCTAGCGGAGTTGTTCTAATGTCCAATGGGTTGGAATTACCTATAGGTCGTTCTAAAATTAATGAGGTTAAAGATACTTACACCAAATTTATGATTATGAAGGTCGATTGATATGATTCAAAATAATTTTCCTATTGTCTTTAGCATTGTCCTTGTGATGGGTGTTCAAATTAATTTTTTCTTCAACTCGGTGTTTGATAAATCAGCTAAAAAACATAACCGATTCATTTATTTCATTATGTTTGGGTTGCTTGATTACCTGTATCTGGTTATTCCCATCTCTCCTATTTTATCTTTGATTCTACCTTTGCTCATGATATTTAGTTTTGCACAATCTTATCAAGTGAAAATTAAAGAAAAGATCATTTTTTCTATGTTTTACGGTGTTTTAATATCTCTTGTTAATTTTATATCCCTTTATATTTTTTATACCCTATATTCAATTGAGTTTAGTTTTGACCCTGTAAATGAATATGATCAAATAGCCTACACAAAAGCTATTTTACTCAGTTGCATGATCATGTTTGCTATCATTCAGATCATACGCCTACTTGCAAAACGTAGAAGTTACTCTTTGCATTATCGTTACTACATATTTTTTTCGGTTATTCCCATCGTAAGTATAAACCAACTGAATATTCTAACTTATAAGGACGCCTATTCTTTCATATCCGTCATTGTATTACTATTCTTAAACGTTATGATTTTCTATGTTTTTGATAATATCATTGATAAATTTCAATTTATGCATGAGAATGCTCAGCTGCAACAGCAGATGGACCATCAGGATGCGAATTACGAAAAAGTCGTTCACAGCTTTAAATCCATTAAAAGAATCATTCATGATACGAATCAACAGTTTTTGTATATCGAAGAGTGTATTGAGCGAAATGAGCTAGCAGCAGCAAGGGAACATATTAAGACTACATTAAATAAAGTTGAAGGGGCTTATCAACGGGTAAACACAGGGAATCTAGTTATAGATGCCCTTGTCACAAATACACTTAATATTGGACAAGCCAATGGCATAAGAATAGATACAAAGCTTAGCTTATGTTCACAAAAAGTCCATATTGACCGTTATGACTTATGTGTTGTCATTGGAAATATGCTAGATAACGCAATAGAGGCTTCTAAAAAGTTGAAGATCGCAGAAGATAGGTACATTCTTATAAAAATACATTCTACCGAGTCTACCCTTCTCATTCACATCATGAATCATATGGAGAATGAAGTTGCCCACTTAAACAGCCAAAAATCAAACCCGGAATTTCATGGTATTGGATTAACGAACATAGCTAGAATCTGCGACAAGTACGGTGGTCATATGACCATTGAAACGAAACATAAAATTTTTAATAATATGGTACTAATACCATTACATACCAATAATCCTTAGACAACCTGTTGTTTAGGGATTATTTTTTGCGTTTCAGGGCGATTTTCATTCTAACAGCGTTCTTCCTTGTATGATGATTTCAGTAAGTCACATCTAGATGGAATACGAGGAGAGATTAATAATGAAGAAGATGGTTTCCGTAGTAATGACTGCTATCCTTTTTGCAATACCAGTCACCCCTGCATTTGCTCTAACGAATAATGATACTGTAAAAGAAAAGGCACAGAAGCTGGCTTCGAAGATCACGTCCGATTATGGTGCAAGTGGATTGCAGTATGCAATTATGGATCATGGATCCATTGTTTTATCGGATAGCGCTGGTGTCTACGATAAAGCGACCAAGAGTCCGATAACCAAAGAGACGATGTTTGGAATAGGCTCAGTAAGTAAAACGTATGTGTCTGCTGCAACGATGATGTTAGCTGATTCTAATCAAATTGATATTGATCAACCACTAACCACGTACATTAAGGACTTTAAAATGGCAGATGAACGATATAAAGAGATTACGCCACGCATGTTGATGAATCATTCTTCAGGTATTTATGGTAGTCACTATGGGAATAGTTTTTTGTTTGATGATAATGATACGAAAAATCATGATGAATTATTGGTCAAATTACAATCAGATAACTTAAAGTCAAACCCCGGCGAATTTTCGGTATATTGTAATGATGGTTTTCAACTACTTGAAATCTTAGTAGAAAGAGTGAGCGGTTTAAGTTACAGCGAATTTCTTAAAACCCATATTAGCAAGCCTCTTCAATTAACCTCTACCCAAACACCACGTGATTCGTTTGATAGAGACAGACTCACAAAAACTTATTTTCCCGGGATCGATCAAGCTTTACCCACCGAGAATGCCAATCTCATTGGGACAGGAGGCATCTACTCCACGGCCGAAGAAGTAAGTAAGTTTGCTGAAGTATTAATCGGGAATCGAACGGATATTTTATCTGAGAAGTCAGCAATGGCTATGCAAAGTCATGAGTATAGAAAGGGTGTGTGGGTTTCTGAAGAGACAAACACCATTAATTATGGCCTGGGTTGGGATGCCGTCCGTTTAGCACCATTTAGTGATTACGGAATAACCGCATTATTCAAAGGTGGAGATACGTATATGTATCACGCTGCTTTGACTACCCTACCCGAACATGACATTTCTATAGCTGTACTTTCATCGGGAGGTAGTGGTATTTACAATAGTATATTTGCATCTAATATTTTATTAGAATATATAAGCGCCAAAGGTATCATTAAAGAAATCCTACCTGACAAAACATTTGAACCTCCATTGAAAGTGGACATGCCATCCGATTTGCTTGCTTACTCTGGATTATACGGTACTGTAGGTAAAACGGTAAATCTGGAGATAAAGAACGGAGAGATTGATTTACCCGATCTAGGAAATGGATTGCTACCGCCTCAAAAATATGTATATACGGGCAATGGACAATTTAAAAACAACGATGGGAATGCAACCATAAGCTTTGACCACCCGAAGAATGGAACAACCTATTTAAAACTTAACGCTTATACGGATACTCCAGGATTAGGTCAAACAGTTGCGGTAACCTACGAATATCAAAAATTAGATTCCAATCCTCTAAATCAGTCAACTAAAACGATATGGGAACATCGAAATGAAAAAAACTATTACTCTTTGGATGAAAAGATAACTTCAATGTTGTATTTGAGCAAAACGCTTATGGCCAAAAATATATCCGTTGATATCAATCATGGATACGCATCCGGCACTAAAATTGTTGACGAGAATAAAGCAGTAAATGTAATTGAGATTCCTACTTTGAACGGAAGAGATGCTTTCGATTTGAATTTCTATAATGAGAACCATAAAGAGTATTTAAAGATCGACGGACAATCCTATATAAGTGAAGATGCTATTCGACCCATTTATGAAGGGAACGACTCGTTTTGCAGAATACCATCGGGTGGTCAGGCTGTATGGTATCAAATTGATGATCATTCAGCCAATCGTGTCATGAACGTTGAAACTCCAGTAAGTGGAGGATTTGCCGTTTATGACGCAGATGGAATCGTTGTGAACTTTTCAAAGGCAACAAGCACTCATTCTGTAGTTCTACCTGAAGGTGGGATGATCGTTTTTGGTGGTAATGAGGGTGATAAATTTAAAATTAATTTAATGAATAAATAGACGAATCAACTTTGTAAAACAACAATTAGGAAGATGATTACAAACTTACAATATTAATTGAGAAGAGGAATGCCTTATGAAAATACGTAGTCAAATTACATTTGCAAGTCTGGCCCTTTTAATAACTGGAAGTTCCTTGCTATACACATCGCCAAGCTCAATTGTAAAAGCAGAACCCACTCAAAATGTATCTAGCTCGTTACAAACAACAATCACTCAACGAGATCATAATTCCGTCAAGCAAGCAATGCGGGATACTTTGCAACTTGGATTCCCGGGGATACTTGCTAAAACTTCTGAGGGTGGAAAAACGTGGGGTTATGCCGCTGGGGTAGCGAATCTGAGCACCAAGAAACCAATGGAAACAGATTTTCGATTTCGCATTGGCAGCGTGACGAAGACGTTCACCGCAACGGTTGTACTTCAATTAGCTGGAGAGAACCGCTTAAATCTAGATGACTCCATCGAAAAATGGCTACCAGGTGTCATTCAAGGAAACGGATATAATGGTAAACAAATTACCATCCGGCAGATATTGAACCATACAAGTGGTATCGCTGAATACTCAAGATTCAAAGGCGTAGATTTTATGGATACGAAAAAATCGTATGCAGCTGAAGAAATAGTGAAGATGGGGATTTCTCTGCCCCCAGACTTTGTCCCAGGAAAGGGCTGGTCTTATTCAAACACAGGATACGTATTACTGGGTATTCTTATTGAAAAAGTAACCGGAAACAGCTACGCGGAAGAAATTGAGAATCGGATTATTGAACCGCTTGAATTATCGGATACATTCCTACCTGGCAATTCAAGCGTTATTCCAGGCACTAAGCATGCTCGGGGATATTCCCAACCAGACGAAGCAAGTGAGATAAAAGACGTTACTTTTTATAATCCAAGTGCAGGTAGCTCGGCTGGAGATATGATTTCTACTGCTGATAACTTAAATAAATTCTTCTCTTCCTTGCTTGGTGGCAAATTACTCAAGAAACAGCAACTAAAACAAATGCTTACTACAGTTCCTACAGGAAGAGCAGGAATCGATGGATATGGTCTTGGAATCTTTGAAACTAAGCTGCCAAACGGTGTCTCGATATGGGGACATACAGGTGGCATTCTAGGGTTTTCTACGATTGCGGGAGGTACACTTGGAGGCAATCATACGTTGGTCGTCAGTTTGAACAGTTTGGGTAGAGATAACAGTCCTAATCCGTTTAAAAGTATTTTACTTGCTGAATTTAGCAAGTAGGCAAAAATGGAAAATGAAAAATTCGGATAAATCAGGAAATCTGCGCAAATCAAGGGGGTTGGTCCCTTATTTGAAGATTATGATAATTTATTAACAGCTATATCAGTAATCAAAGGAGAGTTAAATTATGGATAAAATTATGAATGATTATCTAATGAAAATTGAAAATCGTTTGAAATCGATGTACGATTCCGAGCGTATTGACATTTTAAAAGAAATCAAAAGTGTAATACTTGAATTGCAAAATAATGGTGTATCTACTGAGCAAATCATCGAACGGTTAGGAAGCCCAAAAGAATTAGCGAAAGTATACTTAGGTAAAGCCATTTCAATGAACAGTAAATTTAGTTGGCGTAAATTTGGTGCAATATTTGCTCTTTGTAACAGTTTTGTAGGTGTCAGTGGTATGTTACTCTTGCCGTTCATCAGTACTCTTTCCATTGCTTTAATGATTGGTGGAGTTATTACGCCGATAGGCGGAATTGCTAAATTTGTCGGACAACATATGGGATTTGATATTGGGGGAATAACAATCGAAATGGGAGCATTTACACCAAGCCCAATATATTCCTTGCCAATTTCTATTGTGATTGGAGTGTTAATGTTTTGGTTTGGGAAAGTCTTATGGAAGCTTACTATTAAATATATTCAGGCAATTAGTCAGAAAAAGAAATTAATATAATGAACGGCGCGACGGTCATTCATAGACCAACCGTACCCCGATTTCTGTATACTAATTTCATTGACGGAGGATTTTCTAATGCGTAAAAAAAGAGTTTCGATAGTGCTCGCTGTAACGCTAAGCACGTCTCTAGCTGTGACTTACTTCATTGCTTTGGTCGGAGGGTATAGTGTCAGTGCGGAACAGCTCCCTCTTAAGGGGCAAATAATCACAGCGATTCAGATTGCAGCTGTTCCTGCTGCTCCAAGCGGTCCGGTTGACCCCAAAGAAGTGGAGGTCTTCGCGGACAATTACTTTGGGAAAAGCCTGAAGAAGTTCAATGTTCCGGGCGCCATGTTCGTCGTCGTTCAGGACGGACAAGTGGTTTTATCCAAAGGATACGGGTATGCAAACAAAGAAAGCAAAACCCCAGTTGATTCCAATACCGTTTTTCGCATTGGCTCCATTTCTAAGACGCTTACAGCTGCGGCGGTGCTGCAGCTTGCAGACCAAGGGAAGATCAAGCTGGATCAGGACATCCAATCATATCTCGGAGGTATCACAATACCAAATTCGACAGGTAAACTGCTAACTTTGGAAAATATGCTGACCCACATGACGGGGTTCGATTTCCCATATGAAAAAGACGATGACGCCTCGCC
The DNA here is from genome assembly GCF_008370385.1 of Paenibacillus sp. B2(2019). Taxonomy (NCBI): domain Bacteria; kingdom Bacillati; phylum Bacillota; class Bacilli; order Caryophanales; family Paenibacillaceae; genus Paenibacillus; species Paenibacillus sp. B2(2019). The sequence goes on from NZ_VTZR01000025.1 coordinate 227,312, forward strand.
CGATCTTCTCAATCAAGAGAATTCTCTTCGAGATTTCTTAATGGATCGAATGCCAACCATCGTCCGGACACCGGGGGAAGCCTACCAGTATGACGATTATGCTTTCGCTTTAGCGGGATATGCCGTGGAACAAGTTACCGGGCTCCCTTTTCATGAATACATGGATAAAAACATCTTTCAACCACTCGGCATGAATTCTTCCCATGATCTTGTAACCCCAGAGCTTAAAGCCCGAATGGCTGTAGCTTACGATCCGGAAGGCACGCCATATCCGGAGTATGGCCTTTATCCTACGGATATGCCTCAGGGCGGAATGTTATCCACCGGAAGCGATATGGCTAAATTCATGATCATGCTTCTACAAAAAGGAAAGGCCGGAGATCGGCAAATGTTAAGTGAACAAAGTGTTCAACGAATGAGCAAGTTTTCCGTTTTCGCTCATCCGGCTATACCTATTACAAGCTATGGATTTGAAAGCATTTTCAATGAACTGTCGAATGGTCAGTATGTCGTCAGCAAAGGTGGGAACATCCCCGGACATGCCTCTTTTACATGGCTACTGCCCGAGCGCAAAACAGGGATGTTCGTCATTTATAATAATGATTCCGAATTGCGCTCGGATTTGTATGCTGCTTTTATGGACCATTATTATCCGAAAAGCACTGAGATGCCTGAATCGGTATCACCTCTTACAAAACAGCAAGCCGCGCGTTATGTCGGATTATACAAAGACCTGCATACCCCGTCATTTGTGACTAGAATTACGTACAATAACGGACAACTTGTAGCGGAAGACAGATACAAATTGGGGAATGGCAAGACTACCTTGAAAAAGATAGATTCCTTGTTGTTTATGGATGACCACGGGAAGAAAATAGCATTTCTTGAACAAAAGGATGGCGGTATTGCTTATATGTATAGACCCTCCAAGTCACCGATAGCCTATTCGTCCAAAATACAGGAAAAAGCGTTGTTTTCGGATGTCTCGAAAGAAAGCCCCTACCAACCGTCTATTGAAAAGCTCCATTCGCTTGATATCATTAATGGAAGAGATGGGCGCAGCTTTGACCCCAAGGCGTCCGTGACCCGTGCGGAATTCATCATAATGCTGCTGCATGCTTTCGGCTATCCGCCCTCCAAATCGAAATCCGGTTATACGGATATCGAACACCATTTTGCCTTCAAAGAGATACAGGCAGCGGTCGAGCAGCATTGGTTGGGGGGGGAGACCGGAGGCCGATTTGAACCGGATCGCACGATAACTCGGGAAGAAATGGCCATCATCTTATCGCGCATTCCTCTTCCATGGCCGCTTGGCGATGAGGTCCGATTGGCAGGGAAAACCGATGAATCGGCTATCAAGGCCGTAAGCAAGCTTGTTGCTGCCGGAGTTACGGATCCAGTCACAATAACCAATTCTGATGGTTCAGTCGATTTCCGCTCCAAAGAACCTTTGCTTCGCCAAGAAGCCTCCTATTTCATTGACAAGATTCTATTTGTTCCTTAATCGCTTATCGGCCGTTACAGCCGCATTCGCACCATGACGGAATCTCCAACCATGACTAACTTGTTGTTTCTTTCCAGTTTTATTTTTCCCTAAATATGGGGCAATAGAAGGCGGTTGAAAGAATCTGCCTACGCTATTGCCCCTTTACAATGATTAGGAGATAATTACCTCATTACGAAACACATTCATTTTCTCCACTGTCTTATATTCAGCTGGAGAAGAAGCTGTTATCTTAATTGACAACTTATAGAATATGCCTTGAGGTTAAAAAAGGATGGCCATTTTTTGGGGTTATGCCTTTTTTTCATTTCAAGGCTTTTTTTATGTCCAAAAACATGAAAAGGGGTGGAGAAGAATGAATTTGAATTCTCGGATACTAAAATCAATTATAGACATAAGAAAAATACGAGATGAGTGCGAGATAGGCTCCTTCAATAATGTGTCCAAATGTAAAGGTCCAGGGAGAGGCTCTAAGATTGGCCTTTTGGTTTCTTTTCTCCTTTCATAGATTTCATTGTTCTAGGTATTGTCTTTGGAGAACGAGTAGACTATCAAAGGTTTCTTTACTGACCGAATATAATAAATAGTTTCCATTACGTTCCGACATGACTCTCCTAAAGTGAGGATGTTCTCTTGGAGTGTAAGGGGCATTGTTTCGTTGAGATCTAGCGCCCACTGCAATCGTTTCGGATGGTGCTTCCGGTTGATAGAAGACATGTAGACTACATAATAATTCGTGAAAAGGGCTGACGATCGTTTTGATTTTTCGATTTAATGTTGGGAGTGAGCTCATCTCCTTCCTTTCCGATTAACCGTTTAGTTAATCAAAAACCACTTTCGCGTAAAGTGTTCAAAGTTATAGGTTGAACGGTCGATGTTGTTAAATGTTTTTTCACAGAAAAAAAGCGAGAGAAGACCCGATGCATTTAGCACGAGTCTGTCTCTCATTTATAGGGGACTTTTAATAGTGTTGTGAAGTAGAGTTATCTTCCGCCTCTAGGCATCATGGAGTTATCCACAAATACATCTTTAACAGAATAGGTGTAGCAATGGCGAGGTACGGGTACACAGTGGTGACGTCTTACGATTTCAATTGGATGAATCACATTTACTACTTGTGGGTGGAAGTGATCTTGATAAACCACCTTAGGTGGGTCAGTAACCGTTTGGGCTGGGCATTTTGGACATTCAGACATTTCCTTCAGCTCCTTTTATGTGTGGACTTACCGTATTATACGCACAGAACAAAAGCCTGCTTGGTTGTTTGTCTATTGTATTTAAAAATGGGTATTTGCTTAACGCTTGTAAATTTCACGCATAACATGGCGAAGTTCCGGGATAATTAGCCGTTCCATAGCCAGTTTTACGGCTCCAGTAGAGCCGGGCATAGAAAAGATAGCGGTCTTTCCCATGGTGCCTGCAATGGCTCGACTAAGAATAGCTGCCGAACCGATGTCCTCTGTGAAGCTTAGCATCCGAAAAATCTCACCGAATCCAGGTAATGTTTTATCTAGCAAAGAGGCAACAGCTTCATACGTCGTATCCCGTGGAGAAATCCCTGTTCCACCTGTCAGGAGTACAGCTTCTATTCCGGCGTGGTCAACACACTTATACAATAGCTCACGAATATCCTGATAATTGTCTTTCGTAATGGTGCTGCCTATCACTACATACCCGGCTTCTTCGAGCATAGATTTAATCAAAGCTCCTCCGGTATCTGTTTCAATAGTTCTGGTGTCCGAGACAGTAATGATATAGCAGGAAACGGTTTGAGGCGCTTCTTTCCGATGTTCTTCAACAGATGACAAATGGCTCAACTCCTAGATTAGAGATGTTATCATGATAGGGTATGGCAGAAGTAAAGACAAGCTTACTTGTACTCACAGAATTCAGCAGGAATTTGGGGTGCCGCTTGCGTGCTTCGCGCGCATGTAGTACACTCGCTACACATAACTGTAATTTGCTGGGGAGCGATGAAACATGGAACAGGTCGTACCTGTGTATATATTGTCAGGATTTCTGGGGAGCGGCAAAACAACACTGCTGCAGCGCCTACTAGATCATTGGAAAAATCAGGGTTTACGCCCTGCAGTAGTGATGAATGAGCTGGGTGAAGTGAATTTAGATGGATTGCTAGTTGAGCAAACTGTCCCTATGGCAGAACTACTTGGTGGATGCATATGCTGTTCTATCCGAAGTGATCTTAGTACAGAACTCGCAACACTGATCAAGAAGGAGACTCCAGATGTCGTAGTGATTGAGGCAACAGGTGCTGCCAATCCGCTGGAAATTGTGGATGGCGTAACTGAGATTTCATTGTATCAAAAAGTAGAACTGAAAAGCTTGATCACCGTCGTTGACGCCGCGCATCTTCTTGAACTGTATCGCGCACAGCAGGGGGCAACTTATCGTTTGATGCAGGAGCAGATTCGCTGCGCTTCTTTCTTGCTATTGAATAAAATTGACCGTGTAACCGCTGAAGAGGCGGAGGAGGTTAACGCTGTACTGCGGAAATGGAACGCTTATGCACCCATTCTGCCAACTGTGCGTTGTGAGGTGGAACCGGAGGAACTGCTGCGTGATGCAGGTGGAGTTCTTACGGATAAACAGCTGGAAGAGGTTGAGGACGCGCGCGAAAGCTTCTTGCATGATGAAGATGAATACACTATTGGTGGCACGCATACTAGCCACGATCATGTGATGGCGTACACACATTATTTTAAACGTCCAGTAAACAGTGAAGAATTCGAACAGTTCGTTAAGGAATTGCCGCGTGATGTTTATAGAGCTAAAGGTATTGTGACCTTTAATGACACCTCCAGCCGGTTTCTTTTCCAATATGCCTATCGTGAAGCTGATTTTATGAAAATCACACCACAAGGCGAAGTGCCTGACGTTGCCGTATTTATCGGCGAACATTTCTCATCAAATGAACTGCGTACTAGGTTACTGGAGATGGAGGGACGTACCTTCGTTCGTCCTAGTACAGTTAAGAGAAGTCTATAATCAGATCTCTTTGTCAGAAGTTGTAATGGTTCATTCCTAATCTTGTAGGTTAATAGTATCGCATACCCTATAAAAATACAGGAGGTTTAAGGCTATGACCCGAATTCAATATCAGGAGTGCATTGACGCTTGTTTAGAAAGTATGAATGCCTGTAATTATAGCTATGTCTCAAGCCTAAAAGAATATGATCTTGCTTCTCTGCGTGAAAGCATGCGGCTAGATCGTGAATGTGCGGATATTTGTTCATATGCCGTACAAGCGATGACTCGCCAAAGTCCGTTTGTAGCCGGAATTCTCCGTCTGTGTGCCGAAATTTGTGAAGCCTGTGCAGATGAAAGCAGCAAGCATATACATACACATTGTCAGGAATGTATTGATGCCTGCCGTAGATGTGCTGAGGCGTGCCGTTTGATTAGCGATGCGGTTGAAGTATACGCGTAAGGTTGTATACCCAACCTAACTATATAATAAGCAAATGACCAGACCATTGCTGTGGATGTACAGCATGGTCTGTTTTTCTTTTTAGCACAAGGCTAGATTAAATTTCGTTTCTAGAAGAGGAAATATGTAGGGAACTGGAGAATTAACAGTAGATATAAAGCGAACATAAACTTCTCCGAATCACCTGGATGATATCAGTTTATTATAGCTCTGGCAGGCCGAACAGAAGTGGAGGGGAAAGATGAAGCATACACAAGTACCAGAGAGTGAACAATCCAAGGAGTTATTTGCGTATTTTGGACTAGCAGTTTATTATGGTCAAGCTCTAGAACAGCAGTTGACCAATTTGTTATTGCTCACCAAATTATCACAAGGGAAGACGCCCACTGAAGCAGATCTGACTGATTTGTATCAGCGAAAACTCAGCAATTCACTCGGTCAACTCATCAAAGAAATCCAGCATCACTTTCCTTTCTCAGAGCAAGAAACCGCTCAGCTAGAAGAAGTGTGGAAGCAGCGTAACCATATCGTTCATGATTATTTCAAGGAACGGATACAAGAAACGTTCACCCCCGCTGGAAGGGCGAAAATGATTGAGGAGTTAAAACGATTCAAAAATAAAGCAAGAAGGCTAGAGATCAAATTACAAGGTTATTGTACAGAAATGTTCACGAAACTGGGGTTAGAAGAGGAGACTTTACACTAATAACCCTTCTAATCCGCACTCCTCAACAACCTCCGGTCTAAAATGAATCTTAGAAGCTCTAACGCAGCGTGACAGTGCAGATAGAGCTTCGCCTAATGCCGGAAGCATCTCTGGCGTTAGGTGTTCACCCGGTTCCCACCACCAATTCATAATGTTCAATGTTTGGCTCTTTTTATCCATCACCGGTTCAAATCTCGCAATAAAACGATCATTATATAATAAAGGCAGTACATAATAACCATACTCCCGTTCCAAGGCTGGTTTATAGACTTCCCAGCGGTAATGAAATCCAAATAATTGTCGGGTCAGCTCTCGATCCCATATCAAGTTATCGAGTGGAGCTAAGACAGCCGCAAACGAATAACTTGAATGCCTCTCAGCATCTTCAGACTCCTGCTGTATTACAGCTTCTAAAGTTAGAGCGTCCATGCTACGGATGTAGAGTGGAAGCTTAATACCCTCCACTAGAACTTCTCTGAGACTGTCTGCCATTAACAGTCTTTGAATCGCTTCAGTACGTTCCTTGCTCTTTAGACCAGAAATTCCAAGCCATCCGTCGCCAGATTTATTCCATAAAAGTCCGATGCTACCTATTCTACGCAGCACATACCAATCATGAAATTGTTCATCAGTGGGGTTAGGGTCTTCAGTGTTTAAAAGATTATGAGGAAGCAGGCGTTCAGTGAAATCGTAATACCGGCGGGTATGAACACGATGATGAACGACTACTTCCCCCCAAAAGTACATACTTTCCAAAGCGGCCCGGGTTAATCTAGCCGGAGCCCAAGCCCAATCCACCTTATCCTTACCATCTAGATCCAGAGAGGAGAGGGGACCGCGCTTTAATAGCTCTTCACGAACCTGTTCTACTGTAGCCATTACTGGCTCATTGGCCCGATGGTGTGTGGCTGATGCCTCTCTTCTACGTTTAAAATAAGGCCAGTCCTCTGTACAATAAATGGACATGTTCTTGTCCCAGCCATCTATTAGAAGTCGGTCTTGATACAGTAGCTCTTGGGCTTGCTCAGGTGTGAAACCGGGAACTCGTGCTTGGAGGACAAGCTCATGGTTATGGCCTGCGATGTTAAGTGGATCATATTGGATACAGCCTACGTGACGAACATAATCATAAATACTAAGTTTACCTGCAGGGAGAGCGCTCCTAGTTAACTTTTGGTGAGCGAGGAGAAAAAGTCGAGCTTGCTTCTTAGTTATAGTGTATGTACGCATCAAAAGCCTCCTTCACATATATGTATTATTTTTCATTTTACAGAACAAGCGTTCTAATATCAAGTATAGAAAAACCCTGAATCACTGAATGTGACTCAGGGGATCGATTACATCTTCTCTAACGATGGTTGCAAGCTGCCTAACGAAGGTCGGGAGGGTGCACCATTGTTATTATCTATGCTGTTAGAACCAGCACCTACTTGTAGCTGGTACATCCGGAAGTATCTACCGCCGAGTGCCATCAGCTCATCGTGGCTACCGCGCTCTACAATCTCACCATGATGCAGAACAAGAATCTGATCTGCACTGCGAATCGTGGAAAGACGGTGTGCGATGATGAATGTGGTGCGTCCTTTTTTGAGGACTTCTAATGCATCTTGAATGACGCTTTCTGTCTCCGTGTCGATATTGGAGGTAGCTTCATCAAGAATCAGAATAGCTGGGTCGAAGGAGAGCGCTCTGGCAAACGAAATCAATTGCCGCTGACCTGCAGAAAGGGTGCTCCCTTTTTCAATAACCGGTTCATCAAAACCTTGAGGAAGGTGGGCCAGCAATTTATCTGCTCCGACTTCCCGTAAAGCCCGTTCAACCCGTTCGCGTGAGATTCGTTCATCCCCCAGGCTGACATTGGAAGCAATAGTACCAGTGAAGAGGTAAGGGTCCTGAAGAACAATCCCCATGTGATTGCGTAGCCATTGCTTCGGAATATCTGTAACCTTCTGGCCATCAATCGTGATTTCACCTTTCTGTGGATCATAGAACCGGAATAATAAGTTGATGATCGAGCTTTTTCCGGAACCGGTGTGACCTACTAGAGCAACAGTTTCGCCTGGACGTGCTTCAAAGGAAATATCGCGAAGGACGAAGTCTTTTTTATAAGCAAAAGAGACGTTCTTAAACTCCACTTTTCCTTTATAGCGCGGCATGGAACCATCGGTAACATTCTCCCCAGGCTCATCCATAAGAGTAAACACACGACCCGCAGACACCATAGAAGTGTCGAGGTTTGCAAGCTGATTCACCATACCTGTAATCGGTTGGAACAAACGTCCAAGCACATCGACGAAGGCGTATAGAACACCTAAAGATACAAATGTAGAACCCGTAATACTGCCATGTCCGAAATACCAAAGCACCATCACAAAAGAGAGACTGCGTAGAGAGTTCACCAGGTTGTGGGAGGTGAAGGCATTCAGATTCAGCATTTTATTCTGATATTTCAAGTAGTCATCGTTCAGATGCTCAAATTCTTCACCAAGCTGCTTCTGACGGCGGAATATACGAACAATGGACATTCCTTGAATCGATTCATTAATGATAGCGTTGATCTCACTCAGACGGGAGCGGATGATCGTATTGTATTTTGTAGCGATTTTGCGGTAGAGCACGATCCAAAGAATAAGAATCGGGATGATGAACAAGCTGATCAGACCTAGCCGAACATCGAGCAAGAACAAGGCGATGTATACACCAGTAATATTAATAATACCAGTACTGAAATTAGAGAGAACGGCAATAAATAGATCCTTAATCGCCTCGGTATCATTAGTTACACGTGACACTACCTTACCTGCTGGCAAGTTGTCAAAAAAGTAAACTGGAAGTCGCTGGATATGCGCATACACATCTGTTCGTAGTTTTCGGATTACCTGATTCGCCGAAGATTGCAGCCAATAGGTTTTACCGAATTCGGCAAAGATCGAGATGACCAGGAAGATAGCGTACAAACCGACCAGCTGATAAATACCAGGGAGCTCTGGTTTGTAAAAATCAAATAGTTCATCCGCTGAAAGTTTAACCGCAGGATAGATGACTTCATCCTGGCCGCGCGTGATATGCATTTCACCATTACTGAACTTTCGCTCACCATCGGACTGTGTTACGGCTTCATTGATAAAGTAGAAACTTCGTCCCGATTGAAGAATGCGAATTTCTTGACCCTTAGCTTCCCAGGGTTCAAAACGGTCTCCGCGTTTGTAATAAGCGTTGTTATACTGAACCGCCTCATCTGGTGATGTAGTACTAAAATAAGGCTTTTCGATGGCCAACATATGATTGTCAATCATGCTTTTGGCAATAAATGGACCTGCCAGTTCAGCCGCTACCCCGATGGAGAGGAGTAGAAGGGCTGCGATAAAGGTTTTTTTTGCGGTCAATGCGTATTCAAGCAGGCGTTTGCCTGTACTCTTTGTCAACGGTGACACCTCCTAAAAGTTTTGCTTAGTCATAGCTAGTATGTCTTTTAATCATTCGATAAATTATTCTCTACTTGCTGCCGGTCATACTGCTCGCGGTACCAGCCATTCATATCCAGCAGCTCTTGATGGGTACCACGTTCCACGATATGTCCGTTATCAAGTACGACGATCATGTCGGCATGTTGAACAGCAGAGAGGCGGTGCGTAGAGATCAATGTAGTCTTTCCCGCACGCTCTTGGCGAATATTCTCAATGATCTGAGCTTCAGTACGAGCGTCAACAGCGGATAAGGCATCGTCCAGAATCAATACATCTGGATTTGCGATAAAGGCTCTGGATAAGGATACACGTTGTTTTTGTCCACCGGATAAGGATACTCCACGTTCACCAACCAACGTATCTAAACCATCGGATAATGTTCCTAAGTCATTTTGGAAGGCGGCAGCTGTGATAGCTTTCATGATCGTATCATCATCCGCGTTGTCTAGACCAAATTGAATATTCTGACGTACTGATTTGGAGAACAGGATCTGTTCTTGAGGAACATAACCCATCCAGCTGTGTAGCTGATCCAATGAAATCTGTTGAATCGGAACTCCAGAGATGAGAATTTCACCATTACCTGTCGGATATTCACGAAGCAGCTGTTTGAGGAGCGTTGACTTACCGCTTCCCGTACGACCGACTACACCTAGTGTTTGCCCTTGGTTTAAGGTCAGACTGACATTGCTTAGATTGTCAATCGTCGATGAGGGATAACGGAAGGTCACATCGTTAAGTTCAATCCGGGTAGGATTAGCAACTTGAACCGGATTGGCAGCACTTTGAACATCCGCTTTGGAGTTTAGCGTCTCATCAATACGTTCGAGAGAAGCGCCACCACGTTGCATGATGTTAATAAGCTCTCCAATAGCGAACATTGGCCAAACGATCATTCCGAGGTACATGTTAAAGGAGACAAGATCCCCTAGGGTGATCTGATTACGGAACACAAGATAAATCCCATAGGTAAGACCGATAATGTAGCTGAGCCCTACGCAGAACCGAATCGTCGGTTCGAAGAAGGCATCGACACGGGCGACGGCCATGTTCTTGTTGTATACATCTTCTGTAATATCTGAAAATCGCTTCTCATCAAGTCTTTCTTGTACATAAGCACGGATAACTCGCACACCTGAGACAGACTCGAGAACCTGATCATTCATATTTCCGAACGCATCTTGTGCTAAGCTGTAACGATCATGGATCGCTTTACCATAAAAAATCATAGCTATTGCAATTAGTGGTAATGGTAAGACAGCTGCAAGTGTCAGCTTCCAGCTGACAAGAAAACCCATTGCGAATAGTACGACAGTGAGGTAAATTGTAGAATCCACCAGGGTGAGCATCCCGAATCCAACGGTAGCTGAGACAGCTCTGATATCATTGGTTGCCCGAGCCATCAGGTCGCCGGTTCTATTGCGTTCGAAAAACGACGGGGTCATGGTCATCAAATGATTCATAAATCTCGAGCGCAGGAGGCGCTCTACGAGGTTGGAGCCTCCGAATAATTTGTGCATCCATATGTAGGTAATCCAATAAATGACTAGCAGCAAAATGAGGATCATACCGATATACTTGGCTAACGATGCGGTAGTAATAGAACCGCGTACTATGTCGTCAATGGCATTGCCTAGCAGACGTGGGGGGAATAATTCAAGAACACCTACACCAATAAGTAAGATAAGGCCAATCAGGTAACGCCTTTTTTCTCGGCGAAAGAACCAGCCGAGATTACGGAGAACGGAGAACAAGTAAATCCCTTCCTTTCGAGTTAAAGTACTAGCTGTGATGTTGGAAAAAAGCGCAAGTGGTTATCTCAACAGCCAAGAAAAAACGACGTTGTCGTCCTTCAAAGATGACAACCGACAAAAAAGGCATATCATCCGAAAACGGACGATATGCCTGTAATTTACAGCTATCATGCGCACGGTGCTATACAGCACCAGGCATGTGAGAAACCTTCAAGAACTAAAGTTATACGATCAATTACACTCGCAGGGAACTTCAGGATGGTTTCACCACTTGGGCTGCTTCGGTATTCAGTTGATTTGAAATTCCAACAATAGTGATATGATATGGCTGTAACTTCGTAAACACCGCGCTCACCCCTTTCATTGATTTAATAATAACTTTTGGTAATAACTAGTAGACCGTTAGTTATGTTCAGAGTTTATCACTCGGTTCGCAAAGTTGTCAAACTAATTTTTGAGGAGCTTGGGAAAACATTAATTGTATAAAGGTATTTGAATATCGATTCATTTTCAGTATGATTAGACTATACAAAGGAGCTGAGAGAGATGAACATGGAAATTAGTCAACCAGCGGCAGCTTGGTTTAAAAGAGAACTGGATCTTAAGAATGGAGACTATATTCGTTTATTTCCCCGCTATAGCTCGGGAGGTGGACTTCACCCTGGTTTCTCACTGGGTATCGGGACGGAGGCACCAGGACGTCCGGCAATACAAGTTGAACAAGACGGTATTGTGTTCTACATGGAAGAGCAGGACTTATGGTATATGGAAGGTTACGGCTTAACTATTGTGTATTCTGAGGCAGACGATGACATTGAATATAAGTATGAAGCCAAATCGGTGCCTGGCGGAGTACAGGTTTAAATGTCTTAATTTTGTTTTTTTTTACTAATGTGAAAAGCCCTTGCCAAAAGGCAGGGCTTTTTCTAGTGTTAATATAATCAGTGCGAATTGCGAAACGTTTCTTCCTCCATAGCAAAATCGAAATCGTCAATGTCGTATACTTGAACAGGGACTCCACCTTCAATAATGCGTTGAATCAGCTCGAATTGATCTGTAAGAATAGGCACCTTCTCACGTTGTGAGGACAATAGAAGCTCCGTTTCGATAGGATCAAACGTTTCGCCGTAGACAGCGGTATCCATGCTGTTAATGATGGTAATCTTTGATTGTCCGCCTAGTAGAATACCAGAGCTTTTTGCCCAAGGAACAGCCAGACAGCGGTTGATTTTTTTAGCATTAAGTGGCTCTTCAAAATAGGCAATGAGCTCACCAATCTTGAGTTTGACATGCTTGTCATCATCTGGACGGTTCATTAACGGATCATCACTGTCCCGCAGTTCGTATAATTCCATCACGGTCGTATAAGGCACTATATATTCTACAGGGCTGCTCGATATGAGAAGCTGGCCGTAAATCGCCATCATGACGGCTTCCGTCACAAATTGTCTAGACATCTTTATCCTCCTGAAGTTCGGGTACTGCTATCGTACTTATGGACTTAAAAATATAAAAACACTGTAGAGCGCAAAAGTCAACTGTACTTAGCAACTCAGTAAAGAGAAAGGACAGAATATCCCTGTGAAGCAATGGAAATCATATTTTACTTTTGTACGGCCTTACATGAAATGGATTGTGTTTACGCTCTTTATAGGTATGATCAAGTTCAGCATCCCGTTGACACTGCCTATGATTCTGAAATACGTAGTCGATGATCTGCTGATGAACCCTGCCATGAGTGCCCAGGAGCGGGTATCGCAATTGATGCTCATCCTCGGAGGCGCTTTTGTTTTATTCGTAATTGTAAGGGGACCGGTGGAGTATTACCGCCAGTATTTTGCCCAGCTGATCACAAGTAAGATATTGTTCGATATGCGGAATAAGCTATACAGTCACTTACAGCGGTTGTCGCTGCGGTATTATCAGAATACAAAAGTGGGCGAAGCGATTTCAAGATTTATAAATGATGTGGAACAGACCAAAAATTTAGTAGAAGTCGGAATGATGAATGTATGGCTGGATTTATTTACGCTAGTGTTTGCGCTTGGTTTTATGTTTTATTTGAATCCAGTGCTGGCGCTAGTATCTATCGCTGTACTTCCGTTTTACGCCTTTGCGGTAAGTAAACTATATAAACGTCTTAAGGTGTTAACGAAAGACCGTTCACAGGCTCTCGCTGGCATTCAAGGCTATCTTCATGAACGGATTCAAGGCATTTCGATCATCCGCAGCTTCACCATGGAAAAAGTGGATCAGAAGCAGTTCGAAGATATCAACGGTAACTTTCTCAAAAAAGCGATGGCTCAAACTCGTTGGAATGCGATTACCTTTGCGATTATTAACACACTAACGGACATTGCACCACTGCTAGTCATCGGATACGGTGGTTATCAAGTGATTCATGGCAATTTGACTGTGGGAACCTTTGTTGCTTTCTTCGGCTATCTGGACCGGATGTATGCACCGCTGCGTCGATTGATTAATTCCTCGACAGTGCTCACGCAAGCCTCGGCTTCCCTTGAACGGGTGCTTGAGCTGCTGGAAGAGCCTTATGATATCGTGGATAAACCGGGAGCAAGACCTCTGACGAATGCACGTGGTGAAATTGATTTTCATAATGTTTGGTTCAAATACAACGAAGAGAATGATTGGGTACTGAAGGATATTAATTTAAGTATCAAACCTGGTCAGACGGTCGCTTTTGTTGGAATGAGTGGTGGCGGGAAGTCCTCTCTCATAAGCTTGATCCCGCGATTCTATGACATAAGCAAAGGTAGCCTCCAGATGGATGGTCAGGATATACAGGGTTTGACGCAGGAGAGTTTGCGAAGAGCTGTTGGGATGGTGCTTCAAGATAATTTCTTATTTAGTGGGTCTGTACGAGATAATATCTTGTTCGGCAATCCTAATGCTACAGAGGAGCAAGTCCTCTCGGCGGCGAGAGCTGCCAATGCGCATGATTTTATTGAGCAGCTGCCGCTAGGCTATGATACAGAAGTGGGAGAACGTGGAGTGAAGCTGTCCGGTGGGCAAAAGCAACGGGTAGCCATAGCAAGGGTGTTTCTTAAAGACCCAAAGGTTCTTATATTAGACGAAGCTACGTCAGCACTGGATCTGGAATCAGAGCATTTAATTCAACAAGCGCTGCAATCCCTCTCGTCGGAACGAACTACACTAATTGTTGCGCATAGACTGTCTACCATTACACATGCTGATCAGATCGTGGTGCTTGAGAACGGTGAAATCACAGAACGTGGTACACATGAGGAACTAATGGGACTGGACGGAAGTTATGCGAGATTGTTTAACGTACAGCATTTGGATACATGATAAGATCTAACATTATAATAAATTACTTAGGTGGTCTTCTCGGGAGAGAGGGCCATTTTTTTAAATCCATTTGAGTCTTTTTGAATATCACGTGCGTCTAAAAAATATAAGCAACATGAAAGGTAGTGAGAACTTGAATACAACAGAGCTGGAGGAAAAGGCGATAGCGGGTGATGAAGACAGCTTTACTGCATTGATAGACGGGATGCAAGAGCGTCTTTACCGTATGGCGTACTCCTATGTGAGGAATAAGGATGATGCGCTGGAGATTGTACAGGAGACCGTCTATAAAGCGTACATCTCAATTCATAAACTGCAGCAACCTCAATATTTTAAAACTTGGCTCACAAAAATAGCCGTCAATTGTGCCTTGGACTTTATCCGAAAATCTAAAAAAATCGTGTATATGGAGAAAGATCCCGAAGGCAGCTACGCTTCAGAACCCATAGAGGATGTCATTGATCTCCAGGAGGCGCTAAGAGTCCTTGATAAAAGATCAAGAATGGTCATTGTGATGAGATATTTTGAAGACTTGCCCATAAAGGAAATTGCCGGGGTATTGGACATGCCAGAGAGTACAGTGAAAACCGTCATCTATCGGGGATTAGGGAAATTAAAAATTAATATGAAGGGGAGTGAGTACTTTGGATAATCAACTTGAACGTTTACAGAAAGCATACAACGATATTGAAATCCCCGAAGAACTATCACAAGCTTCTCGAAAAGGTATTGAAAGAGGAAAACGCTATAAACAACAGAAAAGAGGAATAAAAATGAGCGGATTAAAATGGACAGGATCAGTTGCAGCAGCAGTTATCATTTCTTTTACAGTGGGTGTAAATACGGTACCCGCCTTCGCGGATAGTATGAATCAAGTGCCCGTTCTAGGTAAGCTGGTAAGTGTATTGAAATTTACGGATGGAAGTGCAGGCGGCGGCACGATTCAGGATGGAGTAGATGTCAATTTCATTTCGTTGAAACATCAGAAGAACAGTGATCAAATGATTTTAAACTTTGCAAATTCGGACAATACACAAGACCTTGCAAGCTCTTATAACGTAAAATTCACTGACAATCCTTATACAATGACCGTAACCGTGAGTGGGGCAAGGAACTTCTCAGCTGTTAAAGATCTTGAGACATTAAAAGAAAGCAAGTATGTTCAAGATGCTTATCCTTTAATTACATTGGATGACTCGATGATACGTTTCAATGTAACCTTCAAAGAGCCAGTTGCTTATGAGGTGAAGGAATATAAGGATCCGGCACAGGTGGCGATTACATTGAAGGATAAGAAGGGTGACGTGGAAGAAGGAACTTCTATCTATTCACTTAGAACAAGCTCAGAGCCTTCCGGCGAGAGTCAAGGTATGGCTGAAGAGATGTTATACGGGTTAGAGAACGTGCGCGTATTAAAGGATCAGAAGGGATTATTTCTAGTGGAAGCTGGGTATTTCAATACGGAAGCAGAAGCTTTGGCCCAACTGAAAAAAATTCAAACAGAGCATGGGGTTGGTGATCTATTGTTTGTAGAAAAACGATCGTCTCAGGAAATTCCACAATCCATTTCTCAGGCTGAATAAAAATAAAATAGAGCAGCGATTCTCTCGATAGTGGAGAATTGCTGCTCTATTTTAGTGTTGAATGGTTGCACCACCGTTTACATTTTTCCAATCAAGAGCGACAAAATACCGGCTGCGATAAGCGGTCCTACAGGGACACCCTTGAACAATGCAACGCCAATCACTGTTCCGATCAGGAGACCCGCAACAACTGTGGGCTGGTTGGTCATAAGGATGGCTCCGCGCCCACCAAGATAAGCGACGAGAATGCCGATCGCAATCGCAAGAAGAGACTTCCAGTGGAGGAAGGACTGACCGACCATCTGTAGCGATATTTTTCCGCTGGCCAAGGGCGTCATGACCCCGATCGTAAGAATGATAATCCCAATGGTTAAACCATATTTCTCAAGCCAAGGGAAGGTCTGCTGCAGGCCAAGAACTCTTAGCAGTAGTAGGACGACCATTGCTATTGTTACAGGGGAATTACTGCTTATAATACCGAGCGCAGCAAGACCAAGCAAAAGCAAAGAGGTCATGTCCATCTTAAACGTTCAACTCCTTATTGTGAGAACTGCGCTTCGCAAGAATGTGATCTGCGATAAGTTTACCATGCCCACGTCCTGTCTCAATAAATACTTCATTCGCATTGCGACCTGAAGCGATTACTCCAGCAACATAAAGACCTGGAACATTACTTTCCATAGTTGAAGGATTAAAAGCTGGCTTATCCATATCGTCATCCATAACTACGCCGGCAGAAGTGAGAAGCACCCGGCTAGGCCGGAAGCCTGTCAAAGCAAGGACGAAATCATTATCTATGGATTTTTTGTCTCCATTATGACTCGTAACTATAACCGAACTAGCCGTAATTTCAGTAACACGTGATTCCAGATGTAGAGTGATTTTACCCTTTTGTACCATCCCTTCAAAGATTGGCCGAACCCAAGGCTTAATATTCGAGGAAATGCTCTCACCACGATAGACCATATCGACTGTAGCTCCAACGCGCATAAGCTCCAGTGCTGCATCTACCGCTGAATTACTGCCACCAATGACAGTAACTTTCATCCCTGTATATGGATGGGCTTCACCGAAATAGTGGGTAACTTTAGGAAGTTCTTCCCCTGGAATACCGATCATATTCGGTTGATCAAAATAACCTGTAGCGATAACGACATTTGCAGTGATTCGTGTGTGATGCTCACCACGCATATTGGACGTATGTACAGCATAGGTTCCATCTTCCAGAGGCTCAATGGATAACGCTTCTTCGTAAGCGGCGATATCTAGACCATACTGCTTCGCAGCCCGGCGGTAATAGACAAGAGCTTCATGGCGGTATGGTTTATCATTGGTCGAGGTGAAAGGAACGTCTCCGATTTCTAATAACTCAGCGGTACTGAAGAATTGCATATTTGTTGGATACAAATAAATGGAGTGAACGATAAAGCTTTTTTCAATAATGAGACTGGACAGTCCTTGGCGCTGGCATTCGATAGCTGCCGAGAGGCCGCAAGGACCTGCACCGATAATAATTACATCTTTCATACAGTGGGTTACCTCCTGATTGTTACTATCTTTTCTTTAAATCCTACCCTAAATTCATTCATTTTGCCATAAGCATAAGATTAAACACAATAACCATTGCAAGCATAATGTTGATTGTTATATAATTAGATATATATCTAATGTGTATCTTGCTATGAAGGTGAAGGAGTGTGATTCCAATGCAGTTAGAAAAAATAGTGAACTATCATAAAGCTTTGGCTGACCCAACACGTCTTCGTTTATTGTTGCTTCTGTCACAAGGAGAAATGCACGGACAAGCGCTGGCTGAGAAATTGAATTTATCACAACCAACGGTAACTCATCATGCAGCGAAATTGCGTGAAGCAGCTCTAATAAAGGAACGACGTGACAAAAATACAGTTTATTTTAAGTTGAATCCAGAATTCATTAGTAGTCGCGCTGAGGCTTCACTTCAGTTTATTTTTTCGAAAGGAGCGAGAAATATGGAAGAGAAATCACCTGAAAATAGTCTAAAGGAGTCTGTGCTGCGTAACTTTTTTTCGAAGGATGGGCGGCTTCGGCAAATCCCGGCACAATATAAGAAGAAACTGATCGCACTTCAGTACATGGTTGAGAAGCTAGAGCCAGGGGTAGTTTATAGTGAGAAGGAAATTAACGAGTTTATTAAGCAGTTCCATGAAGATTTTGCTACCATTCGGCGTGAATTTATTATGCATCAGTTTATGTATCGTGAGAATGATAAATATGAACTTAATCCCCAAGAAATTTGGATGCGTTGGGAAGATGTCAAATAATGATCATAAAGTTGTTAACAATTTGTGTCTGTTGGAAATATGCTGATTAAGAGGGAGGAATTCGAATATAATAGAATTGTAAGCGTTAACAAAGATAGTTTTTCGAAAGGAGACTTGTCTTATGTTTTTTAAACGCACAAAAAAACAACCCCAATCCGATCATATTACCGTTACCTTAACCCAAGTCAAGCAGGCGATCAGACAGTTTGAAGAAGATATGCCTGCGCTCATTAATAGAACAGCTTTAATCCTTGACGACAAAAGAATAGATTTGAGCAGACTAAAACGGTATTTAGGAGGAATTCCAGAGCAGAATTTCTATATGTCACGCGAGACCTATGAAGTTTTCGAGGAACAAGATAAGCTTGTTCCGTATTACCTTGATATGGTTCAGTCCGCTGTAGACAATTACATCAGTGATACAGGTCAGTTGCCACTTGTTGAAGATGCATGGTTACCTGAGGTCCATTATCGTTTGCTAGCCACAGAAAGTTATCTCAAAGAAACCCCTCCTTTCCCACTGTATATCACAGAAGAGGAAATGATGCTGACACATCGTGCGGAGCATTTTGAGTAAATGAATAAATCAAATATAAAGCCTATTAAGACTGTTCAGTAGAAGGGGAGACAGCAGTTCCTTTTTACAGAATGGTCTTTTCATTGTCTTCAAAGGCATAGTACAATAGATTTCTGTAAGTTAAATTTTTATAATCAACAGCATATAAGGGGAATCGCTTGATGAAAGAAGTACAAGCTATATTATTTGATTTGGATAATACTTTAATGGATCGTGACCATACATTTCGCAGTTTTAGTACTCAGTTTGTTCAGGATTTTCTAGGACATTTGGAAGCTGAAGAAGCGCAGAAGGTAGTAGAAGATATGATTCACAGAGATGCTGATGGTTACCGTGATAAGGACGGATTCTTCGTAGAGCTAAGCGAGGTACTGCCTTGGGAAACACCAGTTATGGCTGAACATATTCGTGCATATTATGATGCAAGTTATATCAATCATGGTGCTACGATGAAGGATGCTGTGGACGTTCTGAAGTACTGCAAAGAGCGCGGTTATATACTTGGTCTGGTTACCAACGGCAAAGTAGATATCCAGAACACCAAAATTGATACCCTTGCCCTGCGAGAGTACTTCAAGGCTATTGTCATTTCTGGAGAAGTAGAAATCGCTAAGCCCAATTCTAAGATTTATCAACTTGCATTAGACAGATTGGGAGTTACTGCGGATCAGACATTGTTTATTGGAGATCACCCGGTGAATGATATCTGGGGTGCAGGGAAAGCAGGGCTACAAGGCATTTGGCTGCAAAGAAAACATGCCTGGGACGAGCAATTGGATATACAACCTTGGAAGATAATCTGCGAGTTGAATGAGCTTAAGTCTATTTTGTAATTTTATCAAAATTTATAGTTGACATTATACGGCAGCGCCGTTTATGATAACAGCATCTTATTTCGGAAGGAGACGATGTTTTATGACAGTTTTAAATGTAATGAACTCAACTGTTGTGGATACGTGTCTTCCGGGAACAGCGGCTGCCGAATAAGTTATTCGTGCAGTTTAGCAGGTAAGCTCTATTACGCTTATTAGAGCCGCGGGAACCGTATTGGGTCCGGCGGCTTTTTTGCGTATATAGAATCGATAGGAATTGTAGTTAATTGTCTATTTCTCTATATATCGCACGGGAAAATGAACTTATCCTTGTCTTTAGGATGAGACATTTTCCTGATTATGTGTACACTTTTTGTCCTTTTCGTTCTAGAAGAGTTCATGAAGTGTGACCGCCGCCGGAGTCTTGAATTCCGACGGCTTTTTGTGTTCTCGGGAAATGCTAGCAGTACATGGTAAATAAAAACAAAAACTTAAACAGATCTTTAGGAGGATTCAAATGACTAACATACAGCAATATGGTTGGAATGAAAATTGGAGTTCAAAATGGGATGAAAAGTGGAAGGAGACGGAGGATAAACGGCTTGTTCCCGGAAGAATTGTAGGCGATTTTGGCAGTAAGTATAGGGTGATGACTGATTTGGGAGAGACATGGGGGGAGCTATCAGGCAAGCTGAGACATACGTTTGTCGCTTCAGGTGATTTTCCAGCGATCGGCGACTGGGTGTCTCTTTCAATGCAGGATGGCGGCGAGCATACGATTTTACATGGGATATTGCCTCGGCATAGTGTCATCTCACGCAAGGTAGCTGGTAACACACAAGAGGAGCAGATTGTTGCCTCGAATGTAGACACTTTATTTCTGGTCAGTGCTTTGAATGATGACTTTAATGTTCGGCGGATGGAGCGATACTTAATCATGGCTTGGAACAGCGGGGCCAATCCAGTCATTCTACTGACCAAAGCAGATCTTTGCCTAGATGCAGAGAGTAAAATTGCCGAAATGGAAAGCGCCGCTCCAGGTGTGCCTGTTCATGCGGTTAGTGCACTGCAAGATAATGGCCGTGAGAAGTTGCTGCCTTACATTGGGAGTGGACAGACAGTAGCTCTAACGGGCTCATCAGGCTGCGGCAAATCTACGATGGTCAACTGGTTATGTGGAAAGAATCTTCAGCTTACACAGGATGTAAGAGAAGGAGATAGCCGTGGACGTCATACCACTACCCACCGTGAACTGTTTATTATGCCGGACGGAGGAATCATAGTAGACACACCAGGGATGCGTGAGCTGCAGCTGTGGGAAGATGAGGGTGGATTAGATCTGGCGTTCAGTGATATTAGCAGCTTAGCTGCTGCATGTCGGTTTAGTAACTGTAAACATGAACGTGAGGAGGGCTGTGCGGTACTTGAAGCGGTTCATAACGGTGAGCTCGAAGAGAAGAGACTGCTGAACTACCGAAAGACACAGCGGGAACTGCTGTACCAAAGCACCAAAGAGGTGAAGCTCAAGAGAAAAACCACAGCTTCTTCTAAAGTTCATTCGACAAGGACTAGAGGGTACGGTTGGCGTAAAGAACTTGATGAGTATTAGAAGAACTTTATAGACAGCGACGGAGCCAAGAGTAGTGTTCCAATAGGCTAGAAAGTCAAAAAAAGGGTGACCCTGAGCTCAGGGTCACCCTTTTTTATTAAATTCTCTTATAGCTTGTATTAGAACGAAGCTGCAGTTTCCTTAGCCAATTGTAATCCGTTCTCAATGATTTCAGCGGATTGTGCAGGAAGTTGGTTGTGACCTTCGATGATTACTTGAGTAATATCTTTGATACCCCAAAGGTTAAGGTTACCAACGATGAAGTTTACAGCCATTTCAGCACTTGCTGCAGGACCTTCGGAATAAATGCCACCTCTAGCGTTCAGAACGATTGCTTTTTTACCTGTCAAAAGACCAACTGGACCTTCAGCAGTGTAAGAGAATGTTTTGCCAGCTTGGCAAAGGTAATCGACATAAGTATGCAATACAGCTGGTACAGTCATGTTCCACAGTGGGAAACCGAATACTACTTTATCAGCAGCGATAAACTGTTCCAGATATTTATTAACTACAGCAGCACCTGCTGCTTCTTCAGCTGTTAGTTCGTAACCTTGAGCAGCTTTGTACATACCAGTGATCAGGGTATTGTCGTAGTAAGGAAGTTGCTCTGCGAACAAATCAAGTTCAGTGATTTCATCTTCTGGATTGTTAAGTTTGTAGTTCTCCAAAAATTCATTGTAAAGCTTAACACTTACGGATTGTTCTGCTGGACGGTTGTTTGCTTTGATAAATAAAACATTAGACATTATGATTGCTCCCTTGGATGTGTGTATTTAATATTAACTATAAATAATATAGCATGTATTTTTTTGTTTGTAAATTATTTTTTTGTGATTTTTTTGGGGGGAAAAGAGTATTTTATAAAGGAACAAGAGTTTGAATAATAGAAATCCCGGTTAATAAACTTACAAGGAAACAGGAAAAAATTCCCTATATTCATAAGGATCTGAATGAATTAAAAGGAGCGATGGACATGTCCATTGATCGGTTTATCATTAAGAAATTGGATAGCTGTCACGAAGAGCATACACGCCAAAATTTAGTGAGACTCTTTAAACTTCGAATACAGAAAGCTGAAAAAGCAGAGAATAAGAACTATAAGATTAGCTGATATTGTCCCATACTGGTGTAATCATTCATTACTAAAGCTGCAAAACTTAAAAACAGCAAGTCTCTTTCAGAGACTTGCTGTTTTGTCTGCCAAAGGATAAAAGAAACTTTACAAAAAAACTACCCCTCTATTAATAGAGGGATAGCGCCAATGAATCATTCTCACTATAACTGTGCAATATAGCCTCAGAGCCTTTAATTTCGATACTAATTAATGAATTCAGGCATTTCTGGATAGCATTCTTGCCCTTTTGAATTTTGAGCTCCAACGTACTGTTAAGTAATCTAAGTACTTTTTGAGTGGGCTGTTTATTTTCTGTTGTGAAATACACAGGTACAAGTTTGTTCTGAAATGTGATGAGCATTCTCATTTTGAAGACACCTCGCTAAAAGTATTTCATGTTAATGATAATACCCTTTGTTTCTTAATTTTACCTTAAAATTAGCTTATGATAACATAAAGATTGTTAGATTAATATACATATATATGAAATACAGGAAGGATACAATGATGTGAATGACAATGGATTGGCCGATTTAACGCATTTTTTATTTCCAGATGAAGTAATGGGGCAAGCAGTTCTGGATCAGTTACATACAGGTTTAAACGCAGAACGGATCTGTAGATTGAAATATAAAGAGAAGGAGGAAATGAAGGATCTGTGTCTGCAAATACATAAAGACCGGATACTAGTAATCTGCAATAGTAACCCGGAAACCCTGCCCTATGAATTAAAGGATGAAAGTGAAACGGAGAGCTTTTGTCTTCAGCTGTTCGAATGTGAGAACATGAAGGAGCTCTTTAATCACGGGATTCCGGCATTACTAATGTCAAAAAGAAAATTTGAGGAGCTGAAAAAAAACTCATGCTCATCCACGCTGCAAATGCTCTCAGATTGTTTAGCAGCAGAGACAGGGGATGATGTACATTCCATCCAACTAGCACGGGTAATGAAGTGCTTCATGGCGGAAGGAGAATTACGACTCTGTACGTCCAGTGACAGTGGATGGAGCTTCCAGAAAGCACGCTTCTTAGGCGATCATTCCAGTGGCTGGTTGTTACGAATGAGCAGTGATCCATCCAAAGACTGGCTTATAGCCCTCCCGATTACAAAAGCTCAATTATGTGGGTCAGTAACAAAGTGGGTGTTACATTCTTCCGCATTTCTCACTCCACAATAGCAGTTGAATAAGGAGGGAGGGTAAGTTGATCTGAATTCAAGATCGATTTGACAGCAATCGTCTTTAGGATCTTGGAGTAAGAGAAACCCTCGACATTGGGTTGTAGTACAATAGTTTGTTCTTCTCCAGTAAGGTTATGAACGACGAGCACCTGATCCTGTGTTGTTAGTCGTTCGTAAGCCATAACCCCGGGATTGCCAGAAGCATAGTCACGGATTCCGCCATCCCGGAGCGCAGGAATCTCATTTCTTAGCGCAATAAGCTCGCGATATCTTTCTAGCATTGAACCACTGTCATTCAGCTGGCTCTCAACATCAACGTTTATCGCACCCGCATTATTACGTCCGGCCTCCCAAGTAGTCTGCCCCTCTCCTTGATCAGCTGCACTCCATCTCATAGGCTCTCGAAGTCCTTCATCTGGCTTCACACCGCGCATTCCAATTTCTTCACCATAATAGATAAAAGGATTCCCAGGCAAAGTTAATAGTAGGGCTGCTGCCATTTTTGCATGATTCGGGTTATTGTCTAATTGACTCATGACTCTGTTTTGATCATGATTCGTCAAGAAAGTAGCATCGGTAAATTGGTTATCGGATATTTTGGAATACAATTTATAGGTTCGTTCCAGCGTAAAGGCCGTTCCGCTGTCTTTTTCAGTTTTTACAGAGTTCACCAGTGTTTCTGCTAAGCCAAAGTTAAAGCTTGAGTTAAAAGCTTGATCTAAATAAGCTCCGACAGTGACAGCAGAATTCTCCCAGACCTCGCCAACTATATATGCCTCTGGATTTACTTCATTCATAGCCTTGCGGAACTCCTGCCACCAGGATACATTTTTAGCGGTAGTAGCCTCACTTTTATCACTCAAAAGATCTTCGTAGATATGCTTCGCAGCATCTAGTCGGAAGCCATCCACACCTTGCTCCAGCCAAAATTTTCCGATGTCCTTCATTTCAGTACGAACTTCTGCATTATCGAAATTCAGATCAGGCATGCCTTCCCAAAATCCGCCCAGATAATGACTGCCAAGTATAGAATGCCACGCACTGCCACCGCCAGCAGCGCTGGCTCCATTTGCGGGACGACCTTGATCTTCAGCCCAGACGTACCAATCGCGATATTTGCTGTCACTGTTTTTAGCCGAGTCTACGAACCATGGGTGTTCTTTGGAGGTATGATTCACAACCAAATCCATAATTATTTTTATTCCTCGTTTATGCGCTTCTTTAATTAGCTCCTGCATATCCTCAATCGTCCCATAATCAGGATTAATCGCACGATAATCGGTTACATCATATCCATGATAGCTTGGTGATGGGTTGATGGGCATGAGCCAAATCCCGCCAATCCCCAAATCAGTCGTGGTTTCAGGATTCCCATCATTTAAGTAATCCAGCTTTTGGGTGATCCCTTTTAGATCTCCAATGCCATCGCCGTCTGAATCATAGAAGGAACGAACAAATAATTCATAATAAACAGCGGAAGGTTGTTCATCCGTCTTATTTATCAATGCTTGAGGTGTAGCGGTGCTCTGAATGGAGTCTGCTTTAGGGGAGGGCGTGGCATTGGATGTTTTGTTGCTTTGATTACCAGAACAACCGGACAGCAGTAATGTGGTTAGACTGATGCCCACCAGAGAGCATATTGTGATTTTTTTGGTTTTGAATGTAACACCTTTATACATATGTAATAACTCCTTCTATTGCAAATTTTCTAATTCAAGAAATGGAAAGCGCTTTATTTCCTATAGTACTCGAATGCATCCCCATTGGTAAAACGTTTGCACAGATACAAAAACAGCAAATTAAACGATATTTATCCATTCTTTCAATAAAAGTCGCTAGTATCATGGTTATTCTTGGATTTCCCTAGGTTATTGGAGGTTTTAACCTTTTCGTAGGCATCTGCATATGCTTTAAGCAAGGGCGAAGGACCCGGTAAGAAAGGAGAATGAAGAATGAAGATTAGGAAAAAGCTGTCATTGTCGCTCATGATCATTACTTTATGCTTTTCAGTGCTTGCCGGTTGCGGCGGAAAGTCAGAGTTGGTAAAGGTGAAGATTGGTGAAGTCACCCGTTCTGTCTTTTATGCACCCGAATATGTTGCCTTATCACAAAATTTCTTTAAAGACGAAGGACTTGACGTAGAACTACAGACGATCCCCGGTGGAGATAAAACCATGACTGCACTCCTCTCAGGTGCCATCGATGTTGCATTGGTAGGTTCTGAAACCTCCATTTATGTGTATCAACAGGGTTCAGATGATCCGGTCATTAATTTTGCACAGCTGACTCAGAGGGATGGAACGTTCTTGTTTGCCCGTAAAGCTGACGGAGCGTTTAACTGGGATAAAGTGAAGGGTTCTACCTTCCTGGGGCAAAGAAAAGGCGGAATGCCACAAATGGCAGGTGCGTTTACTTTATCTAAAAAAGGAATAGATCCTACTAAAGACATTACCTTGATCCAAAATATTGACTTTGCTAATATTGCCGGTGCTTTTGCTTCAGGTACAGGCGATTATGTGCAGCTGTTTGAACCACAGGCTTCAATCTTTGAACGTGAGAACCGAGGTGCAGTAGTGGCTTCGTTTGGTGTGGAAAGCGGCTATTTACCGTACACCGTGTTTATGTCTAAGAACAGCTATATTAGTAAAAATGGAGACACGGTACAGAAGTTCACAAATGCGATCCAGCGTGCTCAGCTTTGGGTGAAGGAACATAGCCCTGAAGAAATCGCGGATGCGATTATGACTTATTTTGATAAGACGGATAGAGATATCGTGGTTTCTGCAGTCAAACGTTATAAGGAACAGGATACCTATGCGGTTAATCCAATTATAGATCAAGAAGAATGGAACAATTTGCTTGATGTGATTGATAATGCTGGTGAGCTTAAAGAACGCGTTCCCGCTGACAAAATAGTGAATAACAGTTTTGCTGAGAAAGCTGAGAAGAGCATAACGAGCAGCACTTCAAAATAAGAGAGAACCAAAGATCCTAAATAAGATGTGTAAATTGAAGGAGGGGCTGACAATGCTTCCAGTAGTGCAATTAAAGGGAGTAACGCATGCCTATCTTGGCGACCGTGAAGCTTCACTGGCCGTTGAGGACCTGAACCTTAATGTCGAGCAAGGAGAGTTCGTTAGCTTAGTCGGACCAAGTGGTTGCGGTAAGACGACTCTCCTATCGATTATTGCAGGACTGCTGCAGCCATCTCAAGGCGAAGTGTTCGTAAATGGCCAACCCATAATGGGACCCTCACCAGAGGTTGGGTATATGCTGCAGCAGGATTATCTTTTTCCTTGGCGGAGTATTCTGGATAATGCCATTCTAGGACTAGAGCTGACTGGAAACTTGAACGAAGAGAGCAGAAAGCGGACGTTGGAGCTACTTCGAGAGATGGGCTTAGAGGGCAAAGAGCACGCCTTTCCTACTCAGTTATCAGGTGGGATGCGGCAGAGAGTAGCTCTGGTACGCACCTTGGCAACGAATCCTGGACTCCTTCTACTAGACGAGCCGTTCTCGGCACTTGATTACCAGATCAAATTACAGCTGGAAGATTTGGTCTCTGAGACCTTACGCAGCAGGGGGACAACTGCAATATTAGTTACTCATGATCTATCTGAGGCCATTGCGGTAAGCAGCAGTGTTATTCTTCTACAACGAAATCCAGGGAAGATCCGAAAAGTATTTTCAGTGCCAGAGCAAATCCGGTCAGCACCTCCGCTATTTGCACGTGATCAGCCAGGCTTTTCGGAGCTTTTTCATGAAATATGGAAAGAGATGGAGATTGCAGGGAGGGAAAGCTAATGAAGCATACGGAGCAATCGGGGTTATTAGCTTCCCGTGAACAGTGGCTACAACAATTGCATGGCGATTATAAAAAAACGAAGCACCGCTGGCGCAATAAGGTGATTGTTGTAAGGAGCAGCCTGTTACTGCTGTTTTTTGTTCTCTGGGAAGCTGGCGCAAGAATGGGCTGGATTGATGAGTTATTATTCAGCTATCCAACAAAAATCTTCCGGCAGATCTGGG
Source organism: Paenibacillus sp. B2(2019) (assembly GCF_008370385.1). NCBI lineage: Bacteria > Bacillati > Bacillota > Bacilli > Caryophanales > Paenibacillaceae > Paenibacillus > Paenibacillus sp. B2(2019). Next base: position 254,731 of record NZ_VTZR01000025.1, read on the forward strand.
GAGATATGGTCAGTGGAAGCTTGTGGCCGCATCTGGGGATGACGGTAGGTGAGACTGCGGTAGGCTTTGTACTAGGAACGCTATTAGGGACACTACTTGCTGTGATCATTTGGTGGTCTCCTTTTTTATCAGCAGTGCTTGATCCGTATATGGTCGTATTTAACAGTATGCCGAAGGTGGCGCTGGGGCCGATTTTTATCGTCATGTTCGGAGCCGGATTCACTGCTATCGTTGTTACTACTTTATCTATAACGGTGATTATAACTACGCTTGTTGTGTACAATAGTTTTTGCAGTGTGGATCCGAATCTGGTCAAGGTGGTTCGTTCCTTCGGAGCTTCCAGAGTTCAGGTGTTCTTTAAAGTAATTCTTCCAGCCTCGTTCCCGACGGTGGTCTCCACCTTAAAGGTGAATGTGGGGATGTCATGGGTAGGGGTTATCGTAGGGGAGTTCCTTGTCGCTAAATCGGGTCTGGGTTATCTGATTATTTATGGTTTCCAGGTCTTTAATTTCACGCTAGTGATGTCCAGTCTTTTGATTATCGCGGCCGTGGCTACAGCAATGTATCAATTAGTGGTATATCTTGAGAAGCGGCTGTTATCCCGGCGATGAACCTTATGTAATATTGTGTCCGTACACAAAATCTTGTAACATGTCTATATCTTTACCTATTTATTGGGTTAGTGCTTGTAAGGAGAGATAAGGCTATGGGATTTCGTGTGATAAAAACAGCAGCAGCTACGTTATTATCCGTATTAGTTGCGTCTGCAGTGGGTATACCTAATGCGCAGAGTGCAGGCTTGCTGGCAATTTTGGGTGTAGAGGTTACTTTGAAAAGGAGTTTCCGAACGATAACGGCTCGTTTTTTAGCCTCGCTCGTGGGACTCTTTTTTGGCTGCATCCTATTCTGGCTTCTAGGGTTCCATTACTGGGTGCTCGGGCTGTATGTACTCGTGGGCTTTCCGATGATTGTAAAGTCTGGCTACAAAGAAGGAATTGTCACCAGCTCGGTTATCGTGTTTCGCGTGTTTGGACAAGCTGAACTATCGCTCCATGTCCTGTTGCAGCAAATAGAGCTTCTGGCTATTGGGCTCGGTTCAGCAGGGCTGGTAAACTTGATTTACATGCCTCAGACTGGTGGGGTCATTTATGGGATCCGTAAGGAAGTGGATCGCTATTTTTCGGTTATTTTTACCCAGATGGCCCGAACGCTTCGAGATCCTGCGTATATTTGGGACGGCAAAGAATTAATTGACGCAGATAATACAGTGCAGCGGGGATTAACGGCAGCTACCCGTGAGATGGAGAATCATGTTATTCATCCTGATGAAGCATGGAATGTTTATTTCTACATGCGGAAGGAGCAACTGGAATCGATTCAAAGTATGATGCAGTTGCTTTCTCAAGTGTACCGCCATTTACCGCATGGGGAGATGGTTGCTGAGTTATTTGACCAGCTTAGCGGGGATGTGCTTGCGGAAGAATATACTGGACGAACTGAACATTTACTGGACGAGCTAACAAGAGAATTCGAAGAAATGGATCTGCCAGAGACACGTGAGGAATTTGAAGTGCGCTCAGCTATTCTTCAGTTGTGCAGGGAACTGGCACTTTATTTAAAGATCGCTAAGCGGCATAAAATCCCGGTCAGTTACAAGCCGGAGAAACGTTTGAAGATTCGAAATAAGGCTTAAATTGAGGCTTTAATAAACTGAAGTATTAACTATCTCTGTCAAAATCACGATAAGATATGTATGAGCTAAAAGTTGATCACAGGATATGATTAACGATTTTATGGTGAGTTCAAATAATAGCAGGAAGTTCGGTAGTCGAATTTTCCGCATTGGCAGGTGAGGCGTATGGACAAAGTTATGGAATCATTTATAGGAAAACAGCTTATAGCTAACCTTTTTAATGACAAAGGAGTATTTGTTTTACCCGCATTGACTTTATTAAGTGCTGAGCATATACGATTAATCAATCAACATAAGATCACCCTAGAGTCTCATGACGTCGTACAGCTGGATAGCGCGGAATTTTTCCAACTTGCAATCGATGATTGCACAGCTGCGATAGAGAATATTTTTGAACAGCTTCGTCATAACAAAAACAAACGAATTCCTATGCTTGAAGTTAGAAATGAAGTCATTCCGTTTATTCAGCAGGTAAGCGAAAAAAATGACTTCTACGGCGTATTGGCTGCATTGCAGTCCAAGGATGATTATACATACAGACATAATGTAGCGGTTGGTATTTTATCTACATTGCTAGGTAAATGGCTAAAATTAAAGCCTGAGGATTTGAGTATGCTGACGATCGCAGCGACCCTTCATGATATCGGGAAAATGAGGATTCCGGATGAATTATTAACCCGGCCGGGCCCGTTGACCGCTGAGGAGTATCAGCTTATGAAAAAGCATACGACCTATGGTTACGAGATGATCCGGGACACTATTGGAACCAATCATATGCAAGCGCTCGTCGCCCTGCAGCATCATGAAAGAATGGACGGCAGTGGTTATCCTTTCGGCGTACTTGGGAATCGGATCACTGATTTCAGTAAAATTGTTGCAGTAGCAGACGTGTTCCATGCGATGACATCCGACCGGTTTTATCGTAAAGCTTCACCTCTTTATGAAGTGTTGCTGCAGATGGAAGAAAACGTATTTGGCAAGCTTGACCCTTATATTTGTAGAGTCTTTATTAATAAGTTAATGCAGTCAATGATAGGGAATGAAGTGGAATTGACAGATGGACGGACAGGAAAAATCATTATGATTCTTGCTACTGATCCACTGCGTCCCCTCGTGAATATTGATGACGATTTTATTGACCTGAGCAAACATAGATCTATTGGTATTGTGCGCGTAATCCCGCAATAGCGGGCTTTATAAGGTTTTTTTAACGTTCAGAATGGATATGTATGAGGCTGGACCATTTTTATAATCTACTCATATCTGTACAAATTTTGAAATAAAATGAACTATAAGTCTTCTGATAAGACCCTCTGGAGGGCTTACTCAAATTTATTTATAGACTAACAATCAACAAATGCCTAGAACCTGCATACACTTGATAGTGAATGATTGTATGGAGGAGGTTTAAAGATGTCATTAAGCCATAAACGTCAAACAAGGGAGATCATTACGAAGGCAATTTGCGGCAAAGGTCGTAAGTTCTCTACAGCAACCCATACCGTGACTCCGCCACATCACCCGACTAGTATTCTGGGGGCTTGGATTATCAACCACCAGTACGAAGCGGTTGCCGCCGGGAACGGAATCGAAGTAATTGGTACTTACGATGTAAACATCTGGTACTCGTACGACAAGAACAAGCAGACCGAGGTAGCTAAAGAAACGGTCTCCTATGTGGAGCTCATTCCTCTTTCGTACCTGGACACGAGACACCGCACTTCTACCGTTGAGGTCTCTGCGGAGGCAACGCAGGAACCCAACTGTGTAGAAGCGGGCGTATCGCCAGGCGGAGGCAGTGTGACACTTCGCGTAGAGCGCGAATTCGAAGTGGAGTTGGTGGCTGAGACCAAAGTCCGTGTGTATGTCACTGAGCAAAGCGATGATCCAGAAGACAAGGATTATGATTTTGAAGGTGATAGCTTCGATTACGATGATCTAGACCCTGACAATCTGGATGATGAACTGTAAGGAAGGATACGCCGCCGCTAACTGAGTACTGATGGGTTATGGTCCATTATATGTAGGGAGGGCGGCGGCGTAGAGGGCGAATGCCCTCCTTTTTTTTATTTATTTTTAGAATTAAAACTGGAATCAGAGTGGATGAAGAACAACTTGGTTCATATGAATGGGCAAGAAGTGCTACTGCAGGGCTTTCAATCTTGGGCTGCGATGGATGGAGGGGCAGGAGAATGAATGAGGGGTTTAAGGTGTATTGGGGATTGTCATCAGCACAGAGAGAGTCCAGATTATTTCGGAGCGGGATTGAAGCGACGCTCACTTCGTCTAGTAAGCAGGAACTGTTGCGAATGAAGGGCTCAGAAGCATCTCTGCGGAGAAACCAGACCTCTGGTGAAAGAAATCGCTTAGAAGATACATATGATACTCTGCCTTCCGATAAGGCCCATAAACAGTGCTATAACATACTCGTGTATAATTTGAGCGTTCTGCAGATCACTCCACTAGGAGCAGGCCCAGGTATGCGCGCAGCCTCCGATTTGCTAGCCGGGGCTGTGCGAATGGATAGAGTCGATAGCAACGAATCAATGGGGGCTGCACCTGGAGTATGGCGTGGAGTAATGAAATTACTTCAGCGTATTGCTGTTCGGACTTTGTACAGCTTGGGGCTGGATAGCGGTGAGGTCCTGCTGAGGGCAATGGGGAATAGGAGGTATGTCGTGGAGGGAGTCACTCCACTACTACAGAGTTCCGGCAAATCATTGCCAGAGCCTTATCGTTCCGCAGCATTAGCGCTGGAACGGAGCCTTGCTCTGGAGCAGCCAGGCCGCAGCGGCCTGCTCATGGGCATGGACCCGGAGTTTATCATCCTCCGGGAGTCCACGGGCCGCGTCGTGCCTGCGTCGCGGTACCTGCCCACGGATGGCGTCGCAGGCTGCGACGCCGGACCTCCGGGAACGCGCGGCGCGTTCCCGGTCGCCGAGCTGCGCCCCCAGCCGCGCGGGGAACCACGCGCGCTGCTGGCGCAGCTGATGTCCGCCGCGGCTACGGCGGACCGGCTCATCGCCGACCGCACGCTGCGCTGGCGGGCGGGAGGTATGCCGCTGACGGGCTGGGCCCTCGGCGGCCATTTGCACTTCAGCGGCGTGACGCTGACGGCGCCGCTCTTGCGCGCGCTCGACAACTATCTCGCGCTGCCGATGCTTTTGCTTGAGGACGTCCGCGCGGGAGCGCGTCGTCCTCGTTACGGCGTGCTCGGCGATTTCCGGATTCAGCCGCATGGCGGCTTTGAGTACCGGACTTTGCCGAGCTTCCTGGTATCCCCGGTCATCGCTAAAGGCGCGGTCTATCTGGCTCACCTTATCGTGAGCCATTATGAAGACCTGACGCTACGCCCACTCGACCGGGAAGACCTGCATATCGCCTACTACGGCGGCGATAAATCCCCGCTGCGCGACGCAGTACCCCCTCTGCTGGCGCAGCTACGCTCTCTAGGCGGCTACGAGAAGGCCGCCCAATACATAGAGCCTTTATTTCAGTATATCGCCTCTGAACGAACGTGGGATGAATCTCGCGATATCCGTGAGCTGTGGTGCAGTAAAGTTAAAGCTTGAGCTTATATTTCAAAATATTAGAAAGTATTAGTTTTTCACATATCCCTTATATCTAATATTTCTCGCATAAACGCTTACCGTCCTAATAAGGACGCCGAAGGCGTTTATGCTTGTCTACATGTACATGATGCTCCAAGAGCCGATATCATGAAATCCAAGTCGTTTATATATGACCCCAGCATGAGGGTTGTCATAAAAGAGGCATAAAGATTTCCCTTCAGAGAGTAAGTCTGTGCATAGCTGTGCAACTACGCTTGTAGCTAATCCTTGCTCTCTGAATGCCTGATGAGTGGCAACCCCTACGATCATAGCTGACATGGAATTTTCCGCTGATGTTGAGGCCGTTGTAATCACCTGATCTTCACGTTTCATATAATACGTACGGCCAGTGCCAGTCGCCAATGTTTTACGTAGGCTGGTTCTCGATCCATCCCGACTGCTTTCAAACTCTTCTATTGTATCCGTAAGCGAACAAATCGCTTCCACATCCTGGATGGTTGCTTTAATAATGTTATCAACGGAAGAAGAGTACTGTATAATTTTAGCATTCATTTCCTTTAGCTCAGCAAAGTACAATTGCTTTTCTTGTTTAAAGTTAATTACTCCGTCAAAGGCTTTTACCACTTCGGTTACACCGGAAATCATATGAATATCGTTATCTTGTCGCATGATTGTAGCGAATCCTTCCACATCAAACGGCCCATCCGCGTAAGGAAGATAGCTTCTATAGAAACGTAATAGAACGGCTTTTATCCGACCATCAGATGGATCTATCTCTCCCCACAATGCCATAAAATCCTGTTCAAACCCGAAATTCTCTACATCTCCAATGATGAACAAATTAAGAGCAGGCTCTTTCTGTAGCAATGTCATTAGAAGTTCCCGATCATCCTCCGTAAGTCTTCGTATCATTTGATATTCTCCTTTTATTTTCTTATGATCTAACGCTCTGTGTTAAGATTTTACAATATTAAAATGCAGAAGAATACACCTCTTTCTAATGAACGATGGATGCTTGTAATATATACAAAAGGTACTACCCATTGAGCTTCAGGAATAGTGTCGGATTTCGTGATTTTTTGTCTGAGGATCGAGAAGAATGAACTTCTATGCGGTTGCAGGGTGACTTTGTACGCAAATTTTCTGTTATAATGGAGGACAGCAATAAATAGGCATGGAGGTTGACCATGGCACAATATACGCCAATGATTGAGCAATATTTAAAAGTGAAGGAAGGGGCAAAGGATGCCTTCCTATTTTTTAGACTGGGCGATTTCTATGAAATGTTCTTTGAAGATGCCATTTTGGCTTCCAAGGAGCTTGAAATTACGTTGACAGGTCGCGAAGGCGGGGGCGCAGAGAAGATCCCGATGTGTGGAGTACCTTATCACGCCGCCGAGGGTTATATTCAACGCCTGATTGAAAAAGGATATAAAGTCGCTATTTGTGAGCAATTAGAGGATGCTTCTGTCACAAAGGGAATGGTGAAACGGGATATCGTACGTGTCGTGACACCTGGAACAGTTATGGATGGAAAAATCATTGCCGACAAAAGCAACAATTATCTTGTTTGTGTAACCGAAAGTGATGGGATGATGGCATTAGCTGCATGTGATTTAACTACAGGTGAATTGTATGTTACTTCAGTGTTATCTGGTGCAGAGTGGCTGCGCGATGAGATTGGCATTTATGAACCGGCTGAGATCATCGGAGACCCGACGTTATTGGAGCTTTTACGTAGTGAAACGCCTCTGTTGGCGAAACCTGTTGTGTACACACCTTGGGAGAAACGTGAGGAGGAGCTGGCACGTCGACAATTCGGTGAAGCCGCATGGGTTCGTCTGGAGAAAGAACGTGGACAATGTCTAGCGCTGCTAATCTCCTATCTAAACGAGACGCAACGGCGTTCAATGGGACAACTTAGTCAAATTTCTCCTTATGAACCAGGTAATTATATGATTCTTGATCCGTTCACACGCCGAAATCTGGAGCTAACAGAGACGGTCCGAGAACGTTCTAAAAAAGGATCTCTTCTATGGCTACTAGACCGTACCGAAACATCCATGGGTGCGCGATTGTTACGTCGTAGAATAGATAAGCCGCTGTTGCAGCGCGCTCCGATCGAACGTCGCCTAGAAGCAGTTGATTATTTGTACAATCAGTTTATTGTTCGAGAGGACCTGCGTTTAGCGTTGAAGGAAATTTATGACTTAGAGCGGCTGGTAGGTCGTATTGCCTTTGGTAGTGCGAATGGTCGTGACATGAATGCCTTAAAGCTATCACTGGCACAAATCCCTGCTTTGAAGGAATTATGTATGACTTCAGGATCTGCAACCTTACGCGAGATCGGTGCTAGTATGGATGAATGTGCCGAGATACGGGAGGATATAGATCGAGCAATTGTTGAAGATGCGCCGGTGTCCGTGCGAGACGGAGGGATTATCCGTTCTGGTTATCATGCCAGGTTGGACGAGCTGCGGGAAGCTAGCAGTAATGGTAAACGTTGGATCGCCGAACTGGAAGCGAAAGAACGGCAAGCCACAGGCATCAAATCACTGAAGATCGGCTATAACAAAATCTTCGGTTATTTCATAGAGATCACCAAATCCAATCTGGCTTCGTTGCCGGAAGGGCGTTATGAACGTAAGCAGACACTTGCAAATGCAGAGCGATTTGTTATACCTGAGCTTAAAGAGAAAGAGGCACTGATTCTTGAAGCGCAAGATAAAATGACAGATTTGGAATATAGCCTGTTTACTGAACTGCGTGATCGAATCAGCGGCCAAATTCCGCGACTGCAGAATCTTGCGGAAAAGGTAGCTGAGATTGATGTGTATCAATGTCTGGCAGCCGTCAGTGCCGAGCATCGCTTCGTAAAACCTGTCCTATCGGATGGGTACGATCTTCGACTTGAAGGTGGTCGTCATCCTGTCGTGGAGGCTGTGTTAAAGGACTCGGCATTTATAGCAAACGGAAGTACGCTTAGTAAGGAAGATGGAAATATTCTTTTGATCACTGGTCCTAATATGGCTGGGAAGAGTACCTATATGCGGCAGGTTGCACTCATTTGTATTATGGCTCAAATTGGCTGTTTCGTTCCTGCCACCAGTGCAGAAGTTCCGCTAATTGATCGAATCTTTACTCGTATTGGGGCAGCTGATGATTTGATCGGAGGTCAGAGTACATTTATGGTAGAAATGGCCGACATACAGGTCATGACAGAAAAAGCAACAGCCCGGAGTTTAATTATCATAGATGAGCTTGGTAGAGGAACATCGACGAGTGAAGGCATGGCGATTGCACAAGCGGTAATTGAGTATGTGCACGATACCATTTCTTGCAAAGCTTTAGTTTCGACGCATTTTCATGAATTGGCCCACTTAGAAGAAAGTCTTAATGGGCTTAAGAATTACTCTATGGCCGTACAGGAGAGCGGGGATAAAGTAAACTTCCTGCGTAAGCTTGTTCCGGGAGCGGCAGACAGTAGCTATGGGATTTATTGTGCACGCCTAGCAGGGCTTCCTGAAGGGATCATTGATCGTGCTTACGGTCTGCTTCAGAGTATCGAGCAGGCGGCTCATCCAGGTGGTTCCTCTATTCATTATGGGGGTGGACTAGAAAGTCAGGCCGCTGCAAAAGAGGTCGCAACTACATCTACCCAACAACCCGATAATGTCATCGCAGAAACTTCGGGGATTCCTGCAGACTCCTATTCATCAATAGCAGATGAAGTAGTTCAACTGTCTATCTTTGGCGAGGAAGAACCACGTAAGAATCGGAAAGGTAGTGCAAATCAGTCGGCTGTAGTAACTGAAGTACAAGAGAATCCTGCGATAAAAGAATTCATCACTTCTGTGCGTAACGCAGATCTTATGAATATGACTCCACTTCAGGCTATGAGTCTGCTGAACGACCTGAAGATGAAAGCAAAGGATCTTTAATTATTGATTGCCTAAATAAGAGGTGAATGAAATTGGCCAAAATTCATATATTGGACGAGCATATTGCCAACCAGATTGCTGCGGGTGAAGTTGTAGAGCGACCAGCTTCTGTTGTGAAGGAGCTGGTTGAGAATGCTATTGACGCAGGAAGCACAAGGATTGAGGTTTCGGTGGAGGAAGGCGGTTTACAGAGCATCCGAGTAAAAGATAACGGCTCGGGGATCGAGCCTGAGGATTGCGAGACCGCCTTTTATCGTCATGCCACAAGTAAAATCGCTAATGGGCGTGATCTATTCCAGATCACTAGCCTAGGGTTCCGTGGTGAGGCGCTCCCCAGTATTGCTGCGGTATCCAAAGTCTCTCTTCTAACGGCTACTGCCGATGACGGCAAAGGACGCCTGATTGATATTGAGGGTGGTAATTTAATTCGGAATGAAGATTCCCCTTCGGGCCGTGGGAGCGATCTAGCGGTGCGTGAATTATTTTTTAACACACCGGCACGGCTGAAATACATGAAGAGTATCCAGACGGAGCTTGGTCATATATCGGATGCCATGTATCGAATGGCGTTAGCCCATCCGGGAATCTCTTTTACCTTGCATCATAATGGCAATCAGCTGCTGCACACGCTTGGTAATGGTGATCTGCTGCAAGTGATCGCAGCTGTGTACGGAACCTCCGCAGCTAAGGCTATGTTGCCGATTGCGGCAGAGGACTTGGATTATCGTATTTCTGGTTATATAAGTCGTCCGGAATGGACACGCTCAAATCGAAACGCAGTGACTACCATTGTGGGAGGACGATATATTCGCAGCAATGGTCTGAACGCAGCGATCATGCGTGCTTATCATACTTTACTTCCGATTAACCGCTATCCACTGCTGGTGCTCGAACTGGACATGCATCCTTCACTTGTGGATGTCAATGTTCATCCAGCTAAGCTGGAGGTTCGGTTTAGTAAGGAGAATGAGCTTTACACGTTTGTTGAACAAGAAATTCGTAAAGTATTGTTAGGGCAAAGTTTGATACCGCGCCCGGGTAAAGAAACCATTGGGCCAAAGGGCAGCAGTTCATTTATACAGGAGCAGTTTGCTTTTTCTAAAGGGTCAGTTCCGGCACCCCCACCGTCTGAGTTGGGCAAGGATTCAGTTCCTCAGGGATCTGGTAGTTCCTTTAGTAGACAACAACCATCAAATGTTGAACAGAGCGCCAGGGAGATCAGAAAAGAGGGGCAGATTGATACTCCGATGACTCGTGAAACGGCTCCATCCTACGGGTCAGGATACCAGTCTTCCTCTTCACAAGGACGTCAAAATAATGTGAGCAACAACTATGCTAATGGATATCGTCCGCAAGAAGCTTCATCTCTGCAGAGGCAGATTCCTTCTGCCCAAGCGTTATGGGCACCGCCAGTCGATGAAGAACCTGGGCTTCCTGCCTTCCCGGAACTAAATTATATCGGACAGCATCATGGGACTTATATTATCGCTCAGAATGACGGCGGGCTGTATCTCATTGATCAACATGCGGCTCACGAACGCATAAATTACGAGTTTTTTTATGAGAAGTTCGGTCGTCCTGAAGACGCTTCTCAGGATCTGCTTTTGCCAATTACGCTTGAGTTCACGCCTTCGGAAAGTCGTCAACTTAGTGAACGTTTACATTGGTTTCAGCAGGCTGGAGTGTACCTTGAACATTTTGGAGGACAGACTTTTCTGATTCGATCTTTGCCGTATTGGTTTCCTGAAGGCGAGGAGAAGGCGATCGTTGAAGAAATGGCGGAGTGGGTCTTGAGTGAACGATTGATTGACCTAGCAAAGCTACGAGAGAAATCGTCTATTCTATGCTCGTGTAAAGCCTCCATCAAAGCCAACCAGAAACTAACAGAACAGGAAGTCGAGGCCTTGTTGTCTCGTCTGGCAGCATGCAGACAGCCGTATACTTGTCCACATGGGCGTCCGATTGTGATTTCTTTTTCATCCTATGATTTAGAGAAATTATTCAAACGGGTGATGTAATTGTACGATTAGAAATTTGTTTATAGCAAGACTGGAGGCAACATGATTATAACTACGGGTTATAGCCCGATAATGGATATTGTAGAGCGAGCTCAGAATCTCGCAGAAAGAACGGGCTGTAAATACGCTCCACGCGAGAAATTCTCTATACCCAAGATGGTGGAACACTATGGAGATGAGGATATACTAATTCTTTCTCAAGAAGCCGTTCGTTTACACCGATTAGGGATGGAGCCTATGGAGTTTCACCCAAGCATGGGTTTTGTTCGTGCGAAACGGATTCTAAAGGGTGATATAGAACCGATGCTTGTCGCTGCTCGAATGCTTCCCGGAGATAGCGTACTAGATTGCACAGCGGGTCTAGGTGCTGATTCCTTGCTATTTGCTGTGCATGGTGGTGAGTCCTCAGAGATTACCGCTCTGGAGAGCTCATTGCCGCTGTACGCACTGCTCTTTGAAGGGATGCGGCATTATACCTCTGGGCAAGTAAGGGTTAATGAGGCCTTGCGTAGAATTAATGTCGTTCATAGTGAACATTTGGACTACTTACGTGCTCTACCGGATCGAAGTGTAGATATTGTATACTTTGATCCTATGTTCCGAGTGCCGCTGACCGGTTCTGCTTCGATTTCCCCGCTGCGGCAGTTTGCTAATCGTGCAGCATTATCACTAGAGAGTGTAGCTGAGGCGGTAAGAGTGGCCCGTAAAACTGTTCTTTTGAAAGAAAAGGCTCTGAGCGGCGAATTTGAAAGGCTTGGCTTTACAGAGCTGCTCCGGAGCAACTCCAAAACATCGTACGGGGTGATACACATTGACAACTAAAGAGAGACATAAGGTTCTAGTCTTACTAGGACCAACAGCTGTAGGTAAAACCAGGTTAAGTTTGGAGCTTGCGGCTGCATATAACGCAGAGATTATTTCTGGCGATTCGATGCAGGTTTATCGTGGTATGGATATTGGTACAGCTAAGATCACTCCAGCTGAGATGATGGGAATTCCTCACCACCTAATCGACATTCATGATCCACAGGACCCATATTCTGCTGCTGAATTTCAGGAACAAGGTAGCAGACTAATCGAAGAGATAAGCAGTCGTGGGAAACTTCCATTTATTGTTGGGGGAACGGGTCTCTATATTGAGTCCTTATGTTACGGTTTTCAATTCTCTGAAGCTGTGGCTGACGAAGCTTTCCGTAAAGAACAGGATCAATTTGCAGAAGAACATGGAGCGCTTGCACTGCATGCCAGACTTGAAGCCGTTGATCCGGTCAGTGCAGCGAAATTGCATCCGAATGACCGCCGTAGAATTATACGGGCACTGGAAATTCATCACCAGACAAACACCACACTTTCTGCTTCTCATGCAGCTCAAAAGAAGGAGTCGCCCTATGACTTATGCCTTATCGGTTTGACAATGGACCGGAAAATACTATATAAACGTATTGAGGACCGAATTGATAGCATGCTTGCGGAGGGTCTTGTTGCTGAGGTGAAGGGACTGCTGGAAAACGGCTACAGCAGAAGCCTTGTGTCCATGCAGGGACTGGGCTACAAGGAAATTGCCGCTTACCTCGCAGGGGAACTGACGCTTGAGGAAGCTGTGATACTGCTTAAACGCGATACTCGCCGATTCGCCAAAAGACAGTTGTCATGGTTTCGCCACATGAAGGAAATCGAGTGGATCGATGTCGAAGGTGAGCAAAACTTTTCTGAGAATTTCTCGAAAATACGTGCTATAATAGCAGGAAAGTTTCTCTCAGGTCTTGAATATACTTCTGAACAATATAATTGAACCATTGGGGGTACGTCATATGAACAAGTCCATTAACATCCAAGATACATTCTTGAACCAACTACGCAAAGAAAATATCCCTGCTACAGTATATTTGACCAACGGCTTTCAAATCCGGGGAATTATTAAAGCATTCGACAATTTTACAATCGTTATTGACAGTGATGGACGCCAGCAAATGGTGTATAAGCACGCGATTTCCACTTTTACACCACAGCGCAGTGTGTCACTTATGCAGGACAATAGTAACGAAGAATAACATTAACAAAATTGAAGTGAAACCTTTCTTGTTAATAAATCGTTTGAATAGAGTGTGAGAGAGCAACCTGAGAAGGTTGTTCTTTTCATTCAGAGAAGTCCATACATGATTTATTCAAGGAAGGGAGTCAGGAGGCATCATGTCTAGAGATGATACATCAAGGACGAACAACAATAGAAATAGAGGATCGTCCAGTTCCAATTCAAAACCAAAACCGAAAAGTAAGAAGAAAAAGAAGTTTTTGACTAAAAAGCGTGTGCTGTGGAGCTTGTTCTTTGCTACAGCGTTGGCCATTTTCTGTGCGCTTGGCGGTTATCTGTTCATTATGCTGAATGGGCAAAAACTTCTCCTAGAGAACCAAGACAAGCTGACCGTAAATGAAACTACAAAAGTATATGACCGCAATGCTAATTTAATCGGCGAATTATCGCTTGAGAAAAGTGATCCTGTAGTGTATGAGAAGATTCCACCGTTATTGATCAATGCCTTTGTGGCCACAGAAGATAAACGCTTCTTTGAGCATTCTGGTGTGGATTTATGGTCAATCGGCCGGGCAGCGGTAAAAGATATTGCTGCACGCAGCATGGTAGAAGGTGGTAGTACCATTACTCAGCAGCTGGCCAAAAACATCTTTTTGACACGGGATAAAACATTTTTCCGTAAAGCGACTGAGGTATCCATTGCTGTAGCATTGGAGAACCAGAAATCTAAAGAAGAGATCATTACGATGTACCTGAACCGAATAAACTTTGGGGGTACGATCTACGGAATTAAAGCAGCATCTGAAAGATATTTTGGTAAGAGTGATCTGAATGATCTGAAAGTTTGGGAAATTGCGACACTGGCTGCGATGCCTAAGGGACCGTCTCGTTACAACCCTCTGCGTAACCCAGATCTTTCAAAGGAACGTCGTGCAGTAGTACTTCAGCTCATGTACGAACAAGGTTATATTACGGAGCAAGAGAGAGACGAAGCACAAGCTGTGGATTATAATTATAAGCCACCTGAAAAGAAACAGCGTTATCAAGCTTTTATTGACTTCGCAGTGGAAGAAGCAGAAGAAAAGTTTGGACTATCCGAAGATGATCTGAATATTGGTGGTTACAAGATATACACCACGATGGATAAGCACGCTCAAGAAACCGTAGAAGATGCTTTTGCAGACAGTGATAACTTCGAGAAGAGTGTAGACGACGAACTGGTACAAGGTTCTATGACCATCGTGAATCAAGAGAATGGCGGCATTGTCGCACTTCTAGGTGGACGGAATTATGAGAAAAAAGGCTACAGCCGTGTAAATGGCAGCCGACGTTCTCCTGGTTCAGCCTTTAAACCAATCGTTGCTTATGCTCCAGCACTGGAAACTGGAAAGTACGACAAGTATTCTACGTTAAGCAACGAGAAGCAGTGTTTTTCCAACTATTGCCCAACTAACCTTCACGGATATTCCAAGAGTATTAGTATGAGTGATGCTATACAGAAATCAGAGAATATTCCTTCGGTCTGGTTGCTTAATGAAATTGGAGTGAATACCGGATTTAAGTTTGCCAAGAAATTGGGGATTGGACTGGAAGACGAGGACAAGAACCTCTCACTGGCTCTCGGAGGTATGAGCAAAGGAACGAATACACTGGAAATGGCACAAGCTTACAGTGCTTTTGCAAATGGCGGTGAACTTCGAGAATCATATTCCATTAAATCGATCACTGATAGTAGTGGAGAGACCGTCTTCAAGGCTAATACAACGCCTGAGCGTGTTATGAGTAAGCAAACGGCTTATCAAATGACCGAGATGATGCAAAAGGTTGTAGAGAGTGGTACGGGTAGAAAAGCAAGGATTGATCGTCCAGTTGCTGGTAAGACCGGTACGACTCAAAGTGGATATTCTGGAATCAGCTCGAACCGTGATGTTTGGTTTGTGGGATATACACCTGAATGGACAGCTGCTGTGTGGATGGGTTATGACAAGCCAAGCAAGAAACATCTGCTTAAGAATAGCAGTGGGCTTGCCGCAGCATTCTGGGGTAAAGTGATGGAGGAAGCGTTAAGGGATGTTCCTAAGAAGTCCTTCCCACAGCTAGATAATGAAATCGCTCCTGCACCTACAGAAACACCTGAACCAGCTAAGAATGTTAGTGGACTTACTGCAGCTTATGATCCATCTACGATGACAGTAAATCTGGGCTGGCAGGCAGTTCCTGTTGCGGGTGTAGAATATCGTATTTATCGTAGAGAGACATCCGAGGCTGATTTCGGTTTACTGTTAAATACGGTCACGACTAGTGCAGGAGACTTTAGTGCAATGCCTGGTCTGGTTTACGAGTATTATGTTACTTCCTACGATCCTGCAACCCAAGTAGAAAGTGAACCATCGAATGTGGTTACTGTCTCTGTGCAGGATGAGATGCCAACACCTGAGCCAACCATTGATCCTAATCTCCCGACACCAACCCCTGAGAATGGTGGAGACAATGGCTGGGATAATGGCAACGGTGGTAATAATGGTGGTGGCAACGATGGAAGCGGGAATAATGGTGGAACAGGAACCTTGCCTGAATTCACTACGCCTCCACCGTCAGCAACACCGATACCTACCGCTCCGCCAGATGTACCTTCTGGAGGCGGAAGTTCGGGGAATGACAGTGGTAATGCAACACAAAGCCCTGATCAAGAGGCTAGCAATGTGAATGGTGATTCTTCTGTTCAATAGTGATGCTTTGAATTTATGAAGTTAGCTTTTCTTTTCCTGAGGCTGTCTCAAAAGTAGTGAATGCTACTTATGGGACAGCTTCTTTCTTTTATAACTCCATATTTTTCTAATAGGATCTGTGATAAAAATTTGCTGTATTTTGCCGGATGTTTTGAGTGTATCCTCTAAATGTGGTAAGCTGAAGAAACCATACTGGAGAGGGTAATTTCTATGAAACGTAAATTCGGAGACCGGGCCAACTGGCGCCGGATTACGCGTCGCCATTTTGCCTGCCGCTATGTGGAGAGCCGGGAATTCAGCGGATATATTACGCTTTATACCATCTACGGGCTGAAAGAACCACTGTGGAAGAGCTATGGACGGCATACATATCGTATTGCGGATAAAGGTTATTCCTGGCTGCAATATTTCCCCAAAGACAGTCACTATATTGTGACGGCTATGTTTGACGAACGGCAAAATATCATTCAATGGTACATAGACACCTGCAAGGTGCAGGGCGTCACAGACCAAGGCGTTCCATGGTTTGATGATTTGTATCTGGATGTGGTTGTGCTTTGGAACGGCGAGGTTTACTTGCTTGATGAGGATGAATTAGAGGAAGCGCTGGAGAGGGAAGATATTTCCGAGAGTGATTATAAACTCGCCTGGGAGACAGCCAATACTATTTTACGCGGCATCGATGCTCATGCTTTCCCTTATTTCTCACTATCTTTGAAGCATCGTGCCGAATTATTTCATCATGGAGAATTCAGGAGGAAATAAAGAAATGGAATGGTACGTCTACGGAAGAGGGTCTTCCCCGATTCGGATTGTTTCCAAAAAACGCAGATTCTGGACGAAACGAACGTTGCTTATCGCTTTATCGATTATTGTGATTGCTGGATTGTTGTGGTGTGCTTATGCGTTAAACAATATTAATAAAGCTGCCACGACAGATCCTATGCAAAAGGCGGATGTTGGGATCATTCTTGGTATGTCGATGTGGGGGGATGATCCTAGCCCAGGACTTAAGGAACGGCTGGATTACGGACTGAAGCTTTATCAAGAAGGAATGTTCCCACATCTTATTGTATCTGGTGGTTTAGATAAACCTGATTTACAATACACCGAAGCTCAAGGAATGCGTAATTATTTGGTTGCTAAAGGAGTGCCAGATAGCGCCATTTACGTAGAGAATGAAGCTACCAGCACTTACGAGAATCTTTTGTTTAGTAAAGAGATTATGGCACGTGAAGGTTTGTCTTCAGCAATAATCATTACACATACTTATCATGGGTGGCGGGCTCATGAAATTGCTGACGAGCTTGCATATGTGAATCCTGAGCTGGGACTTACAGAATCCACCGTTCTATCGATGACAAGACATAAAACACGTGAGATTCTAGCCTATACGAAATGGAAGCTTCAGCAGCTATTCCTGTGATTTGTCCAAAAAATCCCGAATCTTCTAATAACACTTCATTTACTGGAATAGACTTGATTAGAGAAGTCAGCCCTGGATAATGAGGTGATACCGATGAGCGGACGCGTAGCAGCGGCCAGTGGACGGGAGGAAGAAAGACCGTCTCGACAAATCAATATTGTATTGCGGAGTCAAGAGCCTCCGGCTATAACTAACCCTTCTGGAGAGAGTCGGCCGGTACCTCCAAAAAATCACGGCCACACTAGCCTGTTCCAAGAGTTAACGCAAGAATTGGAAGGTTTAGTGGGTCTGGACAATATCAAAGAGCTAGTCTTTGAAATCTACGCCTTGTTACAGATTGCTCAAATGCGAACTGAGGCAGGACTTGCAAGCGGCGGGCAAGCTTATCACATGGTTTTTAAAGGGAATCCCGGAACTGGCAAGACAACCGTGGCTAGAATCGTAGCTAAGCTGTTCCAGCGTATGGGTGTACTGACCAAAGGACATCTCATTGAGGTGGAGAGAGCCGACCTTGTAGGAGAATACATCGGTCATACTGCCCAGAAGACTCGCGATCTGGTAAAAAAGGCTTTGGGCGGTATTTTGTTTATCGATGAGGCTTATAGCCTTGCTCGCGGTGGAGAAAAGGATTTTGGAAAAGAAGCGATTGATACGCTCGTCAAGGCCATGGAGGATCATCGCAGTCAATTTATACTTATCTTAGCGGGGTACTCTGGGGAGATGGAGTATTTTTTGATGAGCAATCCCGGATTACCCTCACGGTTTCCGATACAGGTGGAATTTCCTGATTATACGATCGATCAACTGCTGCAAATTGCTGAACTCATGGCAAAAGATCGCGACTATATTTTGATGCCACAGGCGATACTCAAGTTAAAGCAGCATTTGTTAGTAGAGAAGACGGAGAGTCTTCATGCTTTCAGTAATGCGCGGTATGTTCGCAATGCCATTGAGAAAGCTGTTCGGGGTCAGGCTGTAAGACTGTTAAACCAGTATGAAAGTACCAGCCCAGGCAAGCAGGAATTAATGACGCTTCGAACTGAGGATTTCAAATTATGAATTACAGGATACTATCACCGTCATAAGGAGCATGACATACATGGCAATAACAACGCATGATACGGAAACAGATGTACAAGATCGAGCGATATTGGTAAGTCTCGTCACAGATAAAATTAAAAGAACCGGAATTGATCCAGAGCTTTCACTACAGGAATTAGTGCAATTAGCCGAAACGGCTGGTGTTGAAGTTCTGGATGTGCTGCGTCAAAACAAGGAAACACCTGATTCTAGATGGTTTATTGGTAAAGGAAAAGTAGAGGAGCTACGGATGGCTGCTGATGCTCTCGGGGCTAATACAGCTATCTTTGATCAAGAATTGTCCGGAGCCCAAGTACGGAACCTTGAGGAGGCTCTGGATCTTAAGATTATTGACCGGACGCAGCTTATTCTGGATATTTTTGCGGGGCGTGCGAAGACGCGAGAAGGAATTATTCAGGTAGAGCTGGCACAATTGTCCTATCTGTTACCCCGGCTTTCCGGCCAAGGGAAGAACTTATCCAGACTAGGTGGAGGAATTGGTACCAGAGGTCCGGGTGAAAGTAAGCTGGAAACCGATCGCCGACATATTCGTGATCGGATTACGGAGCTGAAACGCCAGCTGGATGAGGTTGTTAAGACTCGTGAGCTACATCGGGAGCGTCGCCGCAAGGCAGGAGCGGTGCAAGTCGCACTTGTTGGGTATACGAATGCAGGAAAATCAACGCTGCTTAAGCAACTAACCGATGCGGATGTCTATATTGAAAACCAGTTGTTTGCCACACTGGACCCTACTTCACGTGTGCTTGAGCTAGCAGGTGGAAAAGAGGTCGTGCTTACGGATACTGTAGGCTTCATTCAGAATCTTCCGCATGATCTTGTCGCATCTTTCCGTGCAACGCTGGAGGAAGTGAATGAGGCTAATTTGGTGCTACATGTGGTGGATGCCTCTTCACCAATGCGTGAGGAGCAGATGGAGATTGTCCAATCCATCTTGCAGGATCTTGGTGCATCTGGTACACCGCAAATCGTACTTTTTAATAAAATTGATCTATGTCAGCCTGAGCAACTGGAAATGTTGCCTACAGGTACAGGGTACTTGAAGATCAGTGCATTTAATCCTGAAGATTTAACACGGATTACCGAAATGATCGCCGATGAACTGGCTGGCGACACACTCAACTTCCGCATTCCCGGAGACCGAGGTGACATTTCTTCCTTGCTCTACAGGGTGGGAGAGGTTCTGGAAACGACATATGATGAGAACGATGTGCTCTATAACGTTCGTCTTAATAAAGAGGATTATGACAAATGGGGTTACATGCTTGCTGATTTTGTGGACCAGCAGTAATCTTGTCAGTCATTCCTAAGGTGGAAATGCTTCGTTTATAGGTATAAAATAATAGCTAATCTAGAAAGCGTCAGTTTACTGCCGCTTTCTGTCATTATGATGGCAAGTAAATGTAAGGAGCGAATAAGAACGAATGGTAGTTTTTGCAGAGGATATTTTGAGCGCGGCAGAGGCCGCAGAAGTTGAAATAGAAGGCGCTGTCAAAGCCCTTGATCGTATTGTAGATAAGAATCAGTGGAAGGTTATAGAAGCGTTCCAGCGTCATCAAGTCAGTGATTTTCACTTTGCCGGTTCAACGGGGTATGCGTATAATGACCGTGGCCGTGAAGTGTTGGATCTTGTCTATGCTGACGTTTTTGGTGCGGAATCTGCACTGGTACGCCCGCATTTCGCTTCAGGAACACACACCATATCAACAGCCCTATTTGGTGTACTGCGTCCAGGAGATGAGCTGCTATACATCACAGGACGTCCGTACGATACCTTACATAAGGTAATTGGTCACACAGGGGATGGGACAGGTTCTCTCGCAGATTTCGGAATTACTTACCGGGAGGTTGCTCTTACTGCAGATGGCAAGATCGATTGGGATGAGGTAGCTCTCGCTATTAACGAAAATACTAAAGTGATTGGAATCCAAAGGTCACGCGGATATGATTGGCGTGCTTCTTTCACAGTGGCTGAAATTGGTGAAATGACTTCGAGGGTAAAGGTGTTGAAACCGGAAGTGATTGTCTTCGTAGACAATTGTTATGGTGAGTTTACCGAAGAGCTTGAGCCTCCACAGGTTGGTGTGGATCTAGTAGCAGGATCGTTAATTAAGAATCCGGGTGGGGGTATTGCTGAGACAGGCGGTTATATTTGTGGCCGACAGGATCTTGTAGAATTGGCAGCTTATCGATTAACCGCTCCTGGCATAGGTGGTGAAGTAGGGGCTATGTTAGGAACAACACGTGGGCTTTATCAAGGGTTGTTCATGGCTCCACACACGGTCGGACAAGCTTTAAAAGGGAGTATTTTTGCTGCATCTGTATTTCAGCGTTGCGGGTTTGAGACAAAGCCAGCGTGGAACGAGCCTCGTACAGATTTGATTCAGGCGGTTTCTTTTGATGGACCAGAACACTTAATTGCCTTTGTTCAGGGCATACAACGCGCTGCGGCTGTGGACAGCCATGTGGTACCAGAGCCTTGGGATATGCCAGGTTATGAACATCCTGTTATTATGGCTGCAGGTACGTTTATACAAGGTGGAAGCTTGGAGTTATCTGCAGATGCGCCTATACGGGCTCCTTATATTGGCTATATGCAAGGCGGGTTAACCTATTCACATGTTAAATATGGCGTTTTGATGGCACTTCAAAGTATGCGTGAAAGAAAATTGCTGTAAGAATATCTCACATACCATTGACACGCTGTATTAGGAAATGTACAATGAGATCAGAAAAAGATCATTGGAAGGTTGGATGAGTCATGGGTGATGAAATCCGCAGAAATATGGCACTATTTCCTATTGGAATTGTAATGAAGCTGACTGATTTGTCCGCGAGACAAATTCGTTATTATGAGCAGCACAGTCTGATCGTACCAGCACGTACGTCGGGGAATCAGCGTTTGTTCTCTTTTAATGATGTTGAGCGCCTATTAGAAATTAAAGCTCTGATCGAGAAGGGTGTTAATATTGCTGGCATTAAGCAAGTAATGAATCCTGTCTCTAAGGAATCCGAGGAAGCTACTGTTATTACCCCTGATACAGAGGTAAGACGTAGAGAGTTATCCGATTCCCAGCTTCACCGAATGCTGAAGCAAGAACTAGTTTCCGGTAAAAGACCGGGACAAGTGTCTCTGATTCAAGGTGAGTTATCCCGGTTTTTTAATAAATAATAATATATAGAAGTTCGAAAGGGAGAGGATCACATGAGCTTTTCTAAAGAGGATATTTTACGCATTGCCAAGGAAGAGAATGTTCGTTTTATTCGTCTGCAATTTACGGATCTTTTAGGTACTATCAAGAATGTAGAGATTCCAGTTAGCCAATTGGAAAAAGCGCTTGATAATAAAATGATGTTTGACGGTTCTTCCATCGAAGGATACGTACGGATTGAAGAATCTGATATGTATCTCTTCCCTGACCTAGATACATGGGTAATCTTCCCTTGGGTGACTGATAGTCGTGTAGCTCGTCTGATTTGTGACGTCTACATGCCAGATGGTACACCTTTTGCTGGAGACCCGCGTGGTATCCTCAAACGTTGTCTGAAGGAAGCTGAAGAAATGGGTTTCACAGCTATGAACGTTGGACCAGAACCTGAATTCTTCCTATTCAAGACAGACGAAAGAGGAAATCCTACTACGGAATTGAACGACCAAGGTGGATACTTTGACTTAGCGCCAACGGATTTAGGGGAAAACTGTCGTCGTGAAATCGTACTGACCCTTGAAGAAATGGGCTTTGAAATCGAAGCTTCCCACCATGAAGTAGCTTCGGGCCAGCATGAAATTGACTTTAAATATGCTGACGCGATTACTGCTGCTGACCAAATTCAAACCTTTAAGCTCGTCGTGAAAACGGTAGCCCGTCAGCACGGCCTGCATGCAACTTTTATGCCTAAACCATTGTTCGGTATCAACGGATCTGGTATGCACGCTCACCAATCCTTGTTTAAAGGCAAAGAAAACATGTTCTACGACGAAAGCGACAAGCTGGGTCTGAGCAAAACTGCACGTTACTACATGGCTGGTATTTTGAAGCACGCTCGTGCTTTTGCAGCGATTACTAACCCAACAGTGAACTCATACAAACGCCTTGTTCCTGGTTATGAAGCACCTTGCTACGTAGCTTGGTCTGCAAGTAACCGTAGCCCAATGATTCGTATTCCGGCTTCTAGAGGTCTTAGCACACGTGTTGAGGTTCGTAACCCGGACCCAGCAGCTAACCCTTACCTCGCACTTGCTGTTATGTTGAAAGCAGGTCTTGACGGAATTAAACGTAAGCTTGATCTTCCAGCTCCGATTGATCGTAACATCTATGTGATGTCTGAAGAAGAGCGCATCGAAGAAGGCATTCCAAGCTTGCCATCCGATTTGAAAGAAGCACTTAGCGAAATGATCCGCAGTCATGTTATTACCGAAGCTCTCGGCGAACATGCTTTGGCTCACTTCTACGAGCTAAAAGAAATCGAATGGGATATCTACCGCACACAAGTTCACGAGTGGGAAAGAGCGCAATATATGACTCTTTACTAGAACTGTTAAACCCTTGACACCATTGGTGTTAAGGGTTTTTTTCTGTGTGGGTAAGGTTTGGAGGTTTTGTGGAAGGTTAATGAGCGCCCCCGTAATGCCCCCTGAAAATGTAGTTTTATTCGAGGATACTTCTCATATGAGCTTCAAATTTCTCCACACTGCTTTCATTTATTTTCTTTGAAATATGTGTGTATGTGTCCGCTGTGATTCTCATACTACCGTGACCTAAACGTTCTTGTACGTACTTCATATCGTTACCAGCCTCAAGTAAAAGGACAGCATGAGTGTGACGAAGAGAATGGATCGGCAGCGCTGAGAGACCAATACGTTTCAAAATTCGCAAAAAAAAATTGAATAGAGAGGATTTCGGCTAACCCGTGACGAAGCCACGGCATGTGTTAAGCCACTTTATATCACAGGTGGACCCGGATGGCGTCCGGAACGTCCGAAAGGCTGGGCAATTCCACCGAAATATCGATGTGCGGAACTTAAAGTTCATGTGGAAGCTACAGAACAACCTATTGCTTATCTTCATGTGCGAAACGCAATACCACCCGTAAGAAGGTGAAGAAGGAAGTATCTCCTTTGAAGCAAAAGATATTCGCTGAACACAAACCAGGAAAGAGTACGGCAGATAGAGGTGAATTTCCGCGAGATTAGATTACTTGAGTCGTTTGAGACTAACGATCTAAAGATCTTCACTGCAATGTTTACTGATGCTCTTAATGGCTATGCTGCACAGGGGGTCTTATCATCCAAATGATCGATTTGAATATTATAAAATTCGTATAACAACGAATTTATTGCATTATTGGTTATCAGGAATGCTGAACAGTTAGCTACAAGAGGCAAATAGATATGAAAAAAGAGCTGTTTTCACAGCCCCTCTGGAATAGAAAATTACTCAGGCATGATCCAAACAATCTCACATATCCGGACAAAGAACTTTCTACCTCTAGTATCTAACACAACATGGTCTGGTTTGACATCAACTACACATCCGCTGACTCCACCACGAGTAGTTTCTAACACAACTTGTTTTCCAATAACAGATTTTAAGGTTTCTACAACATATGGATCAACAGGGTATACCACGATGGATTGTGGCATTTGGTGCATTTGATGCATTGAATTCATTTGGTTCATTGGATAGTTCAACATATTACCTCCCAATTGGTTATACGTCATCGTATGCTGATGCCTAGCCAATGTACTGGGCAGTAACCCATTTTCAAAATAAGGCTAAGCCATTAATCGGTGATAGGCCCAGTAGCGGAATCTCATTTATCTTTAGGAGTTTTGGGTTTACCTGTCTGAGACAAGGCAACACCAAAAACAATTCCTAAACCAATACCTAATGCAATGTTGTGGAATGCAAATCCAAAAGCAACAGCAAAGCATATTCCTAGATCCAAGACGTAAAACTTTTTATTTTTATCCATATGTAACACTCCGATTTCAATTATTTAACATTTGTACGTGGCTTATCAAAATAAGTTTCGTTAGTCCCAGGGAGGGAAAAGACATGGAAACATGGGATAAATACCGTTATGAGTGCGGCAGGAAATACGCTGACGGATGAATAAGCAGCAGATTCTGTTCTGTATCGACTACAACCTTGAAATTATCGCTGATTTTGAACGGGATATACAAGGAGCTGAAAAGCAACTGCTTCAATGCAGGCGAGATTATAACACTCGGAGCACAGATCCGGGCTGGTGAAATGATTGAGTGGCTTGAGAAATCCGGACTGATACCGGAAGACAAAGTAATCATGCATTCATGCTACGAAGCTCGGAAGGAAAAATACAAGGATAAGGTTTGGACGGTGAAGTCGGAACCGTGGGACTTGTGCGGATCAGAGGTAGTGCTGCTGGAAGGTTTTAATGGCGGGTTTGCCACTGAATATCTAAAGAAGGTAGAGGGTTAACCACCCTCTACCATATAAAGGAGAGGACAAATAACCAGTATGTATTGAAAGAACAATTATGCAAACAAGTCGCTCAGCGCCAGGGGTTGGACAAATGTGGAGACTATAATCGGGGGATGCTTGGTGACCTTAAACGATCGATGACGAGATAAATTAAACCCAACCAAGGTATGAAAATTGTCAGTATGACAGCAATAACAATCTTCCATATTTCGGATTTCTTTTTCCACATAACTCTAGCAACAAAAATTGGAACAAGTATACGTAGTGCATATATTCCAATACCAATGAGTATATATTCCATTTCAAATTCTCCTTATGTATTATTTATTCTCTTTTTACTATCGGTTTGAAAAAAAACAATATTAACATTTCTTCAATTTATTTGAAAACACGATGAAGAAATGAGGCAAAGCCATGAAGTCAACCATCATTCAGCCGTGGGCAACACTGATAGCTCTCAATGAGAAGAAGTTTGAAACGCGCGCCCACAAAGCACAGAGGAGCACTCGCTATCCATGCAGGGAAGAAGATTGATAAAGAAGCCTGCGAGGTGCCAGAGATTAAAGTAGCGTTGACTCGGAACGGTTATACAGTGGACAACTTACCGACTGGGGCTTTGGTAGCTACTTCAGAGTTGATAGATTGCTTCAGAATCCGGCGAGATGTGCTGGGCGGAGTGATTGCCTTGGAATCAGACACTCGAAAAACTCAATTCAATACTCTTGATAAAGAGTATTCCTTCGGATGGTTTGATCAAGGACGCTATGCTTGGGAATTGGCAGAAATTAAGCAACTGCTGGCTCCGATTCCAGCCAAAGGGCAACAACGGATTTGGAACTGGGAAGGAGTGCAGTTATGAGTGTTGGTTCATGATTGAAAAGGCAGACATTGCGTATTTAATTTACTCACTAGAAGAGTCACAACAACAGAACGCGCGTTGGAAAGAAGCTGTAAACGGGTTGATGATGGCTGACACAGATGTTCAGAGGGATTTAGCAGAGGCACAGCAGACCATAGCCCGGCAACAGGCGGAGTTGGATGAATATCAAGGGCAAATGAAAATCCTGACCGAGTGGGCGAACGCAGTGGAAATGAATGTTTCTGATTTGATTTCTGAGCGAAATGATCTACAGGAAGCACTTGAAAAGATTAAATCCGCGGCGCCAAATCCTTTTTATCGCATGGCTTCGGATGCTCTGAAGTGAAATAAGGAAGGGAGCAACAAGTCTTGACACAGGTAAAGGATAAGACAAACATTTGCCCCCGAGAGAGGGCAGAGGCGGCATTTATCACGCTTAGTATTGTTAAGTAGACACATAAGGCGTAACAAATGCTATTCGTTTTTCTTCTGTATCAGCTTCTCTATATAAATCCAAACATAGTAAGTAATCCAAAATGCCATCATGGTTGCTAATAATGCATAAGACCTTTTATCGTATGGAAGAGTGAAAGCCAAGATGATCCCTAGAATGAGGAACGGTGGTGAAAGGGTGAAATATTTCTTTTTATGCAATTTATCTATCTCCTTATTATTAATTAGTTATAAGTACATTATCACTATTAACAAATTATAGGAAGTGTGGACATGATCCTATGCGATCTACCATACGGCACAACGCAGAGTCCTAGGGATTCTATCCTGCCGTTTGATCAGCTATAGAAGGCATATGAACGGATCATTAAGGATAACGGGGCAATCGTCTTATTTGCTAAAGCCCCATTTGATAAGGCACTCGCAGCCAGCAATATGAAATTATTTAAATATGAATGGATATGGGAAAAGAACAAGGCAACAGGACACTTAAACAAAGGTCTGATGCCGCTGCAAGCTCATGAAAACATACTAGTCTTTTATAAAAGGCTGCCGACCTATAATGCTCAAATGAGTTAGGGACATAAACCAATGAATGCAGCGACTAACAACCATAAATCATCTGTTTATGGTGATGAAATTCCGTGGTCAAACGAGGCTGGGAAGACTGAGAGATTGCCGCGCAGTGTCTTGTACTATCCGGTATTTAACAACGATGATCCTGAACTAATCCATCCAAATCAAAAACCAGTGGAGTTGTGCGAATACCTCATACGCACCTACACCAACCCTGGGGAAACCGTCCTAGACAATTGTGCTGGAAGTTGTACAACGGCTGTGGCTGCATCAAGGACTGGAAGAAAATATATCGCTATAGGGCGTGATGAACGACATGCTGCAGACGGAATGGAACGGTTGAAGAATATGCAATTAACGTTGTTCTAAGGGGCGAAGGCTATCGTCCGACAGCATAAACCCAGTAACGCGGGGGCCGCACCAGATCATTAAGGGAGTAGGAGTATCCCTCCTCTCCCAAAGGCACAGTAGACGCATACTGCGACATAAAAAAAGATAAAAGTGATTATGCACCCTTATCTTTTTCAAGCAATTCTATTATTCTGTCTAATTTTTTCTCTATGCTAGCATTTTTATCTGAAACCTTGTTTTTAGTAAGATAATCTCTTTTTAACAGTAAAACCAAGGGAATCGCCCAAACAAATGCCAATGGTATTAAAAAAATATATTGCAAGATAACACCTCATTAATAGTTATTGTTTTAGTATAACAAACTAAAACTAAAAAAAAGAACTTATTTGAAGTTATTTACTGCGCAGTACGAAGATACATGACATTAAGGGATAGAGGAGGTTGCAGCACTCCTCTCCCAAAGTTTATGACGCAGTAGACGCATACTGTGAAGCAAAAGTATTTACAACTTAGATTTCTCTTTATACTTTGACCAATTTATCCAAGATAAACTAATAAAACCTAACGCCATAAGCAGAATTTGTATTGGATCTCGATAAAGATCGAATACAATTCCGATGCCAACAGAGAGAGGTATTAATATAAGACAAATAATAGAAAGCCATTTATTAATATTTTGATTTTCCTTCTTTATGTTATTCATGTTTATCCCCTTTCAAAAAAAATGATAATTATTAACAAATGTATTATATCATGCCAACTTAGGTTGATGTCCACATGCTGCACAGTACGAAAATACTGGGACAGAGATGGGTTAATAGCCCTCCTCTCCCACAAGGAGGATATAAATGATGGAGTTGGCTGTACTGAACTTATAAAGGGGCTGAGACACATGGATAGCATGACATTGTATACGTTTTGATTAACATGCTGCATGGAAAGGTAGAAATGGCAACACAAAACGATTCTGAGGCATAGGCATTTAATCGGGATATGAAGGGAGTTCGAATACAAGTGTTCATGAACATGAATCTGATTGCAAGTATAGAGCGTACAGTATCAGCGCTGGATTAATTTAGGGGGCTGAGACCCCAATCAAAGGAGACGATGCACGATGAATACTTATGAAGTATGGGTCCAGTGGAGCGAATGGGATGATCCTTGGTGCAGATGAACAGTACAAGGTGAAAATGCTGGGAAGACTAAGTATTCATTTCGGGAATACCTTCAGGATGGATTGTGGGAAGAGAAGTTCGGTACAGTAGTCAAGAAATTGCGCTGCCGGAAGATCGGCGGTTTCAAGGTCAGTGACTTGTTCACCAATCCAGCGACCTTCCGGGAGATTTGCGAGCGCCGTGCAATTGACTTCGCATATCAAGGAATGAAGATCGAGGTTGACGGGTAATGTGGCGTGATGGTGGGTGGCAATAACTCGGGAAATATTGACGTTTGCTTCGAGGGGAAATACTACGCTGAGAACTGCCATCCCTGGTGGCGTACCAAATACTTTGATCGTAAAGGAAATTTGATTAAAGAATTCTTGGACTAATAGAGGTATAAGGGGGAGAAGAGGATGAAAGAAGTAAATGCAGATTTGTACCATCTGCTCAATGAAAACGAAACTGGCCTATATACTCAGGAATTTCAGAAGAACAAAACGGAATATGCCTACGTTCATCTTGATTTTTCAGACTTGGCGGACTTCGCAGAAGCCGTAGGTACCTATCCGTTTGAAGAGGGCGGCATGAAAGTCACGATGTTTGAGAGAACAATCTGCATTGACTTGAATGACATCATAGAAGGGCAAGGTCATAGCTTGAGTAGTTAAAAAAAATGCTTCGATGAAGACACTTGGGACAGGTACAAAGAGCAGATCGAAAAGATGAAACTTGACTGTTAGGCCGAAGGCCATCGAGTCAGACCGCATAATTCAAGTAAAATGGGGCCGGGTAATCATAGATCTTAACCATTAAAGATATACCAAAGTAATCCATAAGCTACTCCGAAGTAAGCAATCACACCCAGTAAAGAGATGGACAAAAGAATAATGATAACTTTCTTACCGTTCATAAAATTCACCTCTTATTTAATATAGCACGGGTTGAGAGAGGAACAAGCGACTTTGATAATCCGAAAGCGAGGAAATCATAATAAGCGATTGGTACTCAGGAATCAAAAGCAAGGAGATTGAATCTACAGGCGGTGGGCAAGGAAAGATTAAGAGATCACAACTCACGGAGGAAGAGAGAGCAAACCTAGATTCGAAATATCCCAAACCTATTTGGTAAGGCTGTTGAGAGGCCATTTGTGATTAAGGGATCCGTAGAATGAGATACAAGGACACTCAAAAAGCATTGTCGGACGGGCATAGACATTTTATCTTTACTGAAAACCCAGGAAAACCTGTAGAGGTGCTGAAGTGGGGACCGAGTTGGGTTAGATTCAAAGATGCATACAACACATATCCTATCAGTACAAACATGAAGATGTTCTCTATGTTGGTGGAATGTATTTATACAGAAAAAAGCCCTGATGCGTCAGGGCAATAGCAGCTTTTATCCTCGACCAAATTATACCACAAAGGGGAATGAGGATGAACATCGCCAATAGCAAGGCTCCTGCAGTAAAGGTAACGGACTTAGGTCCAGCAACTGCCCTAAACTATCGACTCTCCCTCAATGGCGCGGAGCGAGCATATAGGAAGGCTGATGCTGATGATAAAAAGGTGATTTCTGGAATGGAATCTGACTGTGAGTTTGTCATTGAGTGGCTGAATTCAGGACGGAGACCAGGGAATAAGCGTGGAATTGAACGGCGAGCTGGCTATGAACGGGAAATACTAC
Source organism: Paenibacillus sp. B2(2019) (assembly GCF_008370385.1). NCBI lineage: Bacteria > Bacillati > Bacillota > Bacilli > Caryophanales > Paenibacillaceae > Paenibacillus > Paenibacillus sp. B2(2019). The sequence goes on from NZ_VTZR01000025.1 coordinate 284,789, forward strand.
TGGATCCAATACGAATGCAGGCTTTCGCTAGTGATTCAAAGGCGGGAAGCCCAGCCAATCTTTCAGATGAACAACGGTTCCAATTAGAATATGCACTTAATCAATTAAGCGAACGGGAACGAGAATGCTATACTCTGGCACATGGGCAGTGCATCCCACATTCTGAAATAGCCAAAATGCTCGGCATTACCTACGGAAGCGTTAGCGAATATATTCAACGAGCGCAGCGGAAGATTAGCGATACTGTAGAGGATTCTCTGTTTTTTGTCTAGTAAATGCCCATAATATATAAGTAGACTTCAAAATTATCAGATTATATTTTTTTAACTGAATTTTTATATGGAAATTGCTGAGAGCAATTGTTAAGATTGATTGGCTAGGGATAGCGGATAAGTTGGTCACGCGCGCTTCTCATACTTTGTAAGAGGAAATGTTAGTTCATGAAGTTGCCATATGGTTGTAGCGTCTTGAAATGATGACAGATAATTAATCATTTATGTCTTTTTAAAAATGTAAAAATTGATACTTATAAAGTTTCAGTTTTTCTCTCGAAAAGACATTCACTTTTAATGTCATCTTTTAATCGCTGCCAAACCGGGCGCGCCTATTACAACTGAATAAGCATTAAAAAGGAAAGGACCCTGAGTTTCTGCTCAATGGTCCTTTTTCTTCTCGTATTTTTGTATTGGTGTAAACCTGTGTCTAGGCACGTCCAATTTATACGTACGCACTTACCAACCACAATCAGTTCGCTTCCCTTATTTCTAGAGGGTGAAATAAGGGAATAATAGAACATCCACACCATAACGGAGGCTTGCAACCAAACTTATGTACGATGCACCTTCTAGCTTCACAGCAGATCTTATTTGTAGCTTTATTCTGTTTTTGGCTTGCTATCGGACCCAAATGCAGTTATTGGCCTGAAAAGTACCCAATATTATGCTCTAAAGAAGCAATAACGTTACTGGAGTCCGAAACCCTGCACAAAAGACGATTATTTTGTAAATAACGTCATCTGAGTCCAAAACTCGAAGAAGAGGACTCTCTCCGTTAGTGGAGAAACTAAGTAGACACCAGAAGGGCTGCAATACCAATCGCCACAAGAAATAGCACCTGAGCACATACCGATGATTCCTCGATTATGTGCATTCTCGTCATACATCATTTTAACTTTTCCAATTAGTAGTGGAGAATAATGTTAGAATATCTTATATATAGATATCCAACGCTTTCCTGGGAGGAGCACTAATATGCGCATATTCATATATATAGGACTGGCTTTTTTTGTGATCTCTGGTATATGTATTGGCGGATTTACGACAGGTACTCAGCAAAGAGGGAATTTTTATTCGGAATCCAAAGAAGGCCGTAAAATTAAAAATAAAGTAGCGAATTGGTCTGCTTTAGGAGGGGTTCTTTCCTTGGCTATAGCTGGACTAGTATATTTGTTGTGAGATTTACCACACTCAAGTTCAAGAGTGGTAAAGAGTGCAATACAAGACTTTTTACAAAAACCTTTAGACCCTTGATGTCTTTGCCGTTGAGGTGTTTTTTTATATTTATAGTTCTAGTAAAATGGAATTTAATATAACGGTCACAATTATTCTTATCATCTGACATTATTTTATATTTTTCTTGCAAAGGTATATCTTTCATAGGATAATATGGGTATATTTTCCTAGCAAAAGTTGGAAATGGATATTATCTGAGAGGAAGTAGAATATTGAAAACAAAGAAACCTTTTTTTAAAAAATGGTGGTTTTGGCTCATTATTGTTTTTGTTGTAATTGGGGTGATTGGATCACAGGGGAATGATAGTGAACCTACAGTATCAAAATCAGAACCAGCAGTGGCAAAGGTAGATGATACTGCAGCAACAGAGAAACCGGTCGAAACGGAAAAGCCTACCAGCAAGCCTACAGAAGAGCCAAAGGAAACGATGATAAATGAAGTTGGACAAACCATCACAACTAAGAATTTTAAGCTTACAGTTGAGTCTCTGGAAAAGCCTAAGGGAAATGATTATGTACAACCATCAGAGGGTAATGAGTTTGTAGAAATCGGAATTATACTTGAGAATATTTCCAGTAAAGATTATATGGTAAGCTCTATGCTAATGTTCAATGCATACCAAGACAGCTTCTCCATAAATGAAGATCTCTTGGCTCATACTTTGGATAGTCAAGTAGGAACAATGGACGGCGCTTTAGCTGCGGGAAAGAAAATTCGTGGCAAACTAGCTTACCAGCTTCCTAAGGATTGGAAAGAACTTGAAATCAATACTGATTTTACGGTTTTAAGTTTTAGTTCAGATGGAGAAATCAAAATCGTTCTTCAAAATAAATAGGATATCTCACATATAAGAGTCTCGCCAATGCTGGCGGGGCTTTTTTTATTGTTAAACCTGATAATCTGCATTTACATAAAGTACCAAACCGATTATATTGAAAGAAAAGCGTAATGGATGAGGGGTGTTATATTTGGCGAAGATTTTTAATGAAAATACTGTTTCATTTAAACAAAAGTTATCTCCGATCCCTGAGTTTGCTTGGCATACGAGTGAGAGGTTAGCTGAGATCGCTAATTCTAAACATCTTGTCTTCGACATAAGATCGCTTGATCCAGATAAGTATTCCTTTCCTTATCATTTTCATAGAAACGCTGAAGAAATATTTGTGATTTTGACGGGAAAAGCGATGTTAAGAACTCCAGAGGGTTTTAGTGAGGTTTCTGAAGGTGATGTGATATTTTTTGAAATGGGACCTGAAGGAGCGCATCAACTTTATAATCATACGGATGCCCCTTGCAAGTATCTTGATCTCCGAACGAACCAGGGCATAGATGTTTGCGAATATCCGGACTCAGGTAAAATCAACATTCTCCCCTATCAAGAAATTTATCAGGCGGATCAACAAGCGGACTATTATAAAGGAGAAAAGCAGGTAAGGGAGAAATGGAACGGAATGGAGGATCACACTTGATTCAAGATCGATGGTTCACAGTCACGAAAATTGATCCAATTACTTATGCAATCAGTGAATATGGACATTGGGAAAAGGTGCACTCTTTTTTGTTGTTAGGGAAAGAACAAGCGGTGTTGATTGATACGGGATTAGGCATCGATAATATAAAAAGAATAACGGATCAGTTAACGGATTTACCTATCACTGTCATCACTACACATGTGCATGCAGACCATATAGGCAGTCATGGACAATTTGAGACGATCTATGTTCATAAAGAGGATGAGGATTGGCTAATTAATGGAATACGAGGTTTGACCCTTGCCCAGATCAGAAAAGATATGAGCCGAGATATTACTCTTCCTGTTCCTGAGACGTTTGATCCTAATACGTATACACCTTATCAAGGGAAACCAACAGCTCTATTGCGAGAGGGAGATGTGCTTGATTTAGGCGGGCGTAGATTAGAAATTTACCACACACCGGGTCATTCGCCAGGTCATATTAGCATCTTTGATCATGCCAACGGGTATCTGTTTACAGGGGATTTGTTGTATGATGTTACGCCAATTTATGCTTTTTATCCCTCTACTAGTCCGGCAGATTTAGTGGCTTCTTTAGAAAAGATTGCGCAAATTCCAAATGTATCTCAAGTATTCGGCTCTCATAATACGTTGGGTCTAGATCCAGCTATTTTGCAAGTGGTTATGAAGGCAGTTCGTGAATTACGTGAACGGGATCTTGTTGCTCATGGTACGGGCATTCATCAATTTAACGGATTTAGTGTGCAATTTTAAAATGAATGTTGGATGCAGCGAAAACGGCCCTCTCAAAAGGACCGTTTTTTTGTCTTTCCTTAAGGTTTTCAAAATTTCTAATTGGGAAAGGTAAAGTGAAGTAATAATAGGCGGAAGGGGGGCATTCATTCGGATACGATCGACCTGAAGAACGCATGTAATTGTTGGACTTGGGAGTAAGCTTCTTTGTATTGATTATCGGATTGTTGAATGGGCAATAAGCCTGGCAAGAAGGAAATACTATACACAGGTATTTCATTGCTGTTCATATATATTTTAAGCGTAAGTTCCTCAATAACATCAGCCTCTTCGTCACCGCTATTAACCACATTAATATCCGCACTTGAAGCAGTTGATTTGCTGTTTTGTTGTCTTTTAGATACTTTTGAAAGGGTTAGTGCGTTAACAACAATCTCTGATCCCATTATATTGTCGAACGAGTATAGCTTTGCTATTGCCTTTTTGCTTGTTTTCGGATTGCTGGTACCTATTGCTATTTTTTTATAAGGTTCATTAAGGGCGATCAAGTGAGATTGATTGGGCGGAATGAATGTTTTGGTGAATATAATATTAAAAGATGAGGTTGCGTTTAACAGCTTAGAAAGTTCAGAAGAAGTAGATAGTTTTTTTAATTCTATAATAACGGCACTTAGAATTAAGACTCCTCCTACAATGGCAAACATATACATCAAGAAAATCAGCATGTAATCACACCTCCAATGATCTCAGTAGAGCAAGATTTATTGCTTATTGAAAGATATGCCTGAATTCTCTCTACTAGTATCTGTTAAGAGCGAAAATCGTGGGAATTTAGGAAACGACTACTGATTAGAAAAAGAGAAAGCACCCAGAGATCTGCCGATTTTGCAAGCTGAGTGCAAAATTGGGGCAACTGCTGGAGTGCTTTGTTGAGAGCATTTAAAATAAATATGTCAAAATCATAAGAAATTGAAGGCTGTGATTTGATCAGTATAAACAATTAGCTGTTTGTATTCGATCGGAGATTCATAGTGAGTATAGGGTCTTACAGAAACATCATTAAGGACTACAAAGTTATAGCTGAAATTTTTATCGGGATGTTCCGCACCTAAATAAGATATGTATTCATCTACAATGACATCATCCATTAGAGATTTTAAGTCAAAAACATCCTCTTTATTGGAGGTGGAAGGGGAGATGGTCCCTTGAATACTGCCGAATGAGGTGAGTAAATTTACTTTTTTTCCACTCGCTTGATCGTTATTTAACAATAAGCCAGAGAGTTTAACAAGTGCATCGACTTTAAAATCGACGAGGGTTCTAATTTTTGAGTTGTTCAAAACGAGACACTTCCTTTCAATTTGAAATCCTGTTAACATTATTCGACATATAACCACATAATTCCTATTAGGTCATCAAAAATACATAAATACAAACACGCCCCCTCCAGTGAACCATGAGTGAGGCGTGTTTATCTATAGAGATAGATTTAATTCCTGATCGTTACTCGTGTTCCAATCGGTACAATCGCAGCTAGTGCTAACACATCTTCATTGTACATACGAATACAACCGTGGGATACTTCGTGCCCTATGGATGAGGGATCATTATTTCCATGTATCCCATAGTGAGGCTTAGATAGCCCCATCCAAAAGACCCCAAATGGACCACCTGGATCGGGTTGTTTGTTGATGATTGTGAATTCACCGAGTGGTGATTGAGTTAACATTTTACCGATTCCGACTGGGAAGCCCCTGATCACAATGTCGTTATCAAGAAGATAAAGCATACGCTGCGTCAGATCAACTATAATCCGGTAATTTGGCATTGTGCAACACTCCTTTCTAATTAAGATATGAGCAGGATGCCTAAACGGTTATTCATTAAAAATGGTCATTTTAGCTTATGGGAACAAATGTTCTATGATTGATAAATAGGGTTTGATAACAGTTAAAAAGCTGTTCTGCATTTGCAGAACAGCTTTTTAAAAAATAAAAGAAAGTTTTATTTTTACGATATACCCTATCCTTATACTTCTCGTAGAAACGGATACCGTCCTTTAAAGGGCGGTATCCGTTTTCGCATGGTAGGAGTGCATACTTAGTGGATATCTCGAAATAATCCGATAACTCTGCCGAGAATGGTTACGCGATTAAGGCGAAGAGGCTCGTACGCCGGATTCTCCGGCTGAAGACGTATATGATCACGTTCTTTATAAAAAGTCTTAACGGTTGCTTCATCTTCTTCGGTCATAGCTACAACGATATCTCCGTTATCAGCCGTTTGTTGTTGACGAACAATAACATAGTCGCCATTCATAATCCCAGCTTCGACCATACTGTCACCTTGAACCGATAACATAAATACTTTGTTATCTCCAACATAGTGAGTTGGAAGCGGGAAGTAGTCTTCAATATTCTCAGTAGCAGTGATAGGAACCCCGGCGGTAACCTTACCTACGACAGGAATGCGAGCGACGGTTTGCGCGAAATGATGGACATTCTCGGAATCCTCTTGGCCAAGCAATTCTATCGCACGAGGCTTCGTTGGATCTCGACGGATAAGTCCCTTCTTCTCTAGCCGATCCAAATGACCGTGAACTGTGGAGCTGGAAGCAAGACCAACAGCTTCTCCAATCTCCCGGACGGAAGGAGGATAACCCTTGCTGCGGACTTCGCTACGTATAAATTCCAGGATCGCCAGCTGGCGACTTGAAATCTTTGACATTGGAATCAACCCCATATAGTAATGTTTGGGAAAATTATAACATAGAACTACCGTTCGCACAAACATAAGTTCTAACTATTATAAATATTAATTCGAAAGAGTTAATAAATGGTAGTCTTGTATTGATTGCGTTTCCTTCATCTAAACGATAAGAGTGATTCTTTATATGAAGAATATGGTAAATAGTAACCTCTGAAAAAAAGAGAACAATTGTTCTAAAATAGTATTGAACAAAACACATGTTCGTGTTATTATAATTTCAAAAGTAAGAACAAGTGTTTGGAGGATGATATTCATGTTAAAATACAGTACATACCGTAGCATCTACGATAAAGCCCCAGTGGTTGAATCTTTAGGACATAATCCTATTACCCGTTATTCAGCTCAGATTAAAGAGATTACAGAGTTTTTGCTTGAAGGCTTGATGCGTTTGTTCCGTAGAGATTTTGTTATTAAACTGACATTGATCATCGTGCTCGTACTATCAGGACTTACAGTAGTAGGTAATGTATTTGCAGGATCTACTACTTTAATGAAGGATGAGAAGCGCGTAGTGGTTGAACGTGGAGATACACTTTGGAGTATTGCTCTTGAGAATAAACCTTCTGATATGAAAACGGCTGTATATATAGAAGGAATTAAAAAATCCAATGGCATTAAAGGTAGTCAGATTAATGCTGGAGATATTCTCACTTTACCTATATATTAATATTCTAAGAACATAATAAGAGGACATGAAGAGCTTGCAGGGAGTAAACCTTGACAAGCTCTTTTTCTCATGGCAGAGTTAGAATTAATTTATAAGGGGAGGGAAAGTTTTGAATATTGATGAGTTGGTCGCGCGTATTAACGAATTGGCACGCAAACAGAAGAGCGTAGGCCTTAATCAAGAGGAAACGGCGGAACGCGCCAAGCTTCGTGAAATTTATTTGGGGAATATTCGCAATAACTTCCGAGCACAATTGAATACGATTGAATTGGTCGATAATGATGAGCATGAACAAGGTAACAAGGGGCGTAAGCATTAACACCCTGTTCCTTTTCATAGATATTACTGGATGACTAGGGGGAACGCATATGGCCCGTTCTTGGGAAAGAATGGTTCAACGCAACACGCAGCAAATTAATAAGCAAAGAAAGAAACAGGGGAAGGAAACGATTTACGCATCTAAATCTAAATCTCCTGGTAAGAACAGTGAAACCTTTAAAGGCCGTAACATTGCATTTCCAGTAGTGTTATTAGTGCTTGGTACTATGTTTTGGATGGTTGGTTCAGTGGACCAGGCCAAAGGTAATGGTATGCTAATGAACTGGTTAGGAGTCGTTTTGTACTACTTACTAGCGGCACTTCTGTTCTTCCGACGTCCGTACTTGAAGGTAGAGAATGCTAGACTATCTACTATAAAATTCAACCGCGAACGTTATCTGCCAGCTTCTGATATTGAGAAAATCATCCTTTCGCGTGGAGCTGTTGTAATTAAGCATAAAGGCAAACGCACGAAATGGATTTTTACCAGACTTATGAATCGTTATGATACCAATGCAATGGGGACTCGACTGGAAGCATTCGCAAAAGCTCACCAAATTGAAGTAGTTCACGAATAGAAATTAACCAGCCATGGGAGAGGGAGACCTGTAATGCCAATTTCCGCCGTACTATTTGACCTTGATGATACACTGCTCTGGGATGATCGGAGCGTTAATGAAGCATTTCGTTCTGCATGTGAAGCCGCTGGGGATACGATTGATCCACAAGAACTGGAACTTGCGGTGCGTAAAGAAGCCATTGGACTATATGAATCCTACGAAACGAACCCGTTTACAAAGATGATTGGGATTAATCCGTTTGAAGCACTTTGGGGGAACTTTACTGCAGGTGAACAGCCGGAATTCCGTCAATTGGAGCAGCTTGCACCGGGATATCGTAAAGAGGCATGGCGTCGCGGTCTTGCAGCACTTGGTGTAGAGGACGAAGCTCTTGCTGAGACATTAGCAACCAAATTCGCAGCAGAGCGTAGAAATCGACCTTACATCTATGAAGAAACGATTCAGGTGCTTGAAGAACTGAAGGGGAAAGTGAAGCTATTGCTTCTGACTAATGGATGCCCTGCATTGCAACAAGAGAAACTAGATGGCGTACCTGAAATCGTTCCTTTCTTTGATCACATCGTGATTTCTGGAAGCTTCGGCAAAGGAAAGCCGGATAAGGAAATTTTTCTGCATGCCCTAGAACTTTTAGATATTGCACCTGAGCAAGGAGTTATGGTCGGAGATAAGCTTACAACGGATATTCGTGGTGGGCTGGCAACAGGTTTGACTACAGTTTGGATTAACAGAAAAGGCAAACAGCCAGATCCGGAAATTCAGCCGGATTATGAAATCAAACATCTTGGAGAGCTTCTTTCATTAGTCCAATCTTTATAAAATTGAGTAGAAGAGGCTTTCATTCATTTAAGCTTTAAGAAGGCAGTGAGTTCCTAGGTTACTAGGAGACTTGCTGTCTTTTTTATATCTACATCATATTTAGTATGTTAGATGAGATTTACTAGTATATGATTTAAGTCACAAGAGTTTAGCTGAATTGATGCGAAATACTGAAAAACCAATAATAATGTGTATAATAGATGGAGAATGTATAACATGAATTGGTAGATTCTTAGTAATCAATTCGACTGGGAGGAATCTAAATGAAGATTTCAAAAACAATAGTTCCTTTATTATTAGGTGCAACACTTTTAGTATTGGGAGGATGTTCATCAGACCAAACTAAACATTCTGGCGTACATAATATGAACATGAACATGGACATGTCTATGGAACCTATCAAGGTCGAGTTACATTTGAATCCTGAAGAGGTTGTTGTAAATCAGAAGGTGACCTTTGAAGCAGTGGTGACGCAAGACAACTTGGCAGTAGATGATGCGAAAGAAGTTCTGTTCGAAATTGTGAGTAAAGATGATAGTGAACAGAAAATTGAATTTAAAGGGAAGCTAGTCAGTGATGGAATCTATCAAGCAGAGGGAACACTAACGAAAGAAGGACAATATATTGTTACATCACACGTAACTGCTAGAACTCAGCATTCTATGCCTAATAAAGAACTCTCTGTAAAACCATAATTAAAAGAATAGCAATTCCGTTGATTACAGATAATGCAGAGTGGAAAGGAAGGCTTTTCGAAATTCCTTTATTCTGCTAAACTTACTCTAATGTTTTACTGGGGGGACTATACGTTGGCTAAATATACACTTGAGGAAAGCTTACAACAAAGAATATTAATTCTAGATGGTGCAATGGGCACAATGATCCAACAGGTGCCTCTGACAGGTGAGGATTTTGGTGGGGAAGAATTGGACGGCTGTAATGAAATGCTAGTATTAACTCGTCCAGAAGTAATTCAGACGATTCATGAGCAGTATCTTGAAGCAGGTGCTGATCTCATTGAAACAAATACATTTGGTGCAACGTCTGTTGTACTTGCTGAATATGATATTCCGCAACGGGCTCGTGAAATTAATCTGGTTGCAGCAAAGCTAGCCCGTAATGCCGTTGATAAATATGATACACCAGATCGTCCCCGCTATGTTGTAGGTGCGATGGGTCCTACAACAAAGACACTCTCTGTTACGGGAGGCGTGACTTTCCAAGAGCTCGTTGATAGCTACGAGGAACAGGCAGTGGCATTGATTGATGGTCAAGTAGATGCGTTATTGCTAGAGACCTCTCAGGATACTCTGAACGTGAAGGCTGGAAGTATAGGTATTCGAAATGCATTTGAGAAGACGGGTATCAAACTGCCAGTGATGATTTCGGGAACAATAGAGCCGATGGGTACCACACTTGCCGGTCAGAACATTGAAGCATTCTATATTTCTTTAGAACATCTGAAGCCTATCTCTATAGGCCTGAACTGTGCGACGGGTCCAGAGTTCATGCGTGATCATATTCGTTCACTTTCTGCAATCTCTTCAGCGGCTGTGAGTTGTTATCCGAACGCTGGACTGCCAGATGAGAATGGGCATTATCATGAATCTCCTGATTCTCTTGCGCGTAAAATTGCTGCGTTTGCAGAAAAGGGATGGCTTAACATTGCGGGAGGTTGTTGCGGAACGACACCGGAACATATCCGTGCTATGTCGGAGGCACTTTCGCAATTCCCTCCACGTCCGCTTGCAGGAAATCATCCACCGGCACTTTCTGGGATTGAGCCTATTTATATTGAGAACGACAACCGTCCATACATGGTTGGTGAACGTACGAATGTATTAGGGTCGCGTAAGTTTAAACGTCTAATCGTCGAAGGTAAATATGAGGAAGCCTCAGAAATTGCCCGTGCACAGGTGAAGAGTGGTGCTCAAGTTATCGACGTCTGCGTGCAAGATCCGGACCGTGATGAGATTGAAGATATTAAGTTGTTTCTAGAATTAGTTGTAAAAAAGGTTAAAGTTCCTTTGATGATCGATACTACCGATCCGAAGGTTATTGATCTGGCATTACAGTACTGTCAAGGTAAGGCGATAATTAACTCCATTAACCTTGAAGATGGTGAAGAAAAATTTGAGCTGGTCACTCCATTGATTCATAAGTATGGCGCAGCTATCGTAGTGGGTACGATTGATGAGACAGGACAAGCAATCAAGGCTACGGACAAACTGGAAGTTGCCAAACGCTCCTACGACTTACTAGTGAACAAATACGGATTAGCTGGAGAAGACCTTATTTTCGACACGCTTGTGTTCCCTGTAGGAACCGGGGATGAACAATATATTGGCTCTGCTAAAGAAACTATTGATGGGATTCGTCTAATCAAAGAAGCACTTCCAGGTGTTCATACGATCTTGGGGATCAGCAACGTTTCCTTTGGATTACCGGAAGCAGGACGTGAAGTGCTGAATTCAGTATTCCTCTATGAGTGCACTAAAGCTGGATTGGATTATGCGATCGTAAATACCGAGAAGGTAGAACGTTATGCGTCTATTCCTGCTGAAGACCGTCGTCTTGCGGAGGAATTAATTTATAATACGAATGACGACACGCTTGCTGCTTTTGTAGCCGCCTTCCGAGGGAAAAAGGTTGAGAAAAAAGAGAAAATTTCTAACCTGTCACTAGAAGAGCGTCTGGCTTCATATGTAGTTGAAGGCACCAAAGAAGGACTTATTCCAGACCTTAATGAGGCGCTTACCAAATCAGGACCCTTGGAGATTATCAATGGCCCGCTAATGGCCGGGATGTCAGAGGTTGGACGGCTGTTTAATAACAATGAGTTGATTGTTGCTGAGGTGCTGCAAAGCGCTGAAGTGATGAAGGCTTCTGTTGGTCATTTAGAGCAGTTTATGAAGAAGGATGAGACAGCGGTAAAAGGTAAGATCATGCTGGCAACTGTAAAAGGCGACGTGCATGATATAGGTAAGAATCTGGTGGAGATCATCTTATCCAATAATGGTTATCAGATCATTAATTTGGGTATAAAAGTACCACCTGAGACCATTATCGAAGCGTTTCGTCGTGAAAAAGCCGATGCAATCGGATTGTCTGGACTACTCGTAAAATCGGCACAGCAGATGGTGCTGACTGCGCAAGACTTACGCACGGCTGGGATTGATGTGCCTATTATGGTAGGTGGTGCTGCCTTGACTCGCAAGTTCACCAAAACACGTATCCGGCCGGAATATGATGGGCTGGTATTATATGCTAAGGATGCTATGGATGGACTCGATATTGCTAATCGGCTTATGAATCCTGTTGAACGGGAGAAAATTGCCGAGGAAATTCGAGTGGAAGCAGAATCCGCAGTGGCAGTTGCTCCTAAGCAAGAGCTTCCTACGCTGACTAGAGCTGTACGCTCCAAAATATCTCCAGATGCACCTGTATTTGTTCCACCGGATTTAGAGCGCCATGTCATTCGTAATTATCCATTGGGGCATATTATCCCTTATGTGAACATGCAAATGCTGCTCGGTCACCATCTGGGGCTACGAGGTTCTGTAGAGGCGCAATTAGCTGCTGGTGATGAGCGGACTGTGGAGTTGAAAGGTACTGTCGATGATATTCTACATCAAGCGATGCTGGAAGGTACGATTACTCCTCATGCGATGTATCAATTCTTTCCGGCACAATCAAGTGGTAACGATATTATCGTGTATAATCCACAGAATACAGCCGAGATTCTGCATACCTTTACTTTCCCAAGACAAGGTGTTGAGCCTTATCTCTGTCTAGCGGACTTTTTGAAGTCGGTCGACAGTGGAATGATGGACTATGTTGGATTCCTCGTGGTAACAGCGGGACACGGTGTTCGTGAGCTCTCTACAGCCCTTAAGGATAATGGAGATTATTTACGCTCACATGCGTTACAATCTGTAGCGCTGGAAGTAGCAGAAGGATTAGCGGAGCGTGTTCATCACATGATGCGTGATACATGGGGCTTCCCAGATCCTGCAGATATGACCATGAAACAAAGACATGGGGCAAGATATCAAGGGATTCGTGTATCCTTTGGTTATCCTGCATGCCCAGATCTGGAAGATCAGGGACCACTATTTAAACTGTTATCCCCAGAGGATATCGGTGTTCACCTTACAGAAGGCTTTATGATGGAGCCTGAGGCTTCCGTTTCGGCGATGGTATTCGCTCATCCAGAAGCGCAGTATTTTAATGTAGAGAAGCTGTAATTCTTTCATTTATACACACGGTCTGTAGGGGGATTGTATCCCTTTCAACGGAACCTCCCGTAACTGGGGGGTTTTTTGCTGGAAGAAGGACGTTTAGAATAGATAAGAGATAGTTCAGTCAATAAGAAGAAGGGAGGAAGAGGGATGGAATTATATTTTTTAGGTACGAATGCAGGGGTACCAACTATACAACGCAATGTAACGTCGATTGCATTAAGACTTCTGGAAGAACGCCGTAGCATTTGGATGTTCGATTGCGGGGAAGGGACTCAGCATCAGGTTCTTCGCTCACCGATTCGCCTAGGGAAGCTGGAAAAGTTATTTATTACACATTTACACGGAGATCATCTATTTGGTCTTCCAGGTTTATTATCTAGTCGTGGTTATCAGGGAGGGACATCTCCTTTAACGGTTTATGGTCCCCCTGGATTGAAGGCATACTTAGATATATCCTTAGCTGTGAGCCAATCCCGAATTCCATACAAGATTGAGATTGTCGAGCATACAGGAGGAACGGTATTTGAGGATGATGGTTTTAAAGTGGAGGCAGCATTATTAGAGCATCGTATTGATAGCTATGGTTACCGGGTAACGGAAAAGGATAGTCCCGGGAGCCTCAATACGGAATTACTAAAGAGTTATGGCTTAAAGCCTGGACCGTTATATGGAAAATTAAAAAAAGGTGAAGATGTTCTAACGGATGACGGTGTTCGTATCTGCGCTGCTGATGTTGTTAGAGAACCTAAAAGAGGGCGTATTGTTACGATCTTGGGAGACACAAGACCTTGTTCAGGAGCTTTAGAACTCTCACTTCATGCAGACCTTATCGTTCATGAAGCAACCTTTGCTCATGATCTGGCAGAAATGGCGTATCAATACCATCACAGTACAGCACGTCAAGCTGCAGAGCTAGCCAAGGAAGCCAATGCAGGCCAACTATTGTTGACTCATTTCAGCTCTCGTTACAGTTCGTCTGAAGAGTTGATTCCTTTGCTGGAAGAAGCTGAACTCATTTTTCCAGAGACATTATTAGCGGAGGAATTCGGCACATATCCAATTTATCGAAGACAAAACGGGCAATTGGGGAAATGATTATTTTCCGGGAAAGCGCAGGAAATGACAGTGCTATGCTAAAAAATGCTGGATGAGTCTCTCGTTCGATTTCATTCGACGAAGTGTGTTAGATTTAAAGTAATTACAGCATGAAAGAGGTACGAATGGCTGGAAATCTTGCCGAAAACAATCGGGCAATACCACCAACAAAAAGTATTATTAAACATTCTAAATCCAAGCTGGGCTTAGGTTGAATGTTTATTAATACCATTATTCATTTATCACATTAATTAAATTTCTTATGGAAATAGAGGGATTTATAATGGAACAGATTAAAGGATTATTGATTGACTTAGATGGTACGTTATACCATGGGCATAAAATGATTCCTGGTGCTGATTTACTGATTAAAGGTCTGCGTGAAGCGGGCATTCCTTTTTTATTTGTTACCAACAATTCATCGCGTACAGCGGCTAATGTGGCTGCACATTTATGTGGAATGGGAATCGATGCGAAAGCTGAGGAGGTATGTACCTCATCAATGGCGGCCGCACGTTACATAGCTGAGGAATCACCTGGGGCTGCAGTGGCGATACTTGGAGAAGAGGGTTTGCATGTGGCTTGTACCGAAGCTGGGCTCCGCATCGTCACCGACTCACCCGATTATGTACTGCAAGGCATCGATCGCTCCTTCAACTATACGTCGCTCTCGCAAGCTTCGCGCTGGATTCTGGGAGGAGCAAAGTTTGTACTCACTAACCCAGACTTAATGCTGCCATCAGATGATGGCATTATGCCAGGCGCAGGTACGATCGGAGCAGCCATCGAGGCTGCAAGTGGTGTGAGTCCGGTAGTGATTGGCAAGCCGGAATCTCATTTAATCAAGTTTGCAACAGATCTTCTTAATATCGAGCCTGAACATGCTGTAGTAGTTGGTGATAATATGCGTACAGATATAGCTGCTGGAGTAAATGCGGGCTGTCGCACAGTTCTTGTATTTACCGGATTAACCAATGCAGAAAATCTTGACCACTATAAAAATCTTACCGGAATCTCACCGGATGAAATTTGTGCCGATTTAACTGAACTTAAAACGTTTCTCGGTGTATAATAGCTAGGATCTTATTACTTCACCAACCTAGAAGGGACGATGAGCTATGCCGGAATTTCCGGAAATGGAGAATTATAGAAAGCTGCTTAGTCAGCATATTATAAACGTGCCAATAACTGATGTAATCGTGAACAGAGAAAAATCAATTAATATGGAAACAGAAGCTTTTAGAAATGCATTGATCGGTGCGCGTGTTGTTTTTGTTGAGCGGCGTGCCAAGTATATTTTGTTTCATCTTCATGATGGACGAAGACTACTTTTACATTTGATGCTTGGTGGAATACTTTTTTATGGCACGGAGGAAGAACGGCCGGATCGTAACACACAAGTCGAAATTGCATTTGGAGATCATACCCTTTACTTCATAGGACTTCGCTTAGGGTATTTACATTTGCTGTCGGTTAAGGAAAGCGAAGCCACAATGGGTAAACTTGGACCTGAGCTGCTGGATCGTCGAATGACGCTGGAACGATTCACAGGATTATTAAAGGGACGGCGAGGTGCGCTCAAAAGCCTGTTAGTAAATCAGCATGTGATGGCTGGAGTCGGGAATTGCTACGCCGATGAGATTGCTTTTGAAGCTAGGCTTTTACCTTCTGTACTAGTACAGAATTTAACAACTGAATCTATAGCCCGTCTTTATGAGAGCATCCAAAAAGTACTGACTGAGGCCACTGAAATTGGTGGGTACATGGAAATGCCGTTTATGACTGGGGATACTGTTACAGGTTCATATAATAATCAATGTAAAGTGTATGATCGTGAAGGCGAGTCTTGTCTTCGTGATGGGGGAACAATTATCAAAACAGAGCTGTCTGGACGCAAAGTGTTTTATTGCCCAGACTGTCAGCATGACCAATAGTCTTCAAATAGGGGCTCATGTCAGCATTCGTGGCGGATATGGGAGAGCTGCCCGATTCGCTTGGGAGAGCGGTGCAACATGTTTTCAATATTTTCCTAAAAATCCGCGTAGTTTGAAACTTAAACAGGTAGATGTACGAGATACGAGGGATTGTGCGCTCTTTTGCCAAGACAAAGGGATTACTTCGATTGCTCACACACCCTATGGGATTAACATGGCGGCTGGTGTAGATGATGTTACTCCGCGAAAGGTTTATGTAGATTCTCTCTTAAATGATCTAGAGATTGCAGAAGCTTGTGGTTCATTAGGCATCGTTGTTCATTTTGGACATTTTGGTGGAATGGAGCCGTTACAAGGCTATCAAAATATTATACAATGTATGAATGATGTGCTTCAGTCCTGGGATGGACGTACTAAGCTGCTTATAGAGAATCAAGCGGGCAACCATGGAAATGAAGGAATTACACTTGAAGAACTCGTGAAAGTTCGAGAGCTTAGCCAATTTCCGGAGAAAATTGGATTTTGTTTGGACACCTGTCACGCTTACGCAGCTGGTATCTGGAACCCTGAGCGAACGGAAGCCTTCCTTGAACGAGGAGAGCAACTTGGATTTTGGCGACATCTTGTTGCTGTTCATTTAAATGATTCTAAGTTTCCTTTCGACTCAAGACGCGACAGACATGCTGGAATCGGACAAGGACATATTGGAGAGCAGGGGCTGAAAAGCTTATTGTCCTCCAAGCTTTTACGAAGCTCAGCTGTTGTCATGGAAACGGAGAAGGGTGCGGATGGCAGTCACCGAAAAGAAATTGCTACTGTGCGTGGTTGGTTTGAAGCGGAGGCGTAATTGTGATTCATATCTATATGGATGATCTTCGAAAGGTACCTAAAGGGTTCGCTCTGGCTCGTTCGACGGAAGAATGTCTTCTAATGCTGCGTGAATGCGAGGTGGATATTTTATCACTGGATTACGATATGGGGCCGGGTGATTATTCGGGCGGAGAAGTTGCCAGACGGATCGTACTGGAAGGACTATTCCCCCGAGAAATCTATTTGCACACTTCCAGTTTGTGGGGGCGAAAAGAAATGTATGAGATCTTATATACTGCTAAACCTGAGGGGATGCTTTTGGTAAATGGTCCCCTGAGTTCTGATAAGCTTCGCGTTATAGCTGAGGAGACGGATTTGAAATGAAGGCAATGAATGAAGTGGAATTACTAGAGGTGCTCAAGAGTTCAGGAGAACCGCTTGTAGTATTCTTACACACTCCACTGTGCGGTACTTGTAAGGCTGCTGAACGGATGTTAGAGGTGGCGGCTCATCTATTGCCTGCTGAACTTCAAATGGTTGCAGGCAATGTGAACATGCTGCCGAATTTGGTACAACAATATCGTATTACGAGCGTTCCTGCACTACTTGTAGCTTCTGCAGAACGGGAAGATGATTCGAAAGTTTATTATTCCATGGTTTCAGTTGAGCGAGTGCTGGAATACATAAGGAGTGTTATATCATAATCATTTCATTACAACATTTATCTCTCCGCAGGGAAGAAAACTTAATCTTGGACGATGTGTCGCTAGAAGTTAAAGAAGGTGAGAACTGGGTCATTTTGGGACGGAATGGCTCCGGTAAAACCACAATTTTAGAGATGATGACTGGTTATTTGTTTCCTAGCAAAGGGACTGTAGAAGTGCTGGGTTATAAATATGGACAATGTGATATACGTGAGGTTCGTAAAGAAATTGGCTATATCGGGCCTTCCTTGATGGAAAAGATGTCATTAGAAGATCCGGTGTGGGAGGTCGTAGCAACAGGTGCTTACGCTTATTTGCGTTTCTACGAGACGATCCCCTCCGAAGTAAAAGAGAAA
Source organism: Paenibacillus sp. B2(2019) (assembly GCF_008370385.1). Taxonomy (NCBI): domain Bacteria; kingdom Bacillati; phylum Bacillota; class Bacilli; order Caryophanales; family Paenibacillaceae; genus Paenibacillus; species Paenibacillus sp. B2(2019). The sequence continues at coordinate 302,822 of NZ_VTZR01000025.1, forward strand.
GCAATCAGCATGCTGGAAGATATGAATCTAGGCAATATGGCATTTCATCCTTTTGGGACCTTGTCACAGGGGGAACGTAAAAAGGCTATGCTGGCAAGATGTCTTATGGCTGACCCTAAGCTATTAATTATGGACGAGCCATGTGCCGGCCTTGATCTATATGAAAGGGAAAAAATGCTGGCTGAAATAGACAAGCTGAGACAGCGTAGTGTTTCTGTAGTATACGTAACTCACCATGTGGAAGAAATTGTCCCGCTTTTCACGCATGTTGCATTAATCCGTGAGGGTAAGTTAGCTGGATCTGGACCGAAAGAAGAAGTATTAACGAAAGAAATGATCTTGGCCACTTATGATATTCCTGTTGATGTTGAATGGGATAGCGGTCGTCCCTGGATTAAAATTAGACCTGGAGGCAAAACGATTTGAACGATTTAAGACAAGATACCGAAGAGCAGAACATTGCTCCGGAAGAAGAAGTGTATTCCCGATATATTTGTACAGCTAATCACGGATTTGCGCCTTATGCGCAAGAAGAGCTTCGCCGTTTATTCGGTGCTGTGAAGAGTACCTTGTTACTACCAGGAGAAATCTTTCTGGCTACATTGCAATCTGAACCAGAGGAAGTAACGCGCCTACTCACACAGAATCTTCCCATTTTCCTGCGTCATATACAACCTGTTCAGTTTCAGGATGAAGGAACCATGGAAGCTCTACAGCGTTTGGCGGTGTATTTAAGTCGCCACACTGAGCTTGAGGGTGAGAAGGTATCCCTGAACGTTCGAAAAGGTGATCCTTCCTTCTGGCAGGACAGTCCAGGAGAACTTCGTGAATGGCTCCAAGAGCAATTGCAGAACTTAGGCGCAGAATTTACTGTGCAAGATCCAGCCTGGGTTATTTCAGTCTACGCAGACGGGAATGCCTTATATGCAGGTGTGTCCAGACCAGAAGCTAATTTATCTAGCTGGAATGGCGGTGCCATCCGTTTCCGTAAGGAAGATGGACAAATCTCACGTGCCAAGTTCAAACTAATGGAAGCCGAGAAGGAATTTGATATTCCTTTTTACAGCTTCCGTAATGCGTTAGATATTGGTGCTTCTCCAGGTGGGTGGACTTCTTTCTTACTGGAACGTGGAATGAAGGTTACAGCTGTTGACCCTGCGTTAATGCATGAGTCCCTACGTAATTATCCGGGCTTGAAAATCCTTCGTAAAAACGCAGGAGAAGTAAAATTCCGGGACAATGAATTTGATCTGCTCGTGTGCGATATGAGCTGGAGTCCTAAGCTGATGGCGAAGCTAGTAACCGGGTTACTCCACAGTCTGTCACCGGGTGGGACAGCCATTGTGACCGTAAAACTGATGCATAAGAAACCACTTGCGATGATCAAAGAAATTATTGCGATGTTTGAAGGGGAGCGCATGCAGATACAGCGTGCAAAGCAGCTATTCCATAATCGTGATGAAATTACACTTTATATGATTAAGTACTAAATCAAACATATTCTAAATACTAAGGGAAAGCATCCCGTTATTAACGTGACCGTATTTTGCGGTAAGAACGTTAATGGCGGAAGCTTTCTCTTTTTTTTTGCGAAAAGGGGGAGTTAGTTTGTATTTTGAGACGAAGCTTAAGATTGGACAGGTTATTGATGACAGATACAGAATTACGGGCCTGATTGGTTCAGGTGGGATGAGTATTGTTTATCTTGCGGATGATTTGCGTCTAAAGGGTAAACGATGGGCTGTAAAAGAAAGCTTATGCTTAGATGAGCTGCATTCTGACATCCAAGCGGAAGCCGATATGTTAATTACACTAGACCACCCACGATTGCCGCGTATTGTCGATTTCTATCTTCCAGATCGAGAAGGGTATTCCTATTTAATCATGGACTATATAGAAGGTGTGAGCTTGAGTCAGCTAATGAAGGATAATCCCGGACCTTTGCCAAGTGACTTCATCATTCAGGCGGCTAAACAGCTTTTAGAAGTCCTTCAATATCTGCATAGTCATCAACCACCGATTATCTATCGTGATCTAAAGCCTTCAAATATCATGTTGACACTGCAAAAAGAACTGATGTTAATTGACTTTGGGATCGCACGAAGCTACAAACACGGTATCTCTGAAGATACGGTTAAGCTTGGTACGGTTGGCTTCGCGGCACCTGAGCAATATGGAAGTGGGCAGAGTCAGCCGGTATCCGATTTATATGGACTAGGTGCATTAATTCTCTATATGGCAACTGGAGGGCAATGTAGTCATTGGGAGTCTGGGATGGAGGATCGGCTTTTTAACCATATGCCAGCTGGCATTATTCCAATCATAAGACGCTTATTACGACATCACGCTGAGGAGCGTTATCAGAATGCAGAAGCAGTCCTTCAGGCACTAATTCGTGTGGAATCCGAAATGGATAGAGAAAATGATTTTACTATTTCAGTCCCACGTTCTCTCGAAAAGCGAAAAGCGATGGTCATTGCCATACTTGGAGTTGCTTCAGGTCTTGGAACAACACATACTTCATTCGCAGTGAGTAGCTTACTTGCGCAGAAGGGGGCAACTGCATGGGTTGATTTTTCTCCTGATTCATCGGTTTATGAACGCATTCGCAGCATGTTACATACACAGATTACAACTGTTGCATCCGAGGATGAGATATCTGCTTTTTCATGGAAAGGGGTGCATTATTGGAAACGTCCTATTCACGGAAAAATGGCTGATTTGCTGAGAGGGGATTATCAATTTGTAGTGTTGGATCTTGGCGTTGGGGAATATGAAGGGGTGCTTGATGAGTTCAAATATAGCGATATGCCGATTATAATTACTTCTGGTGCAGATTGGCGACTCGAAGATTTACTAGTGTGGCTTAGGCGTAAAAGGTTACAGCCTGAAACGAATTGGAGGGTGGGGTTACCACTCGCAGAACCCTCAACTGTACAACTGTTGCAAACCGCTATAGGTACAGATAAGATTTATGGACTACCTTTTCAGCAAGATCCATTCAAGCCTAAGGGGAAGTTGGTAGAAGTGATCAATGAAATGTTTGAGGGAGTATTAGATGTACCCAGTAAGGGGAAAAGCCGTAGTTTTTTTCAAAAGAAAGGCTGAATAAAGCGGTTCTCTATGCTTCCTCTTTTCACTCAACTAACTTTTAGTTCAGTGTTGCATTAAAGTGTGTTAAAATATATATTTATACGTGTTTTGAAAAATATAAGAAAGTATAAGTTTTACACTATACTTTATCTTTATATTTCTTGCATGAACGCTTACCGTCCTATAGGGACGCCGAAGACGTTTCTGCTTGTTACGCATTATTTAAGTATAGACAGGAGCTTGCGGAGAATTTATGAGTTTACTTAGTGTAGAAGACGTTTCCCACAATTTTGGGGATCGGACGTTGTTTAAAAATGTTTCTTTCCGGTTGTTACCGGGTGAGCATGTAGGAATCGTAGGAGCAAATGGCGTAGGAAAATCGACGCTTATGAATATTTTGACTGGAAAACTGTTGAAGGATAGTGGAAAAGTAGAGTGGACGCCTCGCGTCCGTTACGGTTACTTGGATCAGCATACGATCTTAACGCCAGGGAAAACCATCCGTGATGTATTGAAGGACGCTTTCTTGCCACTTTTAGAGCTGGAACAGGAAATGCTAACTATAACTGAAAAGATGGGCGACGCTTCTCCTGAAGAGTTAGAGATGTTACTCGAGCAAATGGGGGACATTCAGGAACAGCTGGACATCGGAGATTTTTATCTTATTGATGTAAAAGTGGAGGAAATGGCAAATGGTCTTGGTCTTTCCGTTATTGGACTTGACCGTGATGTCGCTTCACTAAGTGGGGGTCAGCGCACAAAGGTTCTGTTGGCGAAGCTTCTGCTTGAGAAACCGAATGTACTATTGCTGGATGAGCCTACTAACTATTTGGATGTTGAGCATATCGACTGGTTAACAAACTATTTGAAACAATATCCATATGCATTTATATTGATCTCTCATGATACGGAATTCATGAATAAAGTCGTAAATGTTGTCTACCACCTGGAGTTCGGTAAACTTACTCGATACACTGCGAACTACGAGAAATTCCTGAATATGGCCGAGATGAATAAGATCCAACACATAGATGCTTATGAGAAACAACAGGATTTTATTAAGAAACAAGAGGATTTCATTCAGCGTAACAAAGCTCGTGCTTCCACATCTGGACGGGCGAAGAGCCGTGAGAAACAGCTGGATCGTATGGATCGAATTGATCGACCAGAAGAAGCTGCAAAACCTACCTTTAAGTTTAAAGAAAGTCGGGCCAGCGGGAAAACAGTTTTCGAAGGCATTGATTTCGAGATTGGTTACGACCGTCCGCTTCTACCTATGCTGAACATGACCATTGAACGTGGAGAGAAGATCGCTATAACTGGTTGCAATGGTGTCGGTAAATCGACGCTACTGAAAACTATTCTTGGCGTGATTCCAACATATAGCGGTAAAACTTATCTAGGAGATTATCTGAACTCAGCATACTTTCAACAAGAAGTGAAAGCAGCTAATCTTACACCTATTGAGGATGTCTGGAATGAATTTTCTAGTCTAACTCAGAATGAAGTGCGTGGACATCTAGCTCGCTGTGGTCTGAAAAATGAGCATATTACCCGACCGCTTAGCATGCTGAGTGGTGGCGAACAAGCTAAGGTCCGTCTCTGTAAGCTGTTGATGCGTGAGAGCAACTGGGTTCTGTTCGATGAACCTACAAATCACCTTGATGTTATTGCCAAGGCTGAGCTGAAGCGGGCATTGCAAGATTATAAAGGTACAGTCCTGCTCGTCTCCCATGAACCTGATTTCTATGAAGATTGGGTTACGAAAATTTGGGATGTTGAACAGTGGTCAGCAGTACAAGTATAGAATCATTACACTCCCGGGGAATAGCGGACGATCTGCTGTTCTCCGGTTTTTGGATACGGGGAGGGAAACCGAATGATTCATACAGATGGTCGTGAAGATCGTTATTCTCGTCAGGTGCGATTTGCGCCATTTGGAGCAGAGGGACAAGAAGGGCTCGCGCAGTCTAGTGTTTTAATAGTGGGAGCAGGTGCGCTTGGTACAGGGATTGCAGAGACGCTGGTACGCTGCGGGGTAGGTAAAATTATTTTAGCTGACCGTGATTATGTAGAGTGGAGTAACCTTCAGAGGCAACAGCTCTTTACTGAGGTAGATGCTATTGAACGTATGCCTAAGGCTGCTGCTGCGCAGAGCAGACTTCAACAGATTAATTCTGAGGTCGTTATTGAAGCCTATGTTATAGATGTTCGTGCCGAAGAGTTGGAAGGGCTTGTTTCAGGGGTTGATCTGATCATGGATGGTACAGACAATTTTGATACTCGGCTCATTATTAATGATATGGCGCAAAAGCACGGTATTCCTTGGATCTATGGTGCATGTGTAGGCAGTTATGGAATAACCTATACGATTTTGCCAGGAGAAACTCCATGTCTCCATTGTCTTCTAGGTACAGTACCGCTAGGAGGTGATACCTGTGATACCGCAGGTATACTTCCGCAAGCAGTACAACTAGTTACGGCAAATGCAACGGCAGAGGCGCTGAAACTACTAGGTAAGCGTAAAGAACAATTAAGAAACAAACTGTTAACGTTTGATGTGTGGCGGAATGAATACCATGAAATTGGAGTGAAAGCTGCCAAAAAGAAAAACTGCCCTTCTTGTGGGAGTCATCCGATCTATCCCTATCTAATGGCAGCGAATACCGAACGAGGCGATGTTCTTTGTGGAAGGGATACAGTACAAATTCGCCCTGCGAGACCACAGAAGCTTAACTTGCAGGAAACTGCGGACCGTTTGTCTCGTTTAGGAAGCGGAAGCGTGGACAGCAACGCTTATCTGGTTTCTTTTATAGAAGGGCCTTATCGGTTAGTAATTTTTGCTGATGGTAGAGCGTTGATTCATGGGACAAAAGATATTGCTGCTGCTCGGAGCTTTTATCATCGATATTTTGGATAAAGAAGCTGTAAATAGGTGTTCAGGCCATTTCTAAGGAATGGTCTTTTTGTTTTTCGGGAATTCTATACGTACCGCAGTGATGCTGGTGCAAGTCATATGGATATGGGGGAACTTTGTGATTGAGCAAATAATATGGTATATGGCTGATAGCAGTAGTAGAGAAGAAGATCGAACCGTTATAGAAAGTGTGCTACAAGATATAGGACTTGAAGCAACAAAAAGCGAAGATCCCGAGGATCTCCGCTTATCCATATCAAAAGTAGAACCGGTACTGCTGCTTGCTGAGTTATGCGAGGTGGGGACTTGGGAAGGCTGGGACATAATTTCCGCTGTAAGAGCTGAGGGGATGATACTACCGGTAATGGTGATTTCCGGTGAACAATCTGAATCTGGAACTGGGGCAGTTTCGGCGTTCTCAGCCGGGGGTAATGAATATATGACAAAGCCTTTACATACCGGTGAATTCAAACATAGAATTCTAAATTTGTTAACCCTTACTGGACGGCGTCGAAATTTAAATCAAATACTGAGAGTCGATGGTTTAATGCTCGATCCCAGCCGCAGATTTGTAAGTCGCGACGGGATCGAGTTAAAAATGACACCCAAAGAATTTGATCTATTGTATTATCTCGCTGCGAACCAAGGAATGATATGCTCTCGCATCGAGATACTTAAGGAAGTATGGGGTTACCAATTTCACGCAGATACCAATGTTGTAGATGTTTACATCAGACATATCCGTTTGAAAATGGATAAAGGTCACCGGAACAAGTTGATTCACACCGTTCGCGGAACAGGATATGTAATGAGGGCGCCCGAAGGCGGCACCACATCCTGAGACTATTTCTCTATTATAGTTAGAACTCTACTACAGAGTCGTTGTTTACAGTACGCGGCGAGCCTTTAAATATGTTTTTTTCCAAGTACCGGAGTTAAGATCGGAAATCGTAACACCAGGTTTGCCGTAAGTGTGCAGAATTTTACCATTGCCGGCATAAACAGCAACGTGAGTTACGTTTTTACCAGTTGCTCTGCTACCGCTGGAGAAGAATACAAGATCGCCTACACGAAGATTCGCTTTAGATACGGCTGTTCCTTCTTTAGATTGAGCTGCAGCCGTACGAGGCAGTGTTACGTTATATTGTTTAAAGATGTATTTTGTAAATGAAGAGCAGTCAAAAACTTTAGTAGTAGAAGTGGATGCACCGAACTTGTAAGGCACTCCCATATATTTCTTCCCGAGATTCACTACACTTTGACCTTTAGATACGGAAGCTGCTTCAACTTTCGTTGCGCCTACGCCTGTTGCCATCATTGTACCCAAGCCCATTGTAGTAACCATTCCTATAACAATCGCTTTTTTAATCCATTGTTGTTTGTTCATGTTGTATTACCTCCAAGGTGTTAGTCTTTGTTGTTGTGTTTGTCTGTCTTGCTTGCCTGATTCGTAGTATAGCAGGTTATCTATGACATAAAAATTGGAAGAGGTGCAATAAAGTGAGGCTGGGTATGGGTTGTAAGCGTTTTATTAAAAATTCATTAAAAGTTACAAAAAATTAATAATTTGATGTAATAGGATCTTAAAAAAGCCGGGAAACCCTTGGTACAAAAGAGTTTTCACGGCTTTTTCGAATTTGAGATAAAAGTTACAATGATGTTTCTAAACTATAAAAAAGTAGCATTTTTACGTTAAACATGATCTCTATGTATCTAGTCTTTACTCTGAATGATCAGCAACAATCCACTTCGAATGGTAACCGTCCCTGAGGATGAAACCAGTTTGTTACTCACACCAAGTGATTGTCCAAGCTTTAGTGTAGCGTCAGTCAATGGATATTGAAATCCTTCTAAGGTAATACCCGATACTTCTGGGGTTAAAGGCAGTAAAGAAACGTAGGTATAGCCTAAATCTTTGATAACTGCTTGGGATCCTGTAAGGGTTATATAGTTATGCGTGTCCATGACGTAGCAGTTGATTTGACGTTGTAGGGCTCTTGTCATCATTTGAATGCTAGCCAGGGAGTGGTCAATTCGAGTACCTGTAACACCTAATAGTAGAATAGAATTGGGTTGCTGATCCATCGCAATATCTAGCGCCATCTCGCTATCTGTCAAATCTTTGTTCACGGCATCACAGGTGATAGTCTTCTTACTTTTGGATTCAATATCTTGAAGCGCTTCAGGCGAAACGGAATCAAAATCACCTACTGCTATATCTGGTGTATATCCGTGTGAAATGAGAAATAGCGCTCCCTGATCCGCACCGATAATAAAATCATCTTCATCTAATAGGTTGAAATATTCTGGAGACAGTTCTCCACCTGCAAAAATTACGACTCGTTTGGATGACATAACATCCATTCCTCCTCTTAAACCTCTTGTTGAGTATCCTGTCCAGTATAATGCAGATCGAAAGGTTGCACAATTGACCTCGAGAACGCTAAAATGAGAGTGTGCGATCTTTTGAGTATAAATTCACATATAATTAGGTTTAACAACGGGAGGTGAACAAAATCGTAAGAGTACTGTTTGTATGTCTGGGTAATATTTGTCGATCACCAATGGCGGAGGCTGTTCTGCGGCATAAGATTAATGAAAGAGAACTATCTGATAAGATTCTTGTAGACTCAGCGGGAACTGGAGATTGGCATATAGGAAAAGAGCCGCATGAAGGAACAAGACGTATCCTTGATCAGAACGACATTAGCTATGAGAACATGTTAGCGCGGCTAGTCGACAGTGAAGATTTTCAAAAATTTGACTATATCGTCTGCATGGACAAGTCTAATGGAGAGAATGTTCGAAAGATTCCAGGCGGGAAAGACGCCGAGCTAATGTTCTTCATGGATTTAATGCCTGAGGAGGAGCTGCGCGAAGTGCCGGATCCGTATTTTACAGGTAATTTTGAACAGGTATATGATTTGATCAACGCGGGCTGTGACATATTGCTGGAAAGAATGATAAGAGAAAAGCTGTAACCCATTCGGATTACAGCTCTCTCTGAATGATTCATATGGTAAATCGAGGGAAATTGCTGGATTTAACTGTAAGCGCAATCAAGTAATCTACATACTGTTCTTTAGATGTTCACTATTTACTACTATCAATAGGTCATAATGCGTTTAAAAAATAGAGTAGAGATTCTGGTAGCTCTTTCTGCCAGAAGCCCCAGAGATGAAGTCCGTCTTTCTCTCGGTAGGATACGGTTGCTCCGCGTGATTCAAGCAATGTTTTTGTTTCTCGATTCATCTGAACAAAATCATAAATGCCAGTATCCGTTTTGTAGTCTGTTTCCTGCAGACCAACGACCATATTAATGTTGAGCCAGGAGAGATCCTCTTCTTTAGCCAGCATGTCGCGGGATTCAGGATAGAATGCACCGGAAAGGCTGATGATACGTGTGAAGATCGCAGGATAAGCAAGTGCAAGATGGAGCGATACACTGCCCCCAAGGGAGTCACCTGCTAAGATTCGTTCGTCCGGAGTACGGCGCACAGGATATTTTTGTTCAATGAAGGGAATAATCTCTTCGGAAAAGCAAGATAAGTACTGCTTGAATCTGCTGCCAAAAGGAGCGTATTCTTGAGTGCGAACAGCGACGTCTACTTCGACACCAACAATGATGAAGGGCTCCACGTCTTCTTCTATAATAAGACGTCCAGCGAGTGTAGCGATGCGGCCAAAGTTAAAGAACTCTTCGCCGTCTTGGCAGTACACCACTGGGTAGCTCAAGACTTCGTTGTAGCCGGGAGGGAGATAGATGCGTAATTTACGTTCCTCCTGCAGATGTTTACTCCAAAGCGTTTCTTTTACAATTGTGCGTTTCAGAAAAACAGAATCGCTCATAGTTGCCACGTCACCTTTCTTGTCGAATTTTGCAATACACAACGGTATGCTCTAAAATGAATAGCTGAGTAACTGTGTGATTAATCATTTACTTGTTCCAAAAGCTTTAAACTGTTATATAAAAATAAATCACCTGTTATACATACAAAATTTAAAGGAATATAAATTTTATAAGTATTTCTTTGACGAAAGTAACCAAACAGGTGTATAATAATATTATAACAGAGGCAGCTGATATTCAAATTTTTTTATTGAGGTGAAGATAATGAGTAAAGTTCCTTATGAAGTGTATACAGAGGACGTCGAGGCTCTAACGGTACTTTCCCCGGATGGAGAAATTATCAACAAGGATAAAATGCCTGATTTAACCGACGATCAACTGAAAGAAATTATGTATCGTATGGTATTTACCCGTACTTGGGATGATCGTGCAGTAAATCTTGGTCGTCAAGGCCGTCTTGGTTTCTACGCACCGGTATCCGGTCAAGAAGCTACTATGATTGGTAGCGAGTACGCTTTGGAGAAAGAAGACTTCTTATGCCCAGGCTACCGTGATATTCCGCAGCTAGTATGGCACGGACTTCCATTGTACCAAGCATTCTTATATTCCCGTGGACACCAACATGGTGGAGCTATTCCTGATGGCGTTAATGTATTGATGCCACAAATTATCATCGGCGCGCAAATCCTGCACGCTACAGGAATTGCAATGGGCTTTAAATTGAAGAAACAAAAGAGTGTTGCAATTACTTACACTGGTGATGGCGGTTCTTCTGAAGGCGACTTCTATGAAGGCTTGAACTTTGCTGGTCGCTTTAAACTGCCTGTTATCTTCTTTGTTCAAAACAACGGTTACGCGATTACGACTCCATTCGCAAAACAAACAGCTTCCAAATCGATCGCCCACAAAGCGGTTGCAGCTGGTATCCCGGGAATTAAAGTTGACGGCATGGACATCTTTGCAGTAATCAGTGCTGTTCGTGACGCTGCTGAGCGTGCACGTAATGGCGAAGGTGCTACATTGATCGAAGCTGTAACTTACCGTTTCCGTCCACACTCCCTTTCTGACGATGCAAGTAAATATCGTTCGAAAGAAGAAGAAGGACAATGGAGCGAAAAGGATCCAATCAACCGTCTTGCCAAGTATTTGGAGAAGAAAGGTCTTTGGACTGAAGAAGATACGCTGCGCGTGAAAGACGAAGCGAAAGCTACTGTTAACGAGCAGATTAAAAAAGCTGAACAAACCGAAAAAATGACTATACCTGGCTTGATCGACAGCATGTTCGAAGTAACACCTAAACATCTGGAAGAGCAAAAAGCCGATTTTGAATAAGGGGGATATCAGGCAATGGCACAAATGAATATGAAAGAAGCGATCCGCGACGCGATGCGCGTTGAACTGAATCGTGACCCTAACGTTCTTATCTTCGGAGAGGATGTTGGTAATGTAGGTGGCGTTTTCCGTGTAACGGAAGGGCTGCAAAAGGAATTTGGCGAAGATCGTATTTTTGATACTCCACTAGCTGAGTCCGCTATCGGTGGTCTGGCATTTGGTCTTGGTGTACAAGGCTTCCGCCCAATTGCAGAAATTCAATTCGTTGGTTTTATCTTTGAAGCACTTGATCAGATCGTTGTTCAAGCGGCACGTCTGCGCTGGCGTTCTGGCGGTAAATATAATGCTCCAATCGTATTCCGTACTCCTTTTGGTGGCGGAGTTAAGGCTGCTGAGCTTCATACAGATTCACTCGAAGGTTTGATTGCGCAAAGCCCGGGTATTAAAGTAGTAATTCCTTCAAACCCATATGATGCTAAGGGACTTCTTATCGCGTCTATCCGCGACAATGACCCTGTATTCTTCATGGAGCATTTGAACCTTTACCATGCATTCCGTGCTGAAGTGCCAGAAGGTGAATACACTGTTGAACTTGGCAAAGCTAACGTAGTACGTGAAGGTGCTGATGTATCTATCATTACTTACGGGCTGATGGTACATACAGCTACCAAAGCAGCCGAGCAACTCGAAAAAGAAGGCATTAACGTTGAAATTATTGACCTTCGTACAGTAAGTCCAATCGACATCGACACTATTGTAGCGTCTGTGAAGAAGACTAACCGTGCTATCGTAGTACAAGAAGCTCAAAAGAGCTCCGGTGTTGCTGCTGAGGTTATTGCGCAAATTAACGAAAAAGCATTGCTGCACTTGGAAGCACCTGTTCTTCGGATCGCAGGTCCGGACACAGTATATCCATTCGCACAAATTGAAGATACATGGCTTCCAAACCCTGCGCGTATTATTGCAGGCGTGAAGAAAGTTTTGGATTTCTAAAATATTTTTTCTATGAGAAACGGTTGTCATCCTTTATGGATGACAACGTCGTTTCTTCTTCTGAATTCTAACCATAAGGTCAGTCCCAATTTCACAAGGAGGTTTTCAAAGTGGCAAAGTTTGAATACCGATTCCCTGAACTAGGTGAAGGTTTGCATGAAGGTGAAATCATCAAAATGCATATCAAAGCCGGTGACAAGGTAACGGATGATGATATCGTAATGGAAGTTCAAAATGATAAGGCGGTAGTTGAGGTGCCTTGTCCAGTGAACGGTACCGTGTTGGAAGTTTTGACTAAAGATGGCCAAGTTTGCCGTGTTGGTGAAGTTGTAGCTATTATCGAAGCTGAGGGCGACGTGCCTGAGCAAGAAGGTCATGCTGCTGAAGAAGCTCCAGCTGCACCTACACCTGCTGCACCAGCTCCTGCGAATGCTAAATCAGCGAACTTTGAATATCGGTTCCCAGAACTGGGTGAAGGTCTGCATGAAGGTGAAATCATCAAAATGCATATCAAAGCCGGTGACAAAGTAACCGATGATGATATCATCATGGAAGTTCAAAATGACAAGGCAGTAGTTGAAGTTCCTTGTCCAGTGAACGGTACTGTGTTGGAAGTTCTGACTAAAGATGGTCAAGTATGCCGTGTTGGCGATGTTGTAGCTATCATTGCTGCAGAAGGTGACGTTCCTGAACAAGCAGGTCATGCTTCCGCAGAAGCAGATGCAGCAAAAGGAAGTGCAAATACCACTTCTTCCCCTGCAGCAACTAGCCCATCTGATGCTAAACAAGGTGGATCTGTTAGTGCAGCACCAGCGCCTGACCGTGATGTGTTGGCTACACCAAGCGTTCGTAAATTTGCTCGTGAGCAAAAAGTGGATATCTCTAAAGTGAACGGAACTGGAAAAGGCGGCAAAATCACTCGTGAAGACGTTGAAGCATTCTTGAAAGGTGGTTCAGCACCTGCGGCAGTGGCAACTCCTGCAGCGGCAGCTTCTGAAGCTCCTAAGGCTGCTAAAACTGAAGCTAAAGCAACATCTGCAGCAGCGAGCGGTAATGTTAGTCTTGAAGAAGAACGTGTACCATACAAGGGCATTCGTAAAGCGATCGCCAATGCAATGGTTAAATCGGCTTACACTGCACCGCACGTTACAATTATGGACGAAGTAGATGTTACTGAACTGGTAGCATTCCGTACACGTATGAAACCAATCGCTGAGAAAAAAGGCGTTAAGGTTACTTACCTTCCGTTCATTGTTAAAGCATTGGTTGCAGCTTCCCGTCAATTCCCAGCGCTTAACGCTATGATTGATGAAGAAGCAGGCGAGATTGTTTACAAGAAATACTACAACATCGGTATCGCTACTGATACACCAAACGGCTTGATCGTTCCAGTTATCAAAGATGCTGACCGTAAGAGCATCTGGATGATCGCTAGCAGCATCACTGACCTTGCAGTTCGTGGTCGTGACGGTAAATTGTCTGCTAACGAAATGAAGGGCAGCACGATATCCATCAGTAACATTGGTTCTGCTGGCGGTATGTTCTTTACTCCAATCATTAACTTCCCTGAAGTGGCTATCCTCGGAACTGGCCGTATCAGTGAAAAAGCAGTAGTTAAGAATGGTGAAATCGTAGTTGCTCCTGTAATGGCGTTGTCACTCAGCTTTGACCACCGTATTATCGATGGTGCGACTGCTCAAAACTTTATGAACTACATTAAATCGCTGCTCAATAATCCTGAGCTGCTGGTTATGGAGGTATAATTATGGTAGTAGGAGACGCTTCTCTAGATATTGACACATTGGTCATTGGTGCAGGTCCTGGTGGGTATGTGGCGGCAATTCGTGCCGCCCAGCTCGGCCAAAAAGTCCTCATCGTGGATAAATCGGAACTCGGCGGTGTGTGTTTGAACCGTGGATGTATTCCTTCTAAAGCACTGATTGCTGCTGCACATCAGTTCGAATCTGCTAAGCATGGTGAAGTTTTCGGTGTTACTGCTGAGAACGTTAAAGTGGATTTTGCCAAAACTCAAGAGTTCAAAAACGGCGTAGTTAAGAAAATGACTAGCGGTGTGACAAGCTTGATGAAAGGCAACAAAATTGAAGTATTTAACGGCGAATGCATGTTTATCAGCGACACAGAAGCACGTGTGTTCAATGATCATGAATCCCCACGTTACCGCTTCAAACACTGTATCATTGCAACAGGTTCCCGTCCGATTGAACTGAAACCTTTCCCATTCGGTGGACGCATTCTGTCTTCGACTGAAGCTCTTGAGCTTCCAGAAATTCCGAAGAGCATGATCGTAATCGGTGGTGGTTACATCGGCGCTGAGCTTGGCCAAATGTACTCCAAATTCGGTACTAAAGTAACAATCATCGAAGGTTTGGATACTGTACTTCCAGGCTTTGATAAAGATATGACTCGTCTTGTTGCGAAAAACATGGCTAAAACTGGCATCGAAATCGTAACTAACGCTAAAGCTGAAAGTGCTGTACAGAACGACAAGGAAGTTACCGTGAAATATTCTGTTGGTGGCGAATCCAAAGAAGTTACTGCGGATTACTTGCTTGTAACTGTAGGCCGTCGTCCTAACACTGATGGTGAACTTGGACTAGACCTGATCGGTCTTGAGCTCGACGAGCGTGGATTGATCAAAGTCGATCACCAAGGTCGCACAAGCATTCCTAACATCTTCGCTATCGGCGACGTTGTTCCAGGTCTGGCGTTGGCTCACAAAGCTTCTTACGAAGGTAAGATTGCCGCAGAAGCGATTGCAGGACTTACATCTGTTGTTGACTACAAAGTCATCCCAGCAGTTGTGTTTACAGATCCTGAATGCTCAAGCGTTGGTTTGACTGAGAAAGAAGCGAAAGACAAAGGCTACAAAGTGAAAGCTGGTAAGTTCCCATTTGCAGGGAATGGCCGCGCCGTATCTTTGAACAGCCCAGAAGGTTTCATCAAAATTGTTGCTAACTCCGAAAACAACCTTGTGCTTGGTGCACAAATCGTTGGTATCGAAGCTTCTAACTTGATCGCTGAACTTGGTTTGGCAATTGAAATGGGCGCAACACTTGAAGATATCGCTTTGACTATTCATGCGCATCCAACCCTTGGCGAAATCGTCATGGAAGCTGCTGAACTGGTTGAAGGTCATCCTATTCACGTAATGAAATAATTTCTCTACCCAATTGCTCTAGCAGGCACTGAAAGGCGGAACGCATTTGCGTTTCGCCTTTTTGAGTTTTCCACTTTTTTGAAAAAAGATATAATGGGAGGAGATGAAACAATTTGAGCGAATACACTATAAAATCATTCATCCGTATTTTAAAAACTTATATAGGGAGGACAAATGATGAAACCCAATAAGTTAAAGCCTGGTGATGAGTTGCGAATCATCTCACCTGCCAGAAGTCTGTCGTTAATAGCTGCTGAACAAAGGAAAATTGCCAAAGAACAGCTACAAAAATTAGGCTTTCGGATATCATTTTCTGTAAATTCCTTTGAGAAGGATGATTTTGTTTCCTCATCGATCGATTCTAGAATAGAGGATTTGCACGAAGCTTTTTTAGATCCGAATGTTAAAGGGATTCTTACGACCATTGGAGGCTTTAATAGCAATCAATTGCTACGTTATATCGACTATTCCATCATTGCAGAGCATCCTAAACGATTATGCGGGTATTCGGATATTACTGCTTTAAGTAATGCAATCTATGCTAAAACAGGATTAGTTACATATTCCGGACCACATTTTTTAGCTTCGCAATGCTTCACGACAATGAATATACCACCGAATATTTCCGTAAGCTGATGATGGACAACAAAGAAATAGTGGTGAGGCCTTCGAAGCATTGGAGTGATGATGAGTGGTATCTGGATCAGGAGAACCGTGTATTTATCAGAAATGAAGGCCCGTTTATTATCAATGATGGAGAAGCGAAAGGGACAATTATCGGTGGGAACCTTTGTACATTAAATCTTTTGCAGGGAACGGAGTATATGCCAAGTTTAAAAAATTCGATATTATTTCTTGAGGATGATTATGAGTCATCGCCTGCAACCTTTGATAGGGATTTACAATCGCTGATTCATCAACCAGATTTTCAGCATGTTAAAGGATTGGTTATTGGCAGATTCCAACAAGGATCACGTATGACTAAAGAACTGCTGATCAAAATCATAACTTCGAAAGAAGAGCTATCAGACATTCCTGTCATTGCAGACGTGGACTTTGGACATACATCCCCTATGATTACTTTCCCTGTAGGTGGACAAGCCTCACTTCGTGCTTATGGGGTTAGAGTAGAGTTAAGGATATCGGAGTAGTGAGTTCCTCAAATTATTAAATAAATTTAAAAAATATCTTACCTTCTACAAAAATCGGATTTTTCAGATATAATATATGAGGTGAAATATTACGGAGGTGCAGTAAATTGAACAATGAGTTAGAACAAACCTATTTGAATTTTTTACAATATATTTTAGATAATGGTGTAAAAAAAGAAGATCGTACCGGAACGGGTACTATTAGTGTATTTGGTTATCAAATGCGATTTGATTTATCAAAAGGCTTCCCATTATTTACAACAAAACGGACGCCGTTCCGTTTGATCGCAAGTGAATTATTATGGTTTATTAAAGGCGACACAAACATTCGTTATCTATTGAAAAATAATAATCATATTTGGGATGAATGGGCTTTCAAAAGATGGGCTGAATCAGACGAATATACAGGTCCAGATATGACTGATTTCGGGAATCGTTGTTTAATTGATGAAGACTTCAATCAAGTTTATCAAGCAGAGATGAAAGCATTTTGTGATCGTGTCTTAGAAGATGATGCGTTCGCAGCGAAGCATGGTGACCTAGGGAATGTTTATGGTAAGCAATGGCGAAATTGGACATCTTCTACGGGTGAATCCATTGACCAATTACAAGATGTAATTCATCAGATCAAAACAAATCCTGATTCTCGTCGTTTAATTGTAAGCGCGTGGAACCCGGAAGACGTTATAAATGCTGGGGCAAAAGGGAGTAAAGCAGCGTTACCACCTTGCCACGTTATGTTCCAGTTCTATGTTGCAAATGGTAAATTAAGCTGTCACTTGCTGCAACGCAGCGCTGACTCTTTTCTTGGAGCTAACTTCAATATCCCGTCTTACTCCTTACTTACACATTTAATTGCACATGAGTGTGGTCTAGAAGTAGGCGAGTTTGTATATAGCATTAGTGATGCACATATCTATTCAAACCATGTTGATCAAGTTAAAGAGCAATTATCAAGAGATTTAAGACCATTGCCAACATTGGTTATTAATTCAAATAAGAAATCACTTTTTGATATCGAGCTGGAAGACCTTATCATTGAAGGATACAATCCGCATCCTTCGATAAAAGCGCCGATCGCAGTATAAATTAATGGTTATCAAGATTTTTGATCTATATAGGTAGGAAGGAGCGTGTTTCATGAGTATTAGCTTAATATGGGCAATGGGCACCAATCATGTTATTGGAAAAGATAATGATATGCCTTGGCATTTACCGCTTGATTTTGCTTATTTCAAAGCGGAAACACTGGGGAAGAGAATGCTTATGGGCCGAAAAACGTGGGATTCGCTCGGAGGGAAGCCTCTAAAGGGCAGAACAAGCTTAATTATGACTAGAGATACTGATTATGCTCCTGAAGGTGCAGAGGTTGTACACACGCTTGAGGAAGCTCTCAGCGAGGGTAGAAAAGACGATGAGCTGATGGTGATCGGCGGTGCGGAAATTTATAAGCTGATGTTGCCGTATGCTGACAAGTTGATGTTAACGCAAATTGAACAGGATTTTGAAGGAAATACACGGTTTCCTGATATTGACTGGAGTGTGTGGAAAGAGGTTTCCAATAAGAAGGGAATTCGTGATGAAAAGAATCCGTATGATTACCGTTTTCTTGTTTATGAACGTACGGAATAGCAATAAAACGTTTTCTCTGACATAACATGTGAAATAGTACAAAAAATCAGTAGATTAATCCATTACTGTGCAAAAGTAATGAGTGCTACTATAATTAAAATTAGAAATGATAATCTACAGGTATAGAATGTGCAGGTACTTCATTGCGCTGCTCACGACCATACGAAGCCGCAATATGCTACAATGTACTATACTTCAACACGAAGAGAACGGATGGGGGAAACGTAAACATGTCTACACCTACAGGTTTTATGGAGTATAAACGGCAGCTCCCAGGTGATCGGGATCCTGAGCAGCGGGTAAAAGACTGGGAGGAGTTCCACCATCATTTATCCGAGGACGAGCTTCAGACACAAGGAGCGCGCTGCATGGATTGCGGAACGCCGTATTGTCATACAGGAATTGATATGGCTGGAGGAACCTCGGGTTGTCCAGTTCATAATCTAATTCCAGAGTGGAATAATTTGGTGTACCGCGGACTCTGGAAAGAAGCCCTGGAACGTCTGCATAAGACGAATAATTTCCCTGAGTTTACTGGAAGTATTTGTCCTGCTCCTTGCGAAGGCTCTTGCACAGTGGGTCTAATTGGACAGCCGGTGACCATTAAGACCATTGAGTTAGCTATTATTGATAAGGGCTTTGAAGAAGGCTGGGTTGTACCTAATCCTCCAGAGAAACGTACAGGCAAAAAGATTGCAATCGTAGGCTCTGGACCTGCTGGACTCTCAGCAGCAGCTCAACTTAATAAGGCTGGACATAAAGTAACTGTATTTGAACGCAGTGACCGCATCGGCGGACTGCTGACATATGGCATTCCCACTATGAAACTCGATAAGAGAGTTGTTCAACGTCGTGTAGATTTATTAGCTGCAGAAGGTATTAATTTTGTAGTGAATACAGAGATTGGCAAGGATATTCCTGCTCAACAGCTAGTGGATGAATATGATGCGGTTGTTCTGTGTGGTGGAGCTACAAAGGCGCGTCGTTTTAACGTTGAAGGCAGTGAGCTTAAGGGTGTTATGTACGCCATGGACTATTTAAATGGTACGATTAAGAGCTATTTGAATTCCAATCTTGAAGATGGCAACTATGTATCTGCTGAAGGTAAAGACGTGATCGTCTTGGGTGGCGGTGATACTGGATCTGACTGTGTTGCTACAGCACTTCGTCATGGCTGCAGCAGTATCACTCAATTTGGTACACATGAAAAAGCACCTCTTCAGCGTGATCCGATTGCTAACCCTTGGCCACAATTCCCGAATGTATATAGCCTAGACTACGCGCAAGAAGAAGCTAAAGCCATATTTGGGGATGACCCGCGTGAGTTCTCTATCATGACTACTAAATTTGTTGGTGATGATGAAGGTAACTTGAAAGAGCTGCATACTGTACAGATCCGCCGGATCGTGGATGAGACAGGTCGTAAGATCTATCAGCCTGTTCCAGGTACCGAAGCTGTATATCCTGCTCAATTAGCTTTGATAGCCATCGGTTTTGATGGGCCAGAACAAGATATTATTCAAGAGCTTGATCTTGAGACAGATCGTCGTTCCAATGTGAAAGCTCGTTATGGTAAATTCAATACGAACGTGGATAAAGTATTTGCTGCTGGCGATATGAGACGTGGTCAAAGCTTGGTTGTATGGGCCATCAACGAAGGACGCGAAGCTGCGCGTGAAGTGGATAAATACCTGATGGGTTCAACCGTTCTTGTTTAAAACGTTAAGATAATAATTGTCTAATAAGCCGTTTCAAAAGCAGTTTACCTGCTGGAGAAACGGTTTTTTAAATAAAGCGATGCTTGACGTAGATATCAGTATCATATAAATTAAATACATTATTCACATGATAAAAGCATTGACCAAGGATCTACGATTCAAGAAGCGTTAGAACAGAGAGGGAACCCACCGGGTGAAAGGTTCCTCAAACACGTGTGAGTGGTATCCTACCTTGGTAGCTGTAGCGATAGTATCTACTAACCCGCTACCGGAATCGACCGTTATCCGATTTGAGGATTGCCAAATCAGAATGGATTGTATGTTGAGCTGGCAGTTGAATAAGGGTGGTATCACGACACATTCGTCCCTGACGAATGTGTCTTTTTGCATTTAGAGAGATAATTTCTGGGGAGGGTATTTAAGATGCGACAAAGCAATTTATTATTAACAACACTGCGTGAAGTGCCTTCGGAAGCGGAGACAAACAGTCATCAGCTACTGCTGCGTGCGGGGTATATCCGTCAATTAGCTGCTGGAGTATATACCTATTTACCACTTGGACGGCGGGTTCTGCGAAAGATAGAAGCGATTGTGAGAGAAGAGATGGATCATTCCGGAACGCAGGAGATTTTAATGCCATCCATGCAGCCTGCGGAACTTTGGAAGAAATCAGAACGTTATGATGTTTATGGTAAGGAGTTGATGACTTTTAAGGATCGTCATGAGCGGGAATTCATTCTCGGTCCAACGCATGAAGAAGTAGTAACCACACTTGTGCGGAATGAGATCAGCTCCTATCGTAAGCTTCCTGTTACCGTGTATCAAATTCAGACTAAGTTTCGAGATGAACGGCGACCACGTTCTGGATTGCTAAGAGGAAGAGAGTTCTTGATGAAGGATGCGTACTCTTTTGATATAAGCTCAGAAGGACTTGATAAATCATACCACCAAATGTTCGATGCTTATCACCGGATATTTAAGCGATGTGGATTGAAGTTCAGAGCTGTTCATGCAGATTCTGGTGCAATTGGCGGAGAAGGGGGCAGCCATGAATTTATGGCACTAGCTGATATCGGGGAAGATACGATTGCGGTATGTTCCTCTTGCGATTACGCAGCCAATCTGGAACAGGCAGAAGCTGTGCGTCCTGTTAAGAAGGAAATGAATTTCGAAGTACCAGCGATAGAGAAATTCCATACTCCAAATTTACGTACAATTGATCAATTAGAGCAGGAGTTGGAGATCCAGCCAGAGCAGATTATGAAAACATTGATCTACGAAGGTAGCGGACAATTCTTTGCTGTAGTGGTTCGAGGAGATCATGAAGTTAATGAGATAAAAGTGAGTAAATATATCGGAGCAATGGAGATCAAGCTTGCTGACTATGAAGCTGTGAAAACCTTAACGGGTGTAGAGAGTGGGTTTGTGGGGCCTGTGGGACTTCAATTAACTGTACTAGTTGATGCCGCAGTTGCTGAGATGACGGAAGGTACGACGGGAGCAGGAGAAAAAGATTATCACTTCCGTAATGTTGTACCTGGTAGAGATTTTGGGCTTGAGCATGTGGGGGATTTTCGCAATGTAGCGGAAGGAGAAGCTTGTCCACATTGCGAGGATGGCGTTCTTCATTTTCATCAAGGCATTGAAATCGGACATGTCTTTAAATTAGGTACCAAATACAGTGAGAAGCTTGGAGCTTCCTTTTTAGATCGTTCAGGCAAAAGTCAGCCTATGATCATGGGTTGTTACGGAATTGGAATCTCGCGACTATTGTCCGCAATTGTAGAACAGAATCATGATGATCAAGGAATAATGTGGCCAGTTGCATTAGCACCTTATCAGGTTCATATTTTGATGATGTCCATAAAGGACTCGGAGCAACTGGAAGTTGCAGAGGAGCTTTATAATCAACTTACTAAGCTCGGTATTGAGACGCTGCTAGATGATAGGGATGAACGTGCTGGCGTTAAATTTAAGGATTCAAGTTTGATTGGTATACCCGTAACGCTAGTAGTCGGTAAGGAGGCAGCACAAGGTAGGGTGGAGTATCTAGAAAGAGCCTCCGCTGCGGGTAAAGAAGTCTTAGAAAAGTTCGAAGCAGTTTCTCGTATCCAAGAATTCTTTTCGCAGCTGAATTAAACTTCTATAACTCAAACTGAAAGCCATTGTTCAGGGCGGGAAAGTGCTGGAGGTAACTTTGTGAGATCATCACCTATTGCCGCATTAATCTGACCCTGAGTTAGAAAAATGCTCTCTGATAGATCAGCGCCCCTAAGATCAGTGTCACGGAAATCTGCACCAATAAGATCTGCACCTCTAAGATTAGCGCCTTTAAGGTCAGCGGCAATCAAATAGGCTCCCCTCAGGTTGGCACCCCTGAGATCTGCATTTTTAAGATTTACTCCGACAAGGTCAGCACCACGGCTGAAAGTTCTCGATGCTTTTTTAAGTTTACGACGAGCCTCAGTACGCACAAGTTCACTGACTTGCAGCAGTAACAGATTAATCTTTGCTCGATGAGCGTCAACATTCACCTTCTGTAGAGAATCAGGGTTAAGTAAAGTGAGTTGTTCCGTCTCATCGAGTGCTGTTTGCAGCTCAACATGTATTGAATGGGTTATATCTAAGTCCAATGATTCATTTAAGTACCATAGCAATTCGTGCAAATGCCACATCGTCGGAAATACCTCGAACATTTGCTTTGCAGTTTTTGGATTCTTCCGCCAGTCCTCACCGGTATAAGTAACCTGAGAAAGCTTTTGCCCAGCCCCAAAACAGTCATATACAGTACAACCACGAAATCCAAGCGCTCTTAAATCTGTATGTACACCACAGCGAAAGTCTGATTGTAGGTTATGGCACGGCTGGCCAGCTGCTTTATCCATAGCAAAATCCACTGAAGCTGAAAAAGGTAGTGCGGAACAGCACAAACCGAAGCAGCTCTCACATTCTGCTTTTAAATAGTGACCGTTTTTGTCCTTATAAGGTTCTGTAAATTTGTGATTTTCAGACACGTTTTGATTCCTCCGATGTATAAAACTCGTTTACCAAACTATTCTAATTCATAGAAGAGACTAAGGGAAGTCTGAATTTTACCTAGGCCTACTAACCAATCCATTAAAAAAAACCGAGGTTAATGGTATAATAGAATACTGGACGCATTTTGGACTTAAGAACGAAAAGGTAAGGAGCGATTGTTTTTGAAGACACTCATTATTGCGGAGAAACCGGATATGGGGCGGAATATCGCCGCCGCAATAGAACCGAAGGCCAAAAATTACCGTTCCTATCTTGAAGGGGAGCAGTACATTATTACTTGGGCAATAGGGCATCTAATCGGTTTGGCCGAGCCGGATGCTTATGATGTTAAATACAAAAAGTGGAATATTAATGATCTGCCCATTATTCCAGACCAGTTCAAACTGGTTCCTAATGCGCGGACAATCGACCAGCTCAAGGTAATTGGAGATCTTGCGAAACGTAGCGATCTTCTAGTGAATTCATGCGATGCCGGGCGAGAAGGGCAGCATATCTTTTCACTCATTCAACGACATTTGAAGCTGGAGCATCCTGTGAAGCGGTTGTGGATCTCGGATCTGACGCCAGAGACCATTCGCAAAGGATTCCAGGAGCTGAAGGATGGATCGGAGTACGAGAATCTAACGAAAGCAGCAAAAGCTCGCAGTGAAGCGGATTGGCTCATCGGCATGAATGGATCACGTGCTTTTACTACAAAGCATAATGTGCTGCTGTCCGTGGGTAGGGTTCAAACTCCCGTACTCGCGCTGATTTACGACCGTCAGAAGACGATTGAGGCGTTCTCTTCCCTAAAGTTTTTTGAGGTGGAGGGACATTTTACTCAGAATGAAATGACCTATAAAGGAATGTGGCAGGGGGATCGGCTGACTGACGGGGATAAGGCGGAGGCGCTAGCTGCCAAGGTCAAAGGAAAACCGGGCCGGATTGAGTCTTACGAGGTTAAGGAAACAAAAGAGTATCCAAATAAGCTGTACGATTTAACGCTGCTGCAGCGTGAGGCGAATGGAAAGTACGCTTTTTCCGCAAAAAAGACGCTTGATATTGCTCAAGCGTTATATGAAAAACATAAGGTGATCTCTTATCCGCGGACGAACTCCAACTATGTTACAGAACAGAATATTCCTGAGATGCATAAGACGTTATCTGCGCTGCAAGGGACGGCTTATGATGAGTGGGTGAAGGGTGCGAATCGCAATCTCGTTCATAAAGGGAATAAATTCATCTGCAACCCCTCGAAGGTTGAGGATCACCACGCGATTTTGCCTACATATCGTAAAGCATCAGGACTTAGTGCAGATGAAGGAAAGCTGTATGATTTAATTGTGCGGCGTTTTTTGTCTCAGTTCTATCCGGCAGCGGAGTATAAAGTGCATACGGTGATGACCGAGGTAGAAGAGGAAAAGTTCAAAACCACAGTCAAGGAATTATTAAGCCTCGGCTGGAAGGTTATTTACGCGGACCAGAAGAAGGATAAAGCGAAGACTTCCAAGGGTAAGAACAAGGATGACGAAGAGGACGAAGAGATCGAAGTCAACGAACCATTTTCTATTGCTCCGGCAGAAGAAGTGGTTTGTAGTGAGGCTATTGTTAAAGAGAAAGATACTCAGCCACCCAAGCATTACACAGAAGGTACGCTGCTTCGAGCGATGGAAAGTGCCGGAAAGCAGATTGAGGATGAAGAGCTTCGCGATGCTATGAAGGATTCAGGGCTTGGAACTCCGGCTACCCGTGCAGCAACGATAGAACGGCTGAAGAATGTCGGATACATCGAAATGCAGGGCAAAAAAATTGCCATCACACAAAAAGGACGAACAGCCATTGAGCTGATTCGTGGAGCGGGTATTGAGCTGTTGACTTCACCGGAAATGACCGGACAATGGGAACGTCGTTTGAACGAAATATCGAGAGGAACGGCGTCGGACGGGCAGTTTATGGAGAATGTAAAAAGATTCGCCTGCATGATCGTAGACAAAGTACGAGTACAATCCCGGGCGTCCAAAACCTCTTTTGAAGGGGAGACGCCTTCTGTCAATACAATTGCTAAAGGGCGAAGTGCTGGAAGTACATCTCGTAAAACCACCGACAAACCTGCCGTGCCGCGAAAGCGCAAGGCAAGTAGTGAAGAGGAATCTGCCAATTCAGGGCCTAAGGTCATTGGAAACTGTCCGCGTCCCGGCTGCGGTGGAATGATTTTTATGGGAAAAAAAGGCTACGGCTGCTCTCATTACAAGGAAGGTTGCAAATTCGTGATCTGGAAAGAGAATCATGGTCGTACACTCACGGATGCACAAGTGAAGGCGTTGATTGAGAAAGGTCGGACGGGCAAGCTAAAGCTTACTAGCGAAGACGGTACGCCTCTTGAAGGCAAGTTAGTACTACAGAATATGGATACAGGCCAATTAACGGTAGAAACATAGTCGATCAGAAAGATTGTGTGTACGGCAAAAAGGTGTCTTTAGCCATGTAGGATACGTGGCAGAGACACCTTTTTTATGCTAGTTCGCTAATTATTCAGTGGCTTTAGCCAGCTGCGCCTCAATCGCTGCAGTTAGCCCTTCGTAAGAGGAGTCTGGAAGCAGGACACCGTTCACCATAAATTTAGGTGTTCCGTTGACTCCGTACGATCCCGCGATCTTGAAGTCTTCTTTGACGTCGATCATGTAGGTATGATTCTTGAGATCTGTTTCGAATTGTGCGTAATCAATACCTTCAATGTTATCTTTGACGAAATTTTGAATGAACTTCTGTGTGGCCCATATTTTGCTCTCATCGCCTTGATTGGCGTACAGCTTATGGAGATATTCCCAGAACTTCTCGTTGCTTTGCCTATAAATGGCTTCACCTGCACTTGCAGCAAGATAGGAATCTCGATCCAGAAAGGCAAAGTTCATGAAGAAAAGCTCAACTTTTCCGGTATCCACGTAGTCCTTAACAAACGTATCCAGATATTTCTCCGTCCAGTTTTTGCAGGCAGGACATTTGAAATCTGCAAATTCGATGACTTTGATTTTGGCATCAGGACTACCAAGATGAGGTTGCTTTTCATATTTCAGCCCATCAACAACAATGCTCCCCTTCACATCAGTGTAGTTCGGTAAACCCTCTGTACTGTCCGTCTTGTCATTTAGAATGAAGACAATAACAGCGACAAGGATTACAACAACTAT
The DNA here is from genome assembly GCF_008370385.1 of Paenibacillus sp. B2(2019). Taxonomy (NCBI): domain Bacteria; kingdom Bacillati; phylum Bacillota; class Bacilli; order Caryophanales; family Paenibacillaceae; genus Paenibacillus; species Paenibacillus sp. B2(2019). The sequence goes on from NZ_VTZR01000025.1 coordinate 328,892, forward strand.
ACCTAAGAGCATGGGAAGCATTTGTTTGTTAGTTCGAGAATAGTTGGACTTCACTTTCTTGTTCATATCTCATCTCCTACCTCATTTAGGAATTATACAAAAATAGTATAATCATCCCAAAGGTAGAGTAGATATGTCATTTGTAACAATGTCTGAGGTTACTTTGCACCTAGAGTTTCTGCAGGGTAGCAGTACGAATAACAGGAGGCACCTCATGGATGGAGGAAATGGTCTTCACTGCTTGTTGCATTTCTTGCTCCAGTTCAATAAGGTTATAGCTCCATTCATTCTGTTGCTTCAGATAGATACTGTTAATGCCTGCGGTTACTGCCGGAAGTACATCTGTACGTAAAGAGTTACCAATCATCCAGGTGCGTTTGCGGTCAAAGCCTTGCGTAGTCAAAATATTTTCAAGTGCCTCAACATTTTTATGTTGACGAATATAGATCCGGTCATCAAAGTAAGCATCTAGCTTCATTTGCTCAATTTTACGTTGTTGGATCGTATCGTCTCCACCTGTATACAGGAATAAATGGTGACCATCCTGCTTCAGAGTATCCAGCGTTTCAACCATGCCAGGGTAAGCTTCGATTTCTTGATCATAGACGCTTAATCCAAGCTTGTGTAACTGTTGCTCTTGAAAACGGTCCGTCGGACGATTATATTTGGCGCAGAAATAGCGGTAGGTAGCGATTAGGGATTTAGGGAAATTATCGCTGGCAAGACCACTTGTGTTGACCGTGTGCACGTCAATTTCTATTTGTTTGTTACGTAATTCACTGGTGCTTGGGCCAAATTCATTAAACCAATCTGTCATTAGCTCAAAATATTGCCCTAAAATCAGATCGAAATATTTGTTGCAGTGGACTAGTGTATCATCTAGATCGAAAATCACCTGTTGTGTCATGTATTTCATATCTCTCACTCCTTGGATCTGTATCTGTATAGTGTTCTATAGGTAAATATAAGACTCTAGGAACATTTGAAGCTCTGATGCACCGTCAGGGCGAATACTGAAACGTTCATCTTGTTCACCTCTAAGATGGATGCGGAGTAGGCCGGCTACTCGTAGAATCATAAGGTGATGCATCAGCATTTCTCTGGATTGATTAAGATCAGATTGCATCTCCCACAACGACTTGGGTTCATGTGCGACATAGCGAAGCAATCGAAGTCTGGTGGGGTCGGATAGTGCCTTGGTCATGCGCAAAAGCACCATAGGTGGTTCATTTTCGTCTTCTAAAGGTACATCTACAGGATATTGTACGATCACCATGGTTTTGTAGAAGCAGTAGGTGTTAATCGGACGATTATGAACAGTTGGTAGTAATACAATCGTTTTTAGATCCGTGATCTCCTCGAAAACTACACCGCCAGATGCGTATTCAATTAGAGAAATGGGGTCCATTTTGCTTTCAAGCATTTTTTTCTCAGAAGCATCTTCAATTAATAGCGGTAATATTTTGTGCTCCACATGGCGGAAGTATTGCTCGTACCAGAGACGCAAGAGTGGACTATAGCTGCTCCGAATCCGAAAAGCATCTTCAATCGTAAACTCATGAATGAGCGGAGCGATTTGCTGATAACATTCTTCTATGGAGGCTAAATCCAGATCGTCTAAGAAATGCTGCACTGAAGTTGCGGGTCCTCGAATGTAAACCCAGGCATATAGCACATCATAATCCGTAAAAGGCCACTCGGCGGCTTGCATTAAAGCTGTTACCATATGAGGAGAAATGCGATCTTCCACATCACTTATCCAGTGGGGACCAATGTCCAAATTGGAGATCCATTTTCTAGTTACATATAACATAAAACTGTCCAGCAGTTCATAAACCGGCGATACGTCGATCTTTAATTCGTACTCCATGTCTCATGCACCCCCAGGAAATCCGTAACATCTTCATATTATCTCTTGTTTTGAAGAGGGTTGTCCACTATAATGTTCGGTGTTTGCCAATTGGCGTTAGAACAAATTAGCGTTATTAATCATAGGGGGATATCATCTGTGTCAGACCGGCCAAAATTATCTATTCGAAGTAACAGCAAAATGAATTTCATGATTCTTATTACCGCTACTATAGCGGCTGGACTCAGCCAAGGAATGCTGCTTCCCGTATTATCCATTCTATTGGAGCAGAAAGGAGTTTCCTCTTCGCTTAATGGACTTAATGCAGCTGCTTTATACATAGGATCATTCGGAATGACCTTGATTGCTGAAAGAGTTCTCGGAGCGATTGGGTTCAAAAAATTGATTGCTGGCGGGATAAGCTTAGTCTTAGTAAGCTTGCTTTTATTCCCCTTTTTTCCTGGAATCAAAATATGGTTTGTGTTACGTCTACTTGTAGGTGTTGGTGATGCAGCTATCAATTATGCCGCCCAGCTATGGGTGCTGCTAATGACGCCTGCCGAGCATCGCGGACGAAATCTTTCTCTGTATGGGATGTCCTATGGTCTAGGCTTTAGCTTGGGGCCACTTGGAATTAGTCTGCTGCGCTTTGGTCAGGCAACACCCTTTATTGTTCTAGCTTTTCTTTTTTTGCTGGTCCTAATACTAGCCGTTACAATGCTTCCGGATTCACGTCCAGATAAAGTTGAGAGTGGAGAAAGTCAGGTACGCCGGTTTGGACGTTGTTACAGTCTAGCGTGGTTCGCTTTAATTCCTGCACTCCTATATGGTTTCATGGAAGCAAGCTTAAACAGTAATTTTCCAGTGTATGGCCTCCGGATCGGATACAGCACGGATCAAATTGCAGCCTTATTGCCTTTTGCGGGCATAGGGGGACTGTTGTTACAATTCCCGCTAGGACTGTGGAGCGACCGTTTTGGCCGAAAGAAGGTATTGATTCTTACTGGGATTGGAGGCGGGATTGCCTTCGCATTACTGCCATTAGCAGGTGACCACTTCAAAGTGACTATGGTGCTGTTGATGATTGCTGGTGGACTTGTAGGCTCCTTTTTCTCGTTAGGGCTTAGTCTGGCTGCGGACATTTTACCACGACATTTACTGCCTGCTGCAAATGTGGTTGCTTCTTTTCATTTTAGTATAGGCAGTATTATAGGTCCAGGTATCGGCGGTTTGCTCATGCAAGTCGGCTGGGGCGGGGGGATTTTCGGCTTGATGGGCGCTTTATATATCGCCTTCGGATTGCTTGGGTTATTTTTCTCGCCACGGCAAAAAATTTGAGGTAAGATAAGAACGAGTGCTCGCATGGAAATTCATCTGGCTTTCAGAGTACACTATAGATTATAGATAAAGACAGGGAGAGGCTGAACTATGATCACAGTTGAACACTTAGCCAAGGCAGTTGGGGAAGATAAGAATCCAGTTCTACAGGATATAGGGTTTCAATTAGAACCGGGTGAGTTCGTAGCAATACTTGGAGCTAGCGGTAGCGGTAAGACCACTTTACTGCGCTGTTTAGCGCTGCGTGAGAAGTGGGATAGAGGGAATTTTAGAGTGGACGGTACAGATATAATGGCGAGTGCCTTTACAGGTAAAAGAAAAATCCGCCGCGAGTGGGCATACCTGGAGCAGAATGCAGAGCTCAATCCTAACCGTACTGCATTGAAAAATGTACTGATCGGCCAGTCTTCACAAACGCCGTTATGGCGAATGGTCACTGGGATGGTACGTTCAGATGATTATATGGGTGCAATGGATGAACTGGACGCCCTTGGCCTCCTGGATAAGGCGAAGATGAAGACTAGTCAACTTAGTGGTGGAGAACGACAGCGTGTAGCGGTTGCAAGAGCATTGACTCACGGCGCTAAAGTGATCTTAGCGGATGAACCGGTTACGGGATTAGATCCTAAATCCGCGGAGAGCGTCTTGGAAACATTGCGGAAGCTGTGTAAAGAAACCGGTCTTACGGTTGTAACGGTATTACCGATTGAATTAGCGGAACGTTTTGCTACACGTCTGTGGGTACTAGAAGATGGCAGAATTAAGCATGATATAAAGGGGCGTAGATTAACGTTCCAAGAACGTGCAAATCTTTAAATATAGGACACGGATAAGGAAAAGAGTGATGAAGTTGAATATGAGAAGCCTTAGGTGCTTTGTAGCTGCAACGCTGACGTTATCCGTACTGTCGGGTTGTACTTTCATCAGTGATCCTGTTTCAAAGATGAAATCCCCACAATTGTCTGCTGACAAAGCAACACTTATGGCTGCTATTAATTCACTTATGCCAGCAGGTTCCACGTTGATTCGTCCGACCAATGACGAGGATAGTACCATCTTTACTGAGGATCTCAATAAGGATGGGATTTTGGAGACGCTTGTGTTCTATAAGACTCCTGGAGAAGCTGTATTGATTCACGGATTGATCCTGGAGAAACAGGGCGATACCTGGGTCAAGAAGCTTGTATTCGATGGTGACGGATCTGTGCTGGAGTCGGTTGATATAAGGGATTTGACGGGTGATGGGAAGCTGAATATCGTTACAGGCTATTCACGAGAAAAAGAAAAAGGCCTGGTTGTCTATAGCTATGCCAGCGGTTCTTTGGAAGAAGTGTTATCGCTTCCGTATACAAAATATATGATTGATGATCTTAATGGGGATGGAATTGAAGACATCACCGTTGTTTATTTTAAACGAAATGAATTTGTAAACATTTCGATCTATCAGTATAATGATGGATTTAAGGTTCTCGATAAACTGGATAATATCGACCCTTATTTTAATAATTATTACAATATTGTTGCAGGAAAAATCTCAAAGGATAAAGAAGGAATCGTATTGGATGCTGCGGTAGATTCTCAATCTGCCTATACCTCGATTGTTCTTATGGAGAACAATAAGCTGCATGTGGTTCTACCAGGCGATGCGCGGACTTATAAGGATCGTCGGATTGTAAGTGAAGATATTGATCATGATGGCATTATTGAAATTGGATTGCTGGAGGCACCCAAAGGATGGGAGTATTTCGATCCAGCTGAGATTCCATACTTTACCTCCTATTATAAATGGGATGGAAAAGACGGTCTGACCTTCACAACCCAGCTATATCATGATCCATCGGATCGCTTTAATATTAATTTTTCTCCGGAATGGCACGAGAAGGTGACGGTTGATACGAAATCGGTTCAGGACAAGAACCTTAAGTTCATCATGTCTGATACCGGTGAGACGGTTGCTGAGGTTTCTTTCTTTTCTCCTTCTGAATGGGATCGTGTGAAGAATGACGGTTGGGATCTGCTTGCTCGTGATGCAGCTAAGATTATCGCCTACCGTGGTAAGTTAGAACAAAGTACAACAATGGAAGGAAGCAATAAAATTGCTCCCCCTATAGAAAGGAAGGGAATAGATGAGTAAAGTACTGATTCTGGAAGATGAGGAGTCCATTCGTAGTTTTATTGTCATTAACTTGAAGCGGAATGGGTTCGAAGTGATAGAGGCTGCGGATGGGCATGAAGCTCTTCACAAGTTAACCACGATTCCTGATATTGATATCGCTCTATTGGATGTAATGGTTCCAGGTATTGATGGATTTGAAGTATGTAGACGGGTCAGAGAAACCAATGAGCGTTTGGGTATTATTTTTCTGACTGCCAAGGTTCAAGAGCAGGATAAAGTGTATGCCTTATCCGTAGGCGCTGACGACCATGTTAGTAAGCCGTTCAGCCCGACAGAACTGATTGCTCGAATTCAATCGCTGCTGCGTCGAGTGAATGTTCATCGTGAACAGTCAGCGAAAGTTTCTTTCGTTTCAGGGCCATTTACCTTGGATCTTATTTCCAAGCATTTCAAACGTGATAATGAAGCCATTGAACTGACGCCAACAGAGTTTTCATTGATCCAATTCTTTCTCGAAAAAGAAAATACGCCGCTCAGCCGCGATCTTCTGCTGGATCATGTGTGGGGCAAGGAGTATATGGGTGATCCCAAGATTGTGGATGTGAATATTCGTCGTCTGCGTCAAAAGATAGAGAGCAATCCGTCAGAGCCAGAATTTTTGCAAACGGTATGGGGACACGGATATAGATGGAAAGGCCAAGTACAATGATTAAGAAGGGGATGCGCAGACAAATCGTTCTACACTACATTCTTGTAGTTTTTTTGGCGCTTCTCCTCGTAGAAGTTATCTTCCTGCTTGCCATCAGAACGTATTATTATGACAGTGTGTACAGCAAGATAAAAAATCACATTACCACTGGAGAGTCATTCTTCTATAAATACCAGTTGAATGGCGAGAGCAATTCGTATCAACTGCAAGAGCTGCTGGAGCGGTTTTCGCTGAATAATACCGAACTAGAAATATTGACCTTGAATGGCGATATGATTACTAGTTCAACCGGCTTTCAGCCTGACCGTACGATTACAACCAGTGACGTTCCTGAAGCGGTAGGGGGCAGTATTGGCCGCTGGGTAGGACGCCAGAGTGGTACTAACGAGAGTGTTATGGCTGTGTCCAAGATGCTGCAGGTTCACGGACGTGATACGTATATTCTAAGATATCTTACTTCACTTGAGGGCATCAACAACGATTTGCTTAATCTTACGTTACTGTCAATTGGAATAGGTGCAGCTGTTATGGCTGTTGTTATCGTGTTCAGCTTCGGACTTGCCAATTCAATCGTAAAGCCGCTCAATAACATTACGGCGGTATCAGCCCAAATGGCTAAGGGTAGATTTAATGTGCGGATTAAGGGGAATTACAAATTTGAGATTGGTGACTTGGCTTCAACGCTGAATTATATGGCTCAGGAAATTGTGCGCAGTAATCAGATTAAGGATGATTTCATCTCGTCCATTTCCCATGAGCTTCGGACACCCCTTACTAGTATCAAGGGCTGGAGTGAAACCTTGGTCTCTGGTGGCTATGATCCGGAGGAGACGAAGCTTGGAGTCAGCATCATTTCCAAAGAAAGCGAACGCTTGATTGGACTAGTAGAGGAGATTCTAGACTTTTCAAAGCTGCAGCAGAACCAAATGAAGCTGTCCATTGGGATTGTTGACGTGAAAGTGTTACTACAGGAGACTATACTTAATATTTGGGCCAAGGCAGAGAAGAAACGGATTCACTTGCTTCTTGAATGTGAAGATGGGATCTATGTTAAAGGGGATGCCAATCGTCTAAAACAAGTGTTCTTGAATCTGGTAGACAATGCCGTGAAGTTTTCACATGAGGAGTCCAGTATAGAATTGTCTGCGAAGAGAATTTCCGCTACAGAGACTGCTATCATGGTTCGTGATAGTGGGATTGGGATTAGTGAAGCACATATCTCCAGAGTTAAGGACCGTTTCTTTCAAGTGGATGCACTCAATGGAGGAACAGGCTTGGGGCTAGCGATCTCACAGCAGATTGTAGAACTTCATAATGGGACACTTGATATGGTAAGTGAGCTTGGAAAAGGAACGGAAGTTACCGTCATCTTGCCTCTTACAGAACCACAGCCTGAAGTTAACTCAGAAGGGGTAACTCAAATTACAGCTACCTTTCCAGAATTAGATGATTGGGAGGCATGACGTGTGATGGGAGTGACGACGAATTCGATTAGTATAGTTCGTGGAGAGCCAGATCGGGTTTGCGACATCTTGAGACTGCTGCAGGAAGCAGCAAATTGGATGGAACGAAATGGGATTAAGCAATGGACCCCCGGCCAATTTAACGAGAATGATATCACAGGCTATTTCGCTGATCGGCATGTTTATCTTGCGATTGACGATGAAACAGTAGTTGGAATGTTCACGTTACAATTCAGTGATCCTCAATACTGGGGTAGCAAAAACGATGAGTCTTATGCATATTTGCATAGATTAGCTGTAGCGGGTTCACACCGCAGTCAGGGACTTGGTCAGCATATGCTTAAATATGCTGCGGTGCGAGCCAAAGAACTTGGCTGCAGAGGACTCAGATTTGATACCGTCGCACATAACATTAAACTCAATCGTTATTATCAGAGCATGGGTTTTCATTACATGGGTACTAACGATATGGGAAATGGTCGTTTAGTGAACCTGTATGAGCATTTTGAGGAACAACCTGATTCCGATCGTCTGATTCTTAGATTTATTTCTGAATCGGACTTTGAGCATCTGAAACGATGGAGTGTCTCACCTGAGTATCTGAAGCAATGGGCTGGACCTTCACTAACTTTTCCTCTTGACGATGACCAGCTTACTAAGTATTTAGATGGGGCTAATCATCCAGCGAATTCTGACCGCCTTATTTTCTGTGCGGTGCATGAAGCTACTCAGCAGGTCGTGGGACACATCAGTTTTTCAGCCATAGACCGGGCGAATCGATCTGCACGTATTGGCAGAGTAGTAGTAGATTCTGATTATCAGGGTAGAGGCTTTGGAACAAGGATGATGAATGAAATGCTCCGGATCGGATTTGAGAGCTTGGAAATGCATCGTATTTCTCTGGGAGCTTTTGCTTTCAACACTGTTGCCCTGAAAACCTATGAAGCATTGGGCTTTAAGCGGGAGGGTGTAGAGCGCGAATCAGCGCTGTTTGGGGAGCAATATGTAGATTGTGTGGAAATGAGCATTTTAGATCGAGAATGGTTAGCGCTCCATGAATCATAAAGGTTAACTTCTAACAACCGAAGGGGCTGTTGCTCTGGTCATGATCGACCAGGACAACAGCCCCTTTTTATAAATATAAGAATATATAAGTTTCACACTATACATTATCCTTATATTTCTCGCATAAACCCTTACCGTCCATTTGGGACGCCGAAGGCGTTTTTGCTTGATAAAGTATTTATATATATAATGGTGTTTATGAAGGGAGAACTTCCCGTAGACGTCCTGTCTTCTCATAAACATCCTGAAACAGACGGGAGGGTTGGTTTCGAACCGCTGGCTTAGGAGCTACGGTCTCATTGGGCCCAACAACTACAATATTATTAATACTTCCCTTGACGACAGCACCATCCTTAATAATGGCACCTTCACCAATAATGGCATTTTCGATCTGAACTCCACGTCCAATGCGAACACCAGGCATAATAACACTTTGTTTGATCTGGCTCATTTTGCCAATTTCCACACCATTGAAGATGACAGAACGTTGTAAGCTGCCTTCTTGCGTGCAGAATTCATTCACGAGAGAGTCCGTTGATGGAATCTGAACACGTGGTTTATGAACAGCAAGCTTAGTCCGGCGACTCCGGCTATACATCGGCCAATGAGCTTTGTCGAGCTTCATGCCATTGTTTTTTTGCAGAAGATCCATATGTGCTTCCCAGAGACTACCCACAGTACCTACATCTCTCCAGTATCCTTTGAAGCGGTAAGCGAATAAATCATCATTCTGATCAAGCATCGTTGGTATAACGTCTTTACCAAAGTCATGACTGGAATTCGGATTAGCTGCATCCCGCAACAAGTGCTCCTTCAGATAAGCCCACTCAAACAGATATATACCCATAGAAGCTAAATTACTTTTAGGTACTTTTGGTTTTTCCGCAAACTCAGAGATTTTTAGTTCATCATTTACGTTCATCACTCCAAAACGACTAGCTTCATCCCACGGCACCTCCATTACGGAGATCGTAGCTTTAGCAGCCTTACCTACATGATAATCCAGCATTTTGCGGTAATCCATATGGTAAATATGATCACCGGACAGAATGAGTACATGCTCTGGATTGCGGCTGTCAATATATTCAATGTTCTTATAAATCGCATCAGCAGTTCCTGTATAGCTGTCTCTGCCTTCAACACCGGAAGGAAGCAGGGTTACACCTTTATCCTTTTGACTATGTAAGCCCCAAGGTTCACCTTCACCGATGTGTTCATGCAAGGATTCAGCTTCATATTGAGTCAGAACACCTACTGTGTCAATTTTAGAGTTTACACAATTACTTAACGGAAAATCAATAATTTTATACTGTCCACCGAAAGGGACTGCAGGCTTAGCCATACTGGAAGTCAAGGGAGCCAGTCTGCGGCCTTCCCCTCCTGCCAAGAGCATGGCGATACAATCTTTTTTGTTATTCATTTGTTATCCCTCCCATTTATTTTGTCAATGCTTGATATATAAACTCACGACAAGCACTTGAAACGACATAGGTGAAGTATATTGCTGTGTAAAAAGAAAAATTACATTTAATATTTCTTTATCAGAAAATCTTTTGTTTTCATATCAAATCATTTTCAAAATGGTAATATTCGGTTAATGTAATAGATAAAAGCATTCAAAAAAGGTGGTGTAGAATTGGCTGAAATAGCAACAATCGATACCTTTCCGTCAGCTGCTGATATTTATTTGTTCCATGAGGGCACCAATTATCGCAGCTATTCTATGCTGGGTGCGCACACTGCCGCTGAAGAAGGCGTTACGGGCGTGCGCTTTACCGTGTGGGCTCCTCATGCGACATATGTAGGACTAGCTGGTGATCATAATGGCTGGGATGGAACGCAGGACATGGACTCGTTATATAAGATACCCGATTCAGGATTTTGGAGTCGTTTTTTTCCGGGAATAAAGCTGGGAATTTTTTACAAATACAGAATTGTTGCCAGTGATGGCTCCAGCTTTCTAAAAGCGGATCCATTTGCCTTCAAAGCTGAGGTTCGCCCGGCGACTGCATCCGTTGTTACGGATCTCAGTGGTTATCGCTGGGGAGATGCTGCGTGGCGTCGCAAGAGTAAATCTCCATATCAACAGCCAATGAACATTTATGAGATGCATTTTGGAACCTGGCGTCAAAAAGAAGATGGAGAGTTCTACACCTATCAGGAAATGAGTGAGCTCTTAATTCCGTATTTGGTGGAAATGAACTACACCCATGTAGAGTTTATGCCGCTTGCTGAGCATCCATACGATTTGTCATGGGGCTATCAAGGGACAGGGTATTTTGCGGCAACCAGCCGTTATGGTGAACCCCATGAGTTGATGTATTTGATCGACCACTTGCACCAAGCTGGAATTGGCGTCATTTTGGATTGGGTTCCGGCCCATTTTGCAAAGGATGCACACGGTTTAAGAATGTTTGATGGTTCGCCACTTTATGAATATGCAGATCCAATGTTGGCCGAAAAACCTGGCTGGGGAACCCTTTCGTTTGACTTCAGCAAGCCAGAGATTTCCTCGTTCCTCATTTCTAATGCACTCTTCTGGTTTGAGTATTATCATATTGACGGGATGCGTGTAGATGCGGTTACCAGCATGCTTCGTCTCGATTTTGAAAAACAAGCTCATCAATATCGACGCAATGTGAATGGTGGTCTGGAGAATTTAGAGGCCATCAAATTTATTCAGAACCTGAATAAGGCGATATTTCAGTACTATCCTAAAGCATTAATGATGGCAGAAGAATCCAGTGCTTGGCCTGGAGTTACAGCGCCAGCTCATGAAGGTGGTCTCGGATTCAACTACAAGTGGAATATGGGGTGGATGAATGATACTTTGGGCTACATAGAGCATGATTTCTGGGGGCGCCCTCATCATCATAATTTATTAACATTTCCAATATGCTATGCTTATGCCGAAAATTATGCATTACCGTTATCTCATGATGAGGTTGTACATGGCAAGAAGTCGTTACTTGACAAAATGCCAGGTTCTTATGAGCAAAAGTTCGCAGGACTTAGGCAACTGCTCGGTTATCAAATATCCCATCCCGGAAAGAAGCTTCTGTTCATGGGAGGAGAATATGGTCAATTTATCGAATGGAAGGATCAGGAGCAGCTGGATTGGCTACTGTTGGACTATGATAGCCATCGCGGCATGCTAGCTTACACTGCTGCACTTAATAAACTGTATCGCTCGGAGAAAGCCCTGTGGGAGCTTGATCATTCCCAAGAGGGTTATCAATGGATTGATGCAGATGACAATGAACAAAGCGTAATTTCATATCTGCGTAAAGGCAAGAAGCCTGGAGATACGTTGCTGTTTATCATCAATTTTCAGCCTGTCCAGCGTCAACAGTATCGTATAGGTGTTCCACGCCCAGGGACTTATGAAGAACTTTTTAGCTCAGAAGATGTAGCTTTCGGAGGTTCGGGTATACACAACTTGCCTCAGAAGAGCAAAAAGGTAGAATGGCATAATCAGGTGAACAGTATAGAGCTAACATTACCGCCTCTTAGCTTCCTGGTGTTTAAGAAAACGTCACGAGTGGGTAAGAGTAAAGAGGCAAATGAGTCATAGATTAAAGAACGAATAGAGAATCCGTACACTTTAAAGGGGGAAATAATCATGAAAGTTTTATTTGCCGCAGCTGAAGCTCATCCATTTATCAAAACGGGTGGTCTGGCCGATGTCATTGGGGCATTACCTAAAGCGCTGAAGGGTGCCGGGGTGGATGTACGAGTGATTTTGCCTAAATATCGTGGGATTCCAGAAAAGTTCACTTCAAAATTGGAGCATTTAACAGAAGTGTATGTGCCAATTGGCTGGCGTAATCAATACTGCGGGATCGAACAGGTGGTTTATGACGGTATCCCTGTTTACTTTATCGACAATGAGTATTATTTTGGACGGGACGGAATCTACGGATACATGGACGATGGAGAGCGCTTCGCGTTTTATAATCGTGCGGTGCTGGAGTGTCTGCCAGCTATTGATTTTCAGCCGGACGTCTTGCATTGCCATGATTGGCATGCGGCTGTAATCCCAATGCTGCTTCAGGGTCATTATCGACACAATCCATTTTACAGCGAAATGCGAAGTGTATTTACCATACATAACCTGTTGTATCAGGGTGTGTTTCCTTATGAGGTACTTGGGGAGCTATTGGGTCTGGACAGCAGTTATTTTGGAGGCGTGGAGTATTACGGGAATGTGAATTTCTTAAAAGGTGGCATTGTATACAGCGACCGTGTCACCACAGTAAGTCCAACCTACTCGGAAGAAATTCGAACACCTTATTATGGTTACGGACTGGATGGATTGTTGAATGCGCGAGCGGATGTTTTGAGCGGTATTGTGAATGGAATAGATACAAAAAGTTATAATCCTGCAACAGATACAAGTCTTGTTACCCGTTATCGTTCTAATCTGGCGAAGAAAACGGAGAACAAATTAGCCTTGCAGGAGGAATTAGGACTACCTGTGGATGCTAATATTCCGATGGTGGCTATGGTAACTCGTCTTGTGGATTCCAAAGGTTTAGATTTGCTTACGCGTGTATTGGATGAGCTATTGTATAAGGATGACATTCAATTTGTTCTGCTTGGAACGGGGGATGAGTCCTATGAGCGGTGGTTTAAGGAAGCGGCTTGGCGTTATCCGACAAAGCTATCTTCACAAATCCTCTTTAATGATGCACTCTCACGCAAAATATATGCTGCTAGTGATATCTTTCTTATGCCTTCCAAGTTTGAACCTTGCGGGATCAGTCAACTTCTCGCTTTACGCTACGGAAGCATACCTGTTGTGCGGGAAACTGGCGGCTTGAATGACACCGTTCAAGCTTATAATGAAGAATCCGGTGAAGGGAACGGCTTTACATTCAGTAACTACAACGCCCACGATATGATGTTTACACTTCGCCGGGCGATCTCATTATACAAGCAGCCTGAACATTGGAAAAAGATTACGAAAAACGCATTCGCTGGCGATTATAGCTGGAATGTATCGGCGCAACAGTACATTGATATTTATAATGAAATTACGGAATAAGGATTCATTAGATTCCGTAATAGGTTAATAAGGGAGTGCACTGAAGTATAACTCATACTTTAGTGCACTCCTTTTTTTGATGAAAATTAGGGGCGATTTGCCGCATGATTTGGTTAAGTTAGGGAATAGTAAAAATGTATAAAATTATATAAAATTTGAATAAATGTTGAATAATATGTTTCAGAAGAATGAATTCTTTGCTTTGAAACCCAATAAAAGGAAGTTATTGTCACAATTATGCCTTTGCATATTCATGCGTTTTGATTTATAATAAGTCGGTCAAAGAGACAACTTGGATTTTTTTCATACGAATAGGGGAGATATAGAAATGAACAAATGGGGTAAACTTAGTTTAGGTATGTTATTAGCAGTAGGCCTGTTGTCAGGCTGCGGTCAAAATAAAAATGATAGTGATACCGCTGCAAGTGGAAATGCAACTAACGGTGGGGCTACTAAGAAGCTTACTATGGGCACAAGTGCAGATTTTCCTCCGTACGAATTCCATAAAGTAGTAGACGGTAAAGATACTATCGTGGGCTTCGATATCGATATCGCTAAGGAAATTGCTGCTGATATGGGTGCAGAACTTGTAATTAAGGACTTGCCATTCGACTCACTATTGAACGAATTGTCCAGCGGAAGAGTAGATATTGTAATTTCTGGACTTAGCCCGACGGAAGAACGTAAAAAAGCTGTTGACCTTTCAGACATTTATTACAAGGCTGAGCAAGCGATTGTTGTGCGCGAAGCGGACAAAGATAAATACGCCACTATGGATGCTGTAAAAGGTACCAAAATTGGTGTGCAGACTGGATCCATTCAAGAAGAAATTGCTAAAGGGATCGAGGGAGCGAAAATCACTTCGCTTGGTAAAATCTCCGAAATCGTTCTACAATTGCAATCCAATCGTGTAGATACTGCTATCATTGAAGGGCCCGTCGCCAAATCATTCGTTAAGAATGTTCCTGGTCTTGTAATTACTGATGCTAAGCCAGAAGTTGAAGATGACGGTTATGCTATTGGTATTAAAAAAGGAAACAAAGAGCTACTGGATCAAGTAAACAGCACACTGACACGTTTAAACTCAGAAGGTAAAATTGATGAGTACGTAACGGCAGCTAGTGAGCTTGCAGATAGCACGAAGTAAAGAAACAACGGATATTTTTAAAGTCTGCTAAAGTAAATTGTATGTGTATACAGAAAATAGCGACAATAAGCTATTTTCTATTTTTTTGGAGATGGGAGGATAGGTTATGGACATTACTTTATTTAAAATGGCTTATGATTATCGTGATTTTTTCCTAACCGGTTTGCAGTATACCTTGCTGCTTGCTGTTCTAGGCGTCTTCTTTGGTTTTATTCTAGGGATTATTGTTTCCTTGCTACGTATGTCCAAATGGGGTGTGCTTCGCTTCTTGGCAACAGCCTGGGTAGAATTCCTTCGTGGTACACCTATGCTTGTACAACTGTTTCTGATCCATTATGGATTGGCTACATTCGGGATTGAATTTACACCGATTCAGTCGGGGGCAATCACTTTATCCATTAACAGTTCTGCTTACCTTGCAGAGATTTTCCGTGCTGGGATACAAGGGGTAGATCGTGGACAAATGGAGGCAGCCCGTTCGCTTGGAATGAAGCAAGGGATGACTATGCGCCATATCATACTCCCGCAGGCACTCAAGAGTGTTCTTCCGGCAATCGGAAATGAATTTATCACCATTATCAAGGAATCATCGATTATTTCTTTTATCGGCGTTACAGATTTGATGTTTCAAGCACGTACGGTTACAACGATTTCTTACGATGGTATGACACCACTTGTAATTATCGCATTTATGTACTTTGTGCTGACATTTACGCTATCGAAGATCCTAGGTAGACTGGAAAGGAGGCTGAATACCGATGATCGCCGTTAAGAATTTGCAAAAAAATTACGGGAAGCTGGAAATTCTCAAGGGAATTGACTTGGAGATTCATAAAGGTGAGGTCGTCGTCGTTATCGGACCGAGTGGATCGGGTAAAAGTACCTTTCTGCGCTGTTTGAATCTCCTGGAGCAGCCAACTGGTGGCGAAATCACTTTTGAAGGTGAATCTATTACCTCCAAAAAGCACGATATTAATGTCACACGTGAGAAGATGGGAATGGTATTTCAGCAGTTTAACCTCTTTCCTCACAAAACAGTTCTGCAGAACATTACACTAGCACCGATTAAGGTGAAAAAACAGCAGCAGTCCGAAGCTGATAAATTCGCAATGGAGCTGCTCAAGACTGTAGGCCTTGAAGATAAAAAGGACGCATATCCTGCTCAACTGTCCGGAGGACAGAAGCAGCGGATCGCGATTGCCCGTGCGCTAGCGATGCAGCCTCATGTGATGCTCTTTGACGAGCCAACCTCAGCCCTTGACCCAGAGATGGTCGGTGAGGTGCTGGAGGTTATGAAGAAGCTTGCAGAAGATGGTATGACAATGGTCATTGTTACGCATGAGATGGGCTTTGCACGCGAAGTGGGCGACCGTATTCTATTTATGGATGGCGGCGTGATTGTAGAGCAGGGTACACCTGCACAAGTATTCGGAAATCCTCAGCATGTACGTACACAGGATTTTTTAAGTAAAGTGTTATAAGTAAGTCAAATCGAAGCGGCGCTCGGGCAAGTTATCCGGGTGCTGCTTTATTTTTTTAACAGTTGCATAATTTGAGGATATAATGGACTGAGTTCATTTATTTATGTAAACCATGTATAATAGATGGTCAATCAACTTGAAAAGGAGTACATACATAATGAGAGATGATCTGCGCCGGATAGGCATTATCGATATTGGTTCTAACTCCATACGTCTTGTAATCTATGATACAACGCCGGAGGGAGGCTATAAGATCATCAAGGAGTGTAAGTACTCTGCACGTCTTAGTGAGAAGATTACGAAGGAAGGTCGACTGGAGCAGAAGGATATGGAGACAATCATCCCAGTCTTGCGCCAGTTTAAGGAGATCTGCAATGCTTTTGATGTAGACACCATTCGTGCGGGCGCTACAGCGGCAATCAGAAATGCTGCTAACTCCAGTGAAATTATTGCCTTTTTGTCAGAAGCTTCAACCATACCAATTGAGGTTATCAGTGGTCATCAGGAAGCTTACTTTGGCTTCTTAGGTGTCATAAATGCATTTAATGTTGAAGATGGTTATGTCATCGATATTGGTGGCGGGAGTACTGAAATCACACTTTTTCGCGGGCGGCGTTATCAACATAGTATTTCCTTTCCGTTCGGAGCGGTGAATACCAATCTTATGTTTGGTCAAGGCGGGAACTGGAATGGAGAGCAGATTCAGAAGCTCGAGACCTATGTTCTGGGGAGATTGGTAGAGCATGATTGGCTTAACGCAACAGCAGGTCTTCCACTGTTTGGTCTGGGAGGTACGGTTCGTTCTCTAGGTAAGCTGGATCAAAAGACTAGAGCATACTCATTACCTAACTCTCACGGTTACACCATGGCCAGTGAGACGATTGAGCATTTTATGAACACATTACCTTCAATGCCTTATGATAAGCGTAAAGACTTAGATGGGTTGTCTAAGAGTCGAGCAGATATCATCGTATCCGGGTTGATTATTTTCCATACGGTATATCAGTATTTTGGGGCTAGCCAGGCTGTAATCAGCGGGGAGGGGCTCAGGGAAGGTATGCTACATGATCTACTGAAGCCGGAGCAACCGGTGCGAGACAGTGCGCTTGAATACAGTTTAAATACGATTATTCGGTTTGATATTCGTACTTCTAAACGGTATTTAGATCATATTAACAAGCTTGCTCTAAGTCTGTTTGACGCGTTCAAGGATGAGGAGAATAAAGCTGAACATGAGATGTTAATTTATGTATCCATCATGCTACATCGAACAGGGTCTAACATTAACTATTATCAATCTAAACGACACACCCTGTATTGGCTGATGAATTCACCTATTCGCGGGTTGACACACCGCCAGCTTATCCTGTGCGCGATGATTGCCTCGTATAGCACAAAAAGCCGGAAGCAGAAATTGTCCCAGATGTATAAGGACATTTTACTGCCTTCCGACGAAGAGTGGATTCATAAGCTCGGATCGCTTGTACAGCTAAGCATTGCACTAGACAGCACCGAGATCGGGATTGTAAGCGGCCTGAAAGCTAATCTCCACGGCAATACTCTTAATCTGGATCTTGAGGGCGCTTCAGCGCTTCTGATTGGTCTAGAGGACATTGAGAACGCCTTAAAAGCATTTAAGAATGCTTGGGCGGTGAAGGTAAAACTCGATTTTCCTTCCAACGTGTAACATCCATTGCTGCGAACTGGCTCCGGAAAGGGGCCTTTTTGTCGTCTGGTTGCTCGTAATACCCATTAGGCTGTAAGAAGCTGGCCTTCACATTATCTTTAAGGGATAGTTCAAGAATCTTAACGATTTGTTTACGAATATTGCTGTCTCTTACCGGACACATCAGCTCGATCCGTCGGGTTAGGTTTCTAGTCATCCAGTCTGCACTGGATAAATACACCTCAGGCTTCCCGCCATTTTCAAAATAGTAAATTCTTGAATGCTCCAGAAAGCGGTCGACAATACTGCGAACCGTAATGTTTTCGCTCAAGCCTTCAATCCCCGGACGAAGACAACAAACCCCCCGAACGATTAAATCGATAGATACACCGGCCTGTGCGGCACCATATAAATCGTCGATGACTTGTTGATTAGAGAGTGAGTTCATTTTGGCAATGATACGTGCAGGTCTTCCAACTGCAGCATGCTCCGCTTCACGCTTCATCAGCTTTTGTAAGGAAAGGCTCATGTCTGTTGGAGCTACAATGAAGGAATTCCAGTCAAAATCAGCGGAATAGCCAGTCATTTGATTAAACAGCTCGGAAGCATCAAGTCCGATATCACTTTGAGCAGTAAATAGACTTAGGTCCGTGTAGACTTTGGCGGTACTGTCATTGTAATTTCCTGTGCCTACATGCACGTAACGACGTAATTCATGGCCTTCCTGACGGACAATCAAGGTGACTTTGGCATGTGTTTTGAGTCCAACAAGACCATAAACGACATGGCATCCGGATTTTTCAAGTTGGCGAGCCCAAGCGATGTTACGTTCCTCATCAAATCTGGCTTTTAACTCAACAACCACTGTTACCTGTTTTCCGGATTCAGCAGCATTAGCGAGTGCAGTGATCAGAGGAGAGTTTCCGCTCACGCGGTATAAAGTCATCTTAATGGCCATCACTTGTTCGTCCTCTGAGGCTTGAATGATAAAGTCCGTCATCGCATCAAAGGATTCGTAAGGGTGGTAGACCAGAACATCTCGCTCACGTAATACCTCGAAGAAATCCTCGTTCTCTTCAAATTCAGCAGGGTAGACGGGTTCAATGCTTGGATAGTTTAAGTAACTAAAGCCCTTAATACTGCCGGCGAAATTACGAAGGAAACTTAGATCTAGCGGACCTTCAATTTCGAATACGAAATCTTCAATTTCAAACTCAGCTTGCAGCTGTTCCAAGGCATAGGGATGAATTCCTTTTTGTACTTCAAGTCTTGCTGGAACACCGCGGCGACGCTTGCGCAGCTCCTTTTCAATCTCTTCTAGAAGATCCTCGGCCCCTTCTTCGTCGATCGTGAGATCAGAGTTGCGGGTCAAACGAAATTCACTAACGGCAACGGGCTCATAACCACTAAATAAAGTTTGAATGTGATGACGGATGACATCCTCTATAAATACGAACTGCCGTTTCTTACTGTTAGATCGGTGTGGTAGCGGGATACATCTTGGCAGATTAGATGGAATTTGCAGAATAGCAAAAAAAGGCTCTTCTTCAAGGCCATTCTTACGAGTAAGAACTACTGCTAAATAGATAAATTGGCTATGAACGAGTGGAAACGGTCGACTCTGATCTACAGCCATTGGCGTAAGTACAGGATAAATGATATCCCGGTAATATTGTTCTATGGACTGTTCCTGTGCATGAGTGAGATCCTCATAATCCACAAAAACGATACCTTCTTTATGCAAACTCCGTGAAATATCACGGAAAATCCGGTATTGGTCGGCAACAATTTTGGTAACTCGCTTGATGAGACGTTTGTATAGCCCGGAAGGGGTGTAGCCAGTGAAATCTTTTTTAGTATAGCCTGCCCGGATTTGATCTTGAATTCCTGCCACTCGAACGCTTATGAATTCATCAAGGTTGCTTGAGACGATAGCCAGAAATCTAGCCCGTTCCATTAGCGGATTATCAGGGTCTTGAGCTTCTTTCAGCACGCGTCGGTTAAATTCGATCCAGCTCAAATCTCTATTGAGGTAAGCAGTGGCTGGGCTGCTTTGGTTGTTTTTATTCTCTTCTGTATTCATGGGACCTCCAAATATGATTCGTTGTCTATATCTATTCTATTTATCATATTCTATCATTCTACTATTGGATAAAGCATGAAATGTTAACGCTATGTAAAATCTTCGGGAATTTTATATGATAATTTTTAAAAAATGATGTATCTTTTAATGTAGTTTACATAATGAAAAATATGTTAACCACAATCCGAAAAAATGACAATATTGAAACTTGATTTTTCACAATGGTAACAATTACATAAGCACAGGTTACAAAATTGTGATATATTAAGTCCTGTCAGTTTTACAAAAGACTGCAACACATCAAGAAATCACACACGGGATGTACATAAGTACTTAAAATGTACACGAGCGTATACGGAAGTGATACCGTTCACGCCCATCAAATGAGGAGGCAATTATGAAGAACAGATTTAGAACAATTAAAACCCTTGCTGCAATTATGGGAATCAGTGCATTACTGCATGCCGTTCCAGCTCATGCAGACAGCGTTCATATCGCTAAGGATGGCAACACTTTTTATACTTTATCCAAGCAATATAATGTAGGTGTGAATGAATTAATGAAAGCAAACCCAAACGTTGCAGCACTTAACATTTACGAAGGTCTTGAAATTACTATCCCTAGTAAGATGCAGGCTGAGTCCGTAACTACAACTGACAAATCACCAGTGATTACACCAAGTCTGAATGTAAACTCAGAGTCCAAAACAGTTGAAGCATGGGGTAAGTCCTTTAATTATGACAAATCGATTCAAGTCAAAGCTTCAGCTTATTCTTCTGCAAGCAGTGAGAACGGCGGATGGGGTGCAGTAGATTATTTCGGAAATCCTCTCAAGCTTGGTACTATTGCTGTTGATCCAAATGTGATTCCTCTCGGTACCAAAGTATTGGTGACAGGCCATTCACATGATGGATTGCCTAAAGATGCGTTCTTAGCAACGGCAACGGATGTGGGCGGTGCTATAAAAGGCAATCGTATCGATATCTTTATCCCTGGTAGTCAAAGCTTTGTATCATCATTCGGTTATCAATATGTACAATTATACATTGTTAAATAGATAGATAAAAATAGAGAGAATACCTATGAGATATGAAAAGTTCTAAAATAAGGTTACACAGGAAACGGAGGGAGTCCTTAGCGGCTGCCTCCGTTTTTTTTACGTATTATAAAATATATATTTGGGGGTGATTTATTTACTTTTGGACACTTGTAGTAATTGAGGAACGGTAACGAAAGTATAGCCCCGCTTGCGCATAATAGTGATTACTTCAGGTAAAGCCTGAATCGTTCCCTGTAGATGACTACCTGGACCGCCTCCACCGTGCTGAAGAATAATTGCTCCTCTTCCAATATGGGCTAGAATATTATTTCTGACTTGGTTTTTGGAAAGTCCTTTCCAGTCCAATGAATCCACATTCCAATTCACAAGCGTGTAGCCATGGCTTTTTGCCCATTTTAGCTGCTGTTCACTGATATCCCCATAGGGAGGGCGAATTAGTCGTGGTTTATATCCGGCCAAGGTTTGTATAATATCCTCGGTCTTTATAATTTGTGATCGAAAATCATTCATCGCAAGCTTCACAAACTGAGGGTGGTTATACGAGTGATTTCCAATCGCATGTCCTTCTCTAATCATTCTTTTCACCAAAGCTGGATGTTTTTTTGCTCTGCTTCCCACCACAAAGAAGGTTGCTTTGACATTATATTTTTTCAGGATGTTAAGCAATTGGGGGGTAAATCTTGGATCAGGAACATCATCAAAAGTAAGTGCTATGACTTTATTCCGAGGTCCACTAGTCTTAAAAGTCTCTGGGTATTTGTGTAACAGCTGACTTAATGTCAGACCTTTAGTGTTTTTATTGCTGTTAAGTGTCGAACTATTTGTAGCAGCGCTACCTGCTGAAATTGCCGTATCTTCGTCTGAAGCGGGTACACTATGTGTTTGTTCTTGCGGAGTCTTCTGACTCTGTACAGGCGCTGAAGCAACCTCTGAAGAATAGGTTGGGAATAGCATAGTTATGATTGTTCCTAATATTACGAGCAGTTTCTGACCTCTCCGTTGAAAATACATCCCCATCTGCCTCCTTTACTACCTGATCACCGTCATATTCTTAATTGTTATCTCCATAGATGGGTAGATTTATGCTGATAACAATACAGTATTGGTTAAGATTTCTTGAAGGAACCAATGCGTGTATACTAATTAGAGCGGGGAATTCCCGAGTCAATTATAGATTACGGAAGGATGGAGACATGAATGTCTGATTTGTTTGCACCGTATGAATTGAAGGGGTTATCGCTGAAGAATCGTATTGTCATGCCACCTATGTGCCAGTATTCGGTGGATAAAGAGGATGGCATCCCTAATGATTGGCATTATGTTCATTATGTAAGCCGTGCTATTGGCGGTACAGGATTTATTATCATGGAAATGACTGGCGTACATCCAGATGGTAGAATCACTAAACGAGATACAGGAATCTGGAGTGATTCGCAAATTGAAGCTTATCGTAGAATCACGGATGGTGTGCATGCGTATGGATCAAAAATCGCTGTTCAATTAGGACATGCTGGACGAAAAGCTGTGGATGCAGAGCCGCCAGTGGCTCCATCAGCAATTCCTTTTGATGCTAATTTCAAAACGCCACAGGCTCTTTCTAAAAAAGGAATTTCAGAATTAATTGAGGCCTTCCGTGAAGGGGCGCGCAGAGCTATAGAGGCAGGATTTGATACGGTCGAAATTCATGGTGCACATGGTTATTTAATTCACCAATTTCATTCACCGTTGACGAATACCAGAGATGATGAATATGGACAAGATCCTGCGTTGTTCGGAGAACAGGTAGTTAAAGCAGTCCGAGAAGTGGTTCCTGTAGACATGCCATTGATTATGAGAATATCTGCGAAGGAATATGTAAAGGGTGGCTATGATGCTGCATACGCTCTGGATATTTGCCGACGGTATAAGAATGCTGGAGTGGATCTGTTCCATGTTTCTTCTGGAGGAGAAGGTCCTATAGGTTCAAATGGAGGGCTGGGTGCAGGCCCTGCTTATCAAGTGGATCTTGCAGAGTTTATCCGTAGTGAATTACAGGTGCCTGTAATTGCAGTGGGGCGGCTTGAATCCTTTACTGAGGCACAGTCCATCGTCGCGGAAGAACGGGCAGAGCTGATAGCCGTTGGCCGTGGGATGTTGAGCGATCCCTATTGGGCTTTACATGCAGAAGAGGCGCTTGGAAGCGTACGTAATGTACCCAGACCTTATGAACGCGGGATCTGGAAAAAGGGATAGCGCACTTTGAATGTGAAGTTTGTCACAGATTTTATACTCCTTCTAAGGCAATCTTAATAAAGATAAAATTTGAAGGAGCTTGATAACGTGGGGATGGTTTTAAGTAACGATCGGCTAACTGACGGAGTGTACCACCTTAAAGTTGAAACGAATAGCGGCGGTGAAATGGGTCAATTCTACATGTTACGGGCATGGGATGCTTATCCGATCCTTTCCAGACCGTTAAGTATACATGAAGTAAAAGAAGATAGTGTCGAATTTTTATATCACGTAGTGGGGGAAGGCACTGAGATATTTTCACGGTTGAATCCTGGTGACTCAGTGGAGCTTGAAGGGCCTTTTGGCACGGGATTCCCACAGGTCGAAGGCAAGGTTGCACTTATTGGTGGTGGAATCGGAATAGCGCCGCTATATTATTGTGCAAAGCAGCTGCCTAGTTGTGATATCTTTCTAGGTTTTAGTCGGGAAGCTTACCGGACAGAAGCTTTTCGTCCATTAGCAGAACAGCTTACAGTAGATGTAGGCGGATTTATTTTGGATCGTGTGGATTTTAGTCAATATGATCATGTTTTCGTTTGCGGCCCACATCCTATGCTTAAAGCTGCACAGCTTAAAGGCGTAGCGGCCGAAGAGGCAGGAAGCAATACAAAAGTTTATCTCTCTCTAGAGAACCGAATGGCTTGCGGCATTGGTGCCTGTCTTGTTTGTAGTGTTTCTTGTCGTGATGGTCAGCGAAAAGCCTGTGCAGACGGACCCGTGTTCCTTTCTGAGGAGGTGATTTTTCATGACTAAGATGAGTACAACAATTGCAGGCGTTCATTTTAAGAATCCGATTGTAATGGCTTCAGGAACATTCGGCTTTGGTCGTGAATATGGAAAGCTGTATGATGTATCTTTGCTAGGTGGAATCTCAGGGAAAGGGCTCACCCTCCATCCAAAAGCAGGTAACCCTGGCACTCGAGTTTATGAGACAGCCTCTGGCATGCTTAATAGTGTAGGATTGGAGAATCCCGGTGTAGCTGCGTTCTTGGAAAAAGAATGCCCTTATTGGGAAACACTCGATACAGCCCGTTTGGTGAATCTTGGCGGCGGGACGCTTGAGGATTACGTACTTGGAGCAGAAATGATCCAGCGTGATGCAGATCTTCGATCAAGCGCAGGTAAACCAGCTGTTGATATGATTGAGTTGAATATTTCCTGTCCAAATGTAAAAGAGGGCGGAATTGCATTTGGAATCAAGACTTCAGAAGCGCAAAAAGTAGTACAAGCTGTTAGACGTGCCACTAAGCTACCACTTGCGGTAAAGCTGTCTCCAGGTGCTGAGAATATCGTTGAGATGGCGCAAATGTGTGAGGCAGAGGGAGCAGATGCTGTCTCGCTGATCAACACCATTTCCGGGATGAAAATTGATGTGCGACGGAGAAGTAGTGTATTTAATAACTTGTATGCCGGACTGTCCGGACCAGCGATTAAGCCAGTTGCTTTGCGCATGGTGCATCAAGTCGCACAGAACATATCTATTCCAGTAATCGGAATGGGGGGCATTACCACAGCTACTGATATTATTGAATTTATTATGGCAGGTGCTTCGGTAATCCAAGTAGGAACCTACAATTTCATGAATTTGAGGGCAGGTAGCCAGCTTGTTGAAGAACTTGAGCAATTCATGGTTCAAGAGAATATTCAATCCTTGGATGAAATACGTGGCATTATATAAAGTGGAGTAGTGAGGAGATACTATTGACTTCTAACAAGATTAACCCCGAGGATATTGAGCTGACGGCGACGCCCGTTGGACGTGATCTCTTACTCGTAATTAGTGGGGGCGTTCGTCATATTGGAGCGGCAAGTACTGCGTATTTAAATGGAGAGCGGGTGGAAGTGCAGACCTCTGCCGTTCCTCATCATAAAGAGCATACGATAAGCGAAGATATTGCCATTAGGGTAGCTGAGGCTTTAAACAGGACGGTCACAGTGGTTATGGGCATTCATTACGACGATCTCACGAAAGAAGGTATTAAAGAGGTCGTTGAGATCGTAAATAATAAAGTAATTCAATATTTAGCGCAACAAATGTGAAACGGGATTGGCAATTCTGCGTAAAAGATATCAAGTGAGTATTTAAATTATCTTTTGGAGGAATGAAACCATGTCTATATTTAAAAGATTGCGCGATTTAACAATGTCTAACGTGAATGCGATTATCGACAAAGCAGAAGACCCGATTAAGATGACCGATCAGTACATTCGTGATATGACCGAAGATTTGGAAGATGCAGAAAAAGCGGTAGCGGCTCAAATCGCTATTGAGAAGAAGTTCAAGCAGCTGTATGAGGAGCAGGAAGCACTTGTTAACAAACGTACGCAACAGGCACATGCTGCAGCTCAAGCTGGTAATGTTGACCTTGCTCGCCGAGCTCTGGAAGAGAAGAAGGCTGCTGAAGCTAAACTGGTAGAATACAAAGCTAGCTTCGACCAGAACAAAGCATCTGCGGATAATCTTCGCGGCAAACTTGACGAGATGCGTAAGCAGCTCACTCAAATGAAGAACAAACGGGAAACCTTGGTTGCACGTTATAATGCTGCCAAAGCTCAAACTGAAATTAATAAAGCGATGAGCGGTTTCAGCTCTGATTCCGCATCTGCTGGCCTGAAACGTATGGAAGAAAAAATGCTGCAAGCAGAAGCTCAAGCCGAAGCTAGCAACGAGATGAGCTCGGGCAACAAATCACTTGATGATGAGTTCGAGAAGTTGAACAAAGATCAAGCAGTAGAAGATGAATTGGCTGCTCTGATGAAACAATACGAGAAGCAATAACATTTGATCTTAGCCGTTTCACGGCTGATGTTCACAGGCGAAGGGGAGACAGGAATATCGTTTCCTCTTCGCTTTATCTATGCTTATGACAGCATGCAAAATGAATAAGCGGGGGCTATTAGAATGGATTTCCATATCCTGGTGTCCATGGTCGTGTGGACAGTGAGCGGCGCGGTGTTGCTGTTTGTGCTGATGTTCGTAGATTCACTCTTCACTCGATACAATGATTTAGAAGAGTTAAAGGCTGGAAATATGGCAGTTACTACACGTTTTGTAATGAAGCTATTGGCACAGGCATTCATTTTATCATCATCGATAGCTGCTTCTAACAGCCTGCTAGATGCTTTGCTGATCTCGATTGTATCTTTTTTTCTTTTGCTTATTTTGGAAAGAACGGTCCGTCTCCTCTTAGCTAAATGGGGGAATCTGGATCTGGATCATGGTACACAGCTTGGCAAAATCGGGTACGGCTTATTATCAGGCTCACTGCAAATTACGGGAGCTTTAATTATTTCTGCATTTATGTAGGGGGAACGATCAAGTTGAGTATATGGAAACGTATAGGTAATCTTTTCTCCAAACCAGCGGCTCAGGAAGTTCAGAAAAGTATGCTTAATTTGTCTCCCGGAGACATCTGTGAAGTATCGCTCGTTACCTACGAGGTAACCGGCAGGACCCATAATCGTGGACGAAATGCGGTAGTGCTGACATTAAGAGATGGTAGTCAAATTGCCTATTTGCATATTGAGGAGCGGGAACAGCTGCAATATGGTTTATATAAACCTATTGATGGGCGCTTAGATAATCCTGCTGAGGTTCCAACAACACTTGAACTGGACGATTATACATTTTTTCTGGAGGAAGAGTATGATGGATATGTTGCTGCCCTAGGCCAAACCCCTTTTATGAATGGTGGAGAGCAGCATGTATGGCAATATCAGTCAGATGATTCTCGGCTTCTGCGTGTAGAATGGCAACATGGACGGTTCATGCTGTATGAAGGGGAGAAAGTAATTCCTGGTGATGTGAAGGTAATTAGAGCATCCTAGACATGAATCGTAAGAGATGTGATCTTGAGATCGCATCTTTTTTTTGTAATTACGTAGATGAAATCGGTAAAGGATTTAATGTCGTTTCCACCATTCATTTTACTTCAGGATAGCTCATGTTAAAATAGTACCTATTGTACTGCAAAAAACGGACGATTTAGAGCGGAGGTATGGTATGAAGGATCATAAATTTCAGCGCAGAGCGCTTCAAGTAAAAGAGGCACAGGCCAAAATAATCAAATTTGCGAATCCGCTAGAGTCACAGGAGGTCTCATTGAATGAGGTCTGTGGACGTTATTTGGCTGAGGAAGTGATTGCGCCACATTCTTTTCCCGCGTTTAACCGTTCTAGCATGGATGGATATGCAATTATTGCAGCAGATACAAGTCACTGTGTAAATGGACAAGTCGTATGGTTAGAAATGGTGGACAATATTCCATGTGGAGCTGTGGCATCGATAGATATAACTTCGGGAACAGCAGCAAGGATAATGACTGGAGCACAAGTGCCGTCAGGGGCAGATACTGTAGTTATGCTAGAAGTAACGGAGACACGTGAGGAGGAAGGAAAGACTTACGTAGGTATTCGAAAGAAGCAGGAAGCGAAGTCTAATATCACACCGATGGGGCTGGAGTTAAGCTCTGGTGAGCTAGTGCTGCCAGCGGGGCGATTAATCTCTGCGGGGGATATAGCTGTTCTGGCAGCGTTTGGCATACATACAGTGAAAGTCTATCGTCGGCCTAAGGTAGCTATCTTTGCGACAGGCACAGAGCTGCTAGAGGTACATGAACCACTACAGCCTGGCAAAATTCGAAACAGCAACTCACCCATGCTCGAAGCTTTAGTCAAAGAGGCAGGTGGGGAGCCCGTGATGCTGGGATCTATTGTGGATGATCTGGAGTTGGCTAGAAGTAAAGTACAGATGGCGCTGGAAACCTATGATTTTGTAATCACTACGGGTGGAGTATCGGTAGGAGATTATGATATTATGGGCGATTTGGTTCGTGAACAGAGTGGAGATATGTTATTTAATAAAGTGACGATGCGTCCGGGGAGTGTAACCACTGCTGCTGTTAGAGGTGGTAAGCTGCTGTTAGCCCTATCAGGTAATCCAGGTGCTTGTTTCGTTGGTTTTCAATTGTTCGCACGTCCTGTTATCAGATTAATGCAGTGTGCGTCACAGCCGTTCTTACCAGAATGGAGCGCCACACTCGGTTCAGATTATAACAGAGTGAATGACTTTACCCGATTTGTTAGAGCGCGATTAGAGATCCGTGAAGGCAGCCTTTATGCCATTCCAGCAGCGATAGACGAATCTTCCGTGATGGTCACGATCAAGGATAGCGATTGTCTGATTGTTGTTCCACCAGGGGATCGAGGCTTATCTGCGGGTGCTAAAGTGACTATTATCAAGCTTCCGGGAGAAATACGGGGATAGGATAAAGGTAAAATGCTTTTTGACATTAACAATAGGACGGAAATAGCTAATTATCTAATATGCCAACGATATTATTTACAACATTTCAATATATGAAAAATTCACAATTGAAAAGCCAAAAATTCAACATAATGCTAATCTGATCAGTCTTTCTAAAGCATGTAAAAAGAGAGCCGGCCACACCTTTTCCATAAAAATCGGATAGGGTATGGCCGGCTTTTCGCAAAAATTAACTATCCAAACGGCGTTCAATCGCCTCAGACATCGTTTTGTCCGTGAGATGAGCATAGATCTCGGTTGTTTCTGTCGAAGCATGCCCGAGCTGTTCTTTCGTTTTATAAATATCGTTTTGTAGATAATAGTCTGTTGCAAAAGAGTGACGAAGCTTATGTACCGTTAGATAGGGCTTACCAAAGCGTTTTGCATATTTAATAATCATTTCTTGAATGGCTCTTTTGGTCATGCGTTTGCCTTCTTGCCGTCCATTGGGCAAAGCGATAAATAAAGCTTTTTCCCTCTTCGGCGTTTTATAACGGGATTGACGTAGGCTTAAATAAAGAGCTAAATCCTCTTTAGCTTGTTCTCGAAAATAAACAGGGGTTTTGAAGGTTTCATCATTGTTCCCTTTTCGGGTGACATAGATCAGCTTGTTGTTAACATCCAGATCATCCACGTTTAAATTGACTACCTCTGATACACGAAGACCAGAATTCAGAATTAAGCTGGCAATACAAGCATCGCGTTCACGATTTAATTGAAAGGAGTAATAGGCTTGTTTGTTCCCTTCTACATCTCGTCCATATCCTTCGAAAATGTACCCCACGAATTCCAGTAGTTCCTCATCCTCCAGAATCTTGCCCTTTAATTTAGCAGCAGTATCCTTAGGTTTATGCGTTCGTTTAACTTCAACCTTAGCCATAATGTTTCGCTTAAGCAATGGATAGAAGTTCTCGTCCTCAGCGATTTGACTTAAATAATGAAATAAAGAGCGTAATGCGGACAGCTTACGGGACACGGTTACTCGTGTATTGGTTCCCTCAGCTCTGGTAGTGAGGTGTAGGCGGTATCCAACAATACTATCCATATGCAGGGTTTCTAATTCCAGCAGGGTGATCTCTGTATTGGAGCTGGCCTGTGAGAGGCCTTCTGCACGCAGCCATCCAAAAAAGGACTCATAGTCCCGAATATACTCCAGCAGGGTGGAAGGGGATAGATCAGGACGCTTATAGTCAATAAACTGCTGAACGAACCAAGGCATGAGAGGTAGCTTTAGATCCAGTTTTTTACGGTCATCGTTCTTTTGAACGCTCATGTGATTCACCTTTTCCATAGTTTGCATATAATTTCTTCTTTCTATCTTATCATGTTTTGTCCTCCCATGGGCTTTGATCAAAGCTATTTACTAGTGATGAACTTGCTCCTGAAGTAACTAAGTTATATGATGTGTAGTAAACATAAATGGCAGAGGTGCACTAAATGGAACTTGGAATGGAGCTGGTTCCCAAAGAGCGGAAACAGACGATAAGCAAACTAATGCAGTACTATTTATATGATTTCACCCGTTATCTGGAGCTTGATGTAGATCAAGATGGAGTATATCCAGCTTATCCGGGATTAGAATCATTTTGGAGTAGTGGCAACAATAAATTTGCGTATTTGTTCAAAGTAGACGGGAATATTGCCGGATTTGCTTTGGTAGAACGGTTGTTGTATGATCCCGAAGGGCAATTTTACATGACTGAGTTTTTTGTGATGCAAAAATATCGCCGGAGCGGTGTGGGGACCTGGGCCGCGCATAAATTGTTTGATATGTACCCAGGCGACTGGAAGGTGTCACAGGTACGCGCGAATACGCCTGCCCGTAATTTCTGGCATAGAGTGATTGGAGAGTACACAAATGGAGATTTTAAAGAGCGTTTTAATCCGCCTCAAGGAAATCCGAGTCAATACTTCAACACATTAACTAATAATAAGGTTAATAATTGTATAGGTAACAGCGATGATGTAGTCATGAAAAATTAATAGTTATCTTACGATAATTAAGATAAATGCAGAAATGGTTTACATAACAATTGTTATGTAAACCATAATTGAATAACCTAACAGCCTTAACTGGATTGTTGGGTTATTTTTGTTCATTTCACCCAAGCACAGAGTGGGATTTAGCATATCTTATGATGTACTCAATTACAAAGGAGGAGTTAAAATGGGCGAATTCGCAGGAGGATATGGTGGATTTACTTCCACAGGAGCGATTCTGGTTCTGTTTATCCTGTTGGTTATCATCACTAAAACTCTTTGTCTGTAATCCTTTAACATCATGAAGTGTGGTTCCGCCAGTCTATAAGGACTGGCGGTTTTTTATGTCTGGATAGGACGTTAATCGTTGGGAGTTGTATGTGACTTACTATATAGAAAAGAGCGTTATAAATTATATATATTTAACAGTGTTCAATGACTAAACGATGTTCAAATTATAAGGAGACGTCATGATGACTAAAGAACAAAGGCAAATGCGTGAGCGTGAGGAAATGAAGAAAAGAATTTTAGAGGCTGCGGCTTTGTTGATTGCAGAGGAGGGGATTGAAAAGCTTTCTATTCGCAAAATTGCAGAGAAAATCGAGTATTCTCCGGGTATTATTTATCATTACTTTCAGGGTAAAGATGAAATTGTGGTGAGATATTTGCAACAGAAATATACAGATATGGTTGACGGGCTTCAGTCTGTACAACGAAAGGCAGAGCATGAACTGCCACCAGAGATGCTTTTGAGACAATCACTTGAGCAATGGATCAGGATGACCCTTTCCACAAGTGTTGAGTACCGTAATGTTATGCTAAATGATACACCGGCTGTTCTTAGTTACACAGCAGTTCTATTCAAGGGAGCTGGTCAGGAGCGTAAAGCGATAGGTATGCTCTGTCAATGTCTATCTAGGTTCGAATCGAAAGAACAACATATGGAATCTTCGATAGAGCTCACTGCTCAAGTGATGTGGAGTGCTGCGTTCGGATTAATTATGCGTTTGATTGTGGAAAAGGATTTGCCTGAAGATCAGGTTGAAGCACTGATATCTTGTTATTTGGATTCTATGGTTTCAATAGCAACCAGGGAGATACGTGAGCCTTTAACATAGTAGGATGATCAGAGGGTGGAGGGAAGAATCAGAATGAAGACGATTATTATTTATACTTCTAAATATGGATGTACAGAGAAAGCTGCCTATTTATTGAAAAATCAATTGGATGATGAGACTGAAGTAGTTAATTTAATGCATGCTAAAGAGCCTACATTAGAACGGTACGATACTGTCATCTTAGGTGGGTCTATTTATTTTGGGAAAATACAAAAACAAATGACGGAGTTTACTTCAAAATATCAAAATGAACTAGCTAAAAAGCGCGTTGGATTGTTTATTTGTGCAGGAGCGAAGGGGGAGCAAGCCATACAAGAATTGAAATCTTCATTTCCAGAGAAGCTGTATAACCAATCAATTACAAAAGAAGTGTTCGGTGATGAGATTTACGAAGAGAAGATGACTGCATTAGATCGAGTGGTTCTGCGAGTGGTTAAAGGGAAGAATAAGAGTGTAAATGGATTATCCCAAGAGACGATAGAACGGTTTGCACTTGCGCTAAAGAAGCGGTGAACGAGTGTGGAAAATCGATTTCCTGAAATCAGTTAACATAATAATGATTATGTTAACTGATTATTGTTCTAGATACAAATTTCATTAGTTAGGAGAAGGGGGCTTATAAAAAGTATGGATTTTTGATTTTATCGCTATTATTTTCCGCTATTTCATCATATGAAAAATTCACAATAGATTAATCAAAATCCACTACCGTCTCACCCTATACACTACACATCAATAAACAATTCACCTTACCCTACAAACAAAACCCATGAAAAAGGATATAACATCCCTTGATCCATTTATACAAGCTTTTTTTCAATGCAAATAGCTAGTTCTAAAGCTTGTATCGCATGGTCTAACTCAATTATTGATGAACTACCCTCCACTAGACATTGGAGTGCATACTCCAAACTTTTTTCATAGGGATTAGCTGGTTCTAACAAAAGATCTTGTTTACCTACAGCGGTATATTCAATTAATGAGCTTTCAACAGCTCCATTCATGTTGTCACTCTCTTGATAGACAAGCTTGCCTTGTTCAAAATAAGCCTCATAGCCTACGGTAAAAGGATACGAAGCCGGCATTTGTGAAGAAACAACGATCTCTGCGGATACATGAGGTTGTTGAAAAATTGCACGGACTAAGGCTTGATTACTTTTACCACCATCGGATCCCCAAACCGAGTGCGGCTCCATAGACCCCAACATCCAGGTCACAAAATCCAATTCGTGAATCATCAGATTTGTAGCGATAGCGTGTAGGCCAAGGTCACCCCACAAAGGAGGCGTTTCTCTTTTTAAGGTAAGAGA
The DNA here is from genome assembly GCF_008370385.1 of Paenibacillus sp. B2(2019). Classification (NCBI taxonomy): domain Bacteria; kingdom Bacillati; phylum Bacillota; class Bacilli; order Caryophanales; family Paenibacillaceae; genus Paenibacillus; species Paenibacillus sp. B2(2019). Next base: position 361,900 of record NZ_VTZR01000025.1, read on the forward strand.
TAAGAGTTCTCCGTATTTCTCATTATGAGTCGCTTCGTAAAGATATTTGTACGCAGGATCGAATTTAATAAACTGGTTGACGAGAATTCGCGAATCATACAGTTGTTCAGCTTCCTTCATCGCAAGAGCATCTTCTAAGTTGTAGCAAACCGGTGTCTCACAGAATACATGTTTTCCATGCTTAAGCGCATCGAATGCATACTGCCTATGTAAAAAAGAGGGCAAACAGATATCAATCACATCGATGGTGGAATCAAGCATAATATCGTCAATATTGGTAGTTATCTCAACCCCTAAAGATTGTTTTAGCTCCTGCAGCTTAGCTTCGTTCCGACCAAAGATAATTACTTTGTCTACTCGATCCATTGTCGTCCATAACTGTGAATGATAAGCTCCGAATCCAGTTCCCAATACGCCTATATTCATGTGTATCAGCTCCTTTAATGTAATGAACTAATCATAACCAACTATTGTTGACAACAGCTTGGCAAGAATTATGATGTATACTATAAAAAAAGAAAAACTTGGAGGCTCCCCATGCGCTTGCATCGTTTGATTGCAATTTTATTATTAGTGGAATCAAGAGGGAAGATGAAGGCCAATGACTTAGCTGAAGCCTTGGAAACCTCCGTACGTTCTATCTACAGAGACATTGATGTATTAGCTGAAGCAGGAATACCACTGTTATCCACGCCGGGACCGAATGGTGGCATCTCCTTGATGGAGGGGTATTCTGTTAACCTAAATCAGCTTCATGGGGAAGAGGTAATCAATCTATTTCTAACAGGAATGGGGATTCATACTGGCGGACATACAGATTCCGGATTAAAGCTAAAGACAACCCTCTTGAAATTAGAAAAATCATTACCCGCTTCCTATCAAAATGATATCCAGAAGGCACAAAGACGTTTTTATTTTGATGATACGCCTTGGTGGACAGAACGCTTAGAGATTCCATGTCTGGAATCGATTCGAACTGCTGTTTGGAGATCTCAGAAACTGCAGATTGAGTACCACAAGATTAACGGAGTCATTTCGAGCAGGAAATTACAGCCCTATGGTCTAGTTGTGAAAAAAGAAGAGTGGTATCTTATAGCCTACTGTGAAGAAATCGAACAAATCCGCACGTTTAAATGTGAGCGAATCGCCTCTACACACCTTATAGATGAAGAGTATGCTATCCCTCAGGACTTTTCATTAGAAAGGCACTGGAAGCAGCAGGAGAGGGGATTTAAGCAAGCTTGTAAAGAGGAAGAGATCTACCCAGTATTGATTAGAACGGATAAGAGCCGAGAGGCTTCTATACACGGGCTGGAGATCATGAACAGGGTAGAGGAAGGAGATCAAATAACCCTTACTGTAAATATGTATAGCTATGATAGTGCATGTACGAATATTTGGGGAATACTTGGACAAGGCGAGATTGTGGAACCTTTGGAATTGAGACAATATGTGATAGTACAGGCGAATTTGCTACAGGAGGTTTACAATTAGCATGATTTTTTTGTGAAAAAGGGACCGTTTCGATTGCATGTTCTGCAATGAAACGGTCCCGCTCATTCGTGAATAGGCTTTATTCATTCAATAAGTTTACATAATAATTAATATGTTAACTAATTTGGGATTGCCCCATAATAACCTTTAGATTTAATAAATTAGACTTTTATGTGCTAGCGTCTACGCCAAGAGATAACTTCTCTCTAGCAGTAAGCCTCTTGTGCGCTAAGATTAGAAAAGGAAGACCTATAGCCGTGGTTAAAGCGAGTGGCAGGAAGATCGTAAGGCCATTCTGAGCTCCATAATGATCCAACAACACTCCGCCGAAGATAGGCGCGATTACACTCCCCAAATTGTTAAAGCCAATCGTTCCAAAGTACGTACCCTTCATTTCTGGCTTCGCGATCCGATCAATTAACATATCCATCATCGTAAAGAGCAGTACTTCCCCTATCGTAAATAGTACGACACTAAACATTAGAAGGGCTACACCTTCAGCAAAACCTACTAAGAGAAGACTAATAGCAACGCAGATATTTCCGAGAATCAATGGAACAATGGGTGAGAATTTGCTTGCAGTACGTACGATAGGATACTGTACCACGAGCACTGTAATGGCATTGAGTGACAACATATAGGAGAATAATTGTCCACCATTTGTGAAATGGGTGTTCATTGCTAAATATTGCGCCATAGTTGAACCAAAATGTCCGTATCCAAGTACACAAAAGATTGTACCAAGTAGAACTGGCAAGAATACACGGTCTCTACCGGTTGTTGCCAAGGCTTCAAGTAAACGTGGTGGTTCAGCTTGCGTATGACTCTGCATGGTTGAACGATGCAATTTAAATTGGATGAATAGTACAAGTCCATATGCAACATATACAATACCAGCGATCATAAAAGGAAACGTTGATTCGGCAGAACCGAGCTGTACTCCAATAATCGGACCAAAGACAACACCAAGATTAATCGCAGCGTATCTAAGATTGAATACAAGCAGCTTACTTTCAGCAGGGGTAATGTCGGATAAAAGTGCCCGTGATGTGGGCTCAAACACGGATCTGCATAAACCGTTCAGGGTGTTGACCAGGAAGAATACCCACAGATGTTGTGCAACAGAGAATCCGAAGAATACTGCTGCCCAGCCAAATACGGAGATTAACATGACAATTTTGCGGCCTACAATATCCGAGATATATCCTCCGTAGAAGCTGGCCATTACCCCCGCCAGAGAGCTGACGGCTACCGTAATCCCCGTTTGTGTGGGGGTGGCTCCAAGAACTTGGGTTAAATAGATGGATAAGAACGGAATGCTCATTGAAGTTACCAAACGTCCGAACATAGTACCGACGATGATAGTCCAAGCTAGTGGGTGAATATGCCTAAGATGCTGGTTCATAATTGAAAAGGTCTCCTAATCTGATAGCTATAATTTAGTACTGCATATTCATTAACGATATATGTATAATTATAATGATAAAAGGGGGAAGTAAAAGTGTAAGAATTACTTACAGTGTTTCACCTTTAAAGGAGTGAACGATCGTGGACCATATTAGTAATCATTTTTTATGTTTAGCAATAGCCATCCCATCCTCAATAGATATAGGGGAAGCTAATCCTGTGACGATAGATAGACTAGCTTCGATTCTGTGCTGCACTCCGCGTAATGTAAAGTTTATTCTGCGAAAACTTGAAGAGCAGGGTTTTATACACTGGCAGCCTGGAAGAGGACGTGGAAATATCTCGCAGCTAACTTTTCTTCGAACGATTGAAGAGGTGCTGGAGGACAACTTTCAGGAACTGATTAATAAGGGGAAGATTAAGGAAGCTATAGAGTTATTAAGTCGTGGTCAGGTTAGCGACACATTAAAGGAACGGTTATTAATGGTGTTAAATAAGCAGATGGGCTTCCGTAGTGAAACGGAGTCGACATCAGGATTGGATGTCTTGCGAATTACACGAAACCGGCATATGGAAGTGCTGGATCCAGCTTATGTATATACCGCGTTTGAATCCTATTTACTCGGACAAATTTATAGCACATTAGTTACCTATGATGCGGCAAGTGATACCTTTCTTCCCGGATTGGCGCATATGTGGGAAGCCAATGAAGATTATACTAGTTATATTTTTTATCTACGGAAAGGTGTGCGATTCCATCACGGCAGGACTATGACCTCTAGAGACGTAAAAGAGACATTTCAACGACTTATAGATTTGAACAGTCCTGCGTTGAGCTTGTACAAAGATATTGAACGAGTAGAGCTTGAAGGAGATCACAGGATCAGGTTTGAGCTGTCTCGTCCGAATCTCTTTTTTCTCCATATGTTCAGTTGTATTCATATGTCGATTCTTCCTCATGACGTAGATATTGTAAATGAAGTGAGTGGAACAGGGCCCTATCGTTTACTAGATCTTAATGAAGATGTGCTAGTCCTCGCGGCATTTGACTATTATTACGGTATACGCCCGCTACTAGATCGTGTAGAAATCTGGTATTTGCCAGAACAAGCTTCAAATGAACGATTGTATGAACTTCCTGAATCTGCTCAGGAAGGTTTGTTACCTAATATCATCTGTAACCACAGTATTGACTACCCTGCCTTGGGATGCCGATATCTCTTGTTCAATTTCCATAAAGACGGAATTCATCAACACCAACTATTCCGGCAGGCTATACGAATCCTTTACAGCCGAGAAGCCTTAATTAAGGAGTTAGGAGGGAATCGTAGTACCCCTGCTGATAGCTTTTTACCTTGGGAGAGCAGTAAGAGAAGTATTATTGAGCCTACCTTTGGCCACGCGAGAGAGCTTCTAGTGGCAAGTGGCTACCAGGGGGAAACCTTAAGTTTAGCTATAAAGGATAAAAAAGAAGATCGCGAAGAAGCCCTGTGGCTTCAAGCACGAGCAGCTTCAGTAGGACTGCATATTGAGCTGTATTTATTCAACGAGTTTAACTCAGCAGATATAAAGAACACCTCCGAAATCCTCCTTGCTGAAGAGGTTCTTGAAGATGATTGGCAGTGGGGAATGGTTAACTACTTTAATAATAAACTTAATTATCTTTTTTCTCTGCTGAGAGATGAACAGATCTTGTTATTCTCTGATGTACTTACCGATTTCACGCAATCGCCAAAGGAAGAAAGAATTAAGTTGCTGGATCAGGCAGAAGGTGTGCTTAGGGACAACTATTGGGTGTTATATGGTTGTCATATGAATAAAAAAGCGCAGCTAAATCAAAGCTTGTTTGGACTTCACACCAGTTCATTCGGATTTCTGGATATCTCAAAACTGTGGATCAAAACTACTAGCCTTTAAGGAGAGTTACCTAAATATGCTTGTACAGGAATGTTTTCTTTTGCTATACTTTCCAGGGAGGCTGTATCGATAAATCATCGAATGGTGCTCTAATAGGTTTTAATAAATGAATAGTAATTAACTTGTAGCCATGGAGGTGAACTCGTTGGATTTTGCTCAGATCCGTAAGGACCGAGACAAAAGAACGGTCGATACTTGACTCTTTTTTTGCCTTTCGGACCTGTTTAGCAGATAGCTAAAAGGTCTTTTTGTTTGTTTAAATTAAGGGAAAAGAAGGGGAGATTATTATGCGTTTTCTTATCGTGGGTGCAGGAGCTATAGGTGGATATTTCGGGGGTCGTCTAGTTCAAAAAGGAGAAGATGTTACTTTTCTCGTCCGAAATGCCAAACAGATTCAGTTAGAAGCGGACGGTTTGATTGTAAAAAGTGTTCATGGGGATTTTCAGACTTCTGTACGAACGATTTCTAATAGGGAAGCAGTAAAGCCCTTCGACTGCATTATTATAGCGGTCAAGGCATACCATTTGCCTCAGGTGATGAATGACATTGAACCCTACGTCGGTGAACATACACTGATCCTCCCGCTCCTCAATGGTTATGATCAATTTAGCATTTTGCAGAAGCGTTTTGGCCCAGAACATGTACTGGGTGGTCTTTGTTATATAGAAACAACTCTAGATTCAGCAGGTACTATCGTTCAAAGCAGTTCGTTCCATAGTATTGTGTTTGGTGAATGGGCAGGTGGTGAGTCAGAACGAACACAGTTGCTTCTGAGTCATTTGGATCATGCTGGATTCACAGTGACATTAAGTTCTGACATTCAGCGCGAAGTGTGGCAGAAATATATATTTGTAGCTAGTCTAAGTGGGATTACCACTTTAATGGATAGCTCTGTTGGGCCTATTTTTGCTTCCCCAAAAGCACGTGCAATCTATGAGCAGCTTCTTCAAGAGATTGTTAGCTTGGCTCAAAATGCTGGAATGCCTGTGGAACCGGAAAATAAAGCTTCCACGATGCAAAAGATGCTTTCTGTGTTACCTGAATTTACTTCATCCATGCATCGGGATATGCATAAGCAACTACCTGTAGAAGCGGACCATCTGCATGGGGCACTTCTGGCTATGGCTGTTCCGGGTCAAGGCGCGTATCCGGTTCTCGAAACCGTGTATGCCCGTTTGAAAGTATACGAAAGCGTTAATGATAGGAAATGATCTACTTTAAATCACAATAAGGAGCTGGACAATTATGAAGGAAACGAATCAAAAGATCATGACTTTTCTAATGTTCGAAGGTAAGGCAGAAGAAGCTATGAATTTCTATACGTCCTTGTTTGATGATTCCGAAGTTATTAGCATTAAGCGATATGGAGCGAATGAAGCAGGACCTGAAGGGAGTGTAATGCAAGCTTCCTTTTCTATGCATGGACAAGTATTTATGTGTATAGATAGTTATGTTCAGCACGGGTTTACCTTTACTCCAGCGATATCCTTATATGTAAATTGCGAGAGTGAAGCTGAAATTGATCGGGTCTACGAATCAATAGCGCAAGGTGGACAGGTCCTAATGCCTCTTGGAAGCTATCCGTTTAGTCCGAAATTTGGCTGGGTAGCGGATAGATTTGGCGTGACTTGGCAATTAAATTTTTCGGGGAATGCGTAGCAAGAAAACTTTGAAGAAGGCCCATATCAGGAATGCCCGGTATTTGAAAGTGATCAATTGATGTATAGATTGGTTCAAGAGGAAGACGCTGAGGACCTACTGGAATGTTATTCAGACGCTGCTTCTATCCCGCTCTTCAATAGCGATAACTGTAATAACGATTTTAACTTTCAAACGATAGAAGAGATGAGTGGCTGTATACGATTCTGGCTGGATGAATATGCAGGGCATGGTTACGTTCGATTTAGTATTTTAGAGAAAAATAGTGATAAAGCTGTTGGTACTGTTGAATTTTTTGCGAGAAATGAGAGCGTTGAAGGGGTAGGACTGATTGGTGTTCTAAGGCTTGATCTGATCTCGAGATTGGAGAATGAAGGAGTTCTTACAGAGATCCTCTCTATGATTGAGAAGGAGTTCTATGATTGTTTTAGGGTTGATGCGATGATTACCAAGGCCATTCCGACCGCTGAGCAAAGAATCAGCGCACTATTAAATAGTGGTTATTCAAAAATTGTGGGCAACGCACTGGTGTCTTTCAACGACTATTATATGATCTCGAGGGCTGCAGTTCAGGAGTATAATCGCAAGCTGCATAAATGAAAAGAGGAGGTGAACCTAATAGGGTTTACCTCCTCTTTTTTTGAAAATATAAGGATAAAGTATAAGTTTCACAATATACTTTATCCTTATATTTTTACGAGAAACGGTTATCGTCTTAAAAAGACGACACTATCGTTTCTTCTTAGAAGAACGGATTTAATTACATTGCTGAACAACAGTTGTGCCCTCATTAGTAATCGTGACAGTTGAATAACCAGATAGATACTCTGTATAACCGCATACAGTTTCTTGGGTGGATTGTCCTTTTGCGTTAGTATACTTAAGGTATATAGAACCTTCACCACTTAAGCTCAGTGTAGGTTTGAACCTTTTCGTTTCACCTTTCTTGATGGGACTTGTAAATAATTCCTTGGAATCCGTATGGATTAAACCTATTTCAATAGAGCTAATATCATCATCCGACTGATTATCTACAGTGAGCAAGAAACTCTTAAATGGACTCAGAATATTGGATATCGTACTGATCCCGAAAGCTATCACAATACCCATTGAAAATATAGCAATACCTATAAAAAATCGTCTCTTCATCATGCAGTCCCCCTATGTAAGTAAGACAGGGTTCATTCGAATAATGTTACGGTATATAAGAATTAATTATAACTATTCATTAACAAGTGAAATTGGAAGAGATGTGCTACCCTTAATGTATGCCAAAATTTATATATGAAAAGGGGTTTTGTTTTGACAAAATCTACGATTCTTTCATCAGAAGGAATAACGATTCGTCATTTTGAACAAGGGGACATGCCATTACTGGGTGAGTTATATAACTCGGTTACTTCGCGGGGAAATGCTGTTTTTTGGTGGGTTGGTGATGAGGAAAACTGGGAGAATGTGTACTGCGCCTTTGAAAATGAAAAAATGGTTGCCAAAGGTCAAGTAGAGATCATAAATATTGTGCCGCCTGGGCGTTCAAAGGAAAGCAGACATTCGATCTATTTGAATTTGAAAACAATACCTGAAAGAGAAGAAGACTACGATTTATTAGAGAGCCTGTATCAAACGCTCCTCTTGAGAGCACTTGAATTGAAGGAAACTTTATCAACAGCGTACAAAACGACGCTATGTGTCGGGAATAACGCATCGGAGATCGCAAATACGCAATTTTTTGAAAAAGAAAAGGGCTTCTGTCAATACAATAGCTTATTTAAAATGAATCATACTCTCGATAATTCCTACACCGTACCAGAACTGAAAAAGGAATTTGAATTTGCAACTTGGATGATGGAGACGCCACAAGAAGAAGATCTTTATTTAGAATTGGAAGCAGAGGTTTGGCCAGAAACCCCACTCGGGAAAGAACGGCTATCTCAGTTTAAGCAAAATCCGCTTTGGAACTCTATGGTTGTTCGAGAAGGGGAGCGGGTTATAGGCAGCTTGATGGTATGGCAGGAAGAGAAAAGTGGGTATATTGAAAATGTTTTTGTACTAGAGCCGTGGAGAAGATTTGGAATTGCTAGGTACATGCTTTCTCAAGCGTTAAACTATTTCAGAACACATGGACTTGAAGAAGCTTATTTAATGGTGTTAACAGATAATGATTCTGCATTGCATCTTTATGAATCTGTCGGATTCAGTTTATCGAGTGAGGAAAGACGGTATCGTATAGAACTCCTATAGTTTTTGAAGTGGAGGATTACTAAGCAAAGTGTGATTCAGTTTCATCGAGGTTCGATGACAGGATTGCACTTTTTTAGTAATCCGTTCGCCTTGTAATAAATGATGACAGGAAATCCTCGAACAAATTTGTTCATTTACTGTTAGTTACTTGTTTACCCTCGCATTTCTTACACACGTTAACCTTTTCGCCAGAAAGTCCCTTTCCGATGTACAAAAGCTTAATACGAGTGCTGCCGCAGATCAGGCATGTTCCTCTGCCTCGGGATGGCATACGCCAGAGTGCTTTGCCACGCTTGTTTTTGGACATAAATAGCCCACCTTTGCGATTGATACCCTATCTTATGAGCGAGGGAACCTTAAAGTTCGGAGAATGAAGCTTATAAATCCCTTTGTGATTGCAGACAAAATTAAGGATAAAAAGGGCAAAAAACGCCCTAAAAAAACAGCGTATAACTTAAATTATACGCTGTTTTAGTTTTAAGACGTTTTTTTGAGGAGAGATCGCCACTTGGACGAGCAAAAAGGAGGGATTTTAAGGATTTTTTTATAAATAACGGATGTCGATATCTCTAAATTTACCTGCTGACATTTTCGGCATTCTGAATTGCAATGAGCCTTGTTTATAAGTGCCTCTGCTCTGATCCGGATTGACTGGAATGGGGAGTGGGATGATCTCGCTATGATCTTTTCTAATACCGCTTAATTTGATTTGTGTTCGGTTGATTTGTGCCCAAATACTTTCGGGGTGAATTCCACTTGGAATACGGATTTTAGTGATCAAATAATTATGTGTGTCCAGATGCTCAAATTGCAGACTTGAGGTTTCGTTCGTAAATGACGAAGAGGTCGCTGCAGTAGCTTCTTTGATTATTTTTTCAACATAGCCATCGATCTGGCTTGGATCCAGCTTCCATTGCTCTTCAAGTGACTTTAAGGATAACTTTTTCTTAAAAAAGGGATCTTCGTTCATCCAATCTAAAGGGTTCGATTTATTCGGACTCATGAACGCTGAACCTCCTTCATTTTTTATCCATTGTATGGGCGTATGACTTATTCAGTGACATCTGGGCGAATATCTACATAGAATAGGTTATCATTCCGAAAGGAGGAGTGGTTTGGTGGTTTCAATCATCGGCAACATTAAAATCAACAGTGTGGGCCCTAGTTCCACAGTCTTAGTAGGAAATACGGCATCTGTTATCTTGAGCAGTAACTCTAAAATCTATGCCGGTGCCAACTCCTTCCCCATAGGTGATTCCTTTGGTACGATTATTACGAATAACCAGGCTAGCAGTACTAATACAATGGATTCGGATGTGGTGGATCAAGTATCGCCTCCTTAAGGGTGGGTTTATATGAATATTACGGTATATCAGTGCGTATCGGTCAATAATCTAAAAATTGGTACGATCTCAAATTCATCGGTCCTTCAGATCGGCACATCCGGACGAATTAATACCTTGTCTCATAGTTATCAGACTGGTGACGTTCCAAAGTCTCCTCCAGCGCCAACACCAGTGGTAAGTGATTCACCTCTTGTACCCTTGCCCCCACCAACTGAACTATATACCCGCTAGAATTAGGCTCCTATACTTCGCATACAATAAACCATAGGAGGGGGTTGTATGCACCCGTATTATGTTCAGCAAGTCTTTAATGCACTAAGAGTACAAGCAGAAAAGATTCAACTGCTAGAGAAACAACTCCAAGATTTAAAAGGGGACGTAGATAGCATAAAGAATAATAAAACTGCAAGTATAGGTCCTATAAATTATCATTTTGAACAATTGAAAATCGAGAAGCTGGAAGGCACTTTAAATATAGGCATTACACCAAATGAGGGAAATAATCTGGATGAAGCGATGATCAATGGTAAGACTATTGGGGAGCAAGAGGGGGGGACACCTTCTGCATCTGCATTATCGGATAAAATCCGTCCAGAGATTCTGAAGTATGTGCAAGAGGAAGTTCCTTTTCAATTTTCACGCTTAGAAAAAGAGCAGAACTTAAGTATTGATGAGCAGTATATCCAAATGGTAACCCAGGATCTGCTGAATCAGATGGATGGCCGGATTAACGAGTATGTAAGCCAGCTTCCTGCCGCTGAAGAAGGGCGTGGATACACAGAAGAGGAAAGTGCTTCTATTGTTGAACAAATCAAACGAGATATTGTTACGGCGGTAGAACGGCATTTGGAAATAAACATAACTGGAAGGCGGGAGCCGCATGAAAGTAACCGTGATTAACAGAGAAATAAATGTAAACGCGGTAAAAGTGTTTTCGATATCAGGTTCTTCGGTATTTTTAGTAGGGGATACTCATACGATTAATTGTTCTTCGGCGTTTGACAGCGTGATAGAATATACTCCAAGTGCTCCGGATCAAGTCAAAAAAGGCAGTTAACAATGCACAACTCGCGTATACAAGATGTATACATTAATAATCTGTCTGACAGTTCGATTTTCTTATGTGGATCTGTAGAGCGGATTCAGTCCAAATTCGTGGGCAGTAAAGAAAATTACCTATATAACATACAAGAGATTAATAGCAATAATAGAGAGGCTTTACGCTTAGACATCCCTCTTGCGACCTGGTCGAACCAAGTGAATGATGATGTTGAGATTTTAAATGATTCTGAGGAATCAAGCATTAATATTAAATTTATTAAAATCTTATCGATTGGCTCTGGAACGACCTTACAGATTGGAAATGGTGGCTCAGTTCATCTGGAGAGTCGAACCAGTGAGTTCAAGCGAGAAATAGCTTCAGAAGATGAGGGGTAATTTGGCATATTTGTTGAAACTTATTTTATAAAAATATAATAGTTTACATAATCATTATTATGTAAACTATTATAAGGTACTGTCCTATAAGAAAGTACTTTTCACAATTAAGGGAGTTTCGAGCTACGAAAAGGAGGGCCATCAAAGGTATTCTGCTATAGAAATAGAATTAAACTTATAATTAGAGAAAGCCTGCAAATGTGCAGGCTTTCTCTAATTTGGTGAACGGAGATATTTATTTAGAAGCCTTCGCGAAGCCATGTCGTCGCCAGCTTGATGGCGGCTTTTTTGGCATTGGTTTCAGCTAAAGGATTTAGCATCACGAAATCATGTATGATTCCTTGAAAACGAACTGCCGTGACTGTGACTCCAGCTTCACGTAATTTGGCGGCATAAGCTTCACCTTCATCACGTAGAACATCTGCTTCACCCGTTATGACTAGTGCTTCGGGTAGATCGCGTAACTGATCTACACTAGCTCGAAGCGGGGAGGCTGTGATCTGCTTCCGCTCCTCAGGGTCAGTTGTATATTGATCCCAGAACCATTTCATTCCATCACGTTGCAAGAAGTATCCTTCTGCGAACTCATTATAAGATTCGGTATCAAAGGAGGCATCCGTTACCGGATAGAACAAAAGTTGTTTCCCTATCTTCGGACCACTGCGTTCTTTAGCCATAAGCGTAATGGCGGCTGCCATATTTCCACCGACACTATCACCGCCTATGGATAGCTTGTTAGCATCAAGTGCATGTTCACTACCCTGTGCAGCGATCCATTTCAGAACAGCATAGATTTCTTCAATTGCTGTAGGATATTTAGCTTCTGGAGAGAGGCTGTAATTTGGAAAAACAATAGCGGCCTCCGCTCCAACAGCTAGTTCACGGATCAAGCGGTCATGGGTATGCGCATTACCAAACACCCAGCCAGCACCATGAATGTAAAGGATCACTGGCAACGACGTGGAAGAGGAGCTAGGGGGCCGAACAATTCTTATGGAAACATTACCATTAGGTCCTCCTGGCACCATAAGATCTTCAATTTCGACTTCAGGTTTATATATCTCACTGGATTGTACAGTATCTACCGTTTCACGGCCTTTTTCTGGTCCAAGATCAGGAAGGAACGGAGGTTTGGAATTATCATCGGCAAATTTCTGCGCTGCTGGCTCAAGAATAATCTTTGGTTGATTTGGCATGATGTATCGTCTCCTTTGTCTGGTCATAGTATAGTTTACCCTCTTCATTCCATAACCATCTAAACGAATACTGAAACGATATGAGTCTTACAATGCTTTTTGTTGATCCTCACCAATTTCATTTTTTAAATCCCTTATTCCGGCAACCGTTTGTTTATGTTTGATACGGAAGATCAAAATAAACATCAAAGTAATAAGTAACGGATAGCCTATTGCCCAGCCTGTAAAAGGAAACACGGCAGCGGTAGCTAGAAAAGAGATCCAGCTAATCGTTACGCCTAATCTACTTCCCTTAAGTAGGCGTATCCCCGCAGCACAGCCTCCGATATAAGTCAGGATAAATGTCGCATTTGGAAACTGGATCAAAGTAGTGATAGATATCAATCCGCTGCTGTACAGTGACATGACCGTTACAAAACAGAGGAGCAGGAAAGCTATCCCACCGATAGGGGTATGATATGGTTTGGATAGTCTCCCCATCCATTGCGGTGCGTAGCCCTGACGTGATAACGCATAAGCCACACGCGAGGCAGCACCGGCATAAGCGATAATGGTGGCGGTACAGATGAAGAGACCTGTAAGTCCTGCGATAAATCCTCCCCAGCGTCCAAGGGGCTGGCTGATGATCCAGACAAGTGAAGTACTCGACCCACCTTTAAGGTAGCTTTGTGTGCCAACCGTTGCTAAAGCGGATAAGAAATATAGAACACCTACAATAATAGCAGCGATGGTCACACCTTTAACTGCAGCACGTTGTGGATCTTTGAACTCCTCAGAGAGATGTGAGACAGCTTCCCAACCAATAAAACACCAAAATAGGATTGCTGCAGCCTGTCCAATGCTCATCCATCCGTGTGGGGCAAAGGGAGTGAAGTGTTCAACCTCCATTCGAGGAAGCGCAGTAGCAAAGGAGAAGACGAGAACAGCTACAATCGCAATCACTACAGCAATTTGTACCTTTCCCGCCACTTGCATACCAATCCAGTTTGTAATTAGCCCAATGGCCAACATCACCGCAGCGATAGTAATTCTCGCAGGTTCATCCCAGCCCATTGCGGCTGTCATATAACCAGCTCCGGTCAGCGCAGCGACAGGCGCACCAATCGGAACAGACATTAGAAAAAACCAGCCCACTAAAGATCCGGCTTTAGGTCCGAAAGCAAGGGTAACGAAGTGGGACACGCCTCCTGCGTTAGGAAATTTGGCAGAGAGCAAGCCCATCGATAAGGCCATTGGCAAAATCAACAGCGTCATAAATCCCCATGCCAGCAATGAAGCGGGACCAGCCATTTCTGCAGCCAGTCCGGGAACGATTAAGACTCCCGAGCCCAATACAGCGCCAATATAAAGAGCTATGGCTTGCGGCATGCCGATGTTTCTTCGTAAAGTGGTTGAACTTGAATCTTTCATGATTTTTAATCCTGCTTTCATTGTCTTTTGTTATAGAGTAGCAGATAATAGATCCATTGGAAAAACAGATTTTTTGAATAGTATCCATTCGAAATTCCGATGGGTAACTATTATTCAGGGGGCACGTATGGAATCACGTCATCTTTTTACCTTTATAGTCGTAGTGGAGACGGGTAGCTTCACACGAGCTGCACAGAAGCTTGATTATGCACAATCCAGTATTACCGCACAGATCCAAGCGTTAGAGACTGAAATAGGTCAGCCTTTATTTGATCGGATCAGTAAAAAGATCATCCTAACCGATGCAGGCCGCCGTCTGCTCCCATTCGCTCAAGAGATCTCCAGAATGCACTCTCTAGCGCAAGATGCTCTTCGCTCCGAGAGTGAGCTAACAGGGTCTTTACGCATTGGCGCACCTGAATCTCTGGCTGCTTTTCGCTTACCAGGCATTATCAAGGAGTTTCGCGTGAAATATCCAAAGGTCCAAATTCTTCTGAAGCCTGGGGCCTGCTGGGAGCTAACGGATTTAGTTCGATCCGGTGAATTGGATTTGGCCTTCCTACTGCAACCAGAGACGGAAGATAAAGATCTGAATATAGAAACACTGGTGCATGAACAAATGACCCTGATCGCTCCGCCGGATCATCCCTTATTGAGTCTTCCAGTGGTAGAACCGTTTCATCTTAAGGGAGAAACGATATTGCATACGGAAACTGGTTGTAGCTACCGTACTTTATTTGAACATCATTTAAACAGACACGGGGTATTTCCGGACCCTACGTTAGAGTTTTGGAGTATTGAGGCGATCAAGCAATGTGTAATGGCGGGTCTAGGCATCGCTTTTATTCCAATGATTACAGTGAGCAATGAATTAGCGGAAGGGAAGTTAGCTAGGCTGAATTGGAATGATGAATCGCAGCGTGTGGCTACTCAAATAGCTTATCATCATAAGAAATGGAAATCTCCTGTTCTAACAGAGTTTTTAAAAGCTGTGCTAAAGCATGCTGAAAAATGGAGCAGCTAAGTTTAATTCTTGTAGCTATTCTATGGTACAATAGATTGTCGAAAACAAGGGAGGCTCGAAGCCATGAATGAGTGGAGTGAAGACTACGAAGAGGGGCTTGAGGCTTTTTTAATCTGGATGAAGGATGCCGGTTACACTCCCTATACGCAGAAATCCTATTTAGTGGATGTAAAACAGTTTTTAGAAAGTCTGAATGGTAAAAAGCTAGAGTCCGTAAAGAAGCTACATGTTATTTCTTTTCTTACGTCAGTGCGTGAACGTGGTGTAAGTGATGCTACCCGTAACCGGAAGCATGCCTCAATTAACTGTTTTTTTAAGGCATTAATTGAGCTGGAATTGCTTCTAACCAATCCTGCAGCTGGGATTAAGAAATCTAAAACTGAGATCAATCGCGAACCGGTCTACTTAGATGAAGGTGATCTGGGGCGATTTTTGTCTTCTATAGATGGGAAATACAAAGGACGTAATTTAGCAGTCTTTTTACTGATGTCCTATATGGGGCTTCGGGTGGGGGAAGTCCACACGCTTAATTTAAGTGATTATAATGTAGAAAGACATTCCCTTCGAGTGTTCGGTAAGGGACGTAAATGGCGTAATGTACCGATTCCAGAGGATGTGGTACCTTTTCTCGATCTGGCAATAGAAGAACGATTAAATCCTTGGCGCAGTAAAGAGGAAGCTATGTTCATTTCACAAAAAGGACGCAGGCTGTCCATACGTGGCATTCAGCAAATCGCTGCGGACACCTTCGATCGTTTCCAAAGGGATGTGCCTGCTGCACAACGACGACCCTATTCCAGCCATAAGCTACGACATTCCTTCGCTACCATGCTGCTACGAAAAGGTGCGGATCTGAGGACGGTTCAGGAGCTACTGGGGCACTCTTCCATTCAGACAACAACGGTTTACACGCATATCACGAGCCGTGAGAAGGAAGAAGCCATGTCGAAATTGCAAGTCCAGATTTGATTGAATTCAAAGTGCAATTCTTTTCGTGAAAAAGGGGCTATCCCCGGCCATGTATCATGACAACAGGGAGAGCCCCATGTATTCATTTGCTTATAGTTCTAGCTTAGCTATCTCAGCTTTAAGCTTCTCGGCCGATTTCTGGAATAGAGCTCGTTCTGTCTCATTTAATGGAAGATCTAGTACTTCTCGTACACCGGACCGATCTACGACGCAAGGGGCGCCAAGGTAGACATCCGAAACTCCGTTATAATTATTCAATAAAGTAGATACGTTCAATACAGAGCCTTCATTATGAAGAATGGACACTACAATACGATCTAGTGCTAATGCTATTGCGTAAGAGGTTGAGCCTTTGGCATCAATAATTTCATAAGCGGCATTCTTAGTATCCTGGAATATTTCATCTTGTTCTGCTTCGTCAAAACCGAGATCAATCCCGGCAACATTTGCTAGACTCCAAACAGGAAGTTCCGAGTCTCCATGTTCCCCGATAATCTGACCATGAATACTGCGTGGATCAATTTCTTTGTGGCGTCCAATCAGGTAGCGAAAACGTGCACTATCCAGCACCGTTCCGGAACCGATGACTCTTCTGCGATCAAAACCGCTTATTTTCAAAGTGGCATATGACAAAATATCTACAGGATTAGTTGCAATAAGTAGTATCGCATGTTGATTATATTTGGTGATCTTTTGAACGATATCTTTGAAAATTGAAATGTTTTTGCGGAGAAGATCTATCCGGGTTTCACCTGGTTTTTGTGATGCACCGGCAGTTACAATGATGATATCCGCTTCCCGGCAATCTTCATATGTACCAGCCCATAGCTTCACACCACCAACAAAGGGCATGCCGTGATTCATATCCAATGCTTCTCCAAGGGCTTTCTTTTGATTAACGTCAATAAGTACGAGCTCAGGCATACGTCTCCGTAGCAGTAATGTATAGGCTGTTGTTGTACCAACTGCTCCAGTACCAATGACTACGACACGATTGGGTTTCGGGGGGGCCATGATTCCATCTCCTCAGTAATTAAAATTTTTAGCTTTTAATCTTGTCCATCATAATCGCTAACGATATTGTTTTCAAGCAGGTCTTATTTAATGCATTACCCCATTTTGGGCATACTTAATAGAAATTCTCTAATCAATTTGACAACAAGACTAGACAGGAGAGAATGTAAGAATGGATTTATTTCGCAAAAAACCGCTAATCGCACCTTCAAACTCGGGTGCAACCAAGTTGAACAAAACACTTGGTGCGCTGGATCTAACCATGCTAGGTGTAGGAGCGATTATTGGTACTGGTATTTTTGTAATGACAGGAGTAGCGGCAGCAGAACACGCTGGTCCTGGCCTTGTCATTTCATTCCTGTTAGCCGCGTTTGCCTGCGTACTGTCAGCCCTTTGTTATTCAGAGTTTGCATCGACCATCCCGGTCTCCGGAAGTGCCTATGCTTATAGTTATGTAGCTTTTGGAGAATTACTCGCTTGGATTTTAGGCTGGGACCTTGTGTTAGAGTATGGCGTTGCAGCAGCTGCAGTAAGCAGTGGATGGTCAGGCTATTTGCAGGGACTTTTAGAGGGCTTTGGTATCCATATTCCTACAGCACTATCCGGGGCGTATAATGCGCAAGCAGGTACCATTATTAATTTACCAGCAGTAATAATCATTTTACTAATTTCCTACTTACTAACACGGGGAACTAAAGAGACTGCTCGTTTTAATGCGATTATGGTCGTTATCAAAATAGCTGTGGTGCTTTTGTTTATCGTAACTGGATTTTTCTATGTTAAACCAGAGAACTGGACTCCATTTCTACCCTTTGGCTATCAAGGTGTTGTAAACGGTGCGGCAACTGTCTTCTTTGCCTATATAGGTTTTGATGCGTTATCGACTGCTGCAGAAGAAGTAAAGCAACCACAGCGCGATTTGCCTATAGGGATTATTTCATCCCTTGCTATATGTTCTGTATTGTATATCCTAGTTTCACTTGTATTAACAGGTATTATACCGTATACGGATCTCAATGTTAGTGATCCCGTTTCTTATGCGCTTCGTGTTGTAAATCAAGATATGATAGCGGGTCTAATCTCTGTTGGAGCTATTGCGGGAATGACCACCGTACTGCTCGTAATGCTGTTCGGTCAAACCCGACTGTTATTCGCAATCTCACGTGATGGCCTTTTACCACGAGGATTGTCTAAGATCAATGCTAAAACACAGACACCTATTCGTAGTACGTGGATGGTTGGGATCATTATAGCTGTATTAACGGGCTTTATTCCTTTGGATCGATTGGCTAACTTAACAAGCATTGGAACACTGTTTGCCTTCTTTGTCGTTTCTTTGGGGGTAATTGCCCTGCGTGTTATTCATCCCAATATGAAAAGAGGGTTCAGAGTACCCTGGGTACCCTTCATTCCATTGCTAAGTGCGGCAACATGCGGATATTTGATGTATAATCTAGGAAGTGAGACATGGATTGGGTTTCTGATTTGGACGAGTCTTGGACTTCTGATCTATTTTCTATACGGCTACCGTAATAGTAAGTTAAATCATAAATAAGATTCCAATTGAGAGGAGAGAGGGCATTGACATCTAGAACCGCTGGATTGAAAACTCTAAGAATGTTTATGATGCTATTTTTTTTAGCGTGGATAGTCTCAGCATGTTCTTCACCACCACCGGAGCCTTCTCCACAGCCACAACCTACAGAAGCACCGGAAGAAGGACAGACGATTACTCTGATTACAACACCAAGTAACAATACTAACAAAGAGAGTGGCCCGAAATATCAGGTTCAAACTCGAATTACGGGTTTTCATCTGCTTAGTGAGACAGAGGGCATGGTATGGGGTGTAACAAAAAATGAACTTCGTTTGTACGTTACCCATAATAACGGGGCGACCTGGGCTAATATTTCTCCTGCACCCAATGTGCAGTTCCTGTCCACACCTGTCTATGGAAAAGGCATCTTTTTTACTGACTCTAACCATGGTTGGATTATAAGAAGTGCATTTGGTACGACAGAGAATATAGTGCTACGAACCACAGATGGAGGAAAAAGCTGGAAAATCTCTTCGTTAGGTGATGATAATAATGTATCTTCCGTTTATTTCAATTCACCAACTCAGGGATGGCTAATGACCTCTGCGAACGCTACTCCAAATAAGGAAAGCAAGGCGATTTATTCAACGTCAGACGGTGGGGCCACATGGGAAGAAGTGATGCAGAATGAACAGTATAATCCGAACCTTCCCAATCATTCGATCCCGTTCACAGGTGTAAGTACTGGAATGATCTTCAAGAGTCGTGTAGAAGGATTTGTGACTTTGCAGACCGGTGCCCTTCCTAAGATCTTTATAACTAAGGACGGTGGTCAGAGTTGGAATCCAGGACAGTCTTTTCTGGTAAATGAACAACTGGAAAGCTGTGACAGAGTCATTACTGGCAAACCAGAGTTCTTCGATGCTAGTAAGACTAATGGTTGGATGTCTGTGGGCTGCCAAAATGATAAAAATAAGACGATTACTTACCACGGTTACTTTACCGCTAATGGTGGAGATAACTGGAAATTTACACCCTTTGAATTAAAGAGTCCAACCGGAGGGAATCATCAGAGCGCTCCGACGTTTCTGAATTCGCAAGTTGGTTGGGCCATTATTGGTGATACTCTTTACCATACCGTTAACCAAGGGAAAACTTGGCTCCCTCTTAAGGAGAGCAGTGTTCTGCAGTCTAAGCTTGAGGAATATCCTGAGACGATTAAGATGGAGTTTATTTCCACAGAGGTGGGATGGCTTTTACTTGAGAAAAAAGAACAAAAACGCTCGCTCCTCTTACAAACTACAAATGGTGGGATTAGTTGGCGTGTGATGTAAAGTGAAGTGAAGCTGTTTCAAAAGTAGAGGATAATACTTTTGAAACAGCTTTTTTTGAATAAGAATGAACTTCTAAATCAATATGTTTTTGATTGATTGAATATAAGGAAAAAACTTAATTAAAATTTTCTTTATAGATGTGAAAAAAATCACATGACATTTAAATGATCGTGTGATATATTTAACACATAGAACAAGTTCAAATTTTCACAAACTTAACTTTCGAATAGGAGAGATTACAATGAAAACTTTTGAAACAGATTATATGACAAGAAACCTGCTGCAACTTTGCTACAACTGTGATGACGCTCACCTGTGTGAAACGGAAGAACAATGCAGAGCATGCTGGGCAGACAATGGTATGTTAGATGTTGAGACTGACGAAACGAAGCAATTGCTAGACCTCGTTCATGCTTAATCTGATCACTCAAAATTATGATTAAAGACCACTCGATTTCTTGATTTCTAAGAAAACGAAGTGGTCTTTTTGCATGAAGTCTTACTAATTTAATGCTTTCTGGACTAGAAGAGGCATATACATGTACAGAAGTGCCTGAAGCTAAGTTAAGGGTTGAATTAATGGGTATGAAGGGGGAAAATGTCATGGGAATGGGCCCGGATCTTTCATGGATGTTTGATTTCTCTGGAACAGTGATGCCAATATTTCTCATTGTAATGGTTGGTATTCTTGCATTATCAGCAGGCAGGGGTTTGCTTCAATGGAGCCGGAACAATAGCTCGCCCATGCTAACCATCCCTGCCCGTATCGTCAGCAAGCGGAGTGAAATAAGGCAGCAGCAGGTTCAAGAAGATAATGGTTCAAGTCGTACAAGTACAACCTACTACTTAACGTACGAATTGAATGGGGGCAGTCGAATTGAATTTAAAGTAGATGGCCATGAATATGGAATGAGTGCAGAAGGTGATAAAGGCATGCTTACCTATCAAGGAACCAGATATCACGGATTTGAGCGACAACCACAATACTCCACAGCGGAGTAGTCATTAGCTATACATTCATTCTTAAACCATTCTTCTGTTCCATTCAACGGAGCAGAGGGATGGTTTTTATTTGCGGACTATTTAGCAACTAAACGGAATGCAAATGGCTTTAAAATTAGGTTGGAACTGTCACCTCTTGGGCTAATGCACATACAATACACCATGCAGTTAAGAACGAGGTTGTTAACGAAGCAACCCCAAGGAGGAGACAGCGTGGCCGTCATCAAAACGAACTCGGAAGATGTGAAGGTGCTAGCGCGGTTGATGAGAGCGGAAGCTGAGGAAGATGGAGATCTCGGTATGCTTATGGTCGGCAATGTTGGTGTCAACCGGATTCTTGGCAATTGCCTTGATTTTTTGAACATTCGTAATGTGAATGACATGGTCTATCAAAGTCCAGGAGGATTCGAAGCCCCGCAGAAAAGCTACTTCTATCAACGAGCAAGAGAAGCAGACATCCGTCTTGCTAAACGTGCAATTGCAGGTGAAAGAACATGGCCAGCGACCAATGCTTTATGGTTCTTCCGTCCTGTAGGAGATTGCCCTCCAACCTGGTATAACCAACAAAACACAGGCCGCTTTAAAGCTCATTGCTTCTTTACTCCGACTGGAGAAGATTGCCCGGCTGTATTTATTGGTAATTAACAGGGTAACTGTGTAAAAGAGAATTACTCATTATTATGAGTAATTCTCTCAGTAAGCTAGTGTAAAAGTTCTTTTGTGTCCAAAGGGAGCAGCTGCTCCGATAAACATTTAGGAGGTTTCATTAAATGATCGTTCAACCATACCGTCCCGTCACTTATACTATTGGTAGTGTTTCTTCTTCAGGTATGCAAATGCCAATGTCTACAGGAATGCAAGGAATGCAAGGAATGCAAGGCATGGGTAGCATGCCGCCACAAGTTAGCAGTGGAAGTCCGATGACACCAGGAGGGGTTGTAGTTCAAAACCCACCTCAACAGTTTGAACAATCGTATATCGAAAATATTTTCAGACTGAATTTAGGCAAAGTAGGTACATTTTATTTTACTTATGAAAATAACAAAGAGTGGAATGCCAAAGTTTACAAGGGTGTGCTGGAAGCTGCGGGCCGTGACCACATTATTATTAGTGACCCAGTAACTGGTCAACGTACTGTATTACTTATGATTTATTTTGATTATGCTACATTTGATGAGCCCCTTACTTACCAGTACCCTGGAGTGATCGGTAATCCTCCTACAACAAGAAACTGTCGCTAATCAAGTCCTTATATTTCTGGATGAACCCCAACACTTAACGGTGAGGGGGTTTTCTTTATACATACTGAAATTTTGGAATAATAAGGGGAATAAAGACCCATTTTTTTTCGAAAGGACACGCATGCTTGCGGTTTGCCCCAATATATTAATATAATAAATTGTATAAGACTCAAAAAACCTTGATATATCAGTGTTTACTAGGGATTTTGAGTCTTTTTTTTATCTTGAAATCACATAAAAATCACATTCTCGGCAGATCCTTGGGAGTTAATATGTTTTGGAAGTGGATTTTTAGTTTGTCACTACTGCTCTGCATCATTCGTTCTGTCACATGGGTATAAATCTTGAGTGTGGTTTTTGCATCATCGTGACCTACACGCTTCATAATCGTTTTGAGATCAATCTGAGAGCCAGAGGCTATACTTGCTTCGATTAGCATCGTGATGTGCGTGTGTCGAAATATATGAGGAGTTGCGTGCTTCTTGATGTTTGTTAATTTCATTAGCCGAGCCATGCGGTTAACTAACTTCCAATTTGTAAAAGGTGTTCCGTTGTTATTGGTCAAAATAAACTGAGTCTCTACAAAGTCATCGTGGAGCTCCTTGTATCTTTTATGTCGAGAGGACTGTGTTACCTTTAACCGCTTAAACATCTCAACGATGAATTCATCCACATCAAAGGTCCGGACGGATCCGGTAGTCTTTGGAGGTGTTAATTGGTATGCGCCACTTCCACCCTGAGGAAAGTGAAGAGTTTTATAAATATGAACGTCATGAGTTTCGAAGTTGAAATCAGGCCACTCTAAAGCACAAAATTCTCCTGGTCGCACTCCGCTAAACAGCAAAAAATAAAACGTCTCTAGATCATCACCTAAACCGTGATTTTGTAGTACTTCCAGAAATTCTTCAATTTCACTTCTTTCCAGAAATTTTTCTTCCAGTGCGTTGTTTTTAGCTTCTAAAACTGTCTGTTGTTTTTTAGGCATTTTTATGTTTTGACAAGGGTTATCAATGCGTAAATTTTCTTTGATGATCCATTTGAATATTAAATTTGCTGTTGAGTGATAACGATAGATGGAGTTTATCTCATATCCTTCTGAAAACAAATTGTTGAGCATTTTTTGATGTTGGTTATGTGTTATTTTATCGATATTAGCGCCACCATAATATTTGTTCAGTAAATTAATGTCGGACACATGAGCTTCCACAGTTTTTCCTTTAACTCCGCTAGTAATAATATAATCTTGTAGCCATTCTTGAGCAGCCTCATTGAATTTCATTTTTTTGGCTCGCTTTGTATCGGTTCCACCCTTCATACGATCCACAACTGCCTGAGCTGCGGCGATGGCTTCCTTCTGAGTATCACGTACCCTCGGTACCTGTTGGCGCTTGCCTGTGACCGGATCAGGAGGACCCTCCATGACACACTTCCACTTGTAGCCTTGTTTGTTCTTTGCAGGTATTTTAAATACGCTGGCCATGAGTAGGTCCTCCTAAATTAAAAATTAATAGCATCTTCTAAAGCTTCTATGGTTAGAAACAATTTGTTTGCGTTTTGTCCAAGTCGAGAAGCAATTCGCTCCATGTCGATCATTACGTATCCAGAACGGCTCGGAGGGATTAAAAGATCACTTGAACGAACAACAGCGCTATTCCGATTAGAGTTTGGATGGACATCCACGCTTTTAAAGGTTCCATTAACCTCGATGTAGAGTGGCTGATCCCACTTAAAACCTCCACGTTGTTCAATGATAAGCGTGTGGGGTCTAGATAAATCGTCAAGCCCGTAAACACCTCGTATGATTGGCTCAGGAGTTGTCGTGTATGGTAAAGTGTTTTCCTTGGCCACAGCAGTATATGTAAAAGCCGTCATGAATTCAGCGCTAGCAATACGCTCGCGAATCTGTTTCAGACGCAACAGTGCGAATTCTGGAGGAACCTGAAATACGGTTGCAACTATACCTGCCGCTTCTTCTTCGAAAGCAGGGAGCTGCAATTTTTCAAGCATGAAAAAGGGGATGGCTGCGTAAAGACTGAATCGTTCGGCATCAGCTTCTTGCATCTGCTGGAAAAGCTCCGAAATTTGACGCTGATCCCCAACATGGCGGAGCACGTGTCCAAGCTCGTGGAAGAATGTTTTATGCTGTACATCGCGTTCATCCTGTTGGTTGATAACAATTACACATAATTCATTATCAGAAAAAGATTTAACGCTTTTGAAATGCACTTCAACATTAAAAGCTTCAGAAATTCGTTCTATAGTCAAATCGTTTGGTACCAATATAGCCCTGGAGAGGTAGTGATTTTCAATAGTTTGTTCCAACGGGGTTTTGAAGTATTTGGATAAGTTCATGTTAAATCCTCCAATTAGCGTACATATGTTCTATTTTGTATGTAAAAGAAAAGCCATTGCTGGCTATGTGTAAAACCTCTTTATTTCTGCTCTTTATTTGCTTTATCTAAAGCTCTTTGTCGTGCCTCTCTGATTTCCTTTATAAAATCATCAGCCGCTTTAAATTCCTCTTCTGTCCAGTCATTTGGCCCACCGTAGAAAGTAAGGTTGCTCTCAGGCTTCTTGCGTATATTTGATCTTCCACTTAAGAAATCAGTGTCACAATCAAATGTGTCAGCTATTTTATTCAATGTATCTACTGGTGGTAATTTTGTTCCATTTTCATAAGCAGTGTAGGTTACCCTAGCAACACCAATAAGATCTGCAACAAATTCTTGAGTCCATTTTTGATCCTGTTTCTTTAAGGCCTCTCGTTCACCTTTTATTCGTTTCCCTACTATTTCCATGTACACAACCCCAACTATACAAGATAAGACTATTATAATGTTCCTAAAAGAAACTTGATATAAATGTTCTTAAAAGAAACATTTATGTTTGACATGTTTCTTAAAGTAACATATAATCAAGTTATAAAGTTACTTAAAGGAACAATGGAGGTGATGCTGGATGAGGAGTTGGTTGAAAGAACTTCGTGAGACATTAGGTAAAACTCATGAGCAGGTAGCTGATGAAGCAGGTATATCGCGGAGTTACTATACAAATATTGAAGTCGGTACTAAAACTCCTGCTGTTCCCGCTGCAAAAGCTATTGCTAGTGTTCTTAAATTTCCATGGGAAAATTTTTTTGAAGACGAAAGTTCCTTAAAGGAACATATTTGAATCAAGGAGGTGATCTAAATGTCCATAGTTGTGATGGACAGCGATGACTTAGAACGGTTGCTTGAAAAGGTTGTATCTCGAGCAATTGAAGTTTACGCAGTACAAATCCCGACTTCACTACCGCCAGTGCTTAGCATTAAGCAGTTCATGGAACTTCTGGACATTAGCAGACCAACAGCCACTGAGGTTATGAGACGTCCAGACTTTCCAGTGAATCGTGAGTTTGGTAATCCACGGATACCGACAGCTATGTTACTTCGGTGGATCGATGAACACACCGAGTGGATCGATAATAACGCTGGTGAAGATTTCAAAGCTAAACGCAGACATGCAATCGGATAAAGAAAACCCGCCGAGCTTTATCGGCAGCGGCGGGCAGGGATTGCGGTAAGGGGAATCGCTTAACAACATCATACATCAGGCCTCTGTCCGATAGCATCCCATAAAACGGACAAAGGAGTTGAAATCTAGTTGGCAATCGGACAATTTGGAACTGCACTACAAGACGTATTGAAACGTGCTGGTGATAACCGGCATATTGCTGGAAAAGTAGCTAATGTCGATGCTTCTCAAATCGGGAAAATCGTTAAAGGAACGCGTAAAGCTTCTAGGCCAGTCATGAAGGCAGCGGTTGAGCACTACGATGATGGACAGCTTTTCTTGGCAGCAGTAGCAGATGTTTCTGGGGGAGCCTTCTCACCTTGGCTGGATAATGTGGATCTGCATAGAGCAAGCGTCCTAATAAAAACTGTCGAGGAGATGAAGGAAGTACTTGTGGCATCGGGACAAGCACCAATCAGCAAAACTAATGAACAAATAACGGATGCAGAGCGACATCAAATAAAACGACTGCTTATGGAAACGGTGGAAGCTATCACGGCCCTGACTCATCTGGCTGCAGTGCTATGTAAAGAGTATTCCTTTAGTTGGTTGGGAACTTGGAAGGAGCATCGAGCTGAGCTAAAAGTTAAAAAATATTTGAAATGAGGGAGCGCTTTGGAAAGAGAACAATTGGTTGCTGAGGCAAGAGAAGCGGGTAAGCATGCAGCTCATAACCTGCAGATGATCCGGAAGAATCCGGATGTGATTCTACCAGGAAGGATTGAGGATGTTGAAGACTATCTGAATAATATGATCCGCATCGCTGAAGTAGAAATGAAAAATGACCGCCTGGCAGGGCAGTCACTTGGTTTGAAATCTCGGTTAGAGAATCTCTTGATGTCCATTCTAAACCCGAAGCGTGAAAAGCACAAGGTTACCCTTTGAGATTCAAATGCATTAATAAACTCTAAAAAATAATCTTACGGAGGCTAATAATATGAAATCAACTGGAATTGTACGTAAATTGGACGAGCTTGGACGGATCGTTATCCCTATTGAATTACGTCGCACTATGAATTTGGAGATCAAAGACCCTGTAGAGATCTTTGTTGACGACGACAAGATCATCTTCCGCAAGTATGCACCCGGCTGTGCGATCACTGGTAGCCAGGAAGATTTGGTTCCTTTTGAAGGGAAACTATACAGCCGCTCAGTTATTCAGCAAATGGCAGCAGCAGCAAAGATTTAAGAAGGACAGGCACGGGCTTCGGCCCCTGTCTTGGAATGTCGGACCTTAGAAATAACCTTTCCTCCGTCCGGGATTCCAAGATGCGGCTGACGCATCAAGTACATATGAAAGGAGGCAGCTTATGCAAATCATTCAAAAGTTAACAGTGGTTAGTAATCCTACACGAGTATTTGAAGTTGGAACCGAGATTGATAGCCATGAAGTAATTGAGATTAAGCAGGTTGGTTCTGAGTATGAGGACCATGTTCATTCGGAGTATGTCGTTCTAGACGAAGATGGCCACATGATAGCCAGTGTCGAGAATGCTCCTGTAATCGTGGATTACAAGCAAATTGCTGAACACGACAACGAAAAATAGCCCACTGGCATGGGCTATCTCAGTTCTTTGAAAATCAAATTTTCTTGCCCCCACTATATCATGCTGGGGGCGCACTACACAAGAGGGGGAGTTCATCCATGCGTGGAACGCACACATTTCTATTACATGAGGAAACCGTTGACATAATCATCGATGCGGAGACCTACTTTAATCCTCCGGTTCTAAATATCCAGCAAGGCGGGGAATCCATTCAGCATCATTTTAGCAATGAGCAATTGGCTGAGCTGGAATACAAAATCCGGACTTATTTGGATGGTATCCGCTATCCAGAGACACCTGATCAACAAATGATCTTACATGCTGAATGTAATGCAGCAATCGAGGAGGAGATCGCTTGAAGCGTATTGTTCTGGAGCGCTTGACGCTCCGTAATTTTAAAGGAATTAAGGAATTCAATGTTCCGGCTGCTGGCCGGGATATTGACATTTTCGGCGATAATGCCACAGGAAAGACCACGATATTCGACGGTTTCCTATGGCTTCTGTTCGGCAAAGACAGTGAGAATCGTACAGAACAGAAATTCGAGATCAAAGAGCTGAATATTGTCGGCATGGTTCAACATCACAAGCTTGAGCATGAAATTGAAGGCACTCTCCTGGTAGATGGCCACCGCCGGATTTTCCGTCGGGTATACGCCGAGAAGTGGACAAAGAAGCGTGGCGCACCGGTTGAGAGCTTCGAGGGCCACACTACTACTTATAATGTCGACGGCGTCCCACTCAACATGCGGGAGTTCCAGACTGAGGTCGACTCCATCATCAAGGAAGATTTGTTCAGGCTGCTAACCAGCCCTTCATATTTCAATGAAGTGTTGAAGAAAGAGGATCGACGCAAGGTGCTGCTGGAGGTTTCCGGTGATCTGACAGATGACGAAGTCATTCACAGTAACAA
This sequence comes from Paenibacillus sp. B2(2019), assembly GCF_008370385.1. NCBI lineage: Bacteria > Bacillati > Bacillota > Bacilli > Caryophanales > Paenibacillaceae > Paenibacillus > Paenibacillus sp. B2(2019). The sequence goes on from NZ_VTZR01000025.1 coordinate 390,139, forward strand.
GGAGCTGGCCGGGCTTCCTACAATCTTGGTTGGTCGTGAAATGGAAGCTCATAAGAAAGTCATTACTGCTCGTAGTGCAGCTATTAACAAGGAAATTAAGGAGCTGCCGGTCCGCATCAGCGAGGTTCAGCGGCAGATGCCGGATGCGACTGATCTTGATGAAGAGCTACTAAAGGAAGATGTTGCACTTTTGCGTAGTCGAATCGAGTCCCGAGAGGCAGAGGTGTCTCGCATTCTCTCCGGTGGTGAGGTTTCTGTGAAGGAGAAGCGCCTGCGCGAAGTTGAGGCAGAGCAGATCGATATTAAATCCCGGCTCCAATCATCGGTGCTGAATAAGATGGCTGAGAAGCGGAACGCTGTCAACCTGAAGCATGCGAAGCTCGACCAGTACCGTCGAAACATCGAAGATAAACAGCAGCGGATTAAACAGTATGAACGTTTGGCTGCTGGGCGTCGTCAGGAAGCCGACCGACTCCGAGCAGATTTTAATGCTCTTAAAGAAGAGGTCTTCGAACATCATCATGATGCAAACTGCCCGACTTGCGGACAGACTCTTCCGGATGAGCAGATTAAGGTGGCACATGAAAAGGCGGAGGCAGATTTTAATCTGCGTCTGGCAGAGCGGAAAGCCCACATTAATGCGGATGGGAAGGCTGCTGTTGCCGAAGCTGAAAAATTTGAGCAGGAAGTCAAGCGGCTCCAGGTCGACATTGAAGAGCTGAACAACGCCCTGGCAACCTTACAAACGGAGATCAGTGCGGCAGAATCCGAGCTGACTGAACTGCGCGCGGGTGTCAAGGACCCAGCAGCAGATCCAGAGTATGCCGGCAAGATTGCCGAGGCGACTCGGCTTCAGCAGGAAATTGTAACTTTGCGGCAATCCAGTCAATCGGCGGCTGCGGGCGTCCGGGAAGAGATCGGCCGGCTGCGGCTGGAAGTCGAGGATATGGAACGTGACATAGCCAAGTTCGACGGCGTTCAGCGCGGGCAGCAACGTGTCGCCGAGTTGGAGCAGCAGGAGAGTAGCCTGGCCGCCGAATATGAGCGTCTGCAGCACGAACTGTTCTTGTGCGAAGAGTTCACCCGCACGAAGGTTAATCTGCTCGATGCCAAGATCAACAGTAAATTCAAGTTGGCGCGGTTCAGACTCTTCGAAGAGCAGGTCAACGGAGGGTTGAAGGAAGTCTGCGACACGCTTTACAAGGGGGTTCCGTATGAAGGCGGCCTGAACAACGCCGCTCGAATCAATGTCGGCTTGGACATCATTAACACACTCAGCCAGCATTATGGCGTTTCAGCTCCGGTCATCATCGACAATGCTGAGGCGGTTACCAAGCTTATTTATACGGATGCGCAAGTGATCCGACTGGTAGTCAGCGAGAAAGACAAGAAGCTCCGCATTGAGACGGCAGCCATACAGGAGGCGATTTAGTTGAGCACACTTGCAATTGTTAAGCGCGACACAGTTGATGTGGTTGCGGAGAAGGTCCGGCAGTTTCAGGAACGTGGAGAGATTCACTTCCCCGCAAATTACAGTCCGGAGAATGCCATGAAATCAGCGTGGCTTCTCCTTCAAACTGTTCAGGATAAAAATTATAAGCCAGCTCTTGAAACTTGCTCGAAGGACAGTATTGCTAACTCTTTGCTGGATATGGTTGTTCAGGGTCTGAATCCAGCTAAGAAACAAGGTTACTTCATCGTGTACGGTACAAAGCTCACATTCCAGCGGAGTTACTTTGGGACGATGGCAGTCACAAAAAATGTTACAGGAGCTTCTGACATCGATGCTCAGATCATCTACCAGGATGATGAATTTGAATTCGAAATTGTTCGCAGTCGTAAGAAAATCACTAAGCATAAATCAGCGTTTAAAAACATCGATGATAGCAAGATTATTGGAGCATACTGCACGATCTATTGGGAAGACGGTAATGAGTACACCGAGATTATGACCATGAGTGAGATTCGTCAATCATGGAAGAAGTCGAAGCAAGGACCCGACAAGGAGAACAGCACACATAATGAATTCCCTGGTGAGATGGCAAAGCGTACTGTCATTAATCGAGCATGCAAGGCTTATATGAATACCTCCGATGATAGCAGCTTGATCATGAAACATTTCAAGGCGCAGGATGAAATGATTGCTGAAGCTGAGGTGGAAGCAGAGATTGCAGAACATGCGAACAGAGAGATTATTGATATCACACCGGAAGCAGCAGTAGATAAAAAGACTACTGAAGCTCCAACAGCAGAGAAGTCAAAAACTACTGAGACCAAACGACAACCGACTGGAAATAAGGCTCAAGCTGGTAATGATCCTAACAATTTTGCTGATGATGTCCCTCCTCTTGATCAAGAGATGCAGTTCTGATGATCGACATCCAGTGCCTCGGCTCCAGCAGCGCCGGTAACGCCTACCGAATATCGGACGGCAACACCGTGCTTCTGTTGGAAGCCGGTTTTCCTTATAAGTCGATACAGCGGGCGCTTAATTTTAGAATGTCTGACATTGCAGGTTGCCTTATTACTCATGAGCACCTAGATCATAGCAAGGCTGCTCCTGACATTATGCGGACAGGCATTAACATTTACACCAGCGCAGGCACGGCAACTGCTAGAGGGTTAACAGGACATCGCCTGAAGGTCATAAAGGCGTTGGAACAGTTCACGATTGGTACTTGGACAATTCTACCGTTTGATATTCAGCACGATGTCGAGGAGCCGCTAGGCTTCCTGCTAGCCAATACAGCGGGAGATAAGCTGGTCTTTCTGACTGATACCTACTATTGCCGGCATCGCTTCAAAGGCCTGACTCACATCATGGTGGAGTGCAATTATTCCTTAGATATCGTTAACAAGCGGGTGGCTGCGGGTCACTTGCATCCTGCTCAAAAGAAACGGCTGCTTCTTTCTCACTTCGGATTGGAGAATGTGAAAGAATTCTTGAAAGCCAATGATACCCGTAATGTTGAGGAGATTTGGTTACTGCATCTGTCTGACGGTAATAGTGACACAGATCGCTTTAAGAGAGAGATTCAGGAGACTACCGGAGCTCTTGTTAGGGTGGCAGATCGATGATCAAAGATAAACCTATGATGCAGAGCATGATGGGGGAGCGGATCTGGAAGTTGATGAAGGTAGATCAAGAAGAGTTTAAACGGGAAACTCGAGAATACTTCGCTCGAGCTTGTCCAGGCTGGACGGTGAAGCGGGTGAAATATCCGATTGTTTACCTCCAAGATGATAGAAATTGATATGAATGATTTATAGGGGATGATTTAATGCCCGAAGGCAGTTACCCGTTTCCAACATACTCAGGGCTTTTGGAGCCGCAACATTACAAACAAATAGGCACAGCGATATGGCTTTTCCTGTGGTGTATCAGCTCCACGACAGCGGAGAAGGAGAAAGAGGGAACTGTCTGGGGTATCGTCCTCGGGAACAAGCCTATCCGGATTAATGAGCTTGAAGCGACATTCGAAGTCAGTAATCGGACTATCCGTTCTTGGATAAAAACGCTCGAAGATTATGGTTACATCCGAGTGACAAGAGCACCTTATGGACTCATTTTCAGTGTTAGAAACTCTAAAAAGTATCAAAACAGATCGGCAGTAAATTTCCACTCTGACACTGGAGATAGGCAGAAAGTTGCCACTCTGGAAGATAGAGATCGGCAGAATGTTGCCGATCACGCGGCAGAAAACTGCCGATCTAATAAAGATATTACAAAGATATTGATTGATAGATGGATTAATGGCTTATCGGAAGACGATCAAAAAGAGTTGAGTTCAAGGTCCGGGGTTCTGTCGTCCGCTGTGGGTGCCGTCTCCACAGGCCAAATAGACCTTGATAAACCGACAATCGAGCAGCGCATGCTCCATATTGAGAATTACTTCAGACAGCAGAAGGGGAGCATCAATCCTGTTTCGGCTGATTGGGAGCATGTGCGTGAAGTTGCGAACGAGGCCATTCCGCTGGATCTCGTATACTTTTTTATCGATCTGGCAATCGCTCGGCACAAACTATCACGGAGGAGACCGTCGGATGTGATCCGGACGTTCAAGTATTGCAAGACCGTGATTTTTGGCTGCTGGGATGAATTGTCCTCATTTCTTGAGCGGTACCTAACTCCCCCTGCATCTTCAAAGCAGGGAACAGTCGCCCTGGGAGCCTCAAGAGAGCGTCGGAAAAGCCAGCGGCAACAGGAAATCGACGAGCTTGAACAGTTCATCGAGGAGGAGAAGAAGCGTGGAAGTGGTTGAAGTTGCTCAGCTTTACCGAGAGATCAAGAAGCATTTCCCGTTTTTTGATGCTTCTGTCGAAAAGGTGAAAGCAGATTATAAATATCTCAAAGATTTTCCGGTGGAAACAGCCCAAGAGAATATTGATCGCTATATTCTGACTGAAACGGTAGAGCCGAAAATTGCAAATATTCGTGGCCGCCTGGGCGATTTGCAAGATAGCCAGCGCAGCAAGGAAGCTGCTGCAGAACATTTCGCCAATCTTGATGAATGGGTGTCTAGTCATAAACCACCTCCTGAAGGTTACTGGGAAACAGTAATGCGGAAGCTTCGAGGTGAAACGAATGCTTGATCGTGAGGTTTTTTTAGTAGCAGCAGGAATTGAAATGCCAGTTGACCTTCAAGCCGAGCAAGCGGTACTAGGTGCATCCTTGATAGACCAGTCGGCTTATGAAGCTTCGGCAGATATATTGCAAGGTGGGGAATTTAGCGACGAAGGACATGCACGGATATACAGAGCGATGCGTCGTCTCAGCAATGCGGAACAGCCTATTGATTTAATCAGCCTGACTTCACAATTGCAGGACAGCGAGGAAATCGACAAGGTTGGTGGGGTTAGTTACCTGTCGAAGTTGGCTCATGCAGTGCCGACAACAGCGAACGCAGCCTACTATGTTGAGCGAGTACAGGAGATGTTCCTTCGTCGTCAAGCGATTGATACGGCCCTAGATCTGCTTCGCAATGCTGGGGAGGAGCAGGATGTTAAAGGGTTCGTTGCAATGGCTGAGACTGCTGTATCTAAACTCTCAGACCAGACGTTTCCAGTACGTGAGTTTATTGGGATCAAAGATGCATTGATGCAGGTCTGGGAAGAGGCAGAGCAGCGGTACAACGTCCGTGATATAAACCGCGGAATCACAGGGATTGAGTCTGGGTTTACTGATCTCGATAAGATGACTGCCGGATTCCAGAAAAACGACTTAATTATCGTAGCGGCACGGCCATCGGTCGGTAAAACGGCTTTTGCACTGAACATTGCTCAAAATGTCGGAGTACGAGCGAAGGAGACCGTCGCTATCTTCAGTTTGGAGATGAGTGCCGCGCAGCTTGTACAAAGAATGATCTGTGCTGAAGCTCAGATCGATGCCAGTCGTATGCGAACAGGGAAGTTTGAAGGTGATGATTGGGAACGCATGGCGATGGCTGTTGGATTATTGTCGGAGGCGGATATTCACATTGACGATACCCCTGGTATAACGGTGAATGAGATTCGTGCCAAGTGCCGGAGGTTGAAGAAAGAAGGCAAGCTGGGAATGATCGTGATCGATTACCTGCAGCTCATCCAGGGTAGAGGGCGCAGCGGTGCGAACCGGCAGGAAGAGGTATCACAGATTAGCCGAACCTTGAAGCAAATAGCCCGGGAACTTGAAGTGCCAGTTATCGCCTTATCCCAACTCAGCCGAGGTGTTGAGCAGCGACAGGACAAGCGTCCAATGATGAGTGACCTTCGCGAATCGGGAGCAATTGAACAGGATGCAGACATTGTAGCGTTCCTTTATCGCGACGATTATTACGACAAAGAAACTGAGAAAAAGAACATCATTGAAATCATTATTGCCAAGCAGCGTAACGGCCCGGTGGGGACCGTCGAACTTGTCTTCATGAAGAATTTCAATAAATTTGCTAATTACGAATATGTGCATGAGGGAAAAACGCCGGCAGGGAATGCGAAGAACATTGAGAAGCGCAAATGGGCGCAGTAAAGGAGCCAATATGGAAGAGCAATTTTACGGGTTTTGCTTCCCGGAACCGGGCGGCTGGCATACACCTTCGGTGACACTGAACACTCCGGAGGAAGTTTATCGCTATACACAGCTTCACGGTAAGGCAGGGATGTTCCGCGAGGTACGGGTGACAGATGGCGGTGATTCTATCGTCGTACAGATGATTGACGGCCAGTATGTGTGGCCTGAAGAGTGGAAGCAGCTGAATAAGGGGGATGGAGAAGATGAAGCAGGGAAAACGGCCGACGCGACGTCAGAAGGAAACGATCCGGGCCAGTCGGCTTAATCCGGATAATTGGTTGGTTGAACGGGAGACGCCTTCGGAACTGGTATTGATCCCTAAGATCAGTGTCGAAGGGAAGACGAAGAAGCGGACGATCCGCAAGGGTGCCTGATGAGTGGGCGGAATTACTGGCACGTGTATAACCAGATGCGTCGTCATTATATAGATAACGGAGTTGTTCAGGGACGTGCGGATCTGCTAGCTGAGTATTCTGATATGGATCCAACGGAAGTGGATGAGGGTATTGCTGAGTTTGAGTTAGCAATCGGTATACGAATGAGGGGAGTAGATCTTAATGGTTGCAAAGAAGCGCAAGCCAATTGATCCGTTCTTCCAGCAACAAAATTACTTTATGGTTGTGGATGAGACTGGAGCGGTGGCAGGTATGGTGTACGTGCTTGATACAGCGATGATGCCGGTTAAGCAACGAGGAGGGAAACGCAATGATTCAGTTTACGGTTTACGGAGAACCGGTCGCCCAGGGCCGGCCTAAATTTAGCACTGCCGGTGGATTTCCAAGAGCCTATGATCCCGCCAAATCAAGAGACTATAAGGATTACGTTCGATTGGCTGCAAGTGAGTATGCGCCAGCAGCGCTGCTGGAAGGACCTCTCGGAATTGCGGTTACTGCCTTCCGCTCTACACCTAAGAGCTTTAGTCAGAAAAAAGCAGCAGCTGCAGAGCGTGGTGATATACTCCCAGTGACTAAGCCTGATGCGGACAACTATCTGAAGGGTGTTAAGGATGCGCTGAAGGGCATCATCTGGAAGGATGATAGCCAGGTAGTGGACGCATTCGTAAGGAAACGGTACAGCGCACGACCACGCATTGAAGTGAAGATCAAGCAACTCCAATAAAAAACCGAAGGGGAATGATTCGAATGATGAAGGATCACGCGAAATTCACAGGAGAAATTGCTAAGGGCATAAAAATTGGAGAGTCCAGTGTAGAGGTGAAACTACTAATTCCACTGAAGGCAGCACTGCCGCACTTGCTCTTCCTGAGCAGTAATCAAGGGGAAGAAGTTAACGTATTCCTTGGCGACCCACAGGCTGCCTTTGATTTCTGCGAAGAAGATGAGGTTTATCGTGAGGTTACAGGCCGCCGTGTCACCACTGATGCTTCTGGTGTCGTTATGAGCACAGATAAGATTGGTGAAGAAGATCCAGATCAGGCTGACCTTTTTGAACAGCAAGAGGGGGTTATGGACGGTGAACAGAAGAATGATGATATTGAGATTGTTGAGCCGGATGCGGAAGAAGACACTAATGGCGTTCAATCATCTGAAGAAGATATTAATGATGGCGGTTCTGATGAGCAGTCAGAGGGTGCAGAACTCGAACCGGATTGGATGAATGATGGAGCTGGAACTGACAGCCAAGATTACGAGGGTGATCCTATTGAATCAGGAGAACAAGAAAAAGTCGAGAACGGTGGAAGCTCTGATCTACGTGAAGCTTCTGTAGATGAGACAAGTAAGGAAGACCTGGACGCCTTTATCCTTGCTGAACGTCCAATCTTTCCTGAAGTCGAATATGAAGGACAACCTATCCCGTTCCCTGTTCTTCTAGAGAAACGCATTAATGAAGATAAAACCTGGCGTGAAATCGCTAATGAAAATGGCATGACCAGTGGGCAATTGTCAACAAGATGGACGGCATATCGCAAGCTGGCGGCAAAGAAAATGAAGGATGGAGGAGGAGCAGCGTAAGCTGCTTTTCTCTTACCTAGGGAGGTGTCGCTTTGATCTTCGCGGTTTATGCACTCGCAATTGATAAATATATCGAAGTTGTGTGGGAAACGGCAGTGCGGAAACATCGGATTGCAGAGCTTCGGACACTGATCGACCAAGCACTAGATGAGCGAGATGAAGAGAACTTTCATCGGTATTCGACGGAGTTAAAAAGATTAAGGAAAGGGGAGTGAAGAAATGAAAAACCTAATACAGGTGGAGCTAGAGAAGCTGGAACCGCAAATTAAGTGGGTTACAAATATGATCAATGAAGCTGAAAATGAGGGGGGATACAACTAGGGGAATCCTCAAGAGATGTATCTACGCAGTATGTATTACAAGATTGGTGACAAGCTGAACGATGTTCGCCACATCATCCGGCAAGTCACATCCCCGGTTATAGAAGAGGGCATTGTTCGTAAGAATTCAAGTGTGCGATATGAGCTGCCAAGTGGCGACTATTTTACCTCTGGATCTACTATTGAATATTTCTTTACCTACTCGGATGGAGAAAGCCGCTGGATTTATTCACGAATAGAACACATTGGCGAAGATTATTACATTGTAGATAATTCAAACATCCAGTTGGAAGGTCTGTTGGTACGGGTGAATCAGTTGCCGACCTGGGAGTAAATTAAAGAACGGATGGAGTAAATCCCATCCGTTCAGTCTTCAGTAAGTTTAAAGTCAACAAGATGCCTGCAGTTCGGACATTTCGTAGTCAATTTGTAGCTCTTCTTATCGTTGATAGTCAAAATTGAAATTAATTGTATGGCGAGTCCTGGTAGTGAGAGCCCTGCAAGTACAAGAGTGATTCTATTAATTATTACTGTGTTTATAAGGACTTTTTCATCAAAGAAGGCTAGAAATATCAAAAAACCTAGCAAAGCAAGTAGTCCTAATATTGAAAAAATAAATACTAATGAATATACAATTTTAGCCCAACGTTTTATTTTAAACGTCATTATATCACCTCTATAATACTACGGAAATTTAAGGTAATCGTTTCTATTACTACTTGTCCCATTCTGTAACACGCCATTTAAGCGCATCGGTGTGGGGGAGGTTTTCCAAATGGTTCAGGTTGAGGCGGGTGATGCTTAGAGCCGTAGTAGTGTATTTTGAGCTCATCTCTATAGCTGTTGTCTCAGGGTTAAACATAAAGAGACCGGAGTCGTAAGCCAGGTGATGATTCCCACATAGCACTAAACCATTTCGAGGATCATCTGAACCATTGTTTTTTTTAGGAATAATGTGTGCCGCCTGCAGAAGCTCCGGTACATTGTTATCACACACGGCACAGTATGGACCATAGCGCTTAAACACGTGGAACTTGAATCTAGGTTGTCCGGGGCGGCTCTTAACATTGGTAACCTTTGATTCAGGCTCTGAATCTATAGCAATGAAAGGTTCCTCATCGATGTTTCTATCAACGTTAGTTTCAAATAAATCTTGCGGATTAAATAAGACCAAAAATGTTTTGGTTAGATCATCCCAGGAAACGATTTTACCAAGTTGTACTTTTCGTTTTGTTCCTATGTAAGAGATTACGAAGATTGGAACACCTAACTCTGCTGCATTTTTAGCAGATAGTATCTCATTAAAGTCGGTTACGCCTATACGAGATGTTTGAGGATAGTGATAGATAATTTCGGTCTCAGACAAGTCATCATCGTAATGACTACCTGTATGAAGCAAAGAGACAGCTATCCCAGCGTCATTGGAGGTATACTTCTTAGTTTCTTTTGCATCACGGTAGATACCGGCTTGACCAGCGAAGAAATTCAACTGACGGAGGACTTGGGGATCAACACTATTGGGATTTGATACTTTGAGAAGCGCCTCCCACATGGAAGAGCGTCTCGCAATTTCTAAGTTTACGGGTTCGGTCATTCAGTTCACCTGCTTATAAGTAGTTCATATAGTATTGGACATTCCATCGTTCGATTCCTTCCGACAGAAAGTGAGTAATAAGGAGAATTTGGAAAAACGAAGTTTATTTAAGGAAGAGAGGGTGTTAGTTGTGGCAAATAAGCCTTTAACGAATCGCCAAAGCGAGACGCTAAAACTTATAAAGTCCTTCATCGATCATAAGGGCTATGCTCCTTCAGTTTATGAGGTGGCAGATCTCCTGAAGATAAAGTCGCGCTCTTCTGCGCATTCATTAGTAAAGCAATTAGTAGATAAAGGGTACTTAGTGAAGACGGATAATGAAGTCCGGACGTTACGAGTGGTTGGGCAGAAAATTAGCGATTCGCAACAGCCACAGGAAGACTTAAGGGAGCAAAATTGGAGGCTACTGCTGGAGAATGTGGAGTTGCGGAAGAAGCTTAAACAGCTTGGAAAATACTAAGATATACAAAGACCCCCATATCCTTGGTCGGGGCGGGGGTCCAATCTCTTACCTTCATTCAAATTATACCACGAGTGAGGGGATTATCTTGGGGAAAAGCGACAAATTAGCAATCCAACTGGCTTTTGACATCCTCCCGATCGACGAAAAAGAGACCCGTCGCCGGGTGGAGGAGTATTTGGAAACGGTTCGTGTTTACCGACAGATCGGGTTCGTCCGGCGCCAGGCGGCACTCACAGCCAGCCCAGAGCCACGGTACCATGGATCAACCAATGCAATTAGTCGAACGACAGAGAATATAGCGGTATGGAATACGGATAGGGAAATAGAGCAGGAGCGACAATCGAAACTACTGGATCTGGTAATGGGGAGGCTTAAGAAAGCTGAACGCGAAATTATACAGCTACGATACCTAGAGTATGAAGATGAATATGATTCTATTCTGTGCGGAGAGTTGGGGATGAGTGAGCGGAAGTATCGGAGGGTGAAATCAAGAGCGATATATATTTTAGCTTGTGCTCTTGGATTAGAAGTGTTAATCGAGGATAAACAGTAGAAAGGAAAGGTGAATAGAACGTCGAAATAAGTAGAAGTAAATAGAAATATACTAGGAGGTGTTACTTCTGATTAACGAAGACTTCTTTAACTCATATATACTTCAACTAAATGATATTGAGATGTTTTCTCAAATAGTTGACATAGGATCAACTGTTTCTTACAGTACCCGCAATAAGATAATCCATGGAATGGGTATCAACGAGGACCGAGATCTTCCAGAAAAAATGTTGTATTTAGGTAACTTTGTTGAAGTTCAAGAAAAAAAGGGCTTCCCGTTTTTGTATAATCTCTTGTCAATTCGAATCTGGACTTTGTTAGAAGCGTTTGTCGATGAGTTTTTGATAAAGTTAATACTCGAAGAAGAAAACCTTAGGTCGATTAAAGAAATTGAAAAACTCAAAGGAGAGCTATTAAACTTTATTTATAAATCCAGATATGAGCAAGCTGACTTTATACTTGAATTATTAAAAAGCGATCAAAAGAATGTTACTGGTTTTGGGGTGAATAGGTTTGAATCTTTGCTTAAAATTTTTGGTCATGATGGACAGGTGGAAGAAACGGTCAAACGCCAATTAATGGAGTTATCTCAAATTAGAAATGTTTTGGTTCATAAAAATGGTAAAGCTGACGGTCGCTTGGTAACTAATTGCTCGTGGTTAGGAATTAATGAGGGGGACGAAGTGAATTTAGATATGGGTCATTTTATTAGGTATATGAGTTCGGTACATTGGTACATTCTAGAAGTCTTTAGAAGGCATTTTATTAAAACTAACAGAAATAATTTTAATGATTATTTAATTCATTTACAAAAAGAGACATTAAAAGATGTTTTTAAGTTCGTAAAAATAAAAAATATAAGAAAAAAAATTGAGGGTTAATAATGACCGCTTTTTGACCGCACAATGACCGTTCATTAGGGTTTGAGCATGATATATTTGTACTGTGGAAATCAGGCGAGAGTGACACGCATGGCTGCAGTGATGCAACATCAACCGGGACGTACCTCCTCTCTCTTTTTGTTTCTTGCAGGAGTAAAGTTCTAGTTGTCGAAATGTTTCAGGATCAATGATTCGACATGGAGGAATGAACAGTGGAACCCGAAAAAGTAGAATTAATCAAAACAAGTAAAAAAGAGGATCAAAAGTCACTGAAGTTCGAAGTATACATCGACGAGTCAGGTAATACTGGTATAGATCTTTTTGATAAAAATCAACCTTTTTTTTGGACTGGAAGTATTATAGTGAGTCAGGATGCAACACTTCCGTATGATTTATCCGCTCTAGCCCGACAGGTGGGTAAGAAGGAGCTTCACGGAAATGAACTGGGGTTTGGCCGTATTAACGAGATATCTGAAAGGCTTGTAGAAGTAATTGAGGGTCTAAACGCAAGATTCATGTTTACAAGAGTTGAAAAATCTCACATATCCTCTATGAGATTAGCTGATGCATTGTTCGATAATGTCAATAATCCAGCAGTAACTGCATTCCACTATAACATCCCATTTAATAAAAAAATGCTTGCATCCTATGTTGATTTTATTATGGATGCAAAAGATAAACAGGATTTTTGGAATATTCATTTATCTGGGGATTCACGTAAATTTCGTGACTTCCTTATCAAGTTTCGTTCAAAATTCGATTCTGATTTTCCAAAAAGCAACCCAAGAGGAAGACAATTAGTTTTTGATGCACTAGATTGGGGTATTAAGGAACCTGAAACCTTACTTAGTGAACGAACAACAAAGCCGGAAGGTGTCCAAGATTTAAGGAGTTTACAATATGAGTCTCCTAATTTGGTATCTATTTCAACACTCCTTCACGGACTAAATTATATTGCTGAAGAACATAAAATGAAAGCTACAAAGATAATCCATGATGAACAAAGTGAATTTGGAAAGTATATACAATACAGTTATTCACTTTTGAAAAAGGTGAAAGTTGATCAATCTGATCAATTTCAGATTCCTAAAGTTCTTGAATCTGAAACATTTTTGTCGGATTTAGAACTCGCCTCTTCAGAGAGTTCTCCTTTTTTGCAACTGATTGATGTAGCTCTTTGGATGATAAAACAAAGAGTTGATAGGAAGAAGGAAATCCTCGGTAAAGCTTCGAATCTAATGAACTGTATAATAAGTAAAAGCAACATTTTCCACTTCAGTAGCCAGCATTTGGCGGCTGATTTACAGTATTCATACAACGAAATAATGAATAAACCAATCTCGAATGAGCAACTACAAGTTGGAATTAATGCTATGAAAGAGTTGGAATCAGGACGTATAAAGCAAATGATAGACAATAATTTACTTAAGTAGTTTTTATTTTAATTCAAACCTGTCCTTAAATTCGAAACAGATGTACAATTGGGTCAGGCAGTCTGTGGATGAACCTGCTTCCCAGAATGCCGGAATATTAAGTCGATTAAAGTAGTATAGCGAAAAAGTGAGAAATGTGGAGTAATGACATTATAATATGAGACGGATCATCTTTGTTCGTTATCGGTGTCTTTGACTTTGTTTTTAGCTGATCTGTAAAATGTTCTTGTCCTCCTTTGTTACAAAGGCCGTAAAGATTTTAAGCAAAGAGCGCAGCGCATTTGCTGCGGATGCGCAGCGGACGCCGTTCTATAGATCGGATTTATTGCACAATTGAATTGAATACATATTCCGAAGTCGCTCATTAATTGGGCGGCTTTTTTATATTGGGGGAATTATTTTGAAGAAGAAGCAACAACAGCGGCGTTTAAAAGATCCGCCTCGGCAGGCAACTAAGTGTAAGGGTTGCATATGGGGGCGCTGGGAAGGTACCGCACAGTATTGTGGCAGGCAAGTATGTCAGAAGGAAAAATATTCCTAGACGTCGAATGATGTTTACTTAAGGAGGAGGAGTATTTATGTCTGATTTAAGCACTTTATGTTATTATGTGGAGATTGATAAGTATCTTTTTGAAGATGAGTTAAAATTCGAGGGAAGCGGAGAGAAAATAAAAGGTATTAAACTTCGTATAAGTAGAGAAAGTAAGCCTCTTTACGCGCTTTTTATTGAGTTTTCTTTATCCGATGTCACAAGTCTAGAGGAAGCCGAGCAAACTGTACAACAAAGTTTGAACGATATTGTTATCGAGCTTACGGTTAGATATAAGATTTATGCCGGTAATATATATTTGACATCATACAATATTACCAATCAAGGTGAGTCAATTTTGATTTCAAATATAGCTATTAGACAGTGGAAAGACGATATTTTGAAGAAAGAAGATAAAGATGAGTTAATACGTATTCTTAATGAAAGTATTGAAAAATCTTCTGAATATGTAGAGAATACAGCCAAAAACTTATTTAGAATAGCGATGTCAAATAGAGATATTACTGCAAAGTATATGCTACTTTATTTAATTCTTCTATTTTTGACTAAGGATTCAGAAGGTAAGGAGAAACAGGGGTACGTAGACAATTATATTAATGATGATATAGGAGAGGTCAATTCCGAATACAGTGATGGCCCCCAACAGAAAAGAAACGGGACCTATATTAAAGAGACAATATACACTAAGTTACGGAATGAGATAGGACATTTTAGGGATATAGATCTGGCAGAGACCAGAAAAGAAATGGAGAGAACAATAAATTCCCTTGTAGATATAGTAAGAAAAGCTGTTTTATTGGAATAGGCATCCTTTACGGATGCTTTTTTTATGCTTATAAACAGTCTACTCTAAGCCATTCTCAGACATTATATACAGGTACGTGTGTTTGTTCGATAGAGCGTAGAAAAGAGCAGGGCGGGCTGATTCTCTTTGTCTCCTACTGCGTTTTTGCCTAACCAAAGATTAAAAACCAACTTAACTCAAATACAGCGAAAAAAAGGATAATTCTCCCTATAGTCGAAATGTATTTGTGAGGTGATTTTTATGAATACACGGCAAAGTGCAGAGAAAGAAATAAATGATTTTTTAAATTCCGATGAATCTGTAATCCTAATTACAGGTACTCATCAGTATCAGAAGCACATTCTTGTTTTGGAAGCAATATCTGAAGTGAAATGTCCCTCCATATTGTTATTTAGAGCCAACAGTATGAAGAATTTCGGAACCATCCTGGAGGATCATACAACTACTTATAAGACAGGATATGGCTATAAATTTGGTCCTCATAGGGTATATGTTGATTCTATAAAATCAACATCTTGGACGAAGACGCCTTATGCTGTTGATTTCTCAATTGTTTATCCTATTGATTCAGTGTGCAAAAATAATGGCAAAGAAAAAATTATTCAAGATATTGTACGACGTACTAACAATAAAGTGTTTTTAATAAGCTGGACGGATAATTATGACTGCAGTTGGTTAGATGAATTTATAGATCGAAAAGTGATTTATGATGTGGAAGAAGAAGATCCAGAATATCATGCGAGAATGCTAAAGAGTTTAAAAAAATTTTAAAGAGCCGAAAGGCTCTTTTTTTAGTCAGGGGATCCATATGGACATTAGAATCATACCAATCGAGCAGCTCAATGCAGCTCTTTATAACCCACGCGTAGACCTTCAGCCAGGAGATCCAGAGTATGAGAAGCTTCGCCGTAGCCTGGACGAATTCGGCTACGTTGACCCTATAATCTGGAATGAGCAGACCGGCAACATGGTCGGTGGCCATCAGCGCTATAAGGTGATGGTCCATGAGAAGGGTTGCACTGAGCTGGCCGTATCGGTGGTCAACCTGGACCCAGAGAGGGAGCGGCTCCTGAATCTGGCGCTGAACAAGGTGTCTGGTCGCTGGGATGATGAAGCTTTGGCTCAGCTGCTGAATGAGTTGCAGGAAGGCGGGGCTGACCTGGATTTGTCCGGTTTTGATTCAGAGGAAATCGGAGAGCTTATCACAGAGTTTAACGGCATGCCAGACACTGAGATTGATCTGCAGGTTGTTGAAGATGATTTCGACGTCCAGGGAGCACTTGATCAGATCAAAGAGCCTGAAACACGCCGCGGAGATGTGTGGCAGCTCGGACAGCACGTTCTCATGTGTGGTGACTCTATGAATGCTGAAGATGTTGCCAGGCTGATGGATGGTATAAAGGCTGATCTGGTTGTGACGGACCCGCCGTACAATGTAGCGGTGCAGAGCGACTCGGCCCGCCTAGCAGAAGCAGGTACCAGCTCAATAATGAACGACGATATGCCCGCAGAGGAGTTTGCGGGCTTTTTGCATGCTATCTTTGAACAGTACGCCGTGGCCATGGAACCGACCGCGGCGATTTATGTCTTTCATCCATCTTCCTATCAGCGTGAATTTGAGGATGCTATGAACGCTGCAGGAATTACGGTTCGCTGCCAGTGTGTTTGGGTTAAAAACGTGGCCACCTTCGGCTGGGCGCAATACCGCTGGAAGCATGAACCGGTGTTCTATGCTTATAAGAAAGGCAAAGTCCCGGCTTGGTACGGCGATCGCACACAGACAACGGTATGGCGGGCTGGCTTGCCGACGGAAGACCCACTTCCGGAGACGGTTTGGGAGGTTTCGAAGGGGGATGTAACCAAATATGTTCACCCTACACAGAAGCCCTTGGAGCTGTTAGCCATACCGATCCGGAACAGCAGCCGACGCGGGGATACCGTTGCTGACTTCTTTGGCGGCAGCGGCTCCACCTTGATGACCTGTGAGCAGCTTGATCGCCTCTGCAGGACAATGGAGCTAGACCCGGTATTCTGTGATGTGATTAAACTGCGGCATCAGGCTACGACTGGCATAGAGCCGGTGTTGCTTGACCGTGCTGATCCCGAATCATAAAAAACAATTTTACTTAATTTTATTATTGCTAGTTAGCGTTCAGTGTAGTGCAGTATTTCTCTAGAAACGGTAGTATATGAAATAATAATACTTATAATTTCGGGGGGATTAAATGTTTACAATTAGTTTCCAACTTGCGGGTTCAATTTTATTGGTATGGACTTTTTTGACCATCTCTCCTAGAGAAATCATTGCTTCTACTGCTGTTGTTATTCCATTTGATAATGAAGGTATCCCAGAAATCAAAGAAAAGATTGTAAAAGCAAGGCTTTTCGAAAAATATTTATCAGTGATGGGTATTTTGTTTATCGCTATTGGGTATTTAATTCAACTGTTACAAGCAGATATGTTCATAAAGAAATTGATTTATAAAATAAATCCTTTAAATAGCTATTTAAATCTTTCTGAGGTGATTGCATCACTAATCAATACACTTTTTTTATTGTTTTTGGCACTTTATATTGCTCGGGTATTGAGAAATACAATTTTCAAAAGAGAGAAAAAAAAGAAACAAACTCCTGTTGATGGAGAACTTCGTTTTGAAGAAGTGTGAATAACCAACCACCACCACCTAATCTTTGGGTGGTTTTCTTTTGCCCAAAATAAAAGGAGGACGCGCTAACGTCCTCCCGATCACCCAGGGTATCCCCCGGCTGAGACAGCGGCGCGCCACGCGTGGCATTCACAGTCATCCGCTGTCTCGAATTCCATCATAACGGAAAGTCGAGGGGTACGTAAATGGGAACACAAGATGAAATTTTATTGCAGCATGAGCTAGAAGTTATGGCTGGTATCCTTGAGAGTAAGGCGCAGTATCGTAAAATTGTTAAAGCCGGCATAGCCAAGTGGGTCAAGGATTTCCAGGACGGCCGGATTGAGATCAAGACGGTGGATGACTTGAAGAAGCTTATTGAGATAGATATCGAGCTACAGAAGGATGAATTTAATTGATTGCCTTCTCTTTACAATGTATCCTATTAGTTGAGGTGGTACTTCTTGGATACGAAAATTGTCTATAGGACAGATGAATTGGAAAATGCGATAGACTATTTAGAACAGGCGGCATGTTATTATGTGGATAGTCATTCAAAACATCGATTTAAATGGTTGATGATCGCTCTACATGGTGCATTGTATGGTTTCGGTGTGCTTGCTATCAAAGGATCTAATGCATCTGCAACTGTCTATAAACCTATAAACAGTAAAAGATTAAGAGGTCTTAGAGAACAAGTAGCGAAATATCATAATGAGTCTGATGAGAGATATATTGATATGTTTATTCAGCCAGAGCACGGCAAATTGTTGGCTATTTATGATGTCTTAGACAAATGTCAAGATGAATCATACATGATTCGCTTCGTTAACAGTAAAGTGTTAGTAATAACTGAGGATCAAAGAACGGCAATTGGAAAAATGATTGAATTCCGAAATCAATTTGCACATTTTAAACCTTCGCTTTATGCTATTACAGGAGATTATAACAAAGATATAGTAATTCCTGTTATTAAGGTAATAAGTGAACTAGCACTAGAGAGTAATAATGTCATGTACTATGAGGTTGAGCAAAAAGATCGTGTTGAAAAAGCCTTTTATAAGATCTTAAAACACGAATAGTCGAAATATAAAAAAGGGTGGCCATAAAAGTGGCTGTCCTTTTTTTGTTGGGGGTGGTGACATGTAGCATGGCCAGAGAACGCAGTCCCGAACGGGATAAGGCAAGACAGATGTGGATCGAGAGCGACGGGACGATGAAGCTTAAGGACATCGCCTCTGCTCTTTCTATTCCGGACAGCAAAGTCCGAAAGTGGAAGTCAGTCGACCGTTGGCAAGATGCGCTCAAAGGGAACGTTCCACTTGAAACCAAAGGGAGCGTTCCAATTGAACCGAAAGGGAACGCTCCACATCGCGGCGCTCCTAAAGGGAACAGAAATGCTGTTGGTAATCGTGGCGGTGCGCCTTCAGGCAATCAAAACGCCAAAGGAAATAGCGGTGGTGCTGGCGGGCCACCTGGCAACAAGAAGGCCGTCACCACCGGCGAACATGAAACCATTTGGTTGGATGCATTAACCGAAACCGAGCAGCAGCTCATCGATCAGGTGGACACTGACCCGATCATCCAGGCAAATGAATCCCTTTACCTTCTAACGATCCGTGAGCGCCGCATGATGCACCGGATTAAATCCCTGATGGATGGATTATCAGAGACCGAGCGCAGTGTGCTCTACGAGATGAAGGCTATCAAGGAAGTCGCGGAGATCCATGATGAGAAGACCGGCATTACGAAGAAGATCCCACATAGCCGTAATGAAATGATGGAATCGAAGATTGAAGAGAAAGGCTTTCGAAAGTTAGATGATATCCTGAAGTTGGAAGAAGCTCTGACTCGCATCCAAGATAAGAAGATCCGGGCCATTGAACTCAAAAATCGATTGACCGACGACGAAAAACGTATCCGCATCGAAACCATGGAGTATGAGCTTCAAATGTTGCGCGGTGGTGGAGGTAAGGAAGTCTTTGAGGATGATGGTTTTATCGATGCGCTGAAAGGCATGGCAGCGGGGGTGTGGAGCGACGATGGCGAAGCTTAAACTCAAACCAGCGGCGTTCAAGTGGTCCCCTTTCTCGAAAAAGCAGCTTAAAGTGCTGACATGGTGGACACCTGAAAGCCCACACCACGATAAAGACGCAATCATCTGTGATGGTTCGGTCCGCGCCGGTAAGACGGTCTGCATGTCATTCTCCTTTATCGCATGGGGGATGGACACCTTTCGAGGAGAACAGTTCGGTATGTCAGGAAAGACCATTGGTGCGCTACGACGTAACGTGGTCGGGCCTCTAAAGCGCATGCTCGCCAGCCGTGGGTATCACGTTCATGATAATCGATCTGAAAATGTTTTGACTGTGACCCGGGGCTTAATAAGCAACCGGTTCTTTTTATTTGGTGGACGAGATGAAAGTTCCCAGGATCTGATTGCCGGGATCACGCTGGCCGGAATGTTCTTCGATGAAGTTGCCTTGATGCCAAAGTCCTTCGTCGACCAAGCGACTGCCCGTTGTTCTGTAGATGGTGCCAAGCTCTGGTTCAACTGCAACCCTGCAGGACCATATCACTGGTTTAAAAAGGAATGGCTAGATCAGCTGCAGAAGAAGCACGCACTGCACCTACACTTTACAATGGAGGATAATCTCTCTCTTTCTGAGGGTGTACGGGAGCGGTACCGTCGCATGTACAGCGGGATATTCTATCAGCGGTACATCTTAGGGCTTTGGGTTATGGCAGAGGGAGTGATTTTCTCTAAGTTTAATGATGCGGTCCATAAGAAACCCCGAGACTGGTTTCCGGCCAAGTTTGATCGCAAATTCATTTGTATCGACTACGGGGCAAATAATCCAACGGCATTCCTGAAATACGGGGTCCAAGGGAACGTCTATTATGAACTGGATGAGTACTACCACAACATCCGGCATAAAGGTGAGAAAACGAATGGTGAATATGCGGATGATCTGGAAGCCTTTCTTGATGGCGATGAGTATTCAATCTTCATTGACCCATCAGCAAAGGCTTTTATTATTGAGTTGAAGAAGCGAGGGATCAACAATATCCGAGCTGCGGTGAATACCGTATTAGATGGGATTCAGACTGTGTCTAACAGATTTCAGAATAATGAACTTTATATCTGTGCCGATAACACCAATTCCCTTCAGGAGTTGGTGTCTTACGTATGGGATGAAAAAGCCGCCGAGCGCGGCGAAGACAAGCCCATTAAGCAAAACGACCATACCTGTGATGCACGCCGATACGGTATTCATACGGATTATCTGCTGCAGCGTGTGAAGCAGCGTAAAAAAGAGAGAGAGGAGCGATCTGATCATGATGTGGGGTGGGTGTAGGGCATGAGTGGCGAGGCACAGTGGTTTCAAATATCAAAAGCAGAGGACAGGCATATCCCCTCGAGTGCACAGCTACCGGATAGCTTTGAAAACCTATACGATCAGCACGGGCTGCTTCCGTTTCCATCAGGCAATGACCCTGTCTCCTGCAAACTTCTTGTTAAGAACAGTAATATCATTCCGCAGTGCATCGAGGCGTACAAGCGAAACATTGCTGGATATGGTATTACTTTGGAGTACCTCCCCGGTGAGAGTGATCAAACTGCGCAGGAAGAGTGGAACAAGGCTGATAAGTTTCTTGAGACCTGTAACCTGGAGGATACGCCGGATGAGATTATCGGCTCCTTGATTGAGGACATCGAGAGCAGCGGGAATGCAAATGTGGAGATCGCCTGGCCTGCCGGCAGTGAGTTCCCGACACTCTACCGAATCAATCCGAAATTCGTTCGTTGTACCCGAGAGACGGATAAGGTGACGATCAAGCGTAAGCGGCTTATCCGGTCATCGAAGAAGGTAGAGGAATTCTCCCAAGATATCTATGCCCGGAAGTATGCCATGAAGAGAGGGCAGTCCGTGGTGTGGTTCCGTACATTTGGAACAGAGGGTCAAGGGAATCAGATCATACCTTTGAAGTTGGGAAACGATGGTCCTTATGGTGAACCACGCTGGTTTGGGAATGCACCAGGAGTGGTTGGTAGTAGGGAAGCAGAGGAACTCAACGTTTCCTATTTCTCTAATGGCCGAATGCTCTCCATGCTGCTGACAGTGACCAATGGTCGGTTGACGAAACAATCTATGGAGCTACTGAAGAATGTTAAGGGTTCGCAGTCCCAAGGGGGTATTCTCTATCTGGAAGCCATCGGGGAAGAGACTGGTGGTCCGTTAGATGAGAAGGTCGAAAAAGTGTCTATTAAGCTGGACAAACTGAATGATCTATTGCAGCAGGATGCCTTGTTCCTAGAATACGGGAAGGACAAGAAGGCCGATATCCTCTCCGCGTTCCGGCTGCCTCCGATCTTGGTAGGCCAGAGCTCCGATTACAACCGCGCTACGGCGCAGGCCGCACTGCGGTTTGCAGAGGAGCAGGTCTTTGAACCGTACCGCAAGTGGATCATGGACGAAATCTTTAATAAGCGCTTATTCCCGGCTATGGGTATCTTTCGCGTGCGGGCTACGCTGAGGGGGCCGCGCATCATTGATGCGGAGGACCGCAAGGCACTGCTGGACTTTATCGCAGACCGCGGTATAATGCTGGTCCGTGATCTGATTCCAATTGCTGAGGAAGTACTGGACACAACTATCGATGAGTCTAAGTACAGCGATGAGTACCTGGATACACCGATTGCCCAACTAATTAATAGTCAGCCTGCATTAACTGTGCCAGAACCTGATTCCGATGTGAACGATCTGCAGGAGCAGGTATCCACAATTGCCAAGCGTCTGTTGCGGCAGAGTCATGACGAGGTAGTCGGTCATGTGTAAGGAATGCTGGGAGCTCATTGCCAAAGCGGACGATACTGAATTTTTGGATAGTTTGGAGCTGACCCATGCGGAGCGGACAGTGCTGGAAGAGTTGTACAAGCAGGGTGAAACCCGAATAGTTGAAATCCTTGAGCTGCAAGGGAAGGCATTGCATGATGCGATTCTGGAACTCAGTGAGGAACTACTGATTGATATCGGTGAGCTTGGGAAGGTGCTGCTGTCGGTTCAGAGTGGGGATCTCTTTACGGTACAGTTCGAGCAGGCGGTGTATGATGCCTTCACGCCGCTGTATCACTTAGCTGGTGAATCGGAGCTTACGGTGCTGAACACTGACAAGACCTGGTCCACGAAGCATAAGGCGGCATCACGGTTTGCCAAGAAGCTGCAGAAACTTGTCCCGGATATGAACGGGACTAGCAAGGAAGTTATGACTCGGGCCTTTCAGAAAGCCATCAAAGAGGGAAAGACACCTTCAGAGCGAGCACTTCTGGTACGTGGAGTCAGCGAGGCTGCAGCTTCAGGTGAAGTCGGTCCATTTAACATGGAACGGGCTATTACCGTTTCTCGAACCATGAGCACGGCAGCGGCCAACGGCGGTAAGCTGGAGGGATGGAAACAATCCGAGGTTGTCACCGGTAAGAAATGGAGGTCTTCCAAGAGCGATCGGACCCGTAAGACACACCGTAAAGCCAACGGCCAGGTGCAGCCGCTGAACAAGCCTTTTGAAGTCGGCAAGAGTAAGCTGATGTTTCCGGGAGATCCATCCGGACGGGCTGAGGAGATTATCCGCTGCCGTTGCACGATGCATTCTGTAATGGAATGAAAAAGGTAATCTCCCAACTAATCTTCTTCTTTTAGTTAATATGAATTATAAAAAAGTGGAGGGGATCATTTTGAATGAGGAATAGAAGACTGAGTAAATAGAGTAATAGACTGATTGATCATTAAGCTAACGGGCAGGATACTTCTAAATCAAGGGCGAATCATTTAGGGTAGTGATTTTGTTGGAAGGAATGATCAAATGGTGCTATTTACTTCGAACCCAGATATTTATAAAAATGCTTACCCTAATTGGCAAAAAACTTTTAGGAATTACAACGATTTCTTCGATTTATATTCTGAACATTTTAAAGAAGCTGCAGACAAGTTAATTGATTCCATTGAAGCTAACCGGGGGCATATTGCTGATAATATAATCAACCCGGCACTATTTTTGTATAGGCACTCTGTTGAGTTATCCCTGAAGGCTATTCTACATCGGATATACTTAACATCTGGTTTGGATGATAATAAAATTAAGGATAAACTAGAGGGACACGGCCTTGATAGTTTATGGGCAAAAGTTAATAATGAAATTCGAAGTAAATATAATTTTGGTGCAGACCAAAATGAAAAGGATGAATTGAGAACTATAGGCGGATTAATTATCGAACTACATAATACAGATGATAGTTCAATGACATTCAGGTATCCATTTGACAAACGGCTTGATGAGTTCACTTATGGAGATGGTAAAGAAAGTTTTGGGATTGATTTTATACATTTCAAGGAACAACTAGATTATTTGCATACAAGGTTAAGATATTGGATTTATTATAAAGTTTCAGGAGAATGGAGTAACGAATAGAAATATTATTGAAAATGCTTATCTCAATGATAAGGCAGTTTTTGAACGTACCATCGCAAGTATTGCTGAGCGATTGGAGAAGTGCATTTAGGATTGCTCCTATTCGAGTTGAATTCCTCGGAAGATGTTAGAAGCTTTAAGGAGCAGCAACTATATATGATTGCACTAACGGGACACGTTAGTTCAATGAAACAGCGACAGTCTAGGGCATTATTTTCACGTCCTTTGCTGTCGCTGTTTCAATTTGTAGGGTCAGTCTATTATTTATTTAACGAATTTTGGCGCCATTACAATTCAGAATCTGCAAGGAGTCATCTGATCTAATATAGCTTTTTTTATTGAAAGGAGGTGAGAACAGAATATGAGCTATAAACTGAAAGATGCTAAAATCACGCATATCTCCCTGGTAGACAAGGGCGCCAATGGCGTGCCGTTTGCTATTATCAAGGCTGCCAGAAAGAATGCCATTCAGAAACAGGTCCAGATTGCCAAAATTGACGATGAAAAGCGGATTGTCAAAGGTGTGGTATATCAGCCAGATGTGGCAGACGCACATGATGACCAAATGGATGAAGTTGAGATCGAGAAGGCTGCACATCTCTTTATGGAGAAGCAGCATACCTATAACATTGACAAGCAGCATGATCTTGAAGTCGATAAGGGTTTTGTCATTGAGTCTTACATTGCTCCTTGCGACATGACGCTTGGTGAGCAGCAGATCATCAAGGGCTCCTGGGTGGCAGCTGTAAAAGTGACGGACGACGACACTTGGGAGGCTATCAAGAAAGAAGAGATAACCGGCTTTTCAATATGGGGCGTTGGCAAGCGGGAAGAGATCCAAGAGGAAGAGGAGGTATCCAAGGGGCTCTTGAGTAGAATCGCTAAAGCACTGGGCCTGATCCAGAAGGGTGCAGTTGCTGACAAATACCATAAGAACAGGAAGAACCGAGAATTTTGGGCGGCGCAGGATGCCCTCAACTCGGTTCTTTTTAATTGGGACACTTGGCAAAGTGGTCTGGAAACTGATCCGGAGACCATCCGGGAGGCCCTGCAGGACTTTGTTGATATTGCTGAGGATGTGCTGACCAAGGAAGATATCGTCAAAGCCATCGGTACACCCCCAGAGAAAATTGCCAAAGCTGGGAAGAAGATTTCCGCAGGTAACCTGAAACACGTCGACGATGCGATCGCCGCATTGACCGAGCTTAAAAATAAAACGGCTCCTGTAGAAGCGGAGCCAAAGGAGGAAGACGATTTGAAAGCTGAAGATATTGCCAAGGCCGTTACGGCCGCACTGGCTCCGATCGCAAAGCAGGTGGAAGGCCTAACGTCAGAGATTGCAGAGTTAAAGAGAGAAGAAGGTGTCGAAGGTGACCAACCTGCAGGCGGTGCTGCTTCGACTGCGACCGCAGAAGAAAACGCAATTACAGATGCCATTGCTAAAGCCCTGGCACCGCTGAGTGAGCAGATGCAGACACTGGCAGCTGACGTACAGTTGGTAAAGAATAGCCGTGGTGCTTCCGCGCAAGGTGATGAAGAAGAAATCAACAAATCAGAAGGCGCCGTTAGTTTCGGACGCTTCCTGTAATTCGGAGGAGGAATGCAAATCATGAGAACAAACGGTAACATCGCTAGTACGAGCATTCGTAAATCAACCATCGTCACATCGATGGATCAAAACGCTCTGAATTATGAGGAAGTCGAAGCTTTTACGGATATGGCGTACGAAGCTAACGGCTTCTTAAAAGGCATCCGTCATGAGAATCGGAAGAGTTCCAAAGGAACAATTGACAAGGTGGGTGTACGAGGCCGTAACATGCGGAGTAAAAAAGAGAATATTATGGCTTCCAACACGCCTGGTCTG
This sequence comes from Paenibacillus sp. B2(2019), assembly GCF_008370385.1. Taxonomy (NCBI): domain Bacteria; kingdom Bacillati; phylum Bacillota; class Bacilli; order Caryophanales; family Paenibacillaceae; genus Paenibacillus; species Paenibacillus sp. B2(2019). The sequence continues at coordinate 415,733 of NZ_VTZR01000025.1, forward strand.
ACCTTTCCACAGATTCCATATTCAGTAGAGCCAGTAATTGTTCCATTTGATATTACTGAGGAATTTATTCGCCAGACTCAGCGGGTACGAGGCCAAAACGCAGAGGATATCATCATGCGGGCTATGGCAAACAATTACGGTGAGAATATGCAGGACATCGGCTTTAATGGTGATACTGCAACCCCGAACACTGATCCGGATTATGAGTTTCTGAGCATAAATGATGGCTGGTTGAAGAAGGCACGTACCACCGGTCATTACTTAGATTGGAAGACACTTTCGGCTAAAGAGAAAACAGGGATTTTGTTTGAGGTGGAGCGAGCGATTCCAACTCGGTACAGAGCCGGCGGAGTATTCAAATATTTCATGCATCCCAACACCTTCAGCGATCGTCTTCAGATGCTGGCTGAGAAAGACACGAGCGCATCGATCCAGCTGCAGATCATGGGCGGTGTGAAGAAGATCAATGCTTATGATGTCGAAGAGGTCTGGAGTATGCCAGAAGGAGCCATTCTCTTTACTTATCAACCCAATTTTGCGATGGTCCATACTTATGACATGCAGATTCGGAAGACTACTGAGGGCAAGGAGGCAATCTGGACTGATAAGCGCTTTTACGCAATTCATTCTGACTATGATTCGATTTTTGAAGAGCCACAAGCTCTAGCCTATGTGGAAGGGGTGGAATTCTAATGGCATACGTAACCTATCGAGGCAAGAACGCCTCACTTCGGCTGTATAGTATTCGTTTTGAGCCAGCTAAGCCGGTACTGGTGGAAGATTCGGTTGTGCTGGAAAAACTGCATGAGCATCCTGATTTTGAAGTGAATGCGGAGAAGGTCATTCCGCTGGAAGATCTGACAGTTCCCCAACTGAAGGACAAGGCGAAGAAAGCCGGTATTGAAGGCTTTGCGGATATGAAGAAGCCCGAGCTTATCAATGAACTAAAGGCACTAGAAGGCGGCGGTGTGCCGGATGCTGACAGTAACACTCCTTAAGAGCCGTAGTCGTGTCAGCGCCGTCCAGGAGGCGACTGACGAACAGCTTGAGCAGTATATTGATGATGCACAGACCCGGATCGAGCTGTATTTGCCTGTTTCTTTTCCAGAGGTGGTAGACAAGCAGCTCATGTTGGCCTGGGTGAAGCTTGCGGAGTCGCTGGGTCTACAAGACAGTGAGGAATATCTTGCTTCCGTCGCTCGTGGCTACTCAGCTGAGAGTGATGGTGCTTGGACATACACCCGCCAGGCAGTTGAAGGGAAGACCACGGGCAATGCTGATGTGGACTCCATCCTCTTCTTATGGGTCAAGAAGCAGCAGTCCGGGCCGGATGATGGGAACATCACGGCCTATTTGCTATGAATCACCGTATGAATACCCTGCTGGAGGTATACAGGGTCGGACGCCAGAAGGATGCGGACGATCTGTTCAGCGATCGTAAACCCGGAAAGGTCACAGATTTAAAATGTTTTGTTGTTAAGACCCAGACCGATGCCAAGGCAGAATCCACTCCTGTCATATACATTGTCAAAAAGACAATAGGTGTGCCGAAGACAGCAGACGTTAGAATCAGCGACGAAGTATTGTTGTTTGGAAGAAAATATTTGGTGATTGACTCTAACCCACGCCGTTACTGGCGTGAGTTATTGGTGACTTGCGAGGTGAAAGGTAGTGAGCGTGCATGATTTTGATGGTTTAGCGAAGAAATTCAAGAAGCTGAGCGACGAAGGGGTTAGTCAGATCCTTAAGAACATTGCTGAGGCTGTGGGCGAAACACTTTTGAACCTGGTCATCGATGAGATTGATAAACAGGATCTGATTGACACTGGATTGATGTGGAACTCCTTTACTCGTGGAGAGGAGAATAACATTTGGGAGTGGGATATTGACCGCAATTCTATTACTATCGAAGTCGGTTCAAATGTTCCTTACGCACGTCATCTCAATGACGGTTATACCATCCACAAGGCTCACTTTGTCCCAGGTTATTGGGCAACGAATGGTACATTTGTCTACGATCCTAGGGCGAAGACAGGATTTATGGCTAAGCCAAGGTCGTTCATTGGTCGACATTACTTTGACATCGCTGTTCAGCAATTGGAGGGCGGGATGAATGCACTGATTATGAAGCGGCTAGAGAAAGAGCTGGGGAGGATGCTGTCATGATGGATGTGGGATTGAAAGCTTGGGCAGAACTCGTGCAGCGGATATATCCGGAGCTGCCGATTCTTCGAGATCGTTCCCTTTGGCTAGCAGGGCAGTTTGATCGTCCGAGTGTGTTCATTGAGACGGATCTTGTCTCTGACAAGGCTCATACGCCGCGGGCAGACCGGATCATCGAGGATGTGGGTCTGGTCTTTCATTATGACATCGACCGTAATATAGTAGAGGAGGCCGGGGAACCGGTCCCCTTGGACTTATCTCCCTTCTTCCTTTACCTCCGACAGCGACGGTTCTGTGTGGTTTCGCAGCGCTTTAGAATCATGATGGTGATTGAGGCTCCACGTACTCGGCCGCAGAATGATAGGATGGAAGTTACGTTTAGGTATTCATATCTGATTCACGTTCCGAAACTCATAATTAAAGATGACGGGCAGTCTGTTCAGAAGATTAATGAATTTTTTATTGAGCCAGGTTGTTTTAAAGTTTGATTCTGTTGTTAAGCTAACGGGCAGTTTAGTTTAAATCATTCTATCCATATTATGTTAATGCAGGAAATGATATAGTGAACACTTGAATTGCTATTGCTGGATATCTGGGGGGACAAAATGTACAAATATCAGAAAACTGAGAATACGTTGCACGAAATGTTAACCGATTTTGTTGAAAATGGACCGTTTCCGGCATTAGCCGTCGGAATAGTGAAGGACAACAATATGATCTTCACTGGTGATTATGGAAAAGCCAATTTATCGACTGGTGATTCTGTTGATCGTAGCACTTTGTTTCACCAAGCCTCCGTCTCAAAAACATTCGTTGTGACAGCCATTATGCAATTGGTTGAGAGTGGAAAAGTAGATCTGGATTCACCGATCACGAAGTACCTCCCTTACTTTAAGATGGAGGATGAGCGGTATCTACATATTACGATAAGGCAGCTTATGAACCACACATCGGGCATGCCAGATGAAGAAGATTATGCATGGGACCGGCCCGAATACGATGAGCAAAGTCTTGAAAGGTATGTAAAGAGTATCTGTCATCACAAGCTTTTGAGCGAGCCTGGTTTTAAGTTTGCTTATAGCAATATAGCTTACGAGATTTTGGGAGACATGATAGCAAAGGTTAGCGGAATGAGCTTCGAGCAGTATATGAAAAAGCATATTCTGGAACCGTCAGGAATGCAGTCAAGTTCCTTTTTGAAACAAGAGGTGGAAGCTCATCTTGCCGCACCTCATGTGCTCAAAACTTCCGATGGATATGGCGGATATATCAGTGATGTTTTTCCTTATAACAGGGCGCATGGACCCAGTTCCACTCTATATACCAATGTTGAAGACATGAGCCAATATATGCTTATGCACCTTAACCAGGGAATTGCAAAGGATGGATATAATGCCTTGCAGTCCGGCAGCTATGATGAAATGTGGAAGTCTCATGCGGCTACTCGATACGGGCAAGAAAATGCACAGATCGGTCTGGGCTGGTTTTTGGGAGAATATAAAGGGTTCAGGATCGTCTCGCATTCCGGATGGGATACCGGTTTTCTAAGTGATCTAATTCTACTTCCTGATGAAAAAATCGCTATTTCTGTGATGACCAATTGTGACTATGTCTGGCTGGGTAGCGTAACCTATCCGATACTCGATCTATTGCTTGGTTCGAATATACACCAAATAAAGCGATCAATGGCACACATAGTTGCGGACTTAGCCGTATCTAATGGAGTAGAGAAGGCGATGGAAGAGTATCACCGCATCAATAGAATGGAACAAGACAAGCATTATCTAGTGGATTTTGAATTTATGCGCATCACCGAAGCATTAACGTGGAATGGATACAGAGAGGACGCTTTAAGTGTTCAGACCTGTGCAGCCGCAATATTTCCTGACAATGAAGCAATTTCTAGCAGGTTGCAGGAGCTCCAGGCAAACGCGTAGTCATTCATTTGAACTAACGGGACACAATAGTACGGCATTAACCGCCTAAGGAAAGGCGGTTTTTTTGGTCCGGAAAAAGGGAGGAATATTTAAAGCATGAACCTAAAAAAACAGATTCGCCAGCCTACTAATGTTGTTCCAGATACCCTGAACAAGTGGAGTAAGCAGGAGTGGATTGAGAGCGCAATGGTTTTGAAGCGGGAACGCTTTGAAATTGCAGGCGCTCTTTTTGATTGTGACGAAGATACCCTGCTGACTCAGCAGGAAGTTATTCAAAAGGTGCAGGCCTATTTGGGACTGACAAAAAAGGAGGAAACAGTGAATGTCGATACAACGGAATAGACCAGGCGCGTATGTGGAGCTGCAGGCGGTTGCAAAGTCTCGTGTCCTATCGGTATCTGGCCGTGTTTTGATACCGTATCAAGCCGAGTGGGGGTTGCCGAATAAAGCAATGGATATGGCGGATCAGTCCGAGCGCTTCAAGGAATCTGGTCTACTTGTAGATGAGTTGGAACTGGCTGCAGAGAATGGCGCAACGGTAGTGGGTTATAGGGTTACGAATGGGAATGAAGTAGCTGCTTCGGTTGTTGTGGCCAGCAGCTACACAATTGAGGCCCGTTATCCAGGTACTCGTGGAAATGATTTTGAGTATCTAATTCGGACGAGTCTGGTAGATTCAACAAAGAAAGAGATTGTCATTAGGGATACGAAAGGTATCTATGATACTGAGACGTTCTTGGTCGCTGATAAAACTGAAGCTATCAATGCTCTGAAAAAGTCAAACATGGTGCGTTTTAAGGAGACAGGTGCAACGGCTTTGGCTGATGTTGCCTATACAAAGTTGGCCGGCGGAGTTACCGGTACCGCAGCGATTACGGCAGCCAATTGGAGCGGTATATTTAATAGGATTGATGGCCTGGTATTTGATGTCGTGTACTTGCCTTCCTCAGAAGCTGGAGTGCAGGCAGCGGCGAAGCAATGGCTGCTGGATCGACGCACAAAGGCTCGTAAGTTGGCACAACTAGTTTTTGGTGGTGCATCGGGGTCTGATGATGATATTGAAGCTCACAACACCCGCAGCCGCGCTGCTAATGCTCGTTTTATCATCAATTGCTCCTTGGCTGGCGAACATTCTAACGGAAAGACTTATACTTCCTTGCAGTGGGCAGCATGGGTAGCTGGTTTAGCCGCTGGAACACCTGCGAATAAATCCTTTACGGGTGTTAAGGTGCCAATGACGGAGACGCTAGTGGATTGGAGCCATAGTGAGGTTTTGAAGGGGTTGGCTGAAGGTACCCTGATGGCTACCCGGGATGGTTACGACTATATTATTGAGTCGGCAGTGAACACATTGACCACGCTTGGTGCCGGGGAACGAGAGGACTTCGGCAAGATTCGGGTTTCCATGACGATTGACCAAATTTTGAACGACATCTACTCTGCTGGTAAAGCAAACAAGGCTAAGCTGGACAATGATAAGGATGGTCGGGGGTTGTTTATCGCAGCAGTCGTTAGTTATCTGAAGACTCGTGCTGGACAGAAGGCGATTGACTCAGAGTTTACATTTACTGAGCATCCAACGAAGAAAAGTGATATGGATTATGCTTACTTCTCCCTGTCTGCAAAACCGCTGGACGCGATTGAGATCTTTAATATTGATTGGGAGGTGGCGTAATCGATGGAGCGCGAACTTATTGGCCGTAATTTATCCGTACAGGATGACAATGGCGACTCTATTCAGACCATTAAAGAAGTGGAGGTTATCCTGAAGCCGGAGACACTGGATATTATCCGTGCGCGGAAGATGTCTAAGACGAAACAGATCGTCGGGTATGAGATCACCGTAAAGTTGGTTATGTCAAAACTGGAGTCCTCTCTTCGTTACAGGCTCCTAGCTGATTTTAAGGCGGGTAAGACGATGTTCCTAGACCGGATTACCGGCTCTCTTGAGGACATGCAGACAGGTAATGTAGAACGGGTGATGATCAGCGGTGTGCATATTCATGATGAAATGGATCTGCTGGTTGCCAAGATTGATGACAACAATGGCATTGATATCACACTGTCTGGTACCGCGAATGATTTTGATTTTATTGAACAGTTTCCGGATTATATGGCATGAATTCTTAGAAGCACCCTGTAGTCATATTAGTGCTTCGAATAGGAAGGAATTGTAATAAGATTTAGAGAATACAATGTATACAAATTCGAAGAGAATAGAGGCAGGTTATGCTTAAAAGGTACCTCATGAAATATCCTTTATGGTTCAAAATTATCTGGAGTTGTGTGGTAGTAGCATTTATTATTGTATACTTAACCGGCTTTAATCCAGTAGTGTTATTTGGTGGAATGATAGTTTTGTATATAGCTAACGCTTTACGAGCTTGGAAAGGTGAAAGAAATTTAGCGATTTCCTCCCTTATATTTGCCGTCGTATTCTCTTATGTTTTTTATAAATTCTTAATACTTTAAGTATCGAAATACTCAATCAGACCGTCGTAACTTTGACGGTCTTTTTCTATTAAAAAATATCTTATTGGAGGTAGTATACATGAGCGATAAATTAGAAAAATATCTATCTAAGGGGAAATCAGGTCGGAACGATGAAACCGTCACGGTGCCAGCAGACGGAGAAAATTGGTCAGTACGCCGCCTTACCACTATTGAGGTGCGCCGAGCTTATGAGCTGGCCTATGAAGACAACGGGGATCCGAAAGAATCCTATAACGAGATTGATGTCATGATCGTTAAAGCAACTGAGCATGATTTCGATTGGAACAACAAAGATTTGCTGCTGGCTTTCAACTGCATCAGTAAGTATGAACTACCACCGCGTATCCTAGACAATCCTGCTGACTACGCTGAGCTAAGTAAGGCTGTGAACAAATTTCAAGAGACGAAAGATGCGCTACTGAAAGAAGCAAAAAACTCATCAAGCAAGACGGAGAAGCAAGCTGGGTAGCATCCTTTTGGATTAACCAGAAGCGGCTGCCAGCTGAAATCCTACCTTATGATGTGGATAAACAGCGGCAGTATTATTTCTGTCTTGCCGCGGGGATGATTGCTGAGGAAGAAGCCAAACGCCTGGCTAACAAGAAATAGGCAGGATGGGGGTGAACAACTATAGCAGCGACAACAAAAGTGACGGTTCCGTTCGAAGCACGGGATCTTATTTCCGGTGCTGTCCAGAATATGCGGAAGGCCATTCTTGGGGCGACTAATGATTTACTGGATTTTCGTCGAGCATCTGGACAGATGGGGGAAAACCTTGTATCTGATCTTCGAAGATCCCGAAGCGCAGCGGATGATTTAGGTAGCCAGATCAATGATGCTGCAGACGAAACTCGGAGACTTGGACGAGCGAACATTGATGATATTTTCAGGCGAGCTCGCTCCGGTGCTGACGATTTGCGCAGATCAGCATCTCGTGCAGATTCGGAGATTCGCGGAATGAGTGATTCCCGGGTTCACTTAAGAGCACAAGATGAGGTTAGCCCAGTCCTTGATGGTATATCTTCCAAGATTACAACGATTGCGGCAACTGCAGGTGCTCTAGTGCTAGGTGGTGGAATCAAGGACGCATTATTCGGGAATGTCATGGATTACTATTCTGAAGCTTCCCGAAGTGCGGCCTTATTGCCTAAAGCTGCACGTGATCAAGGTCTTCAGACCGTGAAAGATCTAAATATTCAGGGCATTATTCCTTCACAGACGGAAGGGGCCAGACAATTAGCAGATATTGCCCCACTAGTCCGGGATAAATCGCAAACTAGCGAGTTTCTGAGAGCTTCAGCAATGATGAAATATCTCCTGCCAGATGCAGGGTTCGAAGAGATCAATCGCGCACTGGCGCAGTCAGCTGACACGTTCGGTGAAACTTATGCTTCTGTAACTGACAGCATGATATATGCCTATGAAAAAGTCGGAGATCGACAGAAAGATCTGTTCGACACATTTTGGGAGTACAGCGGTTATTTCAAAAACACCGGTGCAAACTCTGGTCAAATGGCCAACTTCTTGACACAGAGCGTGAAGGAGGGATCCTTCAATTTCGATAAGCCTGCCGATTTTATCAAAGAGACATTTGGCGTGAAGGCTCTCGATGCGGGGGACATGGAGAAGTATTTCACTCTGCGCGGAGCTGGTAAGAACGACGCAGCAAAGCAAGCTGCCTCATTTACTAGTGACATTAACTCCGGTGAGGAGCAACGTGCAAAGGGAGCGCTAATGGCCCTAGTTGCTGATTTAGCCAGTCAGTCACAGAGTGAGTTGAAAGCTTCTCTAGTATCCCTTGGATCGGCTACAGCGGAAGACAACGGAAGTGCTGTACTTAAGACCTTTCAAGTACCTTTTCAACCTGCACCTTCTGGTATTGCGGGAACAACGGAAAGAATGGTTCAAGCTCAACAGGACGCAAATCCAATGCAGGATATCATTCAAACGCGCGCGCAGATCGATCAGCAAATGCAGGAGCTGGGAGCAAATCTTTCAACAGCAGTTCTTCCAGCACTCAAAGAATTTAATACTCTGATCACGGAAAACAAAGATGAAATACAAGAGCTAGGAACGAAAGTTGTTGGTTTTGTCAGCAAACTTACCAGCCTATATAGTGATCATTTCGATTCAATAAATGGTGCTTTAGGAGTTGTTGCTGGAGGGTTAGTAGCAGTGAAAGGAGGGAAACTACTCCAAAAGGGTTATAAAAGTGTTAAAACGGCAACAGACTGGATTGGTCAGAGAAGAGGACAAACAACAACCCCAATCGATGAAGTAGGCACTCCTACCCGCCGTAGGTTCACTCTCAGACGTGGTACCATTGGTGGATCAAGTGGAGGTTTGGGTGGCAGCCTGAGTTCTTTATCATCCATGACTGTAAATGCCAGTGTTGTTTATCTTAATGAAGCTGGCGGTCTGGGAGGCTCTCTTGGCGGACAAGGCAGTCGCGCAGGAGGTAGGTCGAACCGCCGTGGGCGTACTGGTAGCTCAAGTTCTAGCACCCGAACAACGACAGGCGGCAGCGGTACAGGTGGCTTAATCAGAGCGCGTCGAGGCACTCGAACTACTAATATTCCTGATATCGATGCAATTCCAGATGTTGCTGCAAGAAGAGGACGAGTTACCTATCGCAATACTGCTCGGCTTCGTGGGACATCAGCAATCCCGGATATCATATCAGATGTTTCAGATGTACCAGCTAGGCGGGGAGTTTTAAAAGGCTTGGCTAAAGGTGGAACAAAGGCTGTAAAGGCATTGGGGGTTGTAGGTACCGTTGCGGGTATTGGCATATCCGGGTATAGCTTGTATCAGGCGTCCAAGGACGAGGGATTAAAGGCTGGAGCTTCCAATACCGGAGGATCAATAGTCGGAGGCTTGGCAGGAGGCACAATCGGTGGAATAGTCGGATCATTAGCTGGTCCATTGGGTACCGCTGCAGGAGCAGCAGCTGGTGGCTGGGTTGGAGAAAAGCTTGGTTCCATGGCTGATAATGCTGGATGGACGAAAAAGGCTGTAGATGGCATCTATTCGATTGGTGACTGGATTACGGGTAAAGGAAAGAAGAAGGAAGAGTCTGCAGTTACTGCTAAAGTAGTGCCTGAAGCAAAGATCACCTTTGGTAACCTGACCCCAGAACGAGAAAAACAATTACAGGAGACCTTCAACGCTTTCCGGGCCAATGTCGCCAAGGATGGATTAAAGACCGCATTGACTAGTGCTGTTAACGAGAGCGGTGTAAAAGAAACGGTCGATAAGATTAAGAATACATTTGTTGGCGCGTGGAAAAGCACAGAATCGGGTAATGCTCAGCAAAATGTGCAAGCTGTTGGAGTAGCTGCACAGAAAACAGCCGGGCAGACTCAGCAGTTGGGTGTGACCACGAAAGCCAGTACTGCTGGAATTGTTCAGGGTGCTGGTGCAGCGGGAGCGAGTATGCTCGGAATCGGGACTGCAGTAAAGACGGCTACAAATGAGACGAAGCAGCAGCTGCTATCGATACAAACAGTTACGAGTCAGAGTGAAAGCTGGGGCAGTACCATTATTACGAGGATTTCCAAGGGGATGCAAAGTAAATTCCCTGAACTTAAGTCGACAGCAATCGGTGCTATGGGTATTCTGAACACCCTGACTGGAGCAGGTGCGGCGAAATCTTTGGTTACCTCGAGTCTTCCTAATTCCAGTGGTGGTGCGGCTTATGCAAACGGCGATATTATTACTCGACCTCATATCGGGTTGGTCGGTGAAGCTGGACCGGAGGCCATTATTCCTCTCTCTGCAGGGCGCCGGCAACGCGGGGTGGAACTGTGGGAACGTGCGGGAGCAATGTTGGGCGTTCGGGCTTACGCAAACGGAGGGATTGTTGGTGCGCAGCCTTTCCGAACTCAAGCTTACAAGGCTAAAGCCTACATTGATGATAACAACGATAATATAGGTTACGGAGCTGGATATGCCGAAGGGATTCACGGATCTCTTGAAATGGTGAAAAGGCAAGGTCTGAAGCGTTACACCAAGGCGATGAGTAAAGCGAGCAGCCTCACTGATGCTTATAAGATACGGGCAACCGGTCATGAGTTGCGCAGACAAGCCGCTAAGATGAAGAACTTCTCCAGGGGAACAAAGCTCATGGGTAAAGTGGTTCGACCGGTTGGATATGCCATGGATGCTTGGGATATCCTCTTCGCTGGCAAAGGAAAGCGCGGGCGACAGACTGCTAAAGTAGCTGGTGGAATTGGAGGCGGGATCTTAGGTGGCGCGGCAACAGGTGCAATGCTTGGAACCTTCCTCATGCCTGGTGTCGGTACCGCTGTTGGCGGAGCTATTGGTGGGTTGCTAGGGACTATTGGCGGTGAGAAACTGGCCACAAAAATGTATGATGGCATTTCTGGATTCTTTGGCCGTCGAAAAAAGCGCAAAAAGAAGTACGCTGATGGTGGGCTTATCAGTTCTCCACACATGGGCTTGGTTGGTGAAGCTGGACCGGAGATGATTATTCCACTTTCGCGGCAGCGGAGTAAACGAGGAAGAGCATTGTGGGAACAGACGGGGAGCCTACTGGGTGTTCGTCCCTACGCAGATGGTGGTGCGGTAGGCATGAGATCGTCCAGTATCCCGGTAGCGAAGACATTAGCGCAGGCACCTGCAGAGATCCGCGATATCGTAATTGAGAACATCAACATCAATTTTGGTGAACTGGCCAAGGGAATTACCAACTTTACTGAATTCGCCAAGATGCTGACTAGTCCACAGGGACGAGCGTTGTTTCGCAAGGTTTTCGGCGAAGAGTTGTACAATGCTCTGGAGAGTGGGGGATAAATCATGCTGACCATGATACGTGATAAGAATCGCTTCACATTTCCAATTACACCGGCAGAGATTCAGATCACTAGCAGCAATGAGATAGATTCCTTTGTAGTAATCACAGGTGAAGAGAAGACAAGTAAGAGACTCACTTCGAAGCTGAAGCGGGTCTCTTTTTCTGTGATCTTCCCACGAGCCTGGGAGGAACTTTGGGAAACAGGCAAAGAGACGGTGGCTTATCAGTCTCCAGAACAGGCTTGGAAGTTGATGGAGGAATGGAAGCTCAAGCCGGTTGTTATTAATTTTGAATCACTTTTCAGTCAGACCATGTGGTTTGAGAGTTTCGAGGCCACCTATAAAGATGGTCAGGCGAATTTGCATATTACATTTAATTTCGTTGAGTTCAACCCAGTTAAAATTGTTTCATATTCCAATACAAAGCAACTATTAAAGCCTGGTGTAATCATAACCAAGTCATCCAAAAGTCGGCCTAATACGACGGGTAAAACTGATAGTAAAAATAAAACTAAGAAGAGTGATAAACAGAAGAAAGCCGAAGCAAAAACAGCTGCCGACAATAAAAAGGGAAACTTTGATTATTTGGCTCAAAAGGAACGAATTCTGGACAAGAACTCTAGTGTTAAATAAAGGGCGGGATTAAAATGGACAATTTTGCGATCCTTTACGGGAAGGAGAGTAATCGGCAGCTGTTGACGGATGCGGCAGTTGAATTGTCCTGGTCTTCAGTACGAGATGAAATCGCACGTAGCGCAACTGTTCGACTTCGAAACGCTACTGATCTGAAGGTAGCCGGCATGCTGATGTGCTTTTCATCGCGGCTGAAAGGCATGGGAGTGCTTCATCACAAGAATCAGTTCTTCCATGGACCCATCATCAAGTATGAACAAAATGAGTTCACAGATGAATGGGAGGTTGAAGCTCGGGAGATGAGCTGGTATTTAGCGAAGAACAAAGGCACACGCCCATACCTGAAGGGCGAGGCCGGTGCAGAGCTTCAGCGTTATATCAAGACTACTGGAATTGATTTTCGATGTCCTGCGTTAGGGTTTAACCTAGATGAACGTTATGGCACGATGTTCCATTCAGAAGTTATCTTGGATGTGTTGCAAAAGGCATATGAGCGGAGCGGCTACCGTTATCATGTAGATGTAGTCCGGACGGATACTAGTTTCTACCTGCAGGTAGTTCGGGAGGGGACGAACACCCTTGTTCCAGTCTTCATTCCGGAACAGATGGAGGCTAGCACCACTGGTTATAGCATTGAGGAAACTTATACAGTCGTCACCGCACAGAAGTATAAGGACGATAAGCTTGCTTCATCAGTAACTAAGACGGCAGCCGGTGCAGTTCAAGCCATGGGTCGAATGGAAGAGATCATCGAGGTTGAGGAAGATGAGGATCCGGCCACGATCGCTACGCAACGCCTGAAGGCTTTGTCGCAGGCGAAGCAGATTAAGAAAATTACTGTAAAGCATGAGGACCACACGCTGACAGGGCTTCGGGCTGGCTGGATAGTGTTGATCAAAACGGACCATACCTCCAAGTGGATTGTAGAGTCCGCTGAGAGCAGTTTTAAGAATGGGTTATACACTGTGAAGCTTGAACTGGAAAGAAGGGAGTAACGTTGCTAAATGATGCTTTGAATTTGTTGAAGGAAAAGACGAAAGGTCATATTGACGCCCGAGATACCGAACGTGCGACATTATTGAGTTGGCCAAGTAAACCGGAAATCCAGGTAGAAGGTGACCCGGAACCATATCCTGCAGACAAACTGGTCTTTGCAGAATATCTGCAGGAACGTCGTATCGATGCAGTTTTTGAGGTTGAGCAACTTGAGGTTTCAAAGTTAACTGGTGTCCTAACGATTCCCAGCCCCCTGAAGGTTGGAGATCAGCTTATTGTTTCTCGCATGACGAGCCAGCGGTATTATGTGCTCGGAAAGGATGTGGGAAGCAGTGGCGGATAGTTTGTTTCCTGAATTGGACATATCAGACATTGGAGAAGTCGAGCTTACAGAATCGGTTGTATCGGCTACAAAATGGACTTACGTGATCGATTATCGTAACCGGCGCGCCGTTCTTACTGAAGATGGTTATCCGAAGAAGACAGGTTCTTATGCTGAGTACTTGGTTCAGACAGCGCTCAAAATCCTTAATACAGAACGCTTTCGTTATGTCTTGTATGGGGAAGAAGTTGGCGTGGAGAGATCGGAGTGGTCTACTTGGGAAGATGTAGAGATCAAACGAGATATGGAGGAAGCTTTGACTGCTCATACCGAGATTGTCCGTGCTGAGGTGCGATCGATGGTGCGAGAAGGACAGGATATGCATCTTAGAATATTGATAACTGGCTTAGCGGGTCAAGTGGAACTGGAGGAGGCGATTAGTGTATGACCATTAAACTGAGTGATTTACCGTCACTCCCCTACATGCCTATCCTAGAAGAAGAGCCAGAGGAGATCTATCAACGTTGGGTGAACCGTGCCATAGCCCTGGCGCTTGAACGAGGGTTACCACCGCCGCCAACAGGAGAAGGGGAGTACTTTTATGATTTGTGGTACCCTCTTGCGTTGGAGCTTGCCGAACAGCAAATGCTATGGACTTATGGATTCCTTCAGGGCTTTCCCATCTGGGCGGACTCTGAGTATCTCGATGGTCACGGATGGGCTGCAGGTCTTACCCGCAAGGAAGGTGAGAGTGATGATACATTTCGCTTGCGTATGCTTGAACGTGCTGCTACGGAAATTGGGAGCGGACGTCGTAAAGATTATGAAACCTGGGCCACGGAGATGGCAGGTGTGGGTGGAGCTATTTCCCGTGAAAAAGAACGGCATGACAATTCCGTTGATCTTTACTTGACCGACCTGGACGGACAGCCTATTACTGATGAATTTGCTGAGAGGGTCAAAGCATGGATGTGGGAGGAGCGACGGATCGCTGGGCATGACTTATTGGTACATCCGGCTCCGGTCTTTAATGTACGCTTAGAGACACGCTTGTTAACGTCTAGCGGTACAGACCTTACTGTGCTGGCAACAACCATTCAACAGCGTGTGTTGGATTACGCGAGTGGACGTTCCAAACTAATATACAATTATGTGGCTGCCTTGCTACTGCTGCCTGGCGTGGATGATTATGAGAGTTTAACCCTCAATGGGGATGTAGAGGATATTATTCTCCCCTTGTCATCTGTTTTGAGAGTGGAAGTGATCTTGTTATGATCCCACTGAGATATCGCGAAATGCTGCCACCTTATTGGTATGAGATTGATATGGCAGACCGGCATTTTTCGGTTTTTGAGAAAGAAATGGATGAACGCCTGCAGACGATAGATGATTTGAGCAATCAGTTTATCCTTAGGAGATCTACCTGGTCATTGTGGATTTGGGAGTGGATGTACTTCCGGAAGACTCAAGAGGGAAGTGACGATGAACGTAGAGAGGCGATACGTCGGAAGCGCTGGGGCGATCGTCCTTTTAAGTTACCTCTGCTGCGGGAACTGGGGAATCAGCATGGTAAGTTGATAAGTGTTTCAGAGGATTTTTTAGCAAAAGAGATCCATTTTGAATTTTCCTTAGTTCAACCGTTTAACATGGTAGGTCTGCAGGCTGATTTTGAATACGTGCGTCCGGTTCATATTCGTCGAGCAGTATTTAGTTCAGTAGTTCCAACGCAAGTCATTAATATAAAAGGTACTGGGTACTCGCATGGAGTGGACTTCCCGATTTGTGGGTTTGAAGTACCGTTTGGGGGAGGGTAGTAATGGCAGACGTTATTAAGCAGTTGTTTCTGGAGAAGTTGATTACAGATTTGAATGGTTATATCGTTAGCGCTCGAGTGAATATAGGAGGCGTTCAGACGACGTATCCTATTTACAACACGGTTGTAGCTGGACTTTCTGTTCGAAAGTACATTTATATAACAGAGACGCAAGCCGTCGGCAAACAGCTTTTAGGAGCTGCTTTGCTGGATGCTGAAGGTAACATACTGGCAGATCAACCCCTTACCGTTACAAAAAATGATAAGGGGTTTTTGATTGCCTTTGAAATAGTTTTGAGATTGGAGGCGAATGTTGGTGGCGTATAACAAGCAGCAATGGAAGGACGAGATTCCCGACTTGACCAAGCCGATAAGGGATTCCTCGGGAAAGCAAAAGACTGACCCACAAACCGGACGGCCTTTGTACGAACTGGTCCAAGAAGGTACACGTCTTACAGCTCAGCGTTTGAATCACATAGAAGATGGTATTGAGACCGTCCATGAACTGGCAGATCAAAACGCTGCGGATATTGATACACATAAAAAAGATACGGTTAAGCACATAACGGCTGCTGAAAGAGCGGAATGGAAAGCCAAGGAGACACCTGCAGGTGCTCAGACTAAAGCAGATGCTGCTCTATCATCTGCCAAAACCTATGCAGATACCGCGTTGCTTGCAAAGGCAGATAAGTCATCCACTTACAGTAAAACGGAGACTGACCAGCGTATTCAAGCTGTGGTCGGGGCCGCGCCGGATGCTCTGGATACACTAAAGGAAATCGGAGATGCACTGAATAATGATCCAAACTTTGCGGCCACAGTCACCAACCAGCTCTCGGGAAAAGTGGACAAGGTATCAGGCAAACAACTTTCAACAGAGGATTATTCTTCTGCAGAGAAGGCGAAGTTAGCTGGGCTTACACCTGGAGCTGGTGCTGCGGGATCGGCTACAGATGCAACGATAGGTAATCGTACAGCGGATCCTTCGATTACTACTCCCTATAGCTTAACAGGTTCTATCACACAATGGTTCTCTTGGATTACCAAGTACTTCAAAGCCATCACAGGAAAAGCCAATCCATTCGATGCACCTGACATTACACTAGCTGCTACTAAGACGCACGTCGATAACACAGTAGTACACGTCACATCCGCAGAGCGTACTGCGTGGAATGCTGCTGAAACAAACGCAAAGAATGCGTCTATTCCTAAAACAGACAAAGGAGCTGCCAACGGTGTTGCTGGACTAGATGCAAATGTTAAAGTTCCTGATGCACAGATTCCTTCTAACATCGCACGTAAGGCTGTAGAGATTCCTGCTAGTGCAGACCTGAACACGTACACTTCCGAAGGGGAGTATTACCAAGGAACATCATCTATAGCGGCTACTATTACGAATAAACCCGCATCGTCTGCGTTCCACCTGCGGGTGTCACGACACAACGGCGTAAATCAGTGGTTCACTACTTTCGGAATACCCGGCACAGGTGAGATGTTTATCTACACGCGGAACGTGTATCAGGGTGCATGGGGTCCTTGGGAAGAAGTTGAGACTACGCGTAAGAAGAACATTGCTAGCGGTTATGGAGGTTTGGACGCCAATGCCAAGCTACCGAGAGTTAACACTTATAACTCATTAGGCGGCACTACAACCACTGTTTTCAATATGGACACCCTTTACACAGCAGGCGTTCATGCTATTGGCTCTTCTGCTACTGGTGCTCCTGAAACGGGGTACGGTCAAGCTGTAGTACACGTCAGCTCAGGAGAAGTACATGACGGTGTAGGTAACTGGATATGGCAAATGTGGTTTGGTGTTACTGGAGGAACGTGGGTACGGCAGAAAGTCAATAACGGTATATGGCAGCCGTGGGCGAAATGGTGGACGGGAAAAAACGATGCTGAACTACTTGTGACGAGAAGTGCAATTGCTAATAACACAGATTTTAACACGTTAACAACAAACGGTGTCTACGCCATGAGTCAAGCTACGGGGTTGTTAAATCCACCACCGAATATATCTTTCGGGGTATTGATCATATCAAGGACTGACGGCGGCTCCCCTTTTGTAAAACAAGAGGTGACAGACGTATTAACTGGGAATACAAAAACACGCTTTAGAAATGGATCTAACGTCTGGACACCGTGGGTATCCAATATAACCAGTGGCGGTATAGGGGTAATGGAAGCGATGCTTACTAGGAGGTACGCAGGAACTTCGTATAAATACTCGGACTTAGCCTCCTACGGTCTCGGTGGAGCTACAACAGGCACAATGAAGATAACCCTCCCTGTGGGTTGGACACAAGCAATGATGCGAATCAAGATTAGCGGATACGAGTACGTTACAGGCAAAGGCGCTTGGGAGCTACTTCTTGGGGGGTATAACTTCACCACGGGATGGGCGCAAACTACAGCGAATATTATAGGAAACCCGCCATTTAATTCAGTGCGATTCGCATATGATGGTTCAAAATGCTGTATCCTCCTAGGAGGAGTTGGAACTGCTTGGAACTTTCCTCAGATAGAGGTTTCGGAGGTTTTAGCGGGACACACGGGAGCTTCCGGCTTAGGGGGAACTTGGTCGGTTGAACCTATCACCACGGAGACGGGTATCACCAACGTATTAAACACAACTCTATCATACGGCAACGCCAATACACTGAACGGTTATGCACCTTCCCAAACCGCAACTCCTAACACGATTCCAATCCGAAATAGCGTAGGGGAAATTGAAGGAGTATCCGGCAATGTAGCCAAAAAAGAAAATATGCTAGTCCCTATTGCGTCTAGCAATTTGGAAGTTCTGTCATATACGCCTACGGTAGATGGAGCGTACACCGCTAGTGTATACCTTTCCTTGCAAGGGGCTAATACCACGAAGATCGTTTTGACCTACGGAGACATGAATAGAGGGATGCAGACATTAGAAATTTGCCCGTCTACCACGCTGGCTATTGATTGTTACACCTATGTTCCTGCTTTCATTATGGCTAAGGCTGGCACGCCTATCTCAATAAAAATAACAATTTCAGGTGGCGGTTTTCCTGTAAATATTACCGCTGCACTCAGAAAGGAATAAATCTAATGACTAAGTTATTTTTGCCTGGGGAAGCTACGCCGAATCAAGTACTTGAAGGGTATGGATTCAGCGCCGGAGACACTTACAACGGTATGGGCGCTATGAAAAACATGGGCGACCAAGAGTTCACA
Organism: Paenibacillus sp. B2(2019); assembly: GCF_008370385.1. Lineage (NCBI taxonomy): Bacteria > Bacillati > Bacillota > Bacilli > Caryophanales > Paenibacillaceae > Paenibacillus > Paenibacillus sp. B2(2019). The sequence continues at coordinate 434,118 of NZ_VTZR01000025.1, forward strand.
AACGTAGGTGCTTACATGCAGGAGGGCATTCTATCTATATACCCTAAAAATTTAGGTGCGGGTAAGTATCTAGCGCTCAACGAAGGTTCTCAACTGACGTATGTAGACCCCTTACACGTCTCCGCGAAGAACATCATAATGGGTGTAGAAATGTTAGGGCTAGACGGTACAGCCACCTCAGACGCTAATGCAACAGCGGCAGATATCAGAGCAGGAGTAATAGCTTATAGCCAAGGTCAAAAGCTTTTAGGAACTTCTGTTTCTCCAAAGTACACCAAAGGGGAAACAAGACCTTACGCCGCTGGTTCTTATAGTAAAATTTCTGTTACTGGCACAGGATTTAAACCAAAATATGTCATAGCCTACTCCTCCGCACCTGCCGCTGATAAAATTTGTACTATCTGCGAGATGTATCCTGGCAGGATGGTGAACACGATGCAGAACGGCAGTGGAGCCGCAATGTCCAGCACCAAACAAGGGACTGGCGACGGATACTTTCAATTATTAGATAACGGATTTGATATGTGTGTAGGGTTTAATGGCGGCTTTGTAAGCGGGATAGTTACCTACGAGTGTTGGGGATAATGAGAATGTACTCTGAATCTATTTGTTCATACTCTGCTGTGTCTTGAAACTACGCCGTATAGGCGTTATTATTTTGCCCTCGTAGCTGTTACGGGGGCTATTTATATTGAGGGGGAAGGAAATTGACAAAATCACAAATCGCTGCATCTGCAGTTGGGGCAGTAGCTGTTTCAGTGTTTGATTTTTTATATGGGGAGGCGGATGCTGTCATAACCATTATGGCTGCACTTTTATTTTTTATTATCATGGATTGGTTATCGGGTATTAGAGCCGCTAAGAAGGACAACACCTATGCCAGTAAGTACGGTATTGATGGAGTGTTTCGGACATTTTTTATGTTACTGCTGCCAGCGGGAGGACATCTGCTTGATATGGTGTTCGGATTGCCTGGAGCGATATTTGGTGCACTAGCAATCGGTACGTTGTATCACGTGTTACAGAGCATGACTGCTAACTCAATTCGGGCAGGGTGGGGGGATTCGCTCCCATTGCCAGTCTTAGATGTAGTACTCAAATGGGTAGGTAGCGAGTTGGATAAAAAAGTTAAACGCGCTGCCAGTAGAAAAGGGGATGAGGAGTAATGTCTCTCACACTGGATCAAGTAAAGAGCAAATCAGCTACAAGATTGATAGGATTAAACCCAGTTGTGATGGCTGCTACCACAGTGTTAATTGAACGCTGTTACGCTCGGGGAGTGCCAATCATCATAACTCAAGGGTTACGGACTATTGCTGAGCAAGACGCTCTTTACGTACAAGGACGTACAAAACCCGGATCTATAGTGACCAACGCAAAGGGTGGGACCAGTTATCACAACTATGGACTTGCCATAGACTTTGCGTTGTTACTACTGGATGGCAAACAGGTGTCATGGGATTTAAAACGTGACGGTGACGGTGACAAGGTAGCTGATTGGACGGAGGTAGTTCAGGAGGCTAAAGCTCTCGGCTTCGAGTGGGGCGGTGATTTTGTCTCTATTAAGGATGCGCCGCATTTTCAAATGACTTTTGGGCTGACAACCTCACAATTACGTGCGGGTGCTAATCTGTCAGAAATCGCTATGGCAAAGGCAACGGCTATTATAGATCGACTAAAAGAGGAGGTAAAGGAAGACATGAGTAAAATTGCAGAATTGGAAGCTATCGTAACAAATCAGGATGAACGTCTAGTAGCTATGGAGAAGCGTTTAAATATCTCAGGTAAGGAAACGTATGCTAGCAATTATACAGAGGCCATTACAGCTGCTAAAGCAGCTGGTGCGATAACCACATCAGCAGACAAGTCAAAGCTAGAGCTTAATATCATTCAGATGTTTTTTAATCTTGGTCTGGTTTAAGAGAGGGGTTAAATAATCAATGGACAATCAAAACCTAACTAATGTATTGGCGTTAGCATCGGTGATCACCGTTTTTGTGTTGGCAGGAATACAGTTCGTGAAGACTATAGTTAACGTGCCTAAAAACATGTTGCCTTTGATTGGTTAGTTATCGGCCTGTTGATTGGTGTAACTACTTCCCCATTCACCGAATTAGATTTAACTCTATTGCTGTGGGTTGGAGGGCTAGCTGATAATATTAAAGTGGCTACCCCCATTTTTGAATGTTACACGAAAAATTAAGAACTTAATAATTCTCACTATTAGGCTATAAACAAAGAGCAAGCTCTTTTTTTAACAAAGAGCTTGCTCGAGTGTAAATGATAAGTTTAACTAATTACTCACCAAAATTAATGTTATAAGCTGCGTCTCTTATTGGTAATCTACTATATCCATCTGTACCTAGATTGAAAGCAAATTTGGAAATAGAAATTCCAAAGGCTGAAGTTTCTTTTGTAGTGAGTACTACAGTACCTGTTGTTGTAACTTGATTAGTAGGGAAAGTGTTAACTTTACCTGTAGGTTGCGATTGAGCATTTGGAGCTTCTAAGTAGAAGTTGCCTCCACCACCCATTGGGGACCAATATGTACTAGAAACAGAATTGATCTGTCCAAAAGATCCGGACTGATAGCAGTTATAAACTGTGTATAAATCAGCTCCAGCAAAGTGCTTACCATTGACCTCACGATCTGTATAAGTTCTATAAACAGTTCTAGTTGTATAAGTACCAGTTGCCATGATAGCCATTTTACCAGGATTGTCTTGAGTTTGAATTTTTTCGCCATAGGTTGATACAATTCGACCTGAAGTCTTTTCCGCAACTTTAACAGTTACTTCATTGGGTTCTTCTGATTTAATAAAGTCATAGAGTACGGGATCGTAAGGTGTTGTGATTGTTGTCATATCATCAAGCTGTAATGGGAACTCTTGTTGAATTGAAATAGTAGCTTCATCAGGGGGGGAAATTTCAGCTGAGGCAACAACGGCAGAAGATAGTAGTAAAGCAGTGGCTAGAGAGGCAGTAAAGAACTTTTTAGCTTCAAACATATTCATTTTCCTCCAAATAAATGTATTTTTGGTACAAGAAAATATTACCATCAAAAGAATTCATTGTAAGTGATAAATGTTATGGGAAATAATTGAATAATAATACATAATGAGTTACTATTTATTATTATCTTGGAGGAGGTCGAAGCATTGAATTCAAATGATTTAACTCAACCTGTGAACAACGTTGGTAGTCAAGTAAGTAACGTAAATTCGACAATTGGATATACTGGTAACGAAATCTCGAAAAGTATAGATAACTTGAATGCTACGTTAGTTATATCTAATATACTTTTATCTGCGCTAGTTCTGTTTCTAATAATCAACACCTTTATAAATCGAAAAAAGAACTCAAATAAATCGTGAAACAAAATTAAAAAATAAATTATTTATTTCCGAAAAGCCTTTCCCCATTAATCACTACTGATCGCGCCAGTGGTTTACCCCTTTAATGTTTTATCGCTAACTATGGTTATAGTCTGGCATCCTAGCTAGCTGTCTTGAACTGGCATTTAATAAAACTTCGAAAGGTTCTACGAAGGAATAACTTAAAAGCCCACTATAGGCTGGTGGGCTTTTTTAAATCTACAAATCATTCGTTTTTTCAATATGGTTCTTAAGGATTTTTAAAATTTGTTCTTCACAATTACTACAAATTAACATAGGATACGTTTGATTATTCAATAGTAGATGTTCCTTATCCCTTACCGAATAGTCTTTTACCTTTGCCTTTATTTGTTTGCAAACTGGGTAGAAAACATCTATTAGAATCATATCCATCTTTACACACCTCGTTCTGAATAAAAACTCCATCAGTCAGTTTATTCATTTTATCTGGTAATAGATTGTTCATATAACTGTATTCTAAAATTACTTGATTAAATAAAATAGACGGGAAAAGTCTGTAGTTAAATGTCAACTGGTTTCGGTTGGTGGGCTTCTTTTTCATTCTTCAGTAGTGCCCTCGATCCTTAACCTTATTACCCTCGACACACTCTCCACATTACTGATCGGTACCCACACTAGACCTTCATCAGTGGTAATTTTCACTCTCTTTGGATCATTCGAATGTCCTGCGATTCCCTTAATTCGCTCGCGGGTATGAGATATAAAGACGACGATTTGTTCTCCCATTGAAACGGCAGCCCGGATTTCTTGCCTTATTTCCTTAACGTTCATGGTCACAGGTTCTCTTTTTTCTTTGTTATTCATATTCACACCTCTACGCGTTTTAAACATTATATAAGATTCACTTATAAGAAGCGACAACCTAAAAAGATCCATTGCATAAAGAACGAATGTTCGCATAAATGAAAAAGGAAAGGCCGGTTCTGGATGAACAGGAATGGGAGTTAATTGATCTAGCCCTGTATCATTCCATGGCCGACCACGAACCGGTTACGATAAAACTATTTGACCTCTATAAAGAAGTGCTCTATAAAGGCATTGTCATGCAGGTGGATCGGAAGCTTAAGCGGATCAAGCTCCGATGGTCAGATGACGATTGGGATTGGATAGAGATGTCCGAAATTATTGCTGCTACATATTAAATTCCCAAGCGTTTAGAAATATGAAAAGCCCCGCCGTTTAATCAGCGGGGCTTGATTTTATAGTTTGTCCATAACTTCCTTATATTTGTTCACTTGCTCTTCTTCAAGTTTCCCTGGAAGTTGAAGTAGAACCTTATCCTTTGCATAGGTGTGGCTAAAAAACATTGCAGAGGCTTTTCCCATTTCATCATAATACTTTTTTAAATCATCAAGATCACTGGTTTTTTTGAAAACAAAAACTCGCGCGCCAACATCTTCACCAAGCGATGGCAAAACAAAACGTTGCCCTTCTTCAAAGGCCATAGGAGCAATACCCATATCCTCACTGGTCAGCGCCCTTGCGTCTTCTGCTTCTAATCCAGCCTCTTTAAATTTGGTAATAACATCGCCAGCACTTACAGAACTGCCGGAATCACTTGAACACCCGCTGATTACAAACAGCATTGCCAATAGCAACAAACTTAACTTTTTCCCCATCGTTACCCCCACTATTCCTGATATTTTTACAAAATCAGTTTAGCAGATTTAGGAAAATGAAGCTATGTATTTAACAAAGAACAATATATGTGAAGACCAGCCATGCACGGCTAGCTCGGAGCGGGTCGCACTCGTAATGCGTTGGTCTTAAGTAGATTAACATATAAAAAAATAACGTTAAAAATAACATTCTCGGCGAATACAAATGAATATCAGCGATTAGTTAAGAGTAATAAGTCTTAAAAAAGCTGTTAAAGTAGACTTTTGAATATACACGAATACAAGTGAATTAAGGGAGTAGATGTTCTTTAATCTAGGTTTATTTAAGAGAGGGGATAAATAATTGATGGATAATCAAAACCTAACTAATGTACTGGCGTTCGCCTCGGTGATCGCTGTTTTTGTATTAGCAGGGGTACAGTTTGTAAAGAAAACTTTTAATGTTTCTAACAACGTGCTTCCTGCAATCGGTTTAGTCATCGGCTTGTTGATCGGGGTTGTAGCTTATCCATTTACGGACTTATCTTTAGTGTTACGTTTATGGTCTGGTGGCCTTGCGGGGCTATCAGCTACAGGATTGTTTGAGTTAGCGTTTAGTAAGAGGGATGGGACAACAAAAGAGTAAGAAAGCATGCCCACTAGCTTCGGCAGGTGGTTTTTTTGTCGTTTACAGATTGTTCCATAAAGAATAAACTGGAGAAAAAATATTCTCGAAGGTAGGAATTAATTGGTGAAATATTTATTTTTAGATACAAATATTTACTTAGATATGGTAGTGAGTAGGGCACCAGATGCTCCGTCTATAGCACATTCCCATATAAAAGATTTATTAGATTGGGGAGATGTAAGCCTAATTATTCCTGAGATAGTGGTTGTTGAAACGTTAAGGCGTATTCCTGTTTTAATTGAAGGTATTGGAGTTGAACTTAAGCAAACAATCGCAACATTAGATAAGAGCTATTGGATAAATGTTGAGTCCAAAGACAGAAAATATAAAGACATGACTAAAAGAACTATAAGTTCGTTACGAGAATATAGTGATATTCTTTCTTGAAAGGAATAAGGAAAAATATATAAGAGGTAGTATAAACAGAGTCAATCGATTATTTAATAATACAAATTCAATAAAAATTGAAACAGATGAAAAATTACTTTCGAGAGTGTTCAGAAGAAAGGTGTTTAAAAAATGCCCACTCCATCGTAACGATCCATCTTATCAGGATGCGTTAATTATAGAAACATTAATAAGTATTAAAGATTATATCCCACTTAATGAAGAAGATAGGATATTCTTTATAACGAAAAATTTTAAAGACTTTTCTGCAAGCAAAGATAAGCGGGAAACATTCCACCCCCATATTGAAGAAGATTTGAACTGTTCAGGTTTAAACAGCATCGTGCAGTTCAGAGGGTTATTATACAAAACATTGAAAGATGATTTCAAACAAGAATCTATTGCAACACAACTGGTCGTAGAGGAACTTGAAAATTATTTGGTAAAACAAGCCGAAAATCAATGGGTTGGTGAGGCAGATATGTTAGATGCCTTAGAGGACTATTACAATCATTAGGAGTGTTTTCTTGAGTAATATATACAAAGTCTTGAACACGGATGCAGAATTTCTAACGGCTGCTTTAAAACAGTCTGAAGTTGATATACTTGAACGTAGAGGTGATCTAGCTAGCTGTATAATTGATTGTGGAGGTCCAGTACAAAAATGGAGTCCAGTTAGCGTTAAAGTTGCGGATGCTTATTACATGAGAAGTGAATTTGAGTTTAGGATGGTTTTGGCATAAGGGCAAAAAAACTCTATTAACCTTAACTGTTCGGAAGGGTATCCTGATTCAGAAATCACCCTTAAGAGCGATGTTGAATTTATTTAATGTCCCATATTTCTTTAATTCTACACAAAAAAGCGGCTTCCCTTTGGGGACGCCGCTTCCTCATAGTAGATTCTATTTTTCATTGTTCAATTCTTGATTTTAGTGATTTTTTTTGCGGTCACTTGTGCTGGAAATGAATCATCACTTACGTCATAGGATATTTCAATTTGATCACCTTTTTTATATTTAGAAGTTGTAACCTTACTTACCCAAATGGCCTGGGAATACTCACCAGAGTCAAGGACTTCTTTGAAATCCTTGTTCAAGTCTTCTTCTTTTAATTCAGAAATTACTAAAATTCTTTTATTTTCTAAATCTATTGTGTGTACAATTCCTTTCAAAACTTCATCATTCTTATTACAGGCGGTGACTAATAACAAAAAAACAAAAATAAGAGTCCATTTAATAGTAGTACGTGGTTTTTGAAACATGGACCTTCTCCTCTAGTGGTTACGACATTAGTTTAAAATCGGTTGTACAGGCATAGCATTTAGTACATTACCAATATAAGAATAAACAGCATTTCCATTATGACGACCTTTATTGATTCCCATTAATACAGTACCATAATATGTTGGTGCGCCACTATCCCCGGGTGCAGAGGTGTAGCTAGCTGATCTTAAGTTACTAAAAGTTACCCCATCAATACTATATGATACAGATTTGCTCAATATTGTTCCACACGATACTGGATTAGTGGCTGATGAAGCTCCAGACATGCAAACCATACTTCCTGCGAAGTCGTTTGCCTGAACAGTATCGAAATATCCTGCTCTACTGGAAGATGTATAGAGATCATTGGAATAGGATAAGCTTGATGTACCTATTGTTGCAGCATCAACACTTCCACCATAGACTCTTGTACCTATCGCACCAACATTATTAGTACCTTGATTGAAGGAGTTACCGGCAGTCCCGCAATGGGCGGCAGTAACAATGTATCCTGAAATGCTTCCTGATGGTTTAGCCAAAAAACCTATGCTACAGTAACCACCGGTGTTATTGTTAACTATTTTTGTCCCTGCTTGAAGAGGATTGTAAGTTGAATTTCTGTCAACATCATCCGAAACGACAGCAGATTCTCTTATAGATAACATATCGGCGTTAAAAGTTTCTTCTAATATCTTTCTCTTCGTTTCATTAAAGTCCTTCACACCCACCTGTATTTTTTGCTCTGCTAAATCTACTAACGTATCGGTAATCGTAACTCCGTTAAAATCAGTATTTATCAAAGAAATTAATTTTTCATTAAGCTCGTTTAAATCGTTTTCAGAATATTTTGTAACAAAGACATTTATTAAACTGGAGTCACCATATATTTTTTTGAAATCAGATTCATATTGATCTTTATTAGTATCAGCTTTAATACCAACGTTTATAATCCCTCCAGACTTTTGGTCAATAAAAACAAGCCCATCTTTTATATTTTTATCTAGGTACTCTTTAACTAAGGGTAAATTTTCTGTTTGATGATTGATACGCTTTATGAGCTGTTCTTCCTCTAGTTTTGTCAACCTAACTCCGAACTTAGAGTCTACCATTATATTGTCATCTTTGGAGTCCATTTGTTTTACCTTGCTGATATTAGTGTCTAATCCGAATTGCTGTCTAAAAGACAATTCTTCTTTTGTGTAATCATAAGAATCAAGTTCAGACGACGCACTTACACTCCCAGAACACAAAAATAAGATAGCAGCGGTAAACATTAGTACTGTTCTTTTTTTTAATTCCATAAGTCACCTCTTAAAAGTTATTTGTAGACAAAGTTCGACTACTTGTAAAAGTTTACATTTTTTATATAGTAATTACAATACATAAATTGAAAATTTTTCATGTTAAAATTTGAAATAGTAATAGATTTTAAGATTATGCAGTACATACTTGAGGGAATTACTGATACATACTATACATCTGAGAGTTATGGATAAGAAAAAATTCAATACATACAAAACAATAAGTATCACTTCGTCAATTTTAATTGGTAAGTGGGGGGGGGGGTTCCAGGCTTATTGGTGAAATGGTGTTTTTTCAGCCAGGCTAATAGATCCCTGCCTGCAATGGGGGATTATTGAAAGAGGTGAGTGTTACAAATGAGGTGTTGGTATCAGATTCAGAGTTTCTGACGGCAGCACTGACTTAATCTAGGGTATCTCTATGTTACCGAGAAGATCCGGACCTGATCCGTCACTTCATGGATAATGACGTCATTGTAGAGGTTACACACCAGACTCAATTAAGATTGTGGGCACCCATTTCGTTCGAGAGCGGTCTGAATCTAGAGCATAGATAAAAATAACCCGTCAACCTTAATTGGTCGACGGGTTATTTTTCTGTTTATTGTGCTGTGTACTCACTAACTTCAAAGGTAAGTATCTTATCGAATACAACATAGTCTTTACGTTTGCTGAACGGACCTTTGTTATTTGAGTGTTTATCAATAGCATATAATCCAGGTCCTCGACCAGCATCACGGGAGTCATACCATTTCAAGAAAGCATCTACTTCAGCGATCGGGAGATCGTATTCCTTTTCTGTCCCATTAATTAATGTGATTGTAAGGATAGCGCGATCACCTGAAGGCTGCTCTGGAGTTACTGTAGGTTCAGGCGTCATTGTTGGTGTCGGTGATGGTGTAACAGTTGGGCTTGGGGTACTTGTAGGTACTGGAGTAGGTGTTGGTGTTGGTGTTGGTGTTGGTGTTGGTGTTGGTGTTGGTGTTGGTGTTGGTGTTGGTGTTGGTGTTGGTGTTGAAGTTGGTGTTAAACTACCGAAAATATCGAAGTCATTGATTTGAATGGGACCACTGCCATTATTCCTCAGCGATACATATTTTACTGATTTAGCGGAGAGCCCAATTCTATTCCCATTCGTATCTTCAATGATTTTATTTGTCACAATATAATTACCATTAGAATCATGTAAAGATAAGGTTAGCTTGGTGCCTTTCATAGAAATCTGATAAGAGTCTAGATCTACAGTTGTATCAAAAGTGTACCATATAGTATAGGGATTTTGACCGGAGGAATCAGGTAAAGAAAGTATTGTCGAGTTATCTCCATCAGTAGCTACTGTAGTAGTTCCACCTGTATTTGAGTTAACTCCTCTACCCATGGTCATTGTTTTTCCATCTAAAAGGCCACCCTGATAAGCAAGAGCGTTATTTAGAGGGAAAGCAGCGAAGATAAGTAAAAACATCAAAATAATTTTAATCTTTTTCATTGGTTGCACTCCTCATTATGTATTATCGTTTATGACTTTACAAAATTAGACAAGGATTGTCTAAACATATATGACTATATATGTAATAAGATGTTTAAATAAATTCATTTTTCTTTTTATACCAATTAGTGATTAAATTCCTTGTTGTTTTAAGAATGCATGTTTGGTTATAATACAAACGAATGTTCTTGTTTTCGGAGGAGATCATATGAAAATGAGTGTCGGCCAAATAGTTGAAATTATATACCAGAACAAGTCGAAGATGATTACACAACGCAAGATCGAGATCCTCCGTATCCGTGACGGACGTATCCGAGCAGCATGCCTGACTACCGGCGCACCGAGGGTATTCTTGGCTGATAGCATATTATCCTGGAGACCGGTTGCGGAGAAGCGTCATGCTTGATGATACTTCGCACAAACTGCTGCGGAGTATATCGCAGTTTAGAAATCACTTCAGGCGGATGCCAAACATCAAAGAGTTGGGACGATTGAGCGGACGTCACCCTGCAGAGATAATCAAGGGGTTTAAGGTGTTGTCTGCGGAGCATTATATAGTTTGGGATGTGTCTACGCCTATCGAGCCAATAATTATTATCGATAATTGGGAACGGAACGTGCCGTACGATAAAACGCCACAACAAGGCACTGAGAACGGCAGAGGCGGTACTAATATTGATTACTGGCTTTATCATTAGGAGGGGTCACTGTGACCAAACTTGAGGGAAATGAACGCTGGAAAACGAAAATGATCATGACAGAGCATGTTGAGCAGTACGAGGAACAGGATGATTTTATCTCCTATTACAAAATATTTTTTCGCGGTTACCAGGAGAGGTTCGGAATGACTCGGGATGTAATGCGGGCTGAAATTAGCCTCCAACTGACGAAGTATACGTCCGACCTCGGGACGCTGCTAAAAGAGTCGCAGCAATAAATAAAATGATGACTACATAAATAAATGCCCCGTCATTGCTGTTGCGACTGACTGATGTTCGAAAATCAGTCTAGACTGGCAAGCGTTACGAATGATCATGATTAGCAATTGGAACTTCAACGTAAGCTGGAGGTGCTCCGGTTGACGGGACGGGTTCTAAAGACTTAACATATATAATAGAAGGAACACATTTATAAGAAATTAGAACAAAAGAAAATCATCTGATAAAATCACGGAAAAATCACATAATCTCTTTTTATTAGTTTGTACCTGTTTCTACTATTAAGAGGTATGTGTCCATCAGCGGCAAAAATAGATCATATTTTTACACTGGTTTTGACCTGTTTTGATGGGCTATGTAATAATATAATAAAGTATATATTCAAAAACGTGATTCCAGACTGGAGATGAAACCATTGGGAAATTGATACTGAAAGGAACAACTGGCAAGCTTCTTGCCGATACTCTGAAAAAACGAAGGAGGTGGGCCTATCCATCCGTACGGAGAATGATGGATAGGATTATAAATTGAGCGACCCTTTACCCGGTATATTACACGTAGGTCTTATTATTCTGTTGGTATTATTAAATGGATTTTTTGTTTCAGTCGAATACGCAATGGTGAAAGTACGAAGCGGTAGAATTGATACCCTTATTGAAGAAGGTAGTAAAAAAGCTTTAAAAGCGAGAAGCATCGTACGCAACTTGGAAGGTTATCTATCCGCCTGTCAGCTTGGTATTACATTGGCTTCACTTGCGCTAGGATGGTTGGGGCAACCCGCTATAGCTAACCTTGTTGGGCCCTTATTAGGAAGTATAGGTTTTGGAGTAACCGCTGTTAATGTTGTATCTTTGATTATTGCTCTAATGTTTATCACTATCTTGCATATCGTACTAGGAGAGCTTGCACCTAAGACTATTGCAGTTAACAAGGCTGAATCTGTCCTTTTGCTAACATCTGGACCGATGAATGTGTTTTACAAGATCATGTATCCAGTGATTTGGATCGTAAATGGGCTGGCACGTGGTTTATTACTGATCTTCCATTTATCCCCTGCTTCAGAGCTGGGAACGGCGCATACGGAAGAAGAAATCCGTATTATCATGCAAGAAAGTAATAAAAGCGGATTTATTGATAATACCGAAATGGCGCTGGTTGACAATATTTTTGAATTTGTGGATACAATGGCCCGTGAGATCATGATTCCTCGAACAGAAATGATCTGCCTGAATAATCATCTTTCAACGGAAGAGAACCTTGAGATTGCTTTTGATGGAATGAGGACGCGTTATCCAGTTTGTGATGGTGATAAGGATCATATCCTAGGCTTCATTCATATCAAGGACTTAATTAGGGATCGTGAACAAAGCTATAATAAATTGATTCGTCCTATACTAACCGTACCAGAATCTATTCAGATTAGTGCTCTGTTGAAAGTCATGCAGCGCGCAAAGACACAAATCGCCATTCTGATTGATGAGTACGGTGGAACATCAGGAATGGTTACGCTGGAAGATATCATGGAGGAAATTGTAGGAGAAATTCAGGATGAGTTCGACGAAGAACGTCCTGGTGTTGAGAAGCTGGGGGAGGATGAACACTCCATCGACGGCTTGATGCTTATTGAAGAGATCAATGATCTTTTGGGGCTCCATATGGATACTGAGGATTATGATACGATAGGCGGTTGGCTGTATTCTAAATTGGAGGTTAATCCACCTCAAAAAGGACAGTCAGTAGAATTTGATGATCATCTGTTTATTGTGGAAGAAACGGATAATAAGCGGATTTCTCGAATTAAGCTGCTGAAGTTACAGCTATTGACTGAAGAAGCTGGTGCATAACGAACTTATTAGTAATATTAGGACACAGTGCTATAGCGCTGTGTCTTTTTTACAGCGTTTTTACAGTATTGTTTGCCAAAAAGAGATTAAAAATTATATAATTTTAAATGTATATGATAAAAACTACATTAGTCCACAGAGGACAGAAAGGAACTCTCCTTGAGTAAACCTAATAAAAGTACAAGCGTTCCCCAGCTTAGCAAACAAGAGAAACGGCGGGTAGAACAGGAGCAGCAAAAGCAGAAGACGAGAATTTTAATTATTAGTTCAATAGCTTTAGTAGTCATCATTTTTGTTGGATTGTTTATGTTAGCTTCGAAAGATGGCGCAAAAAATGCCACTTCGGGAGAACCAGTAGCATTCAATTACAGTGAGCTACCTAGAGTCGGTAAAGAGGATGCACCTGTTAAAATTGTTGAATTTGGAGACTTAAAATGTCCAGCGTGTTCCCAGTTTGCAACTTCAGTTAAACCGAAAATTGTTCAAGATTTTGTCAACGAGGGAAAAGCAGCGCTCTACTTTGTAAATATGGCTTTCGTTGGTCCAGACTCTGAAACTGCCTCACTTGCTGCATTATCTGTTTACCATCAGAATCATGATGAATTCTGGAAGTTCTATGATGCTGTATATGCTCAGCAAGGTGATGAGAGCGAAGAATGGGCGACTGAAGATTTCTTAGTAAGCCTTGCGGAGAAAGAGAAGTTAGCTATCGATTACGAACTGCTTCGTAAAGATATTAAAGATCGTACGTATGCAGATGAGCTGAATAAGGGTATGCTGTTAGCTAGTGAAGCTGGGGTGACGACTACACCATCCCTTTATATCAATGGAGTAATGACTGCGGATCCATTTAACATTGAAGCGATTTCAACTGAAATTAACGACGCCGCAAAAGCTGTGGAGGCAAAGTGACAAAGTTCCTATCTTTTTGCAAGCGTAACTGCCTGTATCTGGCCTGGTTCGTCTCTTTAGTTGCTGTTGCTGGTAGCTTATATCTGAGCGAAGTATTGAAATATGAACCTTGTAAGCTTTGCTGGTTTCAGCGAATTTTTATGTATCCTCAGTTATTCCTCTTGGGAATTGCGACGTTTCGAGGGGATAAAAGGATTATCCCATATGTACTTCCACTAAGCTTGATTGGTGGCAGTATCTCGATCTATCATTATGCGGAGCAGAAGATTCCCGCGTTAAGTAAAGTGCTTCCTTGTACAATTGGTGTTCCTTGTAATAAGGATTACTTGAACTTTTTTGGATTCATTACGATTCCTTTCCTTGCATTAATCGCTTTTGCTTTAATTAGCATTTTACTTTGGTACGGACGCAAGGAAGAAGAAGTGATGGAGTTAGATACAGAGGAAAGTTTAGGATTTTGATTTTTTAATTTTAAAGGATCCGAAAAAATGTGAAAAGTGATTAAAAACACGATCCAGAGGGATAATTGAAGAGAATGAAAGAGAGCATCCAATAAGACGCTGAATTTGCGCTTACTGGATGTTTTTTCATTCTTTTTTCATTTTTTTCAACGCTTTACTGTATACACTTTGTAGACTAATATTAGACCTTGTGAGAAGTTGAATATGCGCTGAATTTTCTTAGGAAAAACGGGGGAACCAAACTTGGCATATGTGCCAATGGGGTGAATCGGAATGGGTCGATTAGACTTATACCGTAGGGCTAAACCACAGCCCGAATCCGCCAGCTAACCTCGTAAGCAAAGGTGGGATAATGACCATGCATAGCATGCGGATCATTTCCGTATGCTATTTTTAGTGTCTGCATTTATGAAATCCACCAATGAAAACAGCGCGCGGAAATTCCGTTTCAGCTCCCAAAGAAAGGAACTGTATCCACCATGGTAAGCAAGGTAAAACGACTATTGATCGGGCGTCCGATGAAGTCGAACGAACTCGATCATGAAAAGTTATCCAAGGTTAAAGCACTGGCTGTCCTGTCTTCTGATGCGCTCTCGTCTGTAGCCTACGGAACGGAACAAATTTTGATTGTACTGGTGGCTGCGGGGTTTACTGCCATCTGGTATTCCCTGCCAATTGCATTAGCCGTATTGGGCCTGCTGGCCATCCTGATTTTATCCTATCGGCAGACGATTTACGCTTATCCTCAGGGAGGCGGAGCTTACATCGTTGCCAAGAGTAATCTTGGTGTTCCGACAGGGCTCTTAGCAGGAGGGTCTTTGTTAGTGGATTACATTCTGACCGTAGCTGTTAGTGCGTCGGCAGGGACGGATGCGATCACATCGGCTTTTCCAAGTCTTCATAATCACACCGTTCTTATTGCAGTATCCGTTATTATTTTACTTACTTTGATTAATCTTCGCGGAGTTACAGAATCAGCTTCATTCATCGCAATCCCAGTGTATTTGTTTGTGGTGTCAATTGTAGTGTTAATTATCTCCGGTATTATTAAATATGCAGCAGGTGGCGTACATGCGAATGTCCCGGAAATTGGCTCTGCTGTTTCTAATGTTAGTTTGTTTCTACTATTAAAAGCCTTCAGTTCTGGCTGTTCGGCACTTACGGGTGTAGAGGCTGTATCTAATGCCATTCCAAACTTTAAAGCACCAGCTGAAAAGAACGCAGCCAAGACCTTAATGGTCATGGGGGTTATACTTGGATTTATGTTTACAGGTATCACACTACTGGCGTATTGGTACGGCATAGTGCCTGATGAAAAGGCAACGGTTGTTTCTCAGATCGCTGAATCGACCTTTGGCCGCGGAACCTTATATTTTTTCATTCAAGGTATCACAGCAGTAATTTTGTTCTTGGCAGCTAATACAGCTTACTCAGCGTTCCCGCTGCTCGCATTTATGTTTGCAAAAGATAAATATATGCCACATGCTTTTATGGTTCGTGGTGACCGTCTAGGTTTCTCTAATGGTATTATTTTTCTAGGTGTTCTGTCTGCTGTGCTTGTAGCTGCATTCCACGGAAATACAGAAAGCTTGATTCCACTTTATGCGGTTGGTGTATTCATTCCTTTCACATTGTCACAGCTAGGAATGATGGTTCATTGGTTTAAAACAAAACCAGCGGGATGGAAAAAAAGATTTGTTGTAAATACCATCGGTATGCTGACTACATTGACGATTACGCTTATTTTTATCATCACTAAATTCTCAAGCGTATGGATGGCTTTCATTTTCTTACCTGCTGTAATGTTCGTGTTCCACCGGATTCACAAGCACTATTTGAACACTGCAGATCAGCTTCGTATATGCCCGAGTACAGATAAACCTTTGATTAAAGGCAGTACAGTTGTTGTTCCTGTTGCGGGTGTAACACGTGCTGTACTACATTCCATCAGCTATGCCAAGTCTTTAACGGATAATGTTGTAGCCGTGTATGTTGGCTTTGATGAAGAGGACATTCAAAAAATGGAGCAACGGTGGGAGGAATGGAATCCGGGTGTACGCCTGATCGTACTTCGTTCCAGATATCGCAGTATTATTCGTCCGTTAGTGAAATTTATTGATACAGTGGAGTGGAAGACCGCAGCGACGGATCATATCACGATTCTGATTCCACAGTTTATAACTAAGCATTGGTGGCAAGCTGTACTTCATAATCAGACCAGCTTTTTAATCCGTTCGTATCTAATGAATTCAAAAGATGTTGTAGTTGCGACTGTCCCATATCATTTGAATAAATAATGGATCATTAAGGAGAGGCTATATCCGGAACGTTCGGAATATAGCCTTTTTGTATTTTTTAAGAAGGAAATTGTTGCAAATCCACAAAATTTTAAATTTATATGTTGACATAGAGAATGAGAATCAATATCATTTAAAAGTGAGGCAGAGGTAGGCAACACCTTTGGGTAACTTAGCTTGTACACACTAGGAGGGTATTTAATGTTTTTGTTTAACAGAAAAAGATTTGGAAGCATGAAATTAACGATGATCGGATTAATGGTGATGGTGCTATTTTTATCCGCTTGCGGTAATAATAATTCCGGTAACGCTTCAAACGCAGGGACAGAACCAACTACAGCACCTACTACTGAAGCCACAGAAGCTCCTGCAGCTCCTAAGACGTTAACGGATGCAATGGGACATGAAGTAACGATTCCGGCAAATCCACAACGTGTACTGGGTTCTTATTTGGAGGATGCTTTAGTAACTCTAGGTGTGACTCCAGTAGCACAATGGTCTGTGCCTAATGGTGTTCAGGATTATCTGTCCACTGAATTGAAGGATGTTCCTACGATCAGCTACGATCTTCCGCTCGAGGCAGTAACCAGCTTTGCTCCGGATCTAATTCTCATCCCATCGGAATCTTCTGTACAGAACGGTATCTATGACCAACTGAATAAGATTGCACCGACTTATGTAATTGGGGATGAACTAAATCAAGATTGGCGTAAATCGCTACTCAAGATTGGTGAAATTCTGAACAAGACCCCTGAAGCAGAGAAAGCCATCAAAGATTATGAAGATAAAGCGGCTGCAGCGAAAGAAAAGCTTAAAGGAGCTATTGGAGATGAGTCCGTGGCGATTTTATGGTTGGTACAAAAGAACTTCTATATTGTAGACGAAACTCGCAGCAGTGGTGCTGTATTATATACAGACCTTGGTGTAAAGCTGCCTAACTTAGTAACAGAAATTCCTGTTGGTACAAGAGCTACTTGGAATCCAATTTCGCTAGAGAAGCTTTCTGAGCTGACAGCAGATCATATTATCCTTGTAAATAGTGATAAGACTGAGGGTTCGGAGATTCTGGACAGTGCGATTTGGAAAGGCATCCCGGCTGTAAAAGCTGGTAATGTGCATGAAATGAGCTCAACCAGCAGTTGGCTGTACAGTGGTGCGAACGCTGGCGGCAAAATTATTGACGATGTGTTAAAAAGTTTTGTGAAATAAAAGTCGTAGTACACCATGAATGAGACTGATCATTTAGGTGGGGAAGGGCGTGCAGATCAAGTATCTTAGGATACTTAGATCTGCACCATTTTTTTATAAACCAATTCCTGTATTACTGAAAAATAACTCCTACAATTGTACAACCTAATTTTTTTTGCGATAATGAGAATGATTGTTGTTATCATATAGACCATTGTAACTATCGATTAAGGAGACGACTCATGGTTTCACCCTCAGATTTCGCACATCGTAATAAAAATGATACACAAAAAGCTCTACATACCCGACCGGCAGCTGCAATGGGTATTCTAGTGATTGGACTCGCTGCCATTGCCTTTGGACTTGCACTTTCGGTCTCAGTGGGTGCGGCAGATATCAAGCTAGCTACGGTATGGGAAGCAATATTTCATTTCAATCCAGATATACAAAAACATCAGGTGATAAGAGAACTGCGATTTCCACGCGCGATAGCAGGTGCTTTGGTCGGTGCTTGCTTCGCAGTAGCAGGGGCAATCATGCAGGGGATGACAAGGAACCCTCTTGCGGATTCAGGTCTGTTAGGCTTGAATGCGGGAGCAGGTGTAGCGCTGGCCATAGTTTTTGCTTTTGCACCTTCGATCTCATTCACTTCACTAATGTTGTTTTGTTTTATAGGTGCTGCTATAGCGTCTTTTATCGTATTTGGAATCGGGTCGCTATCTTTTAATGGCCTTACCCCTTTACGTTTGACGCTGGCAGGTTCCGCGGTTAGTGCACTACTGGTTGCTGTTAGTCAGGGCATAGCTATTCTTTTTAACTTATCCCAGGATATAGCCTTCTGGTTGGCTGGCGGAATGGGTGGGGCAAGCTGGACTCAGATCAAGATTATTTTTCCTTGGGTGTTCGTGGCATTAATCGCAGCGATGATGTTAGCGCGGTCTGTCACCTTACTCAGCTTAGGAAGAGAAGTTGCAGTTGGTCTGGGGCAGCGGACAAGATTAGTACAGTTGGCATGTATGATTGTTGTAGTAGTTCTTGCCGGAAGTGCAGTCTCAATGGTTGGCCCGATTGCTTTTATAGGACTAATTATTCCACATGTAGCACGTTATTTCGTTGGAGTAGATTATCGCTGGATCATTCCTTGCTCGGCAGTTCTTGGGAGCTTATTGATCATCTTTGCGGATATCGCCGCTAGAATGATAAATGCCCCTTATGAGACGCCGCTAGGCGCATTAATTGCCATCATCGGTGTACCTTTCTTTATTTACTTAGCGAGTAAGCGGAAGGGGGAGCTGTAATGCACAGAACAACCCTTTCTCCCAATGAAAATGAACGCCGTACACGTGCTATTACAGTGTTATCGGTCCTTGCCATATTGATCGTTGTTGTTTTTATTGTCAGTATGAATACAGGATTTATGCGTCTATCCCCACGGGAGGTATTACATACACTGCTGGGTGATGGAACTCATCAGCAAAAGCTTATTTTATTTGATTTCAGATTACCTCGCATCGTAATTTCATTGTTGGTTGGAGCGGGCTTTGCAGTGTCAGGCTGTATTTTACAAAGTCTCGCAAGAAATGCACTTGCCGAACCGGCTACGCTGGGCATAAGTGCGGGTGCTGGTTTTGCGGTAATCATTTTTATCTCGTTTTTTCCGGCTACAACAGCAGCTCCGGTATTTGTCTTGCCGCTCTTAGCGCTTGGTGGGGCTAGCTTAACCGCCGCTTTAATCTATATTCTTGCTTATAGAAAAGCAGATGGTCTATCTCCAACAAGGTTGATCCTTATCGGGATTGCAGTCGCTGCCGGAATTAACGCTTGCCAGCTGGTGTTGGCACTTCGGCTTGATCCTAATAATTATCAGTTTGTAGCGACTTGGATCGCCGGGAAAATATGGGGTGGCGATTGGAGATTCGTACTTGCTCTGCTACCTTGGATAGCGATTCTGTTACCGTTCGCCTTCTATAAAGCCCGTATTCTTAATGTATTGAATCTAGGGGACCATACTTCAGTAGGGCTTGGAATGCGAGTGGAGAAGGAGCGTATTCTCCTTCTAGTGACAGCAGTTGCGCTTGCCGGCTCCTGCGTTGCTGTAAGTGGAGGAATTGGCTTTGTCGGCCTAATTGCACCACATCTTGCCCGCAAGCTTGTGGGACCCCGTCATCAGGTATTATTGCCCGCTAGTGCGTTGACAGGGGCGCTTCTTATGATTACTGCTGATACTATCGGCAGATGGGTGTTACAGCCTGCAGAAGTTCCAACAGGCATCGTGGTTGCGATCATTGGTGCACCTTACTTTTTATATTTACTCGCCAAATCGAAAGCATAATGCGTACGAAGCGAGTTTTACTATGTAGTTCATTCTAGGAGCATAGCTCCATAAAACTTTTAAGGAGTTGTTAACATGTCAGAACGTTTGAACACAGAAGAGTTAAGTATTGGGTATGCAGAGGCTACAATTGTTAAAGGGTTGAACTTAACTATCCCTACGGGAAAAATAACCGCACTAGTGGGCGCTAACGGTTCTGGTAAATCTACAATTCTTAAAACAATGGCCCGGATCATGAAGCCTAAGAGCGGCAGTGTAATGTTGGACGGTAAATCGATCCATAACTTTTCAACGAAAGAGGTAGCTCGTCAGCTTGCGATCTTACCGCAAAACCCAACGGCTCCAGACGGACTAACGGTCTCTGAACTTGTCAGCTATGGTCGCTTCCCGCATCAAAAAGGATTTGGCACAATGACAGCAGAGGATCGCAGCATTATCTCCAACGCAATCACTGTTACAGGTATGGAGCCTTTCCATGACCGTCCGATTGACCGCTTATCTGGAGGACAACGTCAGCGTGCTTGGATCGCTATGGCATTGGCGCAAGAAACTGACATTCTATTCCTGGACGAACCAACAACATTTCTAGATATGGCTCACCAGCTTGAAGTTCTACAGCTTCTGCAAAAGCTGAATGAGGAAGAAGGCCGTACCATTATCATGGTCGTGCATGATTTGAATCATGCTACTCGTTATGCACAGCATATGGTAGCTATTAAATCCGGTACTGTGGTTAGTGAAGGCTCACCTACTGAAGTTATGACACCAGATGTACTGCGGGAAGTGTTTGGAATTGAGGCAGATATTGTTCCAGATCCACGCACCGGTGTGCCGCTGTGCCTTCCTTACGAGCTTGCTGCATACAAAGCTGTGTAATCATAATTGAAAATCATACAACGAACAGGCTCCCGTCATTGACAAGGGAGCCTGTTCGTTGTTACAGTTGTGGTTGCCTACAAATCCATGATACCACTACTAAAAATAGATCAAGGACCATCATTTATACATGGTTAAAGGAGCATGAAACATGAATATTGACAAAATTCAAAATGACCTAGAGCAGCTAATGACTGCAGGGATTGTGAAGAGTCATGAGAACTTAAAAGATCACGTGTATACCAAAATGGGCGGTAAAGCTGATATTTTGGCAGCACCAGCTACTTATGAGGAAATTCAAAAGATCGTTACATATGCGGAACAGAATGGGATAAACCTTACGGTACTTGGGAATGGCTCCAATGTGATTATCCGTGATGGAGGAGTGCGTGGAATAGTTCTGCAAACGGCAGGACTAACGGATGTGGGGATTCGAGACAATCTCTTATATGCGGAGTGCGGCGCTAAGATTATTGATGTTTCCAGATATGCGCTGGATATGGAGCTTACGGGTCTTGAGTTCGCCTGTGGCATTCCCGGAACGGTTGGTGGAGCGTTATACATGAACGCAGGCGCTTACGGCGGAGAAATTAAAGATGTACTGCATAGTGCGCTGGCTATAACTAAGAGCGGACAATTAGTGACTCTGCAAGGGGATGAGCTGCAATGGGGTTATAGAAAAAGCGTATTCGCAAGCGGTGAATACATCGTACTTGAGGCCAATTTTGCTATGACTTCAGGTGATGCATTAGCCATCAAGTCGAAAATGGATGAACTTACTTACCTGCGTGAATCCAAGCAACCGCTTGAGTATCCTTCCTGTGGTAGTGTCTTTAAACGTCCTCCAGGTCGGTTTGCAGGTCAGTTAATTCAAGAGAGTGGCTTGCAGGGAACAAGAATCGGTGGTGCTGAGGTATCCAAGAAGCATGCAGGGTTTATTGTAAATGCAGATAATGCAACCGCCAGCGATTACATTGGGCTAATTCACCATGTAAGAGCGATTGTGAAGGATAAATTCGGCGTGGAGCTTGAAACTGAAGTGGAGATCATTGGGGAAGAGTAACTATTTATTAGAAAGAGCCCACAGATTACTGTGGGCTCTTTTGCTGTCATTACATATGGCTTAATCCACAGAAAGGGTATATTTAGCTCTTTCAGTAGTTATTTCCGCCTTGCGATCACTTATGTCCTCAATCCGAAGCCCGTCAATAGCTAAGTCATAGGTGGAGTGTGGTAGCGATACTAGCTCACCATCGGCGTTTAAAGTGCTGCCAAATCCTTTTAATATTAATGCACTCCCAAGATAATCATCGATAACATCCTCCGCACTCCGAAACTCAACAGCCTCTAGATTAAAATGAATTTTATCCAGATCACGAAGCTCTTTCTTTTCAATTACAATAGTTTCATTCACATGACTGTTAATCCAATCCATAAGTTTCTGTATACTTTGTTCCATTAGATGATCCCACCCTTACCTCGAAGATTATTATGTTTAAGTTACCCTTTTCTTAGGATTTGAATCCTTATTTTTGCCACATCTGAGCGGATTTGAACAAAGGAAGGTACTAAGGAATAGCGAATGTTACAGAATAGCAACAACAGAGATAATCCTCTACAACCAGAATAAGGATAGAAGAAAGTTAACTATTCTAAAAAGGGGGGAGTGTTATTGATTCAGCTAACTGAGGTCTCAAAATATTATCAGGAGAGGTGTGCAGTTGATCGAATTACTTTCACGGTGGAGAAAGGTGAGGTCTTTGGATTTCTAGGTCCCAATGGTGCAGGGAAGACTACAACGATGCGAATGATGACAGGGCTTCTTCAGTCTACAAGCGGAGAAATTTTAATTAATGACATGAATATTTCACGTCATAAAAAAGAAATCCATGCTCAAATTGGTGTTGTTTTCGAGCTTCCGAACCTATACATGCGTAGTTCTATTCGAAATAATCTGGAGCTGTTCGCTGATCTGTATAGGGTAGCAGGAAATCGAGTGAATGAAGTCATGGAAACCCTCCAACTGTTAGATAAGGAAAAAGCTAAAGTAAGCAGCTTATCCAAAGGCTGGAAGCAGCGTGTTCTAATCGCCAGAGCATTATTACATAAGCCTCAAGTGTTGTTTTTAGATGAGCCTACAAGTGGGTTAGATCCAAATTCAGCTTCACTCATACGTAATCACGTCAAGAGAATTCAAGAAGAAGGCACAACCATTGTCCTAACGACGCATGATATGCACGAAGCCGAGGCATTAAGCGATAGAGTGGGCATCATGCACGCTGGTGCATTGGTGGCACTTGATGAACCGCATAGACTTAAGACCATTTATGGTAAACCAGAAATTGAAGTTATATATCAGCAGGATGGGAAAGTGGTTATGAAATCCTGGCCGATTGCAGAAGAAGCTACTAAAGATCATATCTATCAGTTAATGTCGATGAATCAAATTCTAAGTATGCACAGCAAAGAAGCTTCGCTGGCAGATGTATTCGCTGCCCTGACGGGAAGTGAGCTAAGTTGAGTTATCAGATATGGAAACTGTTTAAACATGAAAGTAAGGATATACTGGGTAATCCTGCGACTGTAATTCTAATAATTTTGCCTATATTTATGGCTAAAATCATCATCACTGTAGTGGACAAGAGCGGTTTGGACTTCATGCTTCTTTCTACATGGATATTATTTGCGCAAGTGATGGTTGGGATCATGATTACCGGCCCAGGATTAATTGAGGAGCGGGAGAGTAAGACTTATGATGCGCTGTTGATTACTCCGCTAAGCAGAGGCCAGATTATTACAGCGAAAGCTGGATCTGTTCTTGTTTTTTCTTTGTTATCACAGCTGATTGTTTATGTACTAAATCAAGGTTTGACAATGGATTTACTCCCTTCCTTATTGTATATGTTATTGGGTGGAATTATCTTTGTACAAGTTGGAATTATCATTGGTTTAAAGGTAAGTTCCTCCAAAAATGGTTCAGCCATCAGCTCCGCATTTATGGTTGTTTTTTTCTTAGTTGCTTCTGTGTACGTCGCTCTTCCAGAATGGACTTATCCGATCTTTGTTATTCTGCCAAGTATTGAAATCGTCCAGAATTTGAACAGTATTCTAAATGGAGAAGGAGTATTGCTCCTAGAAAGCCTGCTTTTGCTCTTGTGGATTGTGGTACTTTCGCTCTGGATTTGGAAGACGGGCAAAGCGTAGAACTTGTCAGAAGCAAATTACCATGGTATAGTTCAAGACGCAATATGCATGAAGAAGAAGTCTGCACGGATTGTGCAGGAGAGGTTCGCGAACTCCCTCTATAAAAAACTAAGAGTATATTAAATCTTATAAGCGGATGCAGTCCTTAACCCGGACGTTGCTTCCGTTTCTTCTTAGTGGAGCAAAGTTTTCGAAATCTCGTTCTTCTTTCCATTACCGGCCAAGGCCGAAGGAAAAGAGAGGGGTTTTTTGTCGTGTCAGAAGGAAGATTGAAAGAGGAAATGCAAGAAGTCACTTTACTTGGTAATCAGGGAACGCAGTACAAGTTTGGTTATGATCCAGCTATTCTTGAGGTGTTTGATAACAAGCATCCAGGGCGTGATTATTTTGTTAAATTCAACTGCCCTGAGTTTACTAGCTTATGTCCTGTTACAGGCCAGCCGGATTTTGCCACACTGTATATTTCGTATATTCCTGAACAGAAAATGGTGGAATCTAAATCATTAAAGCTGTATCTGTTTAGCTTCCGTAACCACGGTGACTTTCATGAGGACTGCGTCAACATTATTATGAATGATCTGATCTCACTGATGGACCCACGATACATTGAGGTATGGGGCAAGTTCACTCCGCGTGGAGGAATATCTATTGATCCTTATTGCAACTATGGAAGACCGGGTACGAAGTATGAGGCGATGGCGGAGCACCGCTTAATGAATCACGACCTCTATCCGGAAAAAGTGGATAACCGCTAATCCCAACAAGTTGATAAGGAGAGATTAAGATGAACAAAAAAGCACTCGTCGTATTTAGCGGCGGACAAGATAGCACCACTTGCCTGGTTTGGGCATTGAAGCAGTTTGAGGAAGTGCAGGTAGTTACCTTTAATTATAATCAGCGTCATGCGGCTGAAATCGAAGTTGCTACAGAAATAGCAGCTAAGTTTAATGTAAAACAGCATATCCTTGATCTTGGGCTGCTTAATCAGCTGGCTCCAAATGCACTAACCCGCCAGGATATTGACATCGTTGCTGGCGAAGGTGATGAGCTTCCTAGTACATTTGTTGATGGACGGAATCTGTTATTTTTATCCTTTTCTGCAATATTAGCTAAACAATTGGGATATTCCCATATCGTCACTGGGGTTTGCCAAACGGACTT
This sequence comes from Paenibacillus sp. B2(2019), assembly GCF_008370385.1. NCBI lineage: Bacteria > Bacillati > Bacillota > Bacilli > Caryophanales > Paenibacillaceae > Paenibacillus > Paenibacillus sp. B2(2019). The sequence continues at coordinate 459,469 of NZ_VTZR01000025.1, forward strand.
TAGCGGGTATCCGGACTGCCGTGATGTATTTGTGAAATCATTGAATGTTACGCTGAATTTATCTATGGACTATGAGTTTGCGATACATACTCCATTGATGTGGCTGGATAAAAAAGAAACGTGGAAAATGGCCGATGAACTGGGTTATTTTGATTATGTTCGCGAACACACATTGACCTGTTACAACGGTATTATTGGCAGTGGCTGCGGTACTTGTCCAGCCTGTCTGTTGCGTCAGCGTGGTCTTGAGCAATATGAGGCGGAGAGAATGGAGGCCGGTTCTTAATGCTTAACGAGGTTTCAGTCTGCAAAATATTTACGTTTGATGCGGCGCATCAACTAATTGGTCACAAAGGGAAATGCAGCAATCTGCACGGACATACTTATAAGCTCGAAGTAGTGCTTAAGGGCAAACCAGAGGCTACGGAAGGCCATTCAGACGAAGGGTTTGTTATTGACTTCAGTGATATCAAGACGACAGTGCAACAAAGCCTTGTAGACCGTCTAGATCATGCTTTTCTCGCTATGGGAAATGAACCTGTGTTAGAGACGTTAACGAATACGGGCTCCAAAGTAGCCTTGTTGTCTTTCCGCACCACAGTGGAGAATATGTCTTCATATATTGCCTACAAGCTTAAGCAAGCAGGGTTGCCTTTGTACTCGGTAAAGCTATGGGAGACTCCAACCTCCTGGGCAGAGGTGCTGGCTGAAGATGTTCCGGATGAAGGGCCATCCTACCGTTTATATGGAGGCTGTGACTGTGAGTAAGATTCCTGTAATTGAAATGTTCGGTCCAACTATTCAAGGCGAAGGTGCGGTAATTGGAGTGAAGACGATGTTTGTCCGCACCTATGGCTGCGATTATCGCTGTGGCTGGTGTGACTCTGCTTTTACTTGGGATGGTACTGCTAAGGATAAGGTTCGAATGATGACCTCGGATGAAATTATGAATGAACTTTTAGCTATAGCTGGAGATAATTTCGACTGTGTTACGATTTCAGGCGGTAATCCTGCTTTGATTGGTGATGGGATGGGCACTTTTATTAACCTGCTTCATGAACGAGGGATACAAGCTGCAATAGAAACTCAGGGCAGTAAATGGCAGGAATGGTTCAATGACGTGGATGTGCTGACAATTAGCCCTAAACCCCCAAGCTCAGGAATGACAACGAATTGGAAAATGCTAGATAACATCATGAGTAAAATGGAGAAACTGGGTCGTTCTACGCATAGCTTGAAGGTCGTAGTGTTTGACGATAAGGATTTTGATTATGCAAAAGACATTCACCAGCGATATCCCAATGTGCAGCTCTTTCTGCAGCCTGGGAATGATGATGTCACTGAAGAAGGCGACATTTCTGCTCGACTTTTGGGAAGGCTGGAATGGTTGTTTAATAAAGTAATCATAGACTCTGAGATGAATAGAGTACGTGTCCTTCCACAGCTGCATGCATTGATCTGGCATAATAAGCGTGGCAAGTAAAAAGTATTTAAATGTAATGGGTGTCTGCTCAGCAGATGCCCTTTTTTTATTGATTTAAGCCTTTAAATAGTAGATAGAATGTCCCATAATCTGGTATGATTTTCATAAAAGTTGTAGGAGGTACTAAATGGGAAATTCAACTGCACTATTAATTATCGATGTTCAAGAAGCTATGTTCTCCTATCCTGATCAAAAGCTGTATGATGAAGAGGGTGTAATGGAGAGAATTATTTCCCTTCAGAACAAAGCTAGGGTAGCAGGTACTCCAATAGTTTATATTCAACACACCGAAGATGAGGAATATACAAAAGGTACGCCCACATGGCAGATCAGTCACCGCATCACACCGCAGGAAGGTGAAGTTATTGTGGAGAAGCCTACTTGGGATGCTTTTCACCGAACCGAACTGCAAGAGGAGCTACAGAAGCTGGGGATCACGAATCTGGTGATTTGTGGGATGCAAAGTGAGTTCTGCCTAGATACGACAATAAGACGCGCATACAGTATGGGTTATAAGAGTGTTCTCGTACAAGATGCTCATAGCACCTTTGATAATGGGGTACTGAATAGTAGTGAGATCGTTAAGCATCATAATGCAGTAATCGGAGGGAGATTCGCCCAGTTACGAGCTGAAAGCGAGGTTCAGTTCTAGATGAGTACACCTCAGGCTGCCATGAAACCTATTCAGCGTTCTCGACTTAGACTATTTGCCGGAAAGCGATATTTTATTTGGAAAAGATATTTGAAATGGTGCACTAGCCGCAGCAAGGTGGCGAAGCAGCGCACTAGTGAAATTTTATCTAATGAAGTAATGACTCATGCTACACCGTTATTAAGAAGTCTACGGAATGTAGATATGGTGCTTCAATACAATAAAATAACCAATTTACGTCTGGCGATAACGAAGCTGGATGGGCTCATGGTGCGCCCGGGTGAGACTTTTTCCTATTGGAGAAGCATCGGTAAGCCCAGTAAGCGAAAAGGGTATCTAGAGGGGATGGTGCTGCATTATGGTGGCTTCCATTCTGGAGTCGGCGGGGGACTGTGCCAGTTGTCCAATCTGATCTACTGGTTGACACTGCATACACCTCTTACGGTTACAGAACGGCATCGGCACAGCTATGATGTATTTCCAGATGAACAGCGTACACAGCCATTTGGAAGCGGGGCCACCTGTTCTTATAATTATTTGGATCTTCAAGTGAAGAATAACACGAATCAAACGTATCAATTAAAGCTCTGGCTGGATGACAGCCATTTGCATGGGGAATGGAGATGCGATGAGCAGTCCCTTTATAAATATGAAGTGTACGAAAGTGATCATCGGATAAGCCTAGAACCATGGGGCGGATATATCCGTAGCAATAAGATCAGTCGAAAAATATTCACACGTACCGGCGACCTAGTTGGAGATGAAGCTGTAACGGATAACTATGCGCTTATGATGTATTCTCCGCTTCTTCATGGATAAGAGGATAAGGTAATGGGTTATAACATAGAAGACACGTTATCGTTCTATCCTATGCTATACTCAAAGGAGCGGCTTAACAGCATGAAAGCATTAACCTACCAAGGGAAGAAGAAAGTGAAAGTTAAAGAGGTTGCTGATCCGAAGATTGAAAAAAAGGATGACATTATTGTTCGAATTACTTCTACAGCGATTTGTGGCTCAGATCTGCACATTTTTAACGGTGAAATTCCAGGTATGCATGATGACTATGTTATTGGTCATGAGCCCATGGGGATTGTTGAGGAGACCGGTCCAGACGTAACTAAAGTCAAGAAAGGCGACCGGATCATTATTCCCTTTAATGTAGCCTGTGGTCAGTGCTACTTCTGCCAGCATGAGATGGAGAGTCAATGCGACAATGCTAATGACGCGAAGGATACAGGCGGATATCTGGGTTATTCCGATACTTATGGGGGCTTTGCAGGAGGGCAAGCCGAATTACTGCGGGTTCCTTATGGTAATTTCGGCCCTTTTGTCGTTCCTGAGGATGCAGAAATGGAAGATGAGAAAATTCTTTTCTTATCTGATATTGTGCCTACTGCTTGGTGGGGAGTCGAAAGCGGCGGAGTGAAGCCAGGGGATACAGTCATTGTTCTCGGCTGCGGGCCTGTTGGACTGCTTACTCAGAAATTTGCCTGGATCAAAGGAGCCTCAAGAGTCATTGCGGTTGATCATATTGGCTACCGTCTGCAGCATGCGAAGCTGACCAATAATGTCGAAATTTACAACTTTGAAGAGATTAAGGATATTGAAGCTCATTTGAAGGAGATAACACATGGGGGCGCAGATGTAGTTATTGACTGTGTAGGTTTGGACGCCAAAATATCTGCTTTGGAGAAAGTGGAAACCACTCTGAAGCTACAGGGAGGCTCACTCAGTGCATTTAGAATGGCCTCGGATATCGTACGTAAATTCGGAACTATTCAGCTTGTAGGAGTTTATGGGCTTAATTACAATATGTTCCCTTTGGGTCATCTATTTGAACGCAACATTACTTTAAAAATGGGACAGGCTCCAGTGATTCACTATATGCCTTTGCTTTATAAGATGATTAAAGAGAATAAATTTGATCCCACAGATATCATTACACATCGCTTGCCTATCAGCAAAGCGGAGCATGGCTATGACATTTTTAGTGAGAAAAAAGAGGATTGCATCAAGGTGGTTCTGAAACCTTAGCCTTTAAGAAGCATGAGCTCTCGTCAGAAATGACATTGCTTATGCTTTTTTTAGTGAAATCTAATGAAAATAGATGCATTTTTTCACGGTCTGCGTTAAATTAACATAAGTGACTTAAGATAGTGAAAGGACGCGTACCATGTGAAGCTTAAAAAACCGCCACTTCCTATTCCGATTTTAATGTTGATTGGGATTGTGGCCATCTCTTTTTCCGCCATTTTTATTAAGTGGTCAGCAGCGCCAGCATCTATACAAGGAATGTATCGGCTGTTGTTCACCTCGCTGCTGATGTTGCCTTTTGCAAGACCATACAGCGGAGCAGCGTTCGCTCTTCGTAAAAAGGACTGGATCATGCTAGTGCTCTCAGGCACTATGCTAGCTCTACATTTTTTGCTTTGGATGGGTTCTTTGAAGTATACTTCGGTAGCTAGTTCAACAATGATCATGGCGCTGGAGCCAGTGTTTATTATGCTGGGCGTTTATTTTTTGTATAAGGAAAAAACGGCTGTGTCTGCTATTCTGGGGCTGAGTATTGCTATTGGCGGAGTAGTGTTTATCGGCTGGGGAGATATTGGTATCTCAGCAGATAATCTTAAAGGTGATTTGTTATCGGTTGGAGGAACAGTCGCGGTAGCTGTGCATATGCTTATCGGTCAAAAGCTTGTCGTGCGCATGCCTTCATATTTGTATAGCTTGATAGTGTTCTTGTCAGCGGCTGGCGTGTTTGCCATATACAATCTGATTATGGGGATTTCCTTCTTCAACTATCCCGCGAATGAGTGGGGAATTTTCCTATTGCTAGCAGTGGTTCCTACGGTGTTCGGTCATATTTTATTTAATTGGCTGCTTCAGTATGTATCCGCAACTACGGTATCTATGAACATCTTAGGAGAACCCGTAGGAGCTAGTATCCTCGCTTATCTGCTTTTGGGTGAACAATTAACTGCGCTACAATGGGCAGGTGGACTTTTGGTTATGTTTGGACTTGGCGTATATTTGTACACTGGAAGAAAGAAAACGATTCAAGTGGCAGAAGCCATTCAGAATGCTTCATAACAGATATTATAATCATAAAGGGGTCGCAAGGTATGGAAGAACTAGATCAAAATTTAGAAACGCAAGCTGGAAAAAGCACCGGACCAACAAGTGAGGAACTGTGGAATGAAGATACGTACACTGCTTGGGTTGCTCGATTTGGTACACCGTCAGAGGCCGCAGCCAAGCTGATCAAGGAACCAAGTAAAAAGCTGTACCCGCTATCTTCTTATTTTGGAGATGTACAGGGTAAAAAGATGATGAATCTCATGGGATCAAACGGAATGAAGGCAGTCGCGCTGTCATTACTTGGAGCGGACGTTACTGTTGCTGACTTCTCAGAAGCTAATGCGCGTTATGCAGCTGATCTCGCACAAGAAGCAGGTGTTCAGCTTAACTATATCGTATCGGATGTTCTTAAGCTGCCAGATCACGTGCTCGATGGTTCATATGATATCGTATTTGCTGAATTAGGAATTGTACACTACTTTACCGACCTAGCACCGTTTATGGAAACCGTCCGCCATTTACTTTCTCCTGGTGGGATTTTTGTTCTACGTGATTTCCATCCTGTGACAACTAAGCTTATATCCTCTAAGGGTTCTACAGCGAAGGTTCGTAAGCACAAAGTTAGCGGGGACTATTTCGATACGACATTGGAAGAAAAAAAAGTCTCGTACTCTAAGTATTTGCCTTCCACAGGCAAACCAATAGACGAACAGGAACATAGCGTTGTATATTGGCGCCGCTGGACGCTTGGAGAAATTGTAACAGCTGCTGCCAGTTCCGGACTTGTGATCCGCCAATTGATCGAAGAACCCAATCTATCCTCGGATGTTTATGATAAAGGAATACCAAAGACATTCACCTTGGTGGCTGGAAAGGGTCAGAACCTGTAGGCAATTCGAATGTAAGGATTCCAACTGTTATACACATATGAGCTTATCTAAAGGCTACTTCGTCCGTAAAAGGACGGTGTAGTCTTTTTTGCTTGCTTCAAAACATAAAATTTTAAACTTTTTTACGGAGATTATTCCATTACATTGGAAACTTATAGGTAATACAATAATTTTACATTCAAAATTTGAAAGCGATTACTTTACAAAAAGGCATTCATAAAGGATTTGAGGTGGATATGAAATGGACGAAGTATTACTACGAATGGCGGGGATTGATAAATTTTTTCCTGGTGTTCATGCATTGAATCAATGTCAATTTGAGCTGAAGCGTGGGGAAGTGCATGCCTTAGTCGGTGAAAATGGCGCAGGAAAGTCTACCTTAATGAAGATTGCCACAGGAGTCTATTCCAAGGATGCGGGTCATATGTGGTACAAGGGATCTGAGGTGGAGATTGCCAATACTCGCGCTGCACAGGAACTCGGGATTAGTATCATTCATCAGGAACTGAATCTAATGCCGCATCTTACAGTGGCCCAAAATATATTTATTGGTCGTGAGCCGCGCAAGGTACTGAAATGGTTCGTTGATGATCTGGAGCTAAATCGTAAGGTGCAGGAACTGTTTGATCAGATGAATCTAAAATTAGATCCGAAGACTTTGGTCTCAGATCTGACAGTTGCTAATCAGCAAATGGTTGAAATCGCAAAAGCTTTGTCCTTCAATGCGGAGGTACTGATCATGGATGAACCAACTGCAGCGTTGACAGATACGGAAATTAACGAGTTATTCCGTATGATCGAGCAATTACGAGAAAAAGGTGTAGGTATTATATACATCTCTCACCGCATGGATGAGTTGAAACGGATCACAGACCGCATTACAGTCATGCGGGATGGTTGTTACGTGGATACTGTTCGGACGGATTCAATAACCATTGATCAGATTATTAGCATGATGGTTGGTCGTGAACTGTATCAAACGTCGAAGCCAACACATTCGTTACAGACAGAGCAAGTCGTACTAGAGGTTCGAAACTTATCCAGTGGGCAAATGTTGAAGGATATCAGCTTTCATCTGAATAAAGGTGAGATTCTGGGCTTCGCTGGATTAATGGGCGCTGGACGTACTGAGGTTGTTCGTGCCGTATTTGGGGCTGATCCTATCGATAAGGGTGAGATTAAGCTGCATGGAAATACGGTTCGTATAAAACAGCCTCACCAAGCGGTGCAGCATGGAATTGGCTATTTGTCCGAAGATCGCAAACGCTACGGGCTGCTTGTAGATATGGACATTAGCATGAATAATGCAATTGCTTCCTTCTATAAATTCCGTAATGTTTTCGGATGGATGAGGGATCGGGAGATGCGAAAGTCCGCGGAGCAGCATGCGGAAGCACTAGCAACCAAGACTCCAAGTGTAAGTCAAAAAGTCAAATTCTTATCCGGTGGGAATCAGCAAAAAGTAGTTATCGGGAAATGGTTAACGAGAGATTGCGATGTGTTGATCTTCGACGAGCCAACACGTGGTATTGATGTAGGAGCGAAAAGTGAGATCTATAAGTTGCTTGATCAGCTAGCAGGTGAGGGAAAAGCGATCATTATAGTCTCTTCAGATCTCCCAGAGATTCTAAGAATGAGCCATCGCATTATTGTCATGTGTGAAGGACGTATAACTGGTGAACTACTCGCAGAAGAAGCATCGCAAGAAGCGATAATGAAATATGCGACGATGCGTTCATAATCGTTCAAGAGTTTATCGGAGGTGTCAAGGTCATGAAGATCGCAGATAAAGGGATTAGCCAGCCTATCAGCTCGAAGCAAACCGGGGCGCAATCAGGGTTTAAACAAAAATTACTAGCATTCGCAAGTTTGATCATTCTGGTTATCGTATTTTCCGTAGCATCAAGTAACTTTTTTCAGTTTTCTAACCTAGTTGGAATCCTCGTCTCGACAGCTGTAATTGGGGTATTAGCGCTGGGTGCAACCTTTGTAATTATTACGGGCGGGATCGACCTTGCTTTGGGTACTGTGATGACCTTCTCCTCGGTGATGGTTGGCGTCATCATTACATTCTGGGGCCTACCTGTTCCACTCGGAATTGTAGGCGGGATTCTAGCTGGTGCACTATGCGGTTTTATAAGTGGTTTAATGGTGGCGAAAATGAATATTCCTCCTTTCATTGCTACTCTGGCGATTATGATGGTCACTAAAGGATTATCACTTGTCATAACGGGTGCCAAGCCGATTTATTTCAATGATGATCCGATTTTTGCCAAGATTGCAATGGGCAAGATGATCCCAGGCATTCCTAACACCATCGTAATCTTCCTATTGCTCGGTGTTATCGCAAGCATCATCTTATCGAAGACCATTATTGGACGCTATAACTTTGCACTTGGCAGCAATGAAGAAGCAACTCGCTTATCAGGTGTGAATACAGTCAAATGGAAGATTGTGATCTATACCATCACAGGGATTTTCAGCGGAATCGCTGGTATCCTGATGGCATCACGGCTAAATTCAGCCCAGCCATCACTTGGCACTGGTTATGAACTTGAAGCTATAGCGGCTGTTGTCATTGGAGGCACATCTTTAAGCGGGGGCGTAGGTTCCATTCTAGGTACAATTATTGGTGCACTGATTATGAGTGTACTGACGAATGGCTTACAGATTATGTCCGTTGCTCAGGAATGGCGGACAGTCATTGTCGGTGTTGTCATCATCATAGCAGTGTATGCTGATATTCTTCGCAGACGGAAGCAATGAACGAGGTATTATCTCCATACGGAGTGATATATAAAGCAAATGACGAGGGGGAAGATTTAAATGAAACAACGTCGAAGAGGGATTATCATGCTTGCCAGTTTATTACTGGCTACTACCTTACTTGGTGCTTGTAACAACAGTGATAGCAAAAAGAGTGCATCCGGTTCAGACAAACCATATATCCCAGTCATTTCAAAAGGCTTCCAGCATCAATTCTGGCAAGCGGTGAAGCAAGGAGCCGAGAAGGCAGCTAAGGAGTTTAATGTCGAGATTACGTTTGAAGGACCTGAAAATGAGAGTCAGGTAGATAAACAAATTGAGATGCTGCAGACGGCGCTAGATAAGAAACCAGCAGCAATCGCGTTAGCAGCTCTCGACAGCAAAGCAGCGATTCCATATCTGGAAAAGGCAAAGGAAAACAATATTCCAATCATTGGCTTTGACTCTGGTGTAGATAGCGATATTCCTGTAGCAACCGCAGCGACTGACAATAAAGCGGCAGCAGCTTTGGCAGCTGATAAAATGGCTGAGTTGATCGGCAAAAAGGGTAAAGTAGGTTTAGTTGTACATGACCAAACAAGCAGCACAGGTCAACAGCGTCGAGATGGCTTCTTAGAACAAATGAAAGCGAAATATCCAGATATTGAAGTGTTAGAGCCGCAATATGGCGGCGGAGATCAGTTGAAGTCCACGGATCTTGCAAAAGCGATGATGCAAGCCAATCCGGACCTTAAAGGAATCTATGGCTCAAACGAAGGATCTGCAGTAGGAGTAGCTAATGCAGTAAATGAATTACAGATGGGTGGTAAGATTGTGGTTATCGGCTTTGACTCAGGTAAACAGTTAATGGATGCTATTCGTAGTGGTGTTGTAGCTGGCGCTGTTACACAGGACCCCATTGGTATTGGGTATCAAGCGGTGAAGGCAGCTGTGCAGGCGATTAAAGGGGAAACCGTAGAAAAGAATATTGATACCGGGTTTCACTGGTACGATAAGAACAATATAGATTCCGATGAGATCAAACCTCTGCTGTACGAATAGAAGAGATTAATAATAGAGGTTGCCTCAAGAAGGCAACCTCTATTATGCTTATCCCAAAAGGTAAACATTTACATTACATGCACTCGTTGAGTCAATAGCTGAGGAGGTGTTGGATGTATAAGATTATTCTAGTTGATGATGAAGACGAGGTTCGTGAGGGGATTAAACAGAAGATAGCATGGAATAATCATGGTTTTGAACTTGTTGGAGATTTCGATAACGGCAGAGATGCCCTTGATGCAGTCGAGCAGTATCGACCGGATGTGATTATGACAGATATTTGCATGCCCTTTATGGATGGACTAGGATTGGCTAAAGCTGTAATGGAACGATACCGGGACGTGAAGGTCATTATCGTAACTGGTTATGAAGACTTCGAATACGCTAAACAGGCTATAACCTTGAAGGTGACGGAATATTTGTTAAAACCAATTAATGCTCGTGAGTTTGCCGAATATCTAAGCAAGATGAAGCAGGATTTGGATGAAGAGCATTTACAAAAGGCCAATATCGCTAAGCTTCGTATGCAATTAAATCAGAGCTTTCCTTTGCTTCGCGAACGTTTTCTGGAGAAGCTTGTTACTACTCGTATGAAAAACGACGAGATCGAGAATAAAATGAATTATTTTCATATACAGCTGCAGGGTGAGGCTAACCTTGCAATCGTAATCGATATAGAAATGGACAATCGTAGCCTGGATATTGCTTCTGATGCTGAGCTACTGCGCTTTGCTGCTTTTAACATTGTGCAGGAGCAACTTGAGAAGGAGCAGGGCGGTGTCGTATTTCAGACGAGAGATGGGAAATTCGCTGCGATATTATCAGGGGATTCCGAAGAGATCGAAGTCACAACACAACTTCTTGCAGATCAAGTACAAACCAGCCTGAACAAGTACTTGAAGCTGACGGCTACCATCGGAATCGGTAGAAAATACGCTGATTTACAGCAAATTCCACAATCATTCCAGGAAGCGATTTCATCCATAGAATACCGATATCTTTTAGGCATAGATAAGGTTATCTCCATACAGGACCTTGAGTTCGGCAAAGGATTGGATCAAGCACATTTCTCTTCATGGGAAAAGCAATTCATATCCGCGTTGAAGACAGGTAAAGCATCAGCGATCTCGGAGGTCCTCTCAAAATGGTTTCAGGAGCTAAAGAGCAATAGCTCTTCTATAGAAGACTGCCGCAGTAGCATCTACCAAATGCTCGTTTCTCTAATGAACTATGTAGTCGATATAGGATTCCCAAATACAGAGCTTGTTTCGCATAATATGTTTGCTGAGGTTGCAGCCCTTAAGACTTTAGATGAAGCTAGGAATTATTTGGAGAGAACTTGCCATGAGTTGATACTCAAGCTATCGGAACAAAGAACAACCGTCAGAACCTCTCAGATGAAAGCAGCAGAAGCTTATATTCGGGAGAATTATTGTAATGACAGCTTTTCACTTAATGAGCTGTGCAGCCATATTTTTATGAGCATCAGTTATTTCAGTGCGACTTTTAAACAGCATACTGGAGAGACTTTTATTGAGTATTTGACTCGTCTCCGTTTGGAAAAAGCTAAAGAGCTCCTTACCGTCACACAGTTGAAGACTTATGACATCGCTGCTAGAGTTGGCTATGCTGATCCTCAGTACTTTAGTGTGATTTTCAAACGTAATGTTGGGATCACACCGAAGGAGTATCGACAGCGACAGAAGGAGAATCTCCTTCTATGAACCCTCATCGCTTCTTCCGGAGTCGAAGTATTCATAATAATATCGCTATTTCTTTTTCCCTTCTTATTCTCTGCACAACTATAGTTCTGAGCTATACTTCATACCGACTCTCCTCAGCTGCCGTCATGGGGAATTCCGTAGCCTATACTTCACAATTAATAGAACAAGTAAAACTGAACATCGAGAATTATATTAGCAACATGGAGAGTATTGCTGCTTTGGTATTAACTAGTAGTGATCTTGAGAGATATGTAAAAGGTTCGAGTTCGGGACAAGAAGGGAAAGTCAAAGATAAGCAGTTAGCCAGCCAATATCTTCGATCTGTCGTCCAATCCCGCACCGACATTTCTTCTATAGTGTATGCAAGCTCGGAGGGTATAACGGTTTCAGATCGACTGGACGCGGTTTTGAAACCGCTTCCTGAGTTGATTGCTCAAGAGTGGTATCAGCAAGCTTTGAACCAGACTGGAGTGGCTGTCTCCTCTTCACATGTGCAGCACTTATTTCAGGATGAATACCGATGGGTAGTGTCGATCAGTAGAAAGCTATCAGATACCTTTTCAGAAATGGAAGCAGATCGACAAGGTGTGCTACTTGTAGATCTTAATTACAGCGTTATTAACAATTTGTGCAAACAAATCGAACTAGGGAAACGCGGTTATGTATTCATCGTAGATCCGTCAGGGAGCCTAGTCTATCATCCTCAACAGCAGCTGATCTACTCGCAGCTTAAGTTTGAGCAATTGGAAACCGTTCTTGGGATTAAAAGCGGGTCGGTTACAGTGAACACTGGGAACGAACAGAAGCTGTACACGGTGGATACAACCAGCTTTGGTTGGAAGATTGTGGGGGTGACCTATCCGGATGACCTGGTTGCTAACAAACAGCAGATGCAAGGTACAGCTGCCTTGTGGGGAGCTGTAAGTCTCATCTTTGCCATGGCTATATCTGTGCTTCTTTCGTACGCACTAACTAAGCCACTTAAGAATCTAGAAATAAACATGAAAAAAGCTGAACGCGGAGAGTTCGACATTCGTGTGGAAATTGAGAGCACGAACGAAATTGGCAAGCTTGCCCGAACATTTAATCTGATGATCATGAAGATTAAAGAATTAATGAGCCAGATTGTGATGGAGCAAGAGATGAAACGTGTGAGTGAGTTGAAGGCATTACAAGCACAGATTAAGCCCCACTTTTTGTACAATACGCTAGACTCGATCATCTGGATGGCAGAGACCGGTAAGATGGAGGAGGTGGTCGAAATGACCTCATCATTATCGAAGCTGATGCGTTCTACGATTGGTGAGGGCGAGGAATTGATTCCGATCGCAAGAGAATTAGAACATATTCGACACTATCTAACGATTCAGAATATGCGCTATCGCCATAAATTCACATATTCGATAGAAGTGGATGAAGACATTCTTAAATGTAGTATATTGAAATTGGTCCTTCAACCCTTAGTTGAAAATGCGATTTATCATGGGATAAAGCATAATCCTGAGCAAGGGCACATCCTGATTAGAGGTAAAAAAGAGCAAAACGATATTACCTTTCAGGTTATAGATAATGGTGTTGGTATGAATCCAGAGCAGATGAACAAGTTATTGCTTCAAAAGGCAGATTACAGGAATGGCAGTGGGGTTGGCGTCGCAAATGTGAACCATCGCATTCAGCTATATTTCGGTGACCATTACGGGTTGTCTTTTACGAGTGAAATGGAAGAAGGGACGACGGTCACTTTAAGAATTCCTGCGCTCTATGAGGGGGAGAATCCATGAGCTCACTATGGTCGAAAATAGGCTTGTCTGCTCTACTGGTAATCTTCATTGTAGTGCTTGGGTGGGTAGGTTATCGTATGTTTATGAACGATCTTGATCCAAAGGTCAGAACCATTATCTACGTTCCTAAGACTATCGATACCAGTATTGAATTCTGGGAGGTAATGAAACAAGGAGTGGCGACTGCTGCCAAGGAATTCGGTGCAGATGTCCATACGGTAGGAACAGATACCGAGCTAGATGTAGATAAGCAGATTCAATTACTGGAACAGGCGATTGAGGAGAAGCCCGATGCCATTATTTTAGCTGCTACCGACTATTATCGTCTCGTTCCGGTTGCTGAGCAGATTAAGGCGGCTGGTATCACTCTTATTACGGTGGACTCGGGACTGAACGGCGGTGTATCGGAGAGCTTTATTGCTACAGATAATTATGAAGCAGGCCGTAAAGCAGCGCAGAAGTTGATTGAAAATATTCAAAGCGACGATCAAGTCGCCATTATGAATTTTGTACCAGGCTCCGCTACAGCTATCGAGAGGGAGAAAGGGGTTCGGGATGCTTTATCTCAGAATGGAGTTAATCTTGTGCAGGATACCCTTTACAGTAACGGATCTTCGAAGAAGGCATATCAATTAACTGTTGATCTTCTAAAGAATCAGCCACAACTAAAGGGAATCATTGGCTTAAATGAGCCCTCTACATTAGGTGCGGGACTGGCAATTATGGATATGGGCTTAAAATCAAAAGTGAAGCTGGTTGGGTTCGACAATTCCAGTAGTGAGGTTCAGTTGCTGGAGAACGAAACGATGCTGGGAACGGTGATTCAAAAACCTTTTACTATGGGGTACTTGGCTGTGAAAACTGCACTTGAAGTCGTTTCAGGTCACAAAGTAGCTCCTGTTATGGATACAGGCTCCGAATTCATTACGAAGGAAAATATGTACACAAGTGAGAATGAAAAGTTAATGTTTCCCTTTATAGAATAAGCAAATAAGAGCGCTCAAAACCATTTTGGTTTTGGGCGCTCCCTTTTATAAAATAAAAGGACCTATTAGTTGTTGTTTAATATATCGGCAAAAGATTGCTGCAACGGTGTTAATATATGATCTTTTCGCCAAGCCAGTACAAAACCACCGCTCTCAGGCAAAACTCCCGGTAGAGGAGCATAACAAAGACGACCTAACGCAAGTTCTGCTTCAATGCTAACTTTAGAACAAATGCCTACGCCATCTCCCTCGCTAACTAACTTCTTTAGAGTTTCAGGTGAATTCAACTCGGATCGGTTCCACAAGCGAATATGATTTATTTCTGACCATTGATCCGCAAATCCCCGTAAACAAGAACCACCCTCATACTGAATCCAAGGCTCAAGCGCGATCTGTTCTGGTGTTAACTTCTCTATAGTTGCAAAAGGGTGACTAGGGGCAAAAATGAGCACAGGCTCGTCGCGGACAACCAGCTGAAAGTTAAAGGATTCATCATGCCAATCAGAAGTGTGTAAAATAGCCATTTGAATTTCTCGGCTTCGGAGTCGTTCCTTTAACAAAGTATCACTTTGGATCGTCATTGAATTATTAATCCCAGGATATTGTTTCATGAATTGGATTAGCGCTTTAGGTAAAATATAAGTTGCAGGTATATAACTTGCTTCCAGCTTTAAAGTACCTTGTGTTGGTGAAGAAAACTGTTTAACAGTACGTTCAGCTTCGGCTGTAAGTGAGACAATCTTGAGCGCATATTGATAAAGGGCCCGACCCGCATCTGTGAGCAGTACTCTTCCACTTCGATATTGGAATAAAGGCGTTCCAAATTCATTCTCTAGATTCTTCATATGAAAAGATACTGTGGGTTGTTTAAGGCCTAATTCAGCAGCTACATCGGTTACTTTCTTATATTTTTCAAGTAGGATAACGATCTTTAACTTCATAATATTCATGACTTTCCTCCGTACAATGATAAGTTGGATAACAAATTATATCTCCATTATAGATTAAATCTATACATATATATAGTTTCTATTGGTATTTTTATCGTTGGCTTTACAAAGTTAAGAAGTTTCTCTAACGAACGAGCTCTAGAATAAGAAGAGTCAGAGGGGCCAAGAAGCTCCGGACAACAACAATAACATATGCGTACAATGCACTTTTACAGTAAACAAGCATATGGGGGCCAAAGCTCCACAACACCATGTTAAAGCTTGCGAAGCCAGTTCCGTATGAACTGTATGAGGAAGCCGTGCTAACAAAACATTTAGGAGGAGACAAAACAATGCAATTCAAAAAATCTTGGGTTATGACTTTGGCTTTAACAAGCGTACTAGCACTTTCAGCTTGCGGTAATGGTGGGGCAAACAACACGGGAGGAAACGCTGCAGCTACAAATGAAGGTAGCGGCGCTAAAATAAGTGGTTCGATTCTAGCTTCAGGTTCAACAGCATTACAACCATTGGTTGAGCTGGTAGCCGAGAATTTCATGGATAAAAATGCTGGTGTGGACATTCAAGTTCAAGGCGGCGGCAGTGGTACTGGTCTTACTCAAGTAGCTGAGAAACAAGTAGATATCGGTAACTCTGACGTATTCGCAGAAGAAAAACTAAAAGATGCAGATGCAGAAAAAGCAGCAGCTCTTGTAGATCATCAAGTAGCAGTAGTAGCGATCGCAGCAGTAACTCATCCGGATGCTGGTGTAGACAGCTTGACTAAGCAACAACTTATCGATATTTTCACAGGAAAAGTTACAAACTTTAAAGAAGTTGGCGGAGCGGATCAAAAAATCCAAATCATCAACCGTCCAGGCAGCTCCGGTACTCGCGCAACCTTTGAAAGCTTTGCACTTGGAACTAAAACTGAAGATATCCCAGGATCGATTCAAGAAGACTCCTCCGGTACTGTTAAGAAAATGATCGGAGAAACTCCAGGGGCTATCGGTTATCTGGCTCTTTCATACCTTGATGATTCAATCAAAACACTTAGCCTTGATGGTGTAGAAGCATCTGTAGACAATGTTATTTCTGGTAAATATCCAGTATGGGCTTACGAGCACATGTACACAAACGGCGAACCAAATGAAACAGTAAAAGCATTCCTTGACTTTTTCTTGACAGACGAAGTACAAACAGGTGAAGTCGTTGAGCTTGGATACATTCCAGCAGTAAAAATGCAAGTTACTCGTGACGTTGCAGGAAATGTTACAGCCAAGTAATTCACTTCTAAGTAATTTGTAAGGATTAGAATCTCAAGTGATTAGAGGCGGATACATCTGCCTCTCTTTTCACTTTAGAAAGAGGGAGCAATTGAGGGTGAAACTAAAGAACTCACGCATCGAGAAACATCATATTGAAGATTTTGTGGGACGTACATATATGTCCTTCTGTGTACTGCTATTGATAACAATCATTGTATCGATGGTATATTTTGTAGCGTCTAAAGGTATTTCAACTTTCACAAGTGGTGATGTTAGCGTTACTGATTTTCTATTCGGAACAAAGTGGTCACCTGAAGCAGATACGCCATCCTTTGGTGCTTTTCCGTTTATCACGGGATCCTTCTTAGTTACTCTACTTGCAGCATTGATTGCTAGTCCACTTAGCCTTTGCGCTGCGCTGTTCATGACTGAGATTGTCCCAGGATGGGGTAAAAAATTGCTTCAGCCCGTAATCGAGCTGTTGGCAGGTATCCCTTCAGTTGTTTATGGTTTCATCGGATTAAGTGTTATTGTACCGTTTCTACGCAACAACCTGCCTGGTCAAGGCATCGGGGTAGCTGCAGGCGCGCTTGTGCTCTCGGTCATGATTCTTCCGACGATTACAAGCGTGGCTACAGACGCGCTGGCTTCATTGCCGCAAAATTTAAAGGAATCCTCCTATGCGCTTGGTGCCACCCGGTGGCAGACGATCTCTCGAGTGATTATTCCGACAACGTTTCCTGCTATTATGACTGGTATTGTACTGGGGATGGCACGTGCATTCGGTGAAGCCCTTGCTGTACAGATGGTTATCGGGAATGCGCCATTCGTACCAAAATCACTCTTTGAATCAGCTTCTACCCTGACGAGTGTAATCACGCTTGGAATGGGGAACACAACCATGGGCTCTGCGCACAATAATGCTCTGTGGAGTATGGCACTGGTTCTTATGCTGATGACCTTTGTATTTGTCTTCTTTGTGAGACTGCTTGAAAGGAGAAATAAAATTTGAAGCCGAGAACCGTAAATAAAATTGCCACAAGCCTTATTGTGTTTTTCGCATTGCTCATCGTAGCTATTCTGGTTGGTCTATTAGGATATATCCTCTTTCGGGGTCTTAGTCACATTAGTTGGGATTTTCTATTCTCTGCACCGCAAAAAATTCGAGCAGGTGGAGGAATTGGCCCTCAGCTATTCAACTCCTTATTCCTTTTGGTACTCACGCTAATAATTACAGTACCTCTAGGACTGGGTGCCGGTATTTACATGGCTGAATATGCTCGTCCGGGAAAAATCACCGGCTTTATTCGCTTAATTGTTGAGGTATTATCTTCGTTCCCTTCAATCGTAGTCGGCTTGTTTGGTCTATTGCTGATTGTTAACTATTTTAATCTTGGCTTTTCCTTAATCTCTGGAGCACTGGCATTGACGGTCTTTAATCTACCGCTGATGGTTCGGATTACGGAGCAAGCTTTCCGTAGTGTTCCGAAGCAACAAAAAGAGGCTGGTTTTGCACTAGGATTGTCCAAGTGGAAAATCGTAACCTCCGTGTTGTTCCCAGTAGCATTACCAACGATTATTACGGGTACTATTTTGTCTGCTGGCCGTGTCTTTGGGGAAGCAGCCGCGTTGATGTTCACTGCAGGAATGAGTAGCCCAAGACTAGATTTCACTAACTGGAATCCACTTAGTCCGAACTCACCACTGAATCCTTTCCGTCCAGCTGAAACACTGGCTGTTCATATCTGGAAGGTAAATAGTGAAGGCCTTGCTCCTGATGCCGCGCAAATTGCTGCGGGAGCTTCAGCAGTACTTGTTATTATGGTGTTGATCTTCAACTTGGCAGCACGTTATTTCGGTAGATTTATTTATCGTAAGCTTACAGCTTCAAAAAGAATGAACTAATTCCTAAAAACTAAAGTAGAGATGTAGGAGGAGTAATCGATGGGAACGTCGGCAACAGCAGTGCGTGAATCTTTTCAAACCGAGGACCTGAGTATTTTTTATGGAACATATGAGGCAGTAAAGGGGATTAGTCTTCCTTTTGCTGAAAATACGGTTACTGCACTGATCGGCCCATCCGGCTGTGGTAAATCAACCTTTCTTCGTTCACTGAACCGTATGAATGACGAAATCTCCGGATCAACAACCAAAGGAAGCATCTGGATTGATGGCGTTGATATTAATGCTCCTGGCACAGACGTTATCAAACTGCGTCAGAAGATCGGTATGGTTTGGCAAAAGCCCAATCCGTTCTATAAATCCATTTATGATAACATCGCCTTTGGACCGAAGTACCATGGGGTAAAAGGAAAAAAAGCACTCGATGAGATTGTAGAGAGCAGCCTTCGTAAAGCAGCATTGTGGGATGAAGTGAAGGACCGGTTAAAAGATTCAGCATTAGCTTTGTCCGGTGGACAACAGCAGCGCCTTTGTATTGCAAGAGCGTTGTCAGTTAACCCACAAATTCTACTCTTGGACGAACCAGCATCTGCACTAGATCCGGTTTCCACTGGTAAAGTAGAGGAGCTCATCAAGGAGTTAAAAGAAGAGCTACGCATAGTAATCGTGACACACAACATGCAGCAAGCTGCACGGATTTCTGATTATACGGCTTACTTCTATCTGGGATCCCTTATAGAATACGATAAGACGGATAAGGTCTTTACTAATCCTGAGAATCAAATGACACAAGAATATATCATGGGTCGTTTCGGCTGAAGCCATTCAACATCGTTCCTTAGGGAACGGTGTTTTTTGTTTCTATTATTTGCAAAAGGCAGATAGATACTGTATCATTAATGATAATGATTATCATTATTACTATAGGGAGTGGATCTCATGACACAAACTCAACCGACTCAAAAGAATAGCGTAGCTGAAGTAATAAGAGAAAGACGCTCTATTAAGCTTTTTAAAAAAGATCCACTGCCACAAGGTCTCTTAGAGGAATTGTTAAATGTAGCTGTATGGGCGCCGAATCATGGGGTGCGTGAGCCGTGGAGATTTATTGCTTTTCAAGGTGATGGTACAAAGTTCTTGGCTGAAGCGGCATTTGCTTTCGTGAAACGTGCTTTTTCTGATCCTGAAGTGGCTGCTAAGCGAAAAGAATATATCTCAAATATTCCTTTAACGTTAATTGTGGTGATGCCTGAGGATCCTCGGCAGAGAGAGTGGGATGAGGATTTTGCAGGAGTGTCAGCACTTGTGCAGAACTTCCAGCTAGCAGCTTGGGAGCAAGGCGTGGGAACGATTTGGAAGACCGATCCTTATATCAATAATCCTGAATTCCGTAACAAAATTGGTGTGAAGCCAGGAGAGAAGATCATAGCTATGATCCATGCCGGATACCCGGAGACTGTGCCAGACAGCCGTCCACGCACGGATGCTTCTGAACTATTGAAGATCATTGATAGCTATCCAGAGAACGATGTAGTGGAATAAGTAGAAGGTTTTACGGTATTTGAATAATGAATATTAAAAGAATATATATCCGAAGCATCCGAAGGGGTGCTTTTTTGTTGTAAGTTCAAGCTCCTAATGTCGTATGGTCGGATAGCAAAATCGCGTTAAATGTTTATAGCAATATATAATGTACATAATGAATGATATTGATTACAATTTGGTTATGTGGATGAATTTAAATAAGGAGGGAAAAGCGTGGGGGAGAACAAGAACATCAAGATGAAACTGGCACGTATACAAAAAGATCTTTCCCAAGAACAGTTAGCGGAAGTTGTAGGGGTTACAAGACAGACGATTGGTCTGATTGAAGCCGGGAACTATAACCCAACGCTTAAGTTGTGCATAGCTATCTGCAAGGCATTGGATCGATCTTTAAACGATATTTTTTGGGAGGAATAAGGGTGAGCAGGACAAGGATTAAGGATGAGCGGATTATCAGTGAAATTCAGAAGTTTAGTACGCATGGTTTTATGATTGTGGTCGTGGGCTTTATGGTTAGTCTTTTGGTAAAAGTGTTTATTCTGCAATGGGACATTAAGTATTGGTTAGATACGTTTGTGATTGTGATGGCAGGGTGTTTGTATATAACTGTTCGTTCCGTCAAAAATGGAATATATCTGTTACCGAGTAAAGAAGGCGATGTAAGACGGTATAAGAAAATCAATTTAATTGGGGGAGCTGTCAGTACGTTAATATGGGCCGCTTTAATGTTCCTATCTGATTTTAGAAAAGCCGGGGAGTTGGATATTGCTAAAAGTATCATGAGCACCCTTGTGGGTTCCGTTATATTTTTCGTTGGGATAACATGGATTCAGTGGTTCATTATTAAAAGATCTAATAAAAATGCGGACAAAAGTCTAGATGGTTAAGAAAACTAATAATTCACTCTTGTAAAACTAATATGATTAGTTTATATTTAAGCTAATACCATTAGTTTTATGGAGGGGTAATGATGAGAGTAACGCGTGAAGGTCATTTATTACAGCTAACTTGGATGCCAAGAGTGTTTCCTGTGAATTGTTACATCATTGAGGAAGAAAATGAGTTGACTTTGATAGATGCGGCAATGCCGTTCAGTGTAAAAGGAATTATAGATACCGCAGTGAAGCTTGATAAAAAGATCACTCGTATTATATTGACGCATGCTCATGATGATCATATAGGTGCACTGGATGAGCTAAAGAGACAGCTTCCAGAGGCTCAGGTGTACATTTCAGAAAGGGATGCAGCATTGCTTAGTGGAGATCGTTCACTTCGTGAGGGAGAACCTCAGACTCCTATAAAGGGAGGCGTGCCCAAGAAGGTAACAACGAGACCAGATGTATTGCTCTATGATGGAGATACCATTGGTTCATTAACAGCAATTCTAACTCCTGGTCATACCCCTGGATCTATGTCTTTCATTGATTCACGAAGCGGCGCTGTTATCGTTGGAGATGCTTTTCAAACCTTCCGGGGAACCGCAGTTTCAGGAACCGTAATTCCTTGGTTTCCGTTTCCGGCTCTGGCAACCTGGAGTAAAGATCAAGCATTAAAAAGTGCAATTAAGCTTCTAGAGGCTTCCCCGACTATACTGGCTACTGGACATGGAGACTTACTTAGAAACCCAGTACAAACCATGGAGAAAGCTATTCACAAAGCACAAATGATTCAAGATAGGAGTAATTAAAATGTCACCTAGAGCAGGATTAGATCGTCGTACGCTAGTTATTGCAGCAGCAGAAATCGCCGATCATGAAGGGATAGAGGCCGTAACCTTAGCCGCATTGGCTAACAAATTAGGTGTTCGTTCTCCGTCTTTATACAATCACATTAACGGGCTACAGGAATTGCGCACACAACTTGCAATTTATGGACTAGGGGAGCTTTCCGATGCAATGAACAACGCAGCTAAAGGCTTTAGTGGAGACGCCGCTGTACAGGCGATGGGGCGAGCGTATGTGGACTTTGCTAGAAGCAGATCTGGATTATACGAGACAACGTTGCGAGCCCCTGAACAGGCAAATACGGAGCTGGAAACGGCAAGTGATCATATTTTGAAGCTTATCATTCATGTGATGAAGGATTATCAATTGGGTGAGGAAGGAGAAATTCATGCAGTACGCGGGTTACGAAGCATTCTGCATGGCTTTGCCTCTTTGGAACAAAAGGGCGGTTTTGGAATGGCGCTTGATACGAATGTAAGCCTATCTCGGCTCATCAGTACTTATATTGCTGGGATCGGAAATATGAAGTCTAAATAATGGAGTATATAGGAGATGATGTTGTGATGTATAAGGGATATGAAAAGGAAAGTGTTATCACCTTTGAGGAAACAGCAGAAATCGTTGCCACGATTGGGATTTTGCCGCTTGCCACTCTGATTCCTGAGCACCCATCTTTAAATGGATTAACGAAAGCGGAGAATTGGCATACGGGTTCAGAGCTAGATCCATGGTCATGGCGTGTAAGGTTTCCTGGTGAAGGCCTGGCTGGATACGGTAAATTTGTTAAGAAGAAAGCTATCTTGGTCTCTAGGGAGTGGTTTCCAGCATTTGTGGCAGCTGTAGGTAGTACTAAATCTATAGAAGATCGTTATAATGACGGATTGGCGAGCAGAGAAGCAGTGACTTTACTGCAAATTATCCGTCAACATCAAGGGATTGATACGCGTATACTTCGTGTTGAAGCTGATATGAAGGCTAAAGAAAAGAAGACGGCTTTTGATAATGCGGTTACGGAGCTTCAGGCATCACTAGACATCGTTATTTCAGGCGTAAAAGAACGCCAAAATACAGAAGGTGAGAAAAATGGCTGGAGCAGTACCTCGTTTGAGACTGTAAGCCACTGGATGGAAGATAACGGTCTTTCCTTATTTGAAGGCGATAGGGAAGAGGCAATAGCTTGGCTACATTCCAAAATGAATGGCATATGGTCGCCTACAGCAATAGCCTGGACGAACAAAGCATTCTCATGGAAATAAAAACGGTTAATCACTACTCCCATGAGAGTGATTAACCGTAAGCGTTTTCTAATAAAATCATATCCATCACATTATTGTTCCAACATAGGTGCCAAGTAAGCAATCAGGAAATACAAGAATCCGAAAAACAGCATAACATAGGCGGTATATTTGATTGCATTAGATGCAACAATTCTTGAATCCACCGGTGCTTGAATTTCGAGCTGTTCTTCTTCAACGCTATCAATTTCATTGGATATTGGGTCTCTCAACATGATAATCCCCTCCTTGGAAATTAGATCCTTAACTGTATTGTGACATATTTGTGAACGGAAATCAACAATAGTGTGAACAAATATTGAACTTTTATTCAAATTTGGACTATTTATTTTCTAGATATCTAGTATGCAATAAAAAACAACCTGCTTTTGTCCTCGGAAGAGGAACCAAGCAGGTTGTTTGGCATTTTATTTATTCAATAATTTAAGCGAACAATTTAAGCCCAATCTCCATCACGGAAGATAGGTACGGTTGTTCCATCATCCTTAATACCATCAATGCTCATTTCAGGTGAACCCATCATAAAATCAACATGTGTATGGCTTTGGTTCATTCCTTTTCCCTGCAATTGTTCTTTGGTCATTGTCGTACCCTCTTGAAGGGTAAAGGCATATGCTGCACCTAACGCCAAATGGCAGGAGGCATTCTCATCATATAATGTGGTGTAATATAGAATTCCGCTCTCGGAGATCGGGGAGTGGAAAGGCACCAAAGCGACTTCTCCAAGATAAGCAGAGCCTTCATCTAACGCGATAAGGGAAGCTAGCGTTTCTGAACCTTTTTCAGCGGTGAAATCCGTTACTTTGCCGTTCTCAAAGGTGAGGGTGAAATTGTCAATAAGATTACCCCCATAGCTAAGCGGCTTAGTGCTGCTTACCTTACCATTCACACCAGACTTCAGTGGGGCAGTAAATACTTCTTCTGTAGGGATATTGGCTAGGAAAGGGACTCCTTTGCCATTGACAGCTCCTGCTTGACACCAAATATGCCCTTCTGGTAGCTCAATCGTCAAATCGGTTCCATGTCCTGTATAGTGCAGCTTGCGGAACTTATTATCATTCAAAGCAGTACAACGTGCCTTCAGGCCATCTAAATGTTGACTCCATGCTTGAATAGGGTCAGCTTGATCCGCACGTGTAGCTTTAAAGATAGCATCCCATAGCAAATCAATCTGCTGATCAGGTGATGCTTCAGGGAATACCTTTGCCGCCCACGATGCTGATGGGAATGCTACAATACTCCAGCTTACGTGATTCCCCATTAACAACTCACGATATGGAGCTAATGTCTGTCCAGAGATCCGCTGATTATCCGCAATTCTTCCTGACTCAACACCGCTCAATAGATCTGGATTCGCTGAAGTTATCGATAGAAATGCTGCACCTTTTTTAGCTAGATCTTCCAATTCATCTGCTTGCCATTGTGGCGGTTCCAAAAAGGAATCGGATGGAGCGAGGTCATAACGAGTACGTGTAACAATCTCATCACTATAATTAACCTTGACGAGCTTCGCACCCGCTTCATAAGCTTTACGTACGACAAGTCGCACTAGTTCTGCGGAAACGATGTCGGAATTTACAACAAGGGTCTGTCCAGGTTGGATATTAACCCCAATCTTCACTGCCAGCAATGCATAATTCTCCAGTTTTTGCTTGAAATCCAACATAGTTTCTACTCCTTTCAATATCTCTAGTCTTTATTTCATATTTACAGTTATTAGAACGCCCAGTTTCCATTAATGAATACAGGTTCTTCTGTTCCATCAGCAGTAATTCCGTAAATATTCATCTCGGCAGAACCGATCATGAAATCCACATGGGTAACGCTATTATTCAATCCATGTGCAATCAGTTCATCCGGAGTCATATCTTTACCGCCTTCTAAACAGAAAGCATAAGCCATACCTATAGCTAGGTGATTGGATGCATTCTCATCAAACAAGGTATTGTAATAAAGAATATTGGACTCTGAGATAGGGGACTTATGTGGAACTAATGCAACTTCACCTAGGTATTTTGCTCCTTCATCCATACTAATGAGGTGCTCTAGTGCTTCTTGTCCTTGCTCTGCACTAACACTAACAATTCGTCCGTTCTCAAAAGTAATAGAGAATCCATCGATAATGTTGCCGCCATGGCTAAGAGGTTTGGTGCTTCTTACGGTGCCATTTACACCAGTCTTTAGAGGAGCGGTAAATACTTCCTCGGTAGGCATATTGGCTACAAAAGAATGACCTTTCGCATTAATGCTGTCACCTTGTGCCCAAATATGACCTTCTGGAAGCTCGATGCTTAGGTCCGTACCAGGTGCTATGTAATGCAGTTTCTTATATTTTTTTGCGTTGAGTACATTTGCTTTTTGATCTAAGGTGTCGAGATGTTCTTGCCATGCAGCTACTGGATCTTCACGATCAAGACGTACGGTGTGGAAAATAGCTTCCCATAGCTTACTTACACGTTCTTCAGCTGGAACATCCGGGAATACTTTATCCGACCAAGCCTGACAAGGTACGGCAACAATACTCCAGCTAACTTTGTCAGACATTTGCATTTCACGATATTTGGTGAGTGCGGCTCCCCGTACTTTTTGATAATTTGAAATGCGTACAGGATCAATACCTTTAAGTGCATCAGGATCTTCCGCGATCACGTTAAGAATAGCCGCACCCTTCTCGGCGAGTTCGGTCATTTCACCTGCGTACCAAGTAGGAGGCTCAGTGAACACTTCTGGTGCAGCATGTTCAAACTGCTGGCGTGTAATGCTTGCATCACTCCAGTTCACCTTCACCAAGCTTGCTCCAATCGCATATGCCTTGGCGGTAATCATACGAACGAAATCAGCTGCAAGAATCGGTGCATTCACCACCAGAATTTGCCCTGGTTGAACGTTAACCCCAATTTGCACAGCTAAATCCGCATATTTACTAAGCTTTGCCTCGAAATCAGTCATCGATATTTCCTCCAATTACTAATAGTTTGGTACTTTACAAGTATTGTACTAAATTATTAACCGCCGGATGAAAAAAGTCAATTACATGGAATTTACAGTGTAAATTGAGGAATTACATTCATTTCAATGCTATACTGAGAGGGGAAATGATTTGATGAATGGAAGGAAGATTAGCGGATGAATTTAGAGATCGTAAGTGCTGAAATGAGCCGTAAAGAGGATAAAAGCTATGTAGGGAGGACGATATTTACTCTCGAAAACCATAAGGCTCCATATGAGATTACTTTTTTCAGTACAAGAGGAACGGAATGGGATTACAGCCTAAGCTTTGCTGGTGAGCCTGGAAGTGAAGAGCAGTTCTTAGAAACTGACGCGCTACTTGAAAATGATGACGATGTATACAATCAGTTGCTTGATGCCGCACTAGATAAACAAGAGATCGTTGAAGAGTAAAACATACAAGTATTGATTGATTACCAGCGGCAATATTCATTGCCGCTGGTTACATCTCGCCTTATCCGATTGTAATCTTACCTTCAGGATATCTGTAAAGTTCCTTACTACCCTTAGGCTTGAGTGCATAAGCTAGAGTAAGCGGACCTGTCCGACCCAGAAACATTAGAAAAATAATGAGCACTTTACCCGCCGTAGTCAATTCTGGAGTAAGTCCCATGGAGAGACCAGAAGTCCCGAATGCAGATACGGATTCAAAGAGTACAGCAAGAAAGTCAGCCTTTTCTGTCACGGATAACAACATCGTAGCAATGACCACTAACATTAGAGACATCAGTGTCATTGTCACGGCTCTATAGACATTTTCTTTGGCGATCCGATGACGAAACATTACAATATCCTCTTTACCCCTTAGTCTTGCAGAAACCGCAGCCACTAGAACAGCGAACGTAGTAATCTTAATTCCCCCACCAGTAGATCCGGGCGCAGCCCCTATGAACATTAGCAGAATCATTAGAAATTGTGTAGATTCCCGCATCAGTGGAATTTCAATCGTAGTGACGCCACCTGAACGTGGTGTTATCGCTTGTAAAAATGTAGCCATCATCTTTCCACCTGCACTCAAGGGCTTCAGCGTAGAATTAAATTCTAGTAAGAAAAATAGAGCAGCCCCAATGACAATCAAAAACATAGAGGTCGAAAGAACAACCTTAGAATGAAGAGTAAGCTTTTTACGTTTTGGAAAGTCAAAAACATCAGACAGGACAATAAAACCGACTCCTCCAAGAAAGATGAGGATCATTGAGGTAAAATTCACGATAGGATCATTTACAAAACGAGTAAGTCCACTAAAGGGCCCATGAATGTCACCGAATAAATCAAAGCCTGCATTATTAAAAATAGATATACTGTGAAAAATCCCAAAATATACAGCTTTCCCGAAAGGCATATCCATCATAAACCTTCCCGCAAACAGAATGGCACCTGTGAGCTGAATAACAAGGGAATAGATCAGGACTCTGCGGATTAACTGGACAATACCCTGCATGGAATTCTGGTTCATAGATTCTTGCATAAGAATTCGCTCTTTAAAGGATATTCGTTTATTAAGGACCAAAGTAATCAAAGTGGCCATCGTAATAAAACCCAATCCCCCAAACTGAAATAATACGAGTAGAACAACTTGTCCAAAAGTAGTCAACTGTGTGCCCGTATCAATGACTGCCAGTCCTGTAACACAGGTTGCCGATGTTGCCATGAATAATGCATCAATAAAAGAAATATGCCCTTCTACGGAGGCGACCGGCAAACTAAGTAAAAAAGTTCCGGCAGTGATAAGTATTACAAATCCTAGTGATAAGACTTTTGGTGGAGTTAATTTCAATCCACCGAAGTTCAGATTAGCCAATTCAATTCTCCTGTCATACGTGAAATTAGAGTAGTGCACACAAAATTATAACATAACTTGCCAGACCTTCCCTAAGTGGAAGGAGGTAATTGACATATTTTATCGAATTATTCTAGAATAACACCCTATTCTGTAACTTTAAAGAGGAGGCTTTCTTTATGGTGATAAGTCCGATTCTGAATCAGATTGGTGCAGTTTTTATTCCGGTAAAGGATATTGAGAAATCCAAAGAATGGTATTGCCAATTGCTTGGTTTGCCTTTAGATGGTGAAGTATTATTCGGGCATCTATACGTGATCCCCATGCAAGGACCAGAAATCGTATTAGACAGCAAAATTTACACTTCTGAGTCCGTTCTTAATATCCCCTCTTTTCATCTAAATACCGAGGATATTGATGCTGCTTATGACTATGTGAAAGCAAATGGCGGAGAGATTCTTACGGATATCGAGCATGACCATTGGTTTAATTTTAAAGATCCTGACGGTAATGTTATTATGGTCTGTCGTTGTTAAAAGGGAGAAACAAATGATAAGAGAAGCTGTTCCTGAAGACGCATTGTATATTGAAGATCTATATCGATTGTTGCTGCCTAATCAAACAGATATACAAGTATCACCGGAGCGACTGAGGCAGATAGCTGAGAATACGGAAAGTTTTCTTTATGTGTACGAAGAAGATGGGACTATTGTTGGGACGCTTCATCTTCATTTATGTATGGATGCTTTATGTGACGATCGACCCTTTGCTGTTATTGAAAGAGTCATCACTGCACAAGAGGTGAGAGGGAAAGGATACGGAGCAAAATTAATGAGGTACGCTGAGCACGTAGCCACCTCTAGGGGCGCCCTTAAGATCATGCTATCGAGTGCGGTCAGAAGAGAGGATGCACATCAATTTTACGAGCATCTTGGATACAATAGCAGCTCCAGTAAGCTGTTCAAAAAGTACTTATAGCTATTTATGATTGGAAGTGATGACATGATGGTTACACTTAAAGTGCTGATACCAGAGGATGCAGAAGAATTACTTCGTTTACAGCATCAGTTGGATCAGGAATCCAAATTTATGTTAATGGAGCCGGATGAACGACAATCCAGTCTGAACCAGGTCAAAGAGATGCTCGAAACCTTCGCTTCAGCAGATACTTCAATCGTTATTGGAGCAGAGGTTGAAATGACCCATAATGAGCTAGCTATGTCGCTATATATCAAAAATGGGTTTGAGATTGAAGGGACGAAAAGAAAATCACTTGTAATTGATGGACAATGGGTAGATGAATATTACATGAGTAAGATTTTGATAAAAGAAAAAAGGATAGAGGATCAGATTTAATCTGATAACTCTATCCTTTTTTTTATGATTAAAAGCTTATGAATTCTCAAGCTCTGACGATTCAGTGTCACCAGTGGTCTCAATGATGACCTCAACCTTGCGTACACGGTATCTGTTCATTTCACGAATGATTAAGGTTACGTTGTCATGTACAATGCTTTTGCCAACGGCCGGATCTGGGATATGACTGTATAACCAGCCACCAATCGTTGTCACTTCCTCATGTTCGAAATCAAGACCGGTAAGCTCCTTGACCTCAATTAAAGATACCTTACCATCGAACAGATAATTTGTATCGCTTAGTTTCTCAATTTCTCTGCGCTCATCACCGTCAAATTCATCTCGAATTTCACCAACGATTTCTTCCAAAATATCTTCAATCGTGATGAGTCCAGACGTTCCACCATATTCATCAAGCAGCAGGGCGATATGCACCCGCTCCAACTGCATACGTGTTAAAAGGTTCTTAACAGGTGTTACCTCAGATACGGTTAGGACTGGCTGAATCAAGCCTTTGAAATCAAAATCAGGGTTATTGTCATATTGCAAATAAAGCTGTTTCGTATTAATCATTCCGATGATATTATCCTTGCTACCTTCTGCAACCGGGAAGCGAGTATATTGTTCCTTACGAATAATCTCGAAATTTTCTTTCAATGAATGATTGGTGAAAAGACATACCATATCCGTTCGTGGAACCATGATTTCTTTGGCCAACATCTCGTCAAAAGTAAAGATACGGTTGACATAGCCATATTCAGCTTTATTGATTTTTCCACTTTCATAGCTTTCGGATAAGATCAAACGAATCTCATCTTCACTATGAGCGTCTCCATGCTCACTGGCAGGCTTCATCCCGAAAAGGCGAACAAGCAGATTTGCGGAACCATTCATAAACCAAATGAGTGGGTACAAAATTCTGTAGAACCAAATAATCAGCGGTGATGTAATTTGACCGATTTTTTCCGGAATGTTTATAGCTACTGTCTTCGGAGCAAGTTCCCCGACAACGACGTGTAGGAATGTTGCAATGACGAATGCGAATAAGAACGCAAGAGGGTGACTTACACTTGGACTAATATTAGCCCAGTCGAATACCGGAAGGAGCAACTGCTCAAACGCTGGCTCTGCCAGTGCACCAATACCCAGTGCAGTGATTGTAATCCCGAGCTGACAAGCGGATAAGTATCCGTCAAGATTAGCAGACACTCGTTGTACAGCTAGCGCGTTCTTCTTTCCCTCGATCACCATCTGACTGATCTGACTACCTCTAAGTCTCACCAATGCAAATTCCGTTGCTACAAAAAAAGCGGTTAAAATAATCAAAATAGCCACCAACGTCAAACTAAGTCCTATACCCATATAATCTTTACCATCCCTTTCGTTCCTAAAATAGGTTATACTCATATTATGAGTTCTTATGAACTATTCTACGAACTTTTCAGAGAAATATCAAATGGTGGAGGGAAACAGATATGGAATCATTTGCATTGACTCGTGTGGAGATGTCCAGTCTTCTGCTCTCATTGACCGGATTATCAGACCGGAAACCGCTGAATATCCTCCAAGAGGCATGGACTAAATTTCATCTTGATGAAGTACAAAAGGGGACTTCGTTACCCGCTTTTTTATCTACAGATGTTCCACCCATTTTTCAAAAGATCATTAAGGGGCATGATGTAAAAGGCTTTTCACTCGGTGAAATTGCTTCATTAGGCCATCTAATAGAGTATTCCACTTTGACTGTGACTACTATGCAAAATTGGGTGAAGCGTGATTTTAAGGAGTATCTCGGTTCTCCAAGAGAAGGAAAGAAGTATTCAGTTAATCAGGCAGCACTTCTGTTTATGATCGATGATCTCAAATCGGCCCTAAATTTCGAAAGTATTCGTCAGCTATTCCGATTAATGTTCTTAAAGCCAGATCGAGACGATGATGATCTTATAGAACCGACAAAGCTGTATTACGCATATGCTGGACTGTTTGAAGAGATCAAGAGCAATCCAACTATACAAACCCAATGTAAAGTAGATCAACTTTTACACAAGGAGTTCTCCTGGAAAGAAGATTCCCTGCTTAGAAGTTCCACAGATCGTGTGATCAATCGGCTGACGCATCTTACGAGATCTCAGAGAGAGTCTGTCCGCAACATACTTCTGATAGCCACGATAGCTGTTCAGACCTGTTATTTTCAATCGCTTGCCAGACAATACTTTAATGCAGCTTTATTTCTTGATTTTTGAACGCTTCAATTTTAATATGTATAAGTGAAACAATCAAAAGTAAGTTTCATAAGATATATGTTGGATATAAGGGGGCTTAGAAGTGAATCAAATGACACTGCTGCGGAATCCGAAGCAAAGAAAATTACTCTTCAGTGCAGGCTTAAGCTGGATGTTCGACGCGATGGATGTCGGGATGATTTCTTTTGTTGTAGCGGCTTTAGCCAAAGATTGGAATCTGGGACCGGAGCAGATAGGTATATTGACAAGTATTAACTCCGTGGGCATGGCTGTGGGTGCTGCGGCAGCAGGGATATTAGCCGATCGTTTTGGACGTAAACCGATACTTCTATGGACACTCCTAATTTTCTCGGCTGCGAGTGGGTTATCGGCTTTTGCAACAGGCTTCGGAATACTCTGTGTACTTAGATTTATCGCTGGCTTTGGACTAGGTGGGGAGCTGCCCGTCGCCTCAACATTAGTGTCTGAAAGTATGCCTGCCCGTGAGAGAGGCCGTGCGGTTGTGCTACTAGAGAGCTTTTGGGCGGTTGGATGGATCGCTTCTGCTTTAATTGCATTCTTTGTTATTCCTGATTATGGCTGGCGTGTAGCATTCGGTATTGGTGCTGTTCCCGCTCTATACGCTCTATACTTAAGACGTGCTATAGACGATTCACCGAAGTTTGCTGAGATCAAGAAGGCGCCTGTGTCCTTGAAAAAACGTATCACAACAGTATGGTCACCAGAGTATCGTCGTTCTACGATTATGCTGTGGATTTTATGGTTTACTGTAGTGTTTTCGTATTATGGGATGTTTCTATGGCTACCTACAGTTATGGTACTTAAAGGCTTCAGCTTGGTTAAAAGCTTCGAATACGTGCTTATCATGACGCTAGCTCAGCTGCCGGGTTACTTTACTGCCGCTTACTTCATCGAAAAGTTCGGACGTAAGTTTGTCCTGGTCATCTATATGCTGTTCACTGCCGTTAGTGCGGCATGGTTCGGAAATGCAACTACAGAAGGCATGCTGATGGCGGCCGGGATTTGCTTATCGTTCTTTAATCTCGGAGCATGGGGTGGCATGTACGCTTATACACCAGAGTTGTACCCAACAACTATTCGTTCAACAGGCGCTGGTTTAGCGACTTCCTTTGGACGGATTGGTGGCATCATCGCTCCTTTGTTAGTAGGGGTGCTGGTAGGTAAATCTATAGCGATTGGCTCGATCTTCATGTTATTTTTTGTAACGATTATTATCGGTGCGTTAGCGGTGCTCTTCCTAGGAAAAGAGACAAAGGGAACGGAGCTCCTGTAGAGGATAATTCTTCATTACATACTTGATGTTAATCTACCAACAATGCTAAAATTTAATAAGAACAAAACGGTTCCTTCACAGTTGTGAACAGGGCCGTTTTTTTTAACATTAGAAACTACTATATATTTAGGGCCCCCGCAAAGAAGGCGTTATGCTTGCATTAGTCCTTCTTTTATAAGAACGGAGCGATCGAACATGAGTAAGGATAGGAATCAGCCTCATTTCACGGAATTAGTCTGGGAAAGTACGGAACAAAACGTTCCTATTCCCCCGCGAAATTCATCAGAACCAGCGCTGCCAAAGTTATCTACTGCAAATGTAGGGAAGCCTAAAGCGTCGTCTGAACCTTCTTTACAGCTTCAGCTTTGGGATCTGGAGACCGACACGCCGGAGCCTGTGACAACTACCGAAGGTCAGTTTGTAGCTAGAGCGAAGGAGTTGGAACATAGAACCGAGGATTCGGCGCTATTTATTCCTTTTAAGAGTTACTGGCCAACGTATGGTCATATGACAGGCACGCAAAGTAGATGGTATTTTTATTGGCGCAATGAAGTTAGACAGGGTAGATATCCTAAAACGGATCTTTCATATATTTTTCTGCACGTGTATGAGCTTATTAATGGTGTGGGTTGGCAAGATCCTTATGATGGCTATAAGCAGCTCAGTCAAATCTGGGAAGCTTATCGTGAAAATTATAAACGTCTGGATCAATATTTGGGTGGTTGGATCGCGGACTTCTCGTTTGTTCATCATTTGGATGTGCCTCTATCTTTAATCGTTGCTCGTTCACGCGGTCTTGCCGGAGATCTGGCAGAGCTAGAGTTAGAGAGATGTCTTACTGTAGCTCCTGAGCAGTTAACCTTTACAGTATTAACAGCAATGTCGGACTACGATATTAGTAAATCGAAGTTTTATATGGGGGAAGGTAAAGAAGCCCTCGAACGATATATTCCACAGGTAGTGGCATTAATCAACGCTTATGTCAGTCGGAAACATGGCTCGAATTTGGTTGAAATGTTCCCACCAGGCCCCTCAGTAATGCGGGAGCGTTATTTATTTCGTAGCGCCGTATATGATATTTCGCTATATGGTTATTCAGTACTTATACCGGTTGTGCGTATCAGTAAATCTCCACCGCTTCGCAGTTTGATTACAAGGCTATTCCGTTTGACTGAGAATAAATTACGGGAACTGCTGGGGTATCGAGGACGGCTCAAAGGGGTTAATGTGGATGCGGATATGGATGACCTTATCACTCGTTTTCTGAAGCGGGAATTTGAGAAAGAGAAACAGGAAGATAAGGGGCCGGCAGTAGTTATTGATCGTGAGAAGCTTGAAAAGCTGCAGAGTGATTCCGAGATTGTACGAACCATGCTTACGGTTGAGGAAATGAATGAGCTGGAAGAACTTGAGGATAGCGGTTTTGAGATTACTAATGAGGAATCCGAGCTTGAAGATGTAGTAGAAAAAGAAGAATTTGAAGATATTGAAGATGAAATCATTGTACCGCTTCAGTCTCCTGAGCCTGAATTAACTATAGAAGAAATTCAATCTGCTAACGTAGATACGGAGTGGGAGCAGTTCTCTAATGCTTTAAGTCCACTCCAACACGAAGCTCTGATTGCGTTAATGAACGAAGACGGAACACAATCGATACAGAAAATAGCGGCTGCAAATGGCACGATGTCAGAACTCTTGATTGATGAGATCAATGATATCGCAATGGACATTCTAGGTGATTTGATCATAGATGGTGAAGAAATTGCAGAAGAATATAAAATTCATCTGCTTAATATTTAATGGGGTGAACTTTGGATGAATGGTTTAAAAATACCCAAACGCATGACGACAGCGCTAGTCAATTCACTGACAGCCGGTGTGGTTCCGCGTATCGGACTAGAGCATATAGCCGTTGGCCGCCGGCCAGAGATTGAAGCGATATTGAGAGATATGGATAATATTGCGGAGGGTGGAGCTGCTTTTAAGCTGATTACAGGCAAATTCGGTAGCGGCAAAAGCTTTCTTTTGCAGATGATCCGCAATTATGCGATGGATCGGGATTTTGTAGTAGCCGATGCGGATCTATCCCCTGAACGAAGATTAGTGGGAACGAAAGGACAAGGTCTAGCTACATATAGAGAGCTGATGAGTCATTTGTCTACCCGGACGCGTCCAGATGGAGGCGCTCTGGAGATTATTTTGCAAAAATGGATCATTACGCTTCAGCAGTCTGTGATGCAAGAGAATGAATATGGCCCTGATCACCCCCAGCTTGGAGACGAGGTAGAGAAACGAATCTATGCTGTAGCCTCCGAAATGCGCGGTTTGGTGCATGGATTTGATTTTGCCAAAGTGCTGGCTTCTTATTGGAATGCCCATAAGCTCGCTGACGATGAATTGAAGCAGGATTCCCTTCGCTGGCTAAGAGGTGAATTCGCTACTCGAACGGAAGCACGAAAAGCACTTGGTGTTGGCGTGATTATTGATGATGATAATTGGTATGATTATATGAAGCTGTGGGCGGAATTCACCTCTGCTATCGGTTATAAAGGACTGCTGCTGTTCATAGACGAAGGCGTCAATCTCTACAAAATCACGAACAGTATCTCACGTCAGAGTAACTATGAAAAGCTGCTTACGATGTTCAACGATACGATGCAGGGCAAGGCAGAAAGCTTAGGGATTTTTATAGGGGGGACTCCGCAATTTGTGGAGGATGGACGGCGTGGATTATTTAGTTATGAAGCGCTGCGTTCAAGATTAGTTGCAGGAAGATACGGCGCAGCAGGTCTGAACAATTATACTGGGCCTATTATTGCACTGGACATGCTCTCACACGAAGAAATTCTGATCCTTTTGCAAAAGCTTAGAGATATCCATGCCCTTCATTATGGTTACGAAGCACAGTTAACACAGGAACAATTGGTTCATTTTATGGAAGAAGCTGTGGGCAGATTAGGGGCAGACGAGCTCCTGACTCCGCGTGAAGTGGTGCGTGATTTCATGGATCTACTTCACACCTTACACCAGCATCCGGAGATCTCTTTCGAGAAGCTAGTGGGCGAACGAACTTCTAAACCTGCTGATACTGAACAAAATGAGTTAGATGGATTCCTCGCGGAGTTTGAATTATGAGTGATAATCCGTTTTATAGGCTGGCTCCCTTTATTAAAGAGTTTATCTATAAGAACCGTTGGGAGACTTTGCGTGAGGCGCAGGTGGATGCCTGTCGTGTACTGTTTGATACGCCGCATCACTTACTGATTGCTTCGGGTACAGCTTCAGGTAAGACAGAGGCGGCTTTTTTTCCAGCGCTTACTGAGCTGTATGAACGTCCTTCCGGTTCGGTTGGTATTCTGTATATCGCTCCTCTGAAAGCATTGATTAACGATCAATTTACACGGCTGAACGATTTGCTCCGTGAAGGCAATATTCCGGTGTGGCACTGGCATGGGGATGTTCCGCAAGCCGATAAGACGAAACTGGTACAGAATCCTTCCGGCGTGCTACAGATTACCCCTGAATCGCTTGAAGGACTATTGATGAACCGTCCGAATGCTATCCCGGCGCTGTTCCATGATCTCCGTTATATTGTCATTGACGAGGTGCATGCCTTTATGGGTACTGATCGGGGGATTCAGGTTCTGAGTCAGCTGGCGAGAATCTCACGAATGGCGGGATGTCATCCGCGTAGAATCGGTCTATCGGCTACGCTTAGCGACTATGCTTCGGTGACGGAGTGGCTGGCGGCAGGTACGCGGGAGAGCGTAGAGGTGTCAGCTCCACAGGGCGGGCGTAAGCTCCGTTTAAGTGTGGAGCATTTCTCTTTCCCGGATGCACGGGATGAAGTGCAGGCGGAGCATTTAGAACGCGCGAAGCAGTCTTATTACGATTTCATTTATGATCATACGCATCTTAAGAAAGCGTTGATCTTCACGAATAGCCGCTCGGATGCGGAGACGGCAACCCTTGAGCTGCGGAGAACGGCCGCGAAGCGTGGGGAACGGGATGTTTTTCACGTTCACCATGGCAGCATCTCCGCGATGCTCCGCGAAGAGACGGAAGCCGCGCTGCGGCAAGGCTCCGGACCTGCAGTTGCGGCAGCGACTTTGACGCTGGAGCTGGGCATTGATCTAGGAGAGCTGGAGCGGGTGCTCCAGGTCGGCGCTCCTTATAGCTGCGCAAGCTTTGTGCAGCGACTCGGCCGCTCGGGCAGGCGCGGTGACGCCGCATCCGAGATGATCTTTGTCACGCCCGAGGAAGAGGATGAGGAAGCGCAGCTTCCGGCACGGATGCCTTGGACGCTGCTTCGAGCGATAGCGGTTATTGAGCTATATGTGCGCGAGAAGTGGGTTGAACCACTGGTGGTGCGCCAGCTGCCAGTCGGGCTGTTATACCATCAGACGATGAGCATATTGAAGAGTATGGGGGAGGCGGAGCCGGAGGATTTAAAGGAGGCTGTACTAAGTTTACCTTCCTTCAATAGCATTGATCCTGCGGACTACGATACCTTCATGACTTATATGCTGGGCATGGGACAAATCGAGAAGATGGATGAAGGCAGCTTGATTATTGGGATGGCGGGGGAGAAGATCGTGAACAACTTCCGCTTCTACGCAGTCTTCAAAGACGATGAAGAGCATGTTGTCTATAACGGGACTGAAGAGATTGGCTCGATCACAACTGTACCACCACCGGGTTACTGTTTTACTCTGGCAGGGAAGCTCTGGAAGGTAGAAGAGGTCGATAATCGACATAAAGCTGTTTATGTAAAAACCTCACGCGGTAAAGTGGATACGTTGTGGCTTGGAGCGGGCGGGGATGTGCATACAAGAATTATGACCAAAATACGTGAAGTGTTAGGCGCAACTGCCTTGTATCCATATTTAGCTCCGAGTGCCGCTGCGCGGCTTGAACGAGCTCGTCGTTTAGCGAAGGAAAGTGGAATGCTTGAACGTTCCGTTATGCCAGCAGGTGGAGATTCGATGTTTATCTTACCGTGGGCGGGTAGTCGGCAATTCCGCACACTAGAGCGCCTTCTTAAGAACAATTTGAAGAGTTCACAGGGTCTTCGTTCTATTGTGCCGATGGAACCTTATTATATGGTGGTTGCAGGCAAAACAGATGCAGAAACGCTGGAAGCGGAGATCATCGCTGAGAGTATGGCTGCCGCTGATCCTTTAACATTGTTATCTCCAGATGAAGCACCCTACCTCGGAAAGTATGACGAGTTCATCCCGCATGAGCTGCTGCGCAAAGCTTTTTCTTTGGATGGATTAGATGTTCCAGGGCTGCTAGAAGTACTAAAACAATGGCGGCAACCACAGTAACTATCTTAAATATTTTTAATCGAGACGCCCGCTTATGCGGGCGTCTCTTTATGTTCGGACGCACAACAACGTGTATCCCCTTGCGCCGATCTAGACTTTCCTCCTATTCCATAAGTTGTATAAAAACAGGGCAGGCAGAGAATAGTATCTAGAAGATTCCTATTAAAGGATGATAACGATGTGGTCTAAAATAGTCTCTTATATTCCAGATTGGACAGTTTTTATGCAGGCAGCCATCACGCTGCTCTTTCCCATAGGGTTATATTACCTTTACAAGCATTTGTATTTTTATGTTGGAAGCGGACGTTCCAAGGAGTCAGGAGCTGACTCTCAGGAGGAACATAAGAAGGCAGACAATGAGGGACTAAAACAGCAGCATCCTGTGTCTTCAGCGATTACCCAAGACTATGATGCCAACCTAACAGTGATAAGAACGGCATTGGGGGAAAACAGTGATGTGCATTTCCGTGAATTCTCAATTAAAAGTATTCAGGCACGTGCCACGTTGGTCTATGTGGAGGGAATGCAGGATGAAGAGCTAATCAATCAACAGGTGCTGCAAAATCTGATGTTTGCCGGTGAAATGCAGGCTTCAGAAGGAATATACACCTATATGAAACAGAATATGCTCCCGCTGGTTCAGCTTAATGAAACCGGAGATTTGGACTATCTGCAGGAGTCTGTCCTGTTTGGCTACACTGCACTGATTGTAGAGGGAATGCGTGAAATGCTGCTGGTTGGCTTTCCAAATGGAGCAGTGCGCGCTATTACTGAGCCGACCTCGGAAGCATTACTACGGGGACCACGGATTGGCTTTACCGAAGTGCTCAGCGAGAATACCTCTATGCTACGGCGCCAAGGACTCAATAAGAATCTGGAAATGAAAAGGGTTGAAGTGGGCAGCGAAATCAAGAAGAATCTGGTTATCGCTTATATGAAAAACATTGTAAATCCTGATCTGTTACAGGAAGTAAAGGACCGAATCTCCAAAATTGATATGGATTTCATTCTGGAATCTGGTTATGTAGAGCAGCTAATCGAGGATGATTATTTAAGTCCGTTTCAGCAAACACAGAACACGGAAAGACCCGATCGTGTGATTGCCTCCTTATTAGAGGGAAGAGTTGCAATTTTGCTTGATGGCACACCGTTTGCACTTATTGTTCCGGTGACGTTCAGTATGCTTTTGCAGTCTCCCGAGGATTACTATGAGCGCTGGTTTCCAGGAACACTATTACGGGTGCTACGGTTTTGCGCATCATTTCTGGCTCTGTTAGCCCCGGCGCTGTATATTTCTTTTATCTCCTTTCATCCGGGGCTAATTCCTACACAACTGGCGATTTCCATTATCGAAACACGCCAAGGTGTACCCTTTCCTGCTTTAATTGAAGTGTTGATTCTGGAGATTTCTATTGAAATCTTACGTGAAGCTGGAATTCGTCTGCCGAAGCCCATAGGTCCGGCAATGGGAATTGTCGGAGGTCTGATCATTGGAGATGCCGCGGTACAGGCCGGTATTGTAAGTCCCTTTCTAGTAATTGTCGTAGCCGTGACAGCGATCTCTTCGTTTTCCATACCGATGTACAGTGCCGGCATTACCCTCCGAATCTTACGATTCGCAGGCATGTTATTTGCGGCGGTCCTGGGCATGTTCGGAACCATCCTGTTTTTTCTGCTGATTTGCAGTCATCTGACTCGACTTTCAAGCTTCGGGGTTCCTTACATCACCCCTATCTCGCCTTTCCGGGGAAGTGACTGGAAGGATTTATTCGTCCGTGCGCCGTTATCCATCATGAAGCGAAGACCAGAGATGCTGAAGACCCAAAAGAAAAAGCGCAGATCCTAGAGAATGTATTCTTATCAGGAACAGAGGGGAGACCACAGTGTTCAAACGTACGGATGACAAGATCACAACCTCGCAGGCTGCCATAGTATTGACGAATTCGATGCTAGGAGCTGGAATTCTGACCTTGCCCAGAGATATTGTCCAAGCTGTGAAGACTCCAGATGCCTGGATTTCTGTGGTGCTGGGTGGTATTATCGTGTTTTTAGTGATAATGGTAATGGTGAAGCTTAGTCAGCAATTTCCAGGTAAAACTGTTTTTCAGTATTCTAAAAAAATTGTTGGAAATCTTCCAGGCGGTTTACTGAGTTCTTTGTTGATTCTGTACTTTATTGTGATTGCGGGATTCGAAATCCGTGTACTGGCGGAAGTAACATTGTTCTTTCTTCTGGAAGGGACACCAACCTGGGCGATCGTGATGCCGTTCATCTGGGTTGGTACTTACTTGGTGTACGGTGGGATTAATTCCATTGCCCGCGTGTTTCAGATTGTGTTTCCAATCAGTATCTTTATTCTGATCATTTGTTTTATTTTAAGCACCAGGATTTTTGATATCCAGCATTTGCGTCCTTTTATGAGTGAAGGTCTGATGCCTGTCATCCGGGGCATGAAGTCGAGCATCCTGATCTTTACTGGTTGTGAAGTTGTAATGACAATGACGGCTTTTATGGAGCATCCGCAGGAAGCGGTCAAGGGGATGATGGTCGGATTCTGCATCCCGCTGGTGCTATATCTGGTTACTGTTGTGATGGTTATTGGCGGCCTGACCATTAATTCTGTAATCACCAGTACCTGGCCAACGATAGATTTGGTACGAAGCTTTGAAATTTCAGGTTTCTTTTTTGAACGATTTGAATTTCCGCTGCTGGTCATCTGGCTGATGCAGATGTTCTGTAATTTTTGCAGCTTTTTCTTTAATGCGTCACTTGGAATCTCGCAAGTGTTCAACCTGAAAATCCATCCGGTGATGTTCGCCTTAATGCCCGTAATCTTCATCTGCACGATGATCCCGCAACGCATCAATGATGTCTTCAGTCTTGGTGATTCGATTGGCTATATGGGTGTGCTGATCTTTATATTGTTGCCACTGTTATTGTCGATTGTATTACTCATTAGGAAGAAAGGACTCAAGCAGAATGTTTAGACAGAGGGTTATACACTTACTATTAATATCCATGATTCTGCTTACGCAGCCTGGCTGTTGGAGTAGTAAAGAAATTGAAGACCTGAGTGTTTTTACGGGATTGGCGCTTGACAAGGGGGAACCTAATTCGCTCGAGCGGGAATTCGATGAACGGGGAGGAAGCTATCAAAAGCATAATAAAGTTACGGCAACCGTACAAATTGTGCCTGAAAGAACAATCGGAAACTCCGGCAAAGACGGCGAAACACCCAAAACCCATTTTAACAATATTTCAGAAACAGGGGATTCTCTGCTTGAAATATTCCGTGAGTTCTCCATTCGTCAGAACCGTCCGATTATAGGCCATCACCTCAAAGTCATAGTCATATCAGAGGATCTAGTGCAACAGGAGAAGATCAGACAAATAATGGATTTTGTACTGCGAGATAACGATATTCGTCCCAGTTGTCTCATATTTCTTAGCGAAGGGCGTGCGTCTGATACGCTTATGACGACTGAGGAAGAGATTCCTTCTTTTCGACTGGCGGAGATGGTTCGTAACAACTTCAGAACTAGTAAAATTATGAAGGGTATAACATTATCGAATCTAGATGCGTTGATGTACTCCAAACAAAGCTTTGTGTTGCAGAACGTTATAGAGGCACAAGGTGAGGTCAAATTTTCTGGAGCGGGTATTATCAAGGGAGATACAGGACATTGGATCGGTAATCTCGACCAACATGATGTGGAGAGTATTGCCTGGATCAAGGGAGATATAAAAGGCGGAAGCATCAAAGCATATGATCAGTCGAATGACTCGATTACTTATGAGATTAAATCCGTTAAGAGCAAGATTACACTGAATGAAACCGAGGATAAGAAGATATCGTTTCATGTTGCAATTGAGTCCACTGGACGACTAATAGAGGATTGGGATGTGAAAGAGCATTCCTCGAGTGTTGGTTACTTCAAAGAACTAGAGAAGATATTCGAAGAGAAATTAACCCAACATATCAATAGTCTTATCCATAAGATGCAGTCCACTTACAAGGTGGAGGTAGCAGGATTCGGTGATTGGTACAGCATTGAAAAGCCGCATGTCTGGAAACAGATTAAGGATCATTGGGACGAGGAATTTACTCGGATTCCAGTGACCTTTGATTTAAAGCTTAAGATTACCGATTTTGGTTCAACATCTGATTGAACGAATTTTCAGACAGAATATCGAAAATATTTTTAATCGAAGCACCCGAATTAGCGGGTGTTTCGTTATGTTCGGACATATATTGTATTTTTCTAGAAAAAACAAACCATATATCTTAAATTTGACACCTTGTTGAAAGCGCTTAACAGTACAATAATAAGCCTATAACGAAAATAGGGGGCGTCAAACAATGGTCAGCAAAAAAATGAAGGCAACTTCAACAATTGCGTTATCAGCAGCTTTGGTTTTAAGTATGGCAGCGTGTGGAAATTCAAACAACAACGAGAGTAAAGGCGCTACAGAGTCGAAAGGGAATACAGCTACGAATGCTCCAGATGCCGGAACTACAAAAACCGAAAGCGGTAAGAAGGTCACGATTACTTTTCAAAATATTTACCCGGATCCAGCAACACCTTCTTATAAGATGCTTCATGAATTAGTTGACCAATATGAAAAAGAAAACCCTAACATTCACATCGAACTGGATACTTTAAATACGGACCAGCAAAAGGTCAAATTGAAAACACAAGCCGCTTCCAAAGAAATTCCTGATATTACGATTGTTAACCCGGCTGCACAAATGAAACCTTTCGTTGATGCTAAGCTGTTTGCTCCTCTGAATGACATGCTGGATCAAAATGGACTGAAAGACACTTATCAATCCGGTCTACTTGATTACTACAGTTTCGATGGTAATGTTTATGCGCTGCCAGATGGTAATAACATCGAGGTAGTCTACTATAATAAAGAACTCTTCGAGCAAGCGGGCATCGCAGACACTCCTAAAACATTCGATGAACTACTCCAAGATGTAAAAACCTTGAAAGCAAAAGGCATTACGCCAATCGCGATCGGTGAAAAAGATTCCTGGACGGGTTCATTCTTGTTCATGAATATCCTGCTTCGCACCAATGGAGGACCTGGTTTCCTTCAAGATGTACTTGATGGCAAAAAAACATTTGAAGATCCTGCTTTCGTAGAAGCTGTAGATCGTTTCCAAGACCTCGTGCAAGCAGGTGCATTCCCAGATGGAGCAACTTCCATCGATGCTAATGCAGGTGGTAATATCTTCAAATCCGGTAAAGCCGCTATGTGGGTTATCGGTTCATGGGAAACAGGTGCAATTGACGCTTCCTCAGTCGCTGGTAAAGCAGGAGCCTTCCAATTCCCAAGTGTTAATGGTAAAGGGGATCCAAATGAATTCATGCTCGCACCAGGTAGCGCCTTTGCGATTTCTGCGAACAGTGAGCATTTACAAGAAACGAAAGATTTCTTGAATTTCTTTACACTGAATCTTCCTAAAAAACAATTTGAACTTAAAAATGCTGTAGGGATTGGTCAAAAAGTGGATGGGGACCTGAAAGGCGCAGGATATTCTGATCTGGCGATCAACATTTCAGGATTGTTCAATCAGGTTAAAGGTGGCGACTTGGCCTTTGACAACACCATGAACCCAGCTACGGCACAAGTCCATCTAAGCAGTATCCAAAATCTTTTTGTTCAAAAAGTGGATTCTGCTCAAGTAGCTAAAGAACATCAAACCGCATTTGAAGCTAATAAATAAGAAGGTTTTGAAAACACGATGCGAGGGTGCTTAAACGCTTCTTCGCATCGTGTTTACATTCTAGGGGGCGGAAATAATGAAGGTACTAAAGGTTCCAGCGCGCACAATCGCCGTCTTCGTGTTACCTTGCCTGCTTTTGTATGTGTGCTTGGTGTTTGCTCCTATCCTAGTATCCTTTTATACAGGATTGCTGCAATGGGACGGAATTACGACTACGAAAACATTTGCTGGACTTGCTAATTTCAAAGAGATGTTTTTTCATGATCCAGTGTTTTGGCCATCTGTTAAGAGAACGTTACTCTATGCTGTGGCTTCTATGGTGGAAATTCCATTTTGTTTGTTGATGGCTATCCTGCTAAATCGGTACGTGAGAAAAGGAAACACTTTGGTTTCTATTTACTTTACGCCGGTTATTTTGTCGGTGGTTATCATTGGGCAGCTCTGGAAAACGATCTATGACCCTGTCTCCATGGGCGGGATGTTGAATGGCGTCCTGATCTCTCTTGGGCTGGATAGCTGGACTCACAATTGGATCACAGAACCTAAAATTGCGATGTTTGCGCTTTATGCAGTATCTCTTTGGCAATATTTTGGCTACCATTTGCTGATTCAATATACCGGTGTTCAGAATATCCCGGATGAGCTGTATGAAGCGGCAAAGATTGATGGGGCTGACGGATTCAAAGCCGATCGATATATTACTTTTCCGCTGATTATTCCAATCTTTAAAATATCTATCGTACTTGCTTTTATAGGATCTTTGCAGGCTTTTGATCTCGTTATGGTCATGACAGCCGGTGGACCCGCTCATGCTACAGATGTTATTTCCACACATATGTACAACAGTTCTTTCTTATCCTTTAAATATGGATATGGTAGTGCTATCGCTTCGTTCTTGGTTATACTCTGCCTTGTGTTTACTGCTAGCATTAATACTATCTTTAATAAGCTTGAGA
Organism: Paenibacillus sp. B2(2019); assembly: GCF_008370385.1. Lineage (NCBI taxonomy): Bacteria > Bacillati > Bacillota > Bacilli > Caryophanales > Paenibacillaceae > Paenibacillus > Paenibacillus sp. B2(2019). The sequence continues at coordinate 504,238 of NZ_VTZR01000025.1, forward strand.
AAAAATTCAGTTAGCAAAGGAGTGCGCGATCATGCGGAATGTCAAGCATAAACGCCCAAAGCGTCCTTACAAGGACGGTAAGCGTTTAAGCGAGAAATATAAGAATAATGTATTCCGTGAAACTAATACGTTCTTATATTTTAAAAAAGGACTCGTGTATCTTATCTTTGCGATTCCTGTCGTTACCCAGCTATATCCTCTGCTATGGCTAATGCTCTATTCCTTGAAGACCAATGAAGAGATTTTGGGAGGAAGTTTTTTCTCATTTCCTAAAGTATTTCAGTGGCATAACTATAGCGAGGCTTATAAGTCCGGTAGCTATTTAAAGTATTTATCTAACAGTGTAGTGGTTACCGGTGTAACGATGATCTTCGTCATCCTGCTTAGCTCGATGGTAGCTTACGCGATCTCACGGTTCCGTTGGCGTTACGGCAACTTGGTCATGACGATCTTCTTAATGGGGATGATGATTCCCATGCAGGCCACTTTGCTTCCGCTGATGATCATTTTCAAAAATATGCATATTCTGAATACACATTTATCGCTCATATTGCCTTATGTAGCTTTTTCAACCCCTATAGCGGTGTTCATATTAAGTGGCTTTATGAAGAGCATTCCGCATGAAATTGAAGAATCAGCCTTTATTGATGGGGCGAGCGTATATCGGATCTTCCGCACGATCATTCTTCCTGTATCTGTACCACCGGTAATGACTGTATGTATTCTAACGTTCATCAACATTTGGAATGAGTATATCTTAGCGGCCACCTTCATTTCCTCCGAGAAATTGAAGACCTTGCCCTTTGGCGTGTACACATTCGTTAGTCAGTATTCTGTAAACTATGGGAATATCGGTGCATTTCTAGTGATGGGTGCGTTACCCGTCATTTTAATCTATTTCTTCTTATCCAATCAGATTACAAAAGGAATGGTGGCGGGCGCAGTAAAAGGATAAATCTATATTGCAAATTACAATAATGGAATTATAATGAAGAAGCAGCAGGACAGATGAGTTTGAGGAGGGAAGCCTTTTTGAGAAACAGCTTTCATTCCATCCACCATCGATTGTTTTTGCTGTTTCTTTTTTGCATGTCTAGCATTCTATTAATTGTGAGTCTGCTCTATTACAACCGGACAACCGTACAGTTTCATGAGAAAATAAGTGATTTGTCGCAGAAGAATGTCGCTCAGACAGCGGATCTATTCAGCTTACTGTACAAAGGGTATGATAGTCTCTCTAAATCACTCAGCAATAACTTTGAATTGATACGTTTGATTAATGAGACAAGCACTGAGCCCGCGGTTGCTTACATTAATGAACAGACAATTACCAATATTCTAGGAGCTATATTTTATTCTCGGGATGATCTCGTAGGTATCCATGTCATTACAGATAAAGGTAAGATCTATAATTACGGAAACTATATGAATGTGGTTGATCCCGAATATATGAAGGAAGATTGGTACCATCAGCTGCAAGCTTCCTCCGGTAAAATGGTCTGGCTCGGCGTCTATGAACATTCTCTTATCGATCAAGTGGAGGATAGTCCTGTGTTTGCCTTCGGCCGTCAGATTTACGATCTCAATGAACACAAACCGATAGGCATTGTTCTGTACGAGACGAATCCGAAACCTGTTCTGGATGCGTTGGATAATGTGAAGCTGGGTGAGCATAGCCAGGTGTATTTAATGTCGCAGGATGGACGATTCGTATCCTCTGCCGAAGATCAGGAACCTGATTTAACTCAGCTCCCGTCTTTGCAAAACTCCCAGAATGTTGTGGTCGAACAGACAGCCAACCGTCTGCTTGTCGCTTCTAAACTGTCCTTCTCTGGTTGGTGGGTGCTTAGTATCACTCCTAATCGCGACCTAAATGTAGAGTTGGTAGAGATGAAACGTTATCTGTTTATTGTATTTTCGATTCTTGTTCTCGTCTCTACTTTGATAGCTTCTATAGTTTCACGAACGATTTCTTTGCCGCTTAAAAAGGTGATCCGAGAGATGAAGCAGGTGGAGATCGGTAATTTTCGGGGAATGGTGAATGTTTCATCTTATCAAGAGATTAATATTCTTGTTGCTTCGTTTAATCGGATGGTTCGCCGGATCGAAGAACTAATCGAGCGGGTAAAACTTTCTTCCGTCAGTGAGAAGAATGCTGAGCTTCATGCCTTGCAATCTCAAGTGAACCCACATTTTCTATACAATACTCTGGATATGATTTATTGGATGCTGGATGAGAAAGGAAATGAGCAACTAGGTGAACTTGTTCTCTCGCTATCTTCGATGTTCCGTTACAGCAGTCATTGGGAAGCTGACGTAGAAGTCACGCTACGAGAAGAACTGGAACAAATCGGGCACTATCTAAATATTATTTCCATCCGGCTGGAAGGTCGTCTAAGGATTGAGATAAATATAGATGACCGATGGCTTGAGGTTCGCCTTCCCAAGATGACTGTACAACCGGTCATTGAAAATGCTGTAAAACATGGCTTGGAATCGCTCGACCGTCAAGGTATTCTGAAGGTGAGTGTACTTGAAGAAGCTGGAGTACTGAACATCGTCGTTCAAGATAATGGCAAAGGTATGGATGCAGAGAAGCTGAATGCGCTGGTGGAATCCTTGGATCGACCAACAACGAAAGAAAATGGAAAAATGGGGATCGGTCTTCAAAATCTGCATCGGCGGCTCCAGCATATGTTCGGAGAATCCTATGGTCTTGTGATCCGGAGCTTACCTGGAGAAGGAACCGAGGTTGCTATCATGCTGCCGATTCCACAGGAAGGAGAGCATAGTCGTGAACATTCTCATAGCTGATGATGAACGGGTGATCCGAGAAGGCATTAAGCGCACTATAAGAAGTATCTATCCAGATTATTGTGTACATGTTGCTGCGTCGACAGAAGAAGCGGTCAAGATTATGGAGGAACAGTCCATCCATATCGTCTTAACAGATATTCTTATGCCCGGTATGAATGGGCTAGAGTTCATGAGGATTTCTAAGCGGCGGTATCCTTATGTCAAATGGGTGGTCATCTCTGCACACAGTGAGTTCGCCTATGCGCAGGAGGCCGTTCGTCTTGGAGCGAGAGATTATCTACTTAAGCCGATCGGTAAAAGCAAGCTACTTGAGATTATTAGTAACTTATCGCTAGAAATAGAGCAGGATCATAAACTTATTAAAGATGAAGACCGGCTAAAGTCAAGTCTGAAATACTTAAGAGAAGGTGTATTTCAGAGACTCGCTTCTGGTTTTAATCTCGGTAATTTAGACATCAGCCAATTAATAGAAGACCATCAATGTTTCTATTTGATTTTGCTACAAATGGATTCGGGTGATAAAAACATTCGGATAGAACATTTTATTGTAGAGAATGTGTTAACTGAGCTGATAGAGCGTGACGGAAGCGGTTTTGTGGTCAGTTATGACCGCCAGAGTCTGCTGGGATTAATCACCTTAAGAGAAGAAGCACGATTAGAATCTTTTCTGGAAGATGGGCGGACCTATTTGAAGCAATATTTAAAAACACCTTTCCAAATGATCCATTCCGGACTTAGCTACGATATAAATACTGTCCCTCAGATCGTAACGAGTTTAAGAGAGGCAGTGAATTCGCAAGTATTGGATTTAACGCCAGCGAAAGGTAGTGGCGAAAAAGCCATCGACATCGCATTGCAATATGTAAAAGAACACTATTTCGAAGACCTTACTTTGGAAAAGATTGCTTCCGTTGTATTTCTGAATCCGGTCTACTTCAGTCAATTATTTAAACAGAAGACGGGTCAAGGCTATAAAGAATACGTGACATCCTTACGATTGGAGCAAGCCAAGTTGCTGCTAGTGAACTCGAAGCTTAAGGTGGCAGAAATCGCCGAACGTATTGGATATCAGGACATGCGACATTTTACACAGATGTTCCGCAAGCGGTTCCTAGTAACTCCGACGGAGTATCGTCAGCAGCTTAACAATGGAACCTACTGAATTTTTGTTCATAGGAAAGGAAAAGGATCTCTGCAGCCATTAGGGTGGCTATAGAGATCTTTTTTTGTGTGTAGATCAGTATGGGTAACTAGAAGCAGCGTATATAAAAATAACGAAAAATAAAATGAATATGGCGTAAAGTAGAGTGCCGACAATCCCGCATACCAGACCCGCAATAGCTAAGCCTCTTCCTTGCTCATACCGAACCCGTATTTCTTTAAGGGATAGGGCAGACAGAATAACCGCTACAATCCCTAACAAAAATCCGATATAAGGAACAATTATGGAAAGTACTCCTAAGACGAAACCAGCAATTGACTTGCCATTCATCGGTGTTGGTGGGGGCGGGGGAGGATAATAGTTTTGATTCTCGTTCGGCCCATAACTCATTCAAATCACCTCCTATCAAGTGTGTTATTGGATGTAGTTAATCCAGTGTTCAAGCTGTACACAAGGAATGAGTCCAATAGATTCAGCTAGTCTGATGGAAGCTTGATTTGTTTCAAGCACATGATAGCGTGGAATAAACCCTCGTTCTAACGTTTCTTGTATGGCGGTTTGGACCACCTTTTTCGCATACCCGTTTCTTTGAGAGGATTCTAAAGTATGTACAGCGCCGATTTCCCAGATGGTTTCTTCATTACGGAACGCTAAGCAGGTACTGACCGGATTGTCGTCTAGGAAAATTGACACGGAAAAAGCCCCGTTTTGAAAATAGTCTTCTATTTCGTCTTTCGTGTAATGATTAGCGGCCCACAGCGGAATTAATCTGTCGTCAACCACATGACTGATAACAACATCTTCGTCCTTCGGAAAGATTTGTCCCTCAGCTGTACTGTATGAGTAGAACCCCCGGACTTTCTCCATTGAAAAATGTGATGATAATGCCTCTTTATAGTTCACGTCTTGCAGTTTAAAAACAATTTTTGCTTGTGGAGGCAACAATTGAAACAGAGCCGGAAATACATCTGGGCTGCTGTAATCCATAAATACGATGTAATCCGCTTGAGGATATACTCTATGATCATATGCGTACGCTGAAGCAGGAAGAAGCAATAAAACACCCCATTGATTTCCTTGCTCCACAAGATGAGACTCCATGACTTCATGGAATGAGGTTAGCATTTTTAATAAACTGACATTCTTCAACGGTTCTTTGCGCAATCTGGTCATAATTCGGTCATTCTGGTGCATGTTATTTACTCCCCGCTCAATATATTTCAATATAAATTGCACTTATGCAGATCATTATATTTAGGATAATTATTATATCGCAGAAATACGTCAGCTTGACAGTGACTGCTATAATGTATTAGGAAAATAAAGCTTGCTGTTTGATGCAGCATACGTAATCGGAGGCACAGAATTTCATGACACAATCTATCACACCCGCTGCAGTTCGTGTAGGAGGAGGCCTAACTAAGCAATTCATACTTATTTTAGCCATTGCATCAGGATTAAGCGTTGCAAATATGTATTACAATCAGCCCCTTTTGGCCGATATAGGACGAACATTCCATGCATCCTCTAACGCAGTAGGATATGTATCGATGCTTACTCAGATCGGTTATGCGCTTGGGATGTTATTCTTTGTTCCGTTGGGCGACATCCGTGAACGAAGAACACTAATATCCGGACTTCTTATTGCTGTATCACTGTCACTTGTTGGTTTCGCTACAGCTCAGAACCTTATTTGGATGTATATCGCCAGTTTTGCTATTGGCATAACTACGGTCGTGCCGCAGGTCATCATTCCTCTCTCGGCGGAGCTCGCTTTGTCAGAAGAAAGAGGTAAGGTTATTGGAACCGTAATGAGCGGGCTATTTTTTGGTATTTTGCTGGCAAGAACAATATCCGGAATTATAGGAGATATGTTCGGCTGGAGAGCGATGTACTGGATTGCCGCAGCTATAATGCTATTGTTATCCCTTATCTTATACCAACTAATTCCAAAGACGAAACCAGAAAATAATTCATCCTACTCAGATCTACTGAAATCAATGGGGAATTTGATTCGCAGATATTCGACGCTTCGTGAAGCATCACTGATTGGTGCTTGTATGTTTGGTGGCTTCAGCGTGTTCTGGACTTCACTGGCTTTCTTTCTAGAGGGTGAACCTTACCACTATAGTAGCTCTATCACAGGCTTGTTTGGGCTGATCGGTGTAGCAGGTGCTGCGGGTGCTCCATTTATCGGGAGGTTAGCTGATAGGATCGCACCGAAAAAGATAGTAGGTATACTACTATTGCTGACATTGATTGCTTATGGATTCTTCGGTTTAGCTGGATTTACAATTTGGAGCCTGATTGCCGGTGTTATTATCCTGGATCTTGGAGTACAAGGGTCACAGGTTAGTAATCAAACACGGATCTATGCACTTGAGCCGGCGGCGCGCAGCCGAATAAATACGGTGTTTATGGTTAGCACTTTTACAGGTGGAGCTATTGGATCAACACTTGGAAGCTTTGCATGGCAGCATTGGGGCTGGAATGGCGTCTGTCTGATGGGTGGAATGCTAATTGTGGCCGCTATATGCATATGGATAGTCTATAGAGGAATTGAGAAGAAGACATTCAACGCAGGAGGTGCATGAGCATCGCTCAGAAGACGAAAGTCGTAGAAGTTGTCCCTTATGATCCAGAGTGGAAGGTAGAATTCGATAGAATAAAAGAACAGTTGTTATCTTATGTTGGCGACCTCATTATTACGATAGAGCATGTGGGGAGTACTTCCATTGAAGGACTCGCTGCTAAACCCATCATAGATCTTGATCTTGTAATGGATAGCTACGATGTACTCCCACAAATCATAGAACGTTTACAACAGCATGGTTATGAACATCAAGGGAACTTGGGAATCGAGGGCAGGGAAGCCTTCAAAAGACGTCAAGCGGACGAATTCATGAAATATCATCTGTATGTATGCCCTAAGGATGGAAAAGGGTATTTGGAGCATATCGCTTTTAGAGACTATCTCCGTTCAAATGCGGAAGCACGTCAAGCATATGCAGAAGTCAAACAGCATTTGGCGGAACAACATCGCTACGATATGGATGCTTACTGTGAAGGAAAGACAGCGTTTGTCACCTCGATTTTATCAAAAGCCATGAAATAACCCATAAGCAATCATGTGCCAGATCGAAGATGGCCTCGATATTCACTGGGGGACATACCGCTCCACTTACGGAACTGCTTGGAGAAATATAACGCATCATTGAAACCGACCGAAGAGGATACCTGGTCGATGGTGAGCGTTCCTCCAAGCAGTTCCTTTGCTTTATCCATGCGAACCTTTAACAAATATTGCTTGGGTGACATTCCGATCTTTTGCTTAAAGGCCTTAGAGAGGTGTGCCCTATGATAACCAAGAGAGGATGCCATGTGGTCGATACTGATCTGTTGATGAAATTGGAGAGAGATCCAGCGGATCGCTTGATTGATCTGGCGGTCGATAACATCCGGTAATTGTGCGGATTTAGGGGTGAGCGAACTTATGTTCGCAAGACCGAATTTGTGCACCAGAAGACGCAGCCACCCAGAAGCCTCCAAACTTTCCAACCTTGGATAAGCAGACTGCTGAAAGGAAAAACGAATATGCTCATACAAGTTATGTATTTCTATAAGGTTATCTATGTGTATTAACGGCTTGTCCGGTGTAATCCCCACTTCTTTAAATAGCTGTTGAACGGCTTCCCCTTGCAAGGCCACCCATACATAAGTCCAAGGCTGTTCCATGTCTGCCTGATAGCTGAATAATACCCCTGGGAAAATAACAAAGGTATCTCCTGTACCACATACCTGTGAGTTACTTCCACTCTGAAATATGCCTTTTCCATCTATTACGGTATGTATAAGGTAGTAATCGTGAACGGATGGCCCCATTTTATGTCCAGGAACCGGTTTGCCTTCACCGCTGAACAATACAGTCAGGTCGGGTTCATCTGGAGCAAGATTAAGCCCTGCTGAGAAATGATAATGCTCTGAAGCCATTTGCTTCTGACCTCCTATACATGATTTGAATTACAATTAGATTATAGGACATATCACTAAAATGCAACAAACATCCATATATGAATTGTATTTCTCCATACTCATTGAGACCGCTCTCATTTATAGTGAATAGTGAAGAGAGAGACGGATATCCTCTGGCATTCTAGTGTTTATAAGGGAAATTCATTGAGGTTTTCTGAGTGGCTAGCGATGTCGAGACCGTAGAACTCACTATTTAAGGAGGAATATTTCATATGTCCAAAATTACATTTATCGGAGCGGGCAGTACTGTATTTGCAAAGAATGTTTTAGGAGATTGCATGAGAACTCCAGCCCTTCAAGGCTTTGAGCTTGCCCTATATGATATTGATCTTCAGCGCCTGAAAGATTCCGAGAATATGCTGAGTAATATAAAAGCAAGTAGTGGCAGTACTTGTATCGTGAAATCCTATACGGATCGTAAGGAAGCTTTGCGCGGAGCTAAATATGTGATTAATGCGATTCAGGTCGGGGGTTACGATCCTTGTACCATTACAGACTTTGAAATTCCGAAGAAATATGGCTTGCGTCAAACGATTGCGGACACGGTTGGTATCGGTGGTGTTTTCCGCAACTTACGCACGATTCCTGTCATGCTTGATTTTGCGGCAGATGTGAGAGAGGTTTGTCCAGATGCTCTGTTCATGAATTATACGAATCCAATGGCAGTATTGACCAATGTGATGAACACTTATGGTGGTGTGAATACCGTTGGATTATGTCATAGCGTACAGCATTGTATTCCAGGCTTATTCGAGCATCTGGGAATGGATCAGACGGGTGTACAGGCTAAGATTGCCGGGATTAACCATATGGCTTGGCTACTCGAGGTTACGAAGGATGGAGAGGATTTATATCCGGAAATCAAACGCCGCGCTGCCGAGAAGCAGAAAGAGCATCACGGGGATATGGTTCGTTATGAAATGATGCTTAAATTTGGTTACTATATTACGGAGTCTTCAGAACATAACGCAGAGTATCATCCTTATTTTATCAAACGTAATTATCCTGAACTCATCGAACGGTTTCAAATTCCACTCGACGAGTACCCACGCCGCTGTGTAGATCAAATTGAACGCTGGCAGCTAATGCGTGAAGAATTAGTAAATAATAAAGAGCTTGTACATGAACGTTCGCATGAATATGCGTCCTACATTATGGAAGCCATCGAAACGAATGTACCTTTCAAAATCGGTGGTAATGTTATGAATACAGGTCTTATCACCAATCTTCCGAAAGAAGCATGTGTAGAAGTTCCGTGCCTTGTAGACCGCAGTGGTGTCACTCCAACCTTCGTGGGAGATCTGCCTCCGCAGTGTGCCGCACTGAATCGTACGAACATTAATACACAATTGTTAACAATTGAAGCAGCGATTACTCATAAGAGAGAGCATATTTATCACGCAGCTATGCTCGATCCGCACACTGCCGCCGAACTGTCGATGGATGACATTACGAATATGTGTGATGAGCTGATCACAGCCCATGGAGATTGGTTGCCCGCGTATAAATAAATTGCCTATATCTATAAAGTAATACTTAGAAAGCCTGAGAAATCAGGCTTTTTTTGCTTATCTGTCTAGGACAACTAGGGTCCTACGGAATACACATATATGGACACCTAAATGCGGAGGTGAAGCATGATGATCGTTGAGAATTATACTTTAGCATCATCCACATCCCATGCCACCCCTTATTATGTGATCAGAGGTGGGCTCCCTGGTCCTGTGTTTATGGTGGTGTCCGGCATACACGGGAATGAAACGGCAAGCATTCGTGCGGCGAAAAACATCGTGAATCACTTAAGACAAGGAGAAATATATATTTACCGTGGTACGCTTATTATTGTTCCCCTCATGAATCAAAAAGCTTATCGCAAACGAATTCGGGGCGTGCCCGATTTGAACCGGACGTTTCCGCGTACTCGGAGTGGATCTGCCAAACATCCGTTATCCGTAGCCTTACTTCAATTAGTACGGCGTTATCGCCCCACCTGGTACCTTGATCTCCATGAAGCGAACGGTTTGTCTCAAAGAAATCCGAAACGCCTCGGTCAGTCTATTATTATTAAGCCGGGGAGCCAAGGTACGGTTACGGCAAGACGTATCATAAAAGACATTAATCGTACAATCGCTAATACTTCTTATCATTTTAATATCCGTTTACGAGAGCGCCCCGGGTCGTCACGTGCAGCCGTCTCCCGTATCATAGGGGCGAAGGCATTTACTGTGGAAACCTGCTGGAGTCTTGATCGTGACCTTCGTATTCGCTATCAGATAGACATTGTTAGTCGCTTTTTAAGAAGTGCTGGATTGATGTGATGATGATTAGATACGCTGTATGCCAAGCAAGCTGACCCTTAGTTCATAGGAATCGGCTTGTTTTGTGTGGATTTGAAAGATCATTGACAACAATGGGTATAGTGTATATATTACATATATACATTGAATACACATAAACTAGGAGTGAGGGCGCGAGTTCATGAACATATTGATATCCAACACTTCCGGTGAACCCATCTATGCACAGATTGTAAGTCAGATCCGCCAGATGATCCTGCAAGGAGAGTTAGTCTCAGGTACGCCTTTACCTTCTATTCGACTGTTAGCCAAAGAGCTGCAGATTAGCGTAATTACAACAAAACGAGCTTACGAAGAACTGGAGAGAGAAGGCCTGATCAATTCCATTGTGGGAAAAGGTTCCTTTGTTTCTGGTGCAGATCAGGAGTTTATTCGTGAGCAGCGGCTACGGATCATGGAGAACAAGATGAAGGAAATTATTGATGAGAGTAAGCTGTTGGGGATTGATTTTGCTGAGTTCAGTGAGATGTTGAAATTGCTGTATGAGGAGGAGACAGAATGAACGATGTCATTCAATTGAATCAAATATCTAAAAAATATGGCCATTTTAGCCTATGCGAACTTACGTTCGGTATTAAAGAAGGATATATAACGGGGCTGATAGGGCCCAATGGGGCAGGGAAAACAACTTTAATTAAAATGATGATGGGTATGGTACAACCCGACCAAGGAAGTATCAAGATTTTTGGCGAAAAAACATCCATAAAGAATGCAAAGTACAAAGATCGAATTGGGTATGTTTCCGATGAGAACTACTTTTACGATCAATTAACCATCGATCAGATGAGCAAGATGATTGCTCCCTTTTATAGTCAGTGGGATAAAGAGACTTATAGGAAATACATAGAGATGTTCAAGCTTTCCCCGCGGAAAAAGATTAAAGAACTCTCAAAAGGGATGAAAATGAAGTATTCGCTCGCCATTGCTTTATCACACGGTGCAGATCTGCTCATCATGGACGAACCTACTGCAGGTCTTGATCCCATATTCCGAAGAGAACTGCTTGATCTGCTTAGTGAGCATATCCAGGATGAGAAGAAATCTATTCTTTTCTCCACGCATAACACGACTGATTTAGACCGGATAGCGGATTATATTGTTTTTGTGAATGAGGGGAGGTTAGTTTTTAATGAGATGAAAGAATCTCTCCCTAATAAATATATGCTGGTAAAAGGCAACAAGGAGTTGCTTGATCGGGATGTGCGAAAATGGTTCATCGGGCTTAGAGAGACGGAAGTTGGTTTCGAGGGTCTTCTGAACAATCGCTCTGAGGGCGAACGATTCTTTAGAGATCATGCCATATGCGAGACACCTACTCTGGAAGAAATCATGTATTTTACGGTAAAGGGAAACGCTTTGTATGTTTAATCTCTTGCTGTTGATTCGTAAAGACATTATTCTCCTGCGGAATTTTATTCCTTTATTTCTCTTGAGTATTTTGTTTGTTGCATATGTACAATTGGATAGCTCCAGTATGTTTGCTACCTTTCAATCTTTACTATTGCTCGTATACTCCTGTTCAATGGATGCACAGAATAACAACACAAAGTTTGTTATAGGACTGCCAGTAAGTCGGCAAGAGATTGTCTTGGCTAAATACTTATCACTGATTCCTTATAGTTTCATCGGTTTGGTTTGCTCTTTAGTTTTGTTTCTAATTTCCTTTTTATTTGGATATTCCATTAGCCCAGTGTATTGGATAGGGGTATCTTTAACGTTACTTATGATTCCTGTGACTGCGTCTATTTATCTGCCGATTCATTATTGGCTTGGATACAAAAACTATTACTTCAATATCTTTTTTAATGTAGTTATAACGATAACCACCATAAACGCTGGATCTTCACTCTCACATTCATCAGTTTTCTCAAAAATAACCCATTTAAAGCTGCAAGATCATCTGGTGCAGATAGGTTTGATAGGGATCGTTTATCTATTCATCTTGTACTTCTCATATAAGATTTCACTACGATTGTTTTGCAGGGAAGAGTTATAAGCTAAGGAGGACTTATAGTGTATCATTCATTTTATCTTATTCAAAAAGACTTCATTCTTTTGCGTAAATTTCTGATGCTGCTCATCCCTTTCTTTATTTTTATAGCTTACTCGAACTATCATAGCTTCAGTTTATTTACGGTAATGCCACCCATGCTGTTGTTGATAAGCTCCTGTTCTATGGATACTCAGCAGATGACGCAACGGTTTCTAATTAATCTCCCTGTGCGGAGACAAGAGCTTGTCCGTGCCAAATATTTCTCAATCCTTCCGTATGCGCTTGTTGGGCTGGCAGCAACTGCTTTTACCTATCTCCTGATTATCATGACAGGTAAAGAGGTAACCCCTCATTTTTGGCAAGAGGTTGGTATTGCGATATCTATTTTCCCACTCCTCGCTATGCTTTATTTACCGATTCATTACTGGTTAGGGGCTAAAGGAACGCAAGTGGTTAATCTCGTTTTTATGATGATTATAATGGTTGGTCCGAATGTGATCGGTAGTTTGCTTCAATGGTTTCCTAACCTAGATAACTGGCAGAGCTTTGGCGCGAAGTCTAGCTTTATTCCTTATATCATACTAGGACTCGCTTACGTGCTTTTACTCAGCTGTTCTTATCTCATTTCTTTGCGGATTTTTGAGAAGAAGGATCTGTGATGTTAATAATTTGAGATTTAGATTGAATTCATATACCATTATCACTACAAAGATAAATACTGTAGGGGAAGGGTATACATCTAATGCCTAAAATGATTTATAGTTTTCGTACAAAAATGATTATGCTGCTGATGGCCAGTATGCTAGTATCCGGTGGGATAACCTTTTTAATCTATAAGGCGCTCCAGCGATATTATCACTCTGAGGTGAAATTTGAGAATCCACTAACCAAAGTTCGCTATGTAATAAGAGATATTGGAGATGTGAATACATTTTTAATTATCTTTATACCATTAGCCATTCTATTTTTCTTCTTATTCACTAAGCCTTATGCAAAATACTTCAAAGAAATATCAAAGGGGATTCATCAACTAGCATCAGGTGATTTCTCCGAACGAGTAGATATACCCTCCAAAGATGAATTTGGAATGATTGGTCATGATCTCAATCTAGCCATTGAGAATATGCAAGAAGCCATTGAGCGGGGAGACATTGCCGAGAGCAGTAAAGATCAACTCGTGTTGAACCTGGCGCATGATTTGCGTACACCCCTAACCTCGGTTATCGGCTATTTGGATTTTATTTTGAAAGACAATCAATTAACCCCTGAACAGACCAGGCATTACACGACAATTGCTTATACTAAATCACAACGTTTAGAAAAATTGATTGATGAGCTGTTTGAAATTACAAGAATGAATTACGGCAAGCTTAAGCTTGAGAAATCCTCGATTGATCTCAGTGAGCTTCTCTTACAATTAAATGAAGAATTATATCCTGTCTTTGAGAAAAATGGCCTAACCTCCAGATTGGATATGACACAACCTCTGATGATTTACGGTGATGGGGAATTGTTAGCACGTGTATTTGAGAACCTTCTTACGAATGCGGCCCGATACGGAAACGATGGTCAATTTATTGATATTCACGGTTACTTGGACGCTAACGAGGTAGTCGTTGAAGTAATCAACTATGGAAATTGTATTGAGCCGGAAGAGCTGCCACGAATTTTTGATATGTTTTACACGGGTGATCGTTCACGAACACATCCAACAGGAAGTACGGGACTTGGCTTGTTTATTACTAAAAATATAGTAGAACAGCATAATGGAGCCGTATCTGCGCAAAGCAGTGTGGTGCGGACAATCTTTGAAGTGAGACTCCCGAGAAACAGTAATTGAAGACCATTTCTATACGATGAAGTACCAACCTAAAGAGGATTCGTTGGTGGGTGATATCTAAAAATCGTCCACCTTTGAAATCCTCTTAAAAACATGATATAATTAGCATGCTAATTAATTTGTAAGGTGGTTCGGGGGAACAAGCTGTGATTGAAAATGAGATAAGAGAACTACTGGATAGAATTTCAGCAGAAATGCGTAGAGATTATGCAGCATTGCTTAGAGAATTTAATCTTCATGTGGGCCAAGAACAGTTATTATGCCGGTTATGGAGATCAGATGGAATGACACAGATCCAGTTAAGCGAAAGTCTGAATTGTGAGCCTCCAACTATTACGAATATGGTGAAATCACTTGAGAGTCATGGGTTTGTTGTTCGAAAAAGAGATCCTGAAGATGGCAGAGTAAGCCGAGTGTATCTAACTCCAGCCGGACGTAATCTTTGTGAACCTGTGGAACGTATATGGAATAAGCAATTGGATAAATTATTAACAGGAATTTTACCCGAAGAACGTTTATTATTAAGAAGGCTTATGAAACAGATGGTTGTAAATTTATTAGCAAGCTAATCAAAACTTAGAAAAGAGGAACATAGATGATTACCAGTTTGACTCGTATTAATGAACTAGCCAGGAAAGAACGTGAAGAAGGTCTGACAAAAAGTGAATGGGTGGAACAGATCGCTTTGCGTGAAGATTATCTACGTGAAATTCGTGGACAAGTTCGTAACAGTCTATCGGGAGTAACGATTGTAGATCCTGAGGGAAATGATGTTACGCCTGAAAAAATTCGTTTATCGCGTAAAGAATCTTTGAACTAAAATGTAGCTAATGAAGTGAATTTACACCTTTAGAATATCGTTGAATGGTCTTATGGGCTAATCAGCGAATATCTAAAGGTGTTTTTTTATGATATCAAATGGACGAAAGTGGAATCATATTTATAAAAGTTATCTTAACGGAAGCTTAATTTGATTTTGTTAGCTGATGCTGAAAGTTAAGGTTCACTTAAACTTGTGTTTCACAGGATCTAAGACTGGATTGTTAGAATGAAATGGACAGAAGAGAAGATATAAATATGTGGGGAGCGGGAATTACATGATGAAAAAGACATTTTTCTTTTTACTGAAAGCAATAGGAGTTATAGTCATAGCCATAGCGCTTTTTCTAGCCATTGTTTTTACTGTTAATGTGATCTGCAACAAAATCGAGAAAGGAAAAATTGAACCCTATGGTCAGCTTGTACCTGTAGATGGAAAAAAAATGAACGTCACGATTCAAGGAAATGGTGAAGAGACGGTAGTATTATTACCAGGATATGGAACTGCAGCGCCGGGTATTGATTTTAAGCCGCTTGTAGACGAGTTATCTCCATTTTACAAAGTGGTTGTGATTGAGCCATTTGGCTATGGATTAAGTGATATCACCGAAAAAGAACGAAGTACTGAAAATATAGTGAGTGAGTTACATGAAAGTTTACAACAATTAAATATAGACCGTTATATTCTGATGGGACACTCCATATCCGGAATTTATGCTCTAGACTATGTAAACAAATACAAAAACGAAGTTAGTGCATTCGTAGGGATCGACAGCAGTGTTCCGGCACAAGGAGCCGGCGATGAACTTCCAACAGCAGCCTTAAAATCACTTAAACAATCAGGTTTCTACAGATTGCTGGTTAAACTCTCGCCTGATCAAATCATTGCACCCGATGTTGATGCTAAAACGAAAGAGCAAAATAGAATGCTTTCGCTGAAAAACATGATGAATCCAAATATCATCAACGAAGCAGATCATTTCTCAAGCAACTTCAAAGACGCAGAAAACTTAAAGTTCCCTAAAGAACTTCCCGTGATGTTCTTCTTAGTAAAAGATAATTCGGATGTTGAGGGTTGGGCAGCTTTACACGAAGAGCAGATCAAAGATTCCTTACATGGGAAGATGATGATGTTTGAAGGCGATCATTATTTACACCATACCCGATCGAAAGAAATCGTGGAGAACTTCAGAAACTTCATGAGTGAGATAAAATAAGAGTGAATAAGAAAACGTCGAACGATTCATATAGTGAATCATTTGACGTTTTTTTTAGCTTATATCATACTACTCATATAACAAGAGATAAACAGCGAGGTAAATCATGAGCAAAAGAAATAGAAAAAGAAACATCCTAGTATCGATATTGGCAGGTATAGTTGGGATATGTTTGGTATCCATTTTATTAAATAAGACCTACCGTACTACGTTTGAATCCTTGCCTGAAACCGATCGGCTGATGCTGACGGAGTTATCCGAGTTGTATAACAATTTCGAGCAATCCAGTGATCAGCTCTGGAATGAGGATTATCGATTTGACACCAAACCTTTGTTGCTGGTGCGAACGACTAAGGATAACGGTCTGATTCGTAGCGAAGGGTTTGCCGTGAATGTACCTATGCAGGAAGGGATTTTTGCCGAAGAAATCAAAATGCCCGAGTCGATGAGCTTACCGAAGGTCTATCGGATCAGTCGTTTTTCACCGACAACCCTCTCGGCATGGTTTCCAGCTAATTTTGGGACGCTAAATCTGAAAGGTATAGAAACAATGTATTTTAAGTATTATCCCAAAATGTTCAGCGATCCCGCGCTATATTTTGATTTTTCTTCTTTTTTATTGCATGAAGGGTTTCATATCTTCAAACAAAAAGACTGGAAGTATGATGCCAATGGGGCTGAGCATATCGATAACTATCCTGTAAATGATGAGAATTACGCTTTGATGGGCATCGAGTTTAAACTGTTGGATCAAGCAATGGCTGAAAACAATCCTCAACGCATTCAACAGTATTTACGTGATTGGACAGTTGTACGAAATTACAGGTACTATAAATGGCCCCAATTAATTGGCGAGGCGAAAGCAGAAGCCATTGAAGGTTCTGCAAGGTATTTGGAATATCGCTATAGTAAGTTAACTGGCGGTAATTTAATGGTGCTGGCCACCAAGCAGGAGCCTTACCATGTGACATTTATGCAGGCATATGATTTTATTGCTAACGGACAAGCGGAGTCACCTTCTTTTTTGGAAAGAAGTATGCGTTATGAAACTGGGGCCGCTTTGGAGTTAACGATGGATAAGGCAAACTTACCATGGAAAGAAGCGATAGAAGATGTACCAGGGAAGAAACCAGGAATGACACCGCACGAGATTTTGAGTGACTATTTTAAAATGAATGATCTAACTACTATTGAAAGCCAGTTAGGTAAAATAAAAGAAGTGTACGATTATGATGCCTTACGCAAACAGGGGGCGAAGATAGTTAAGCAGGTTAATATCGAATAGTAACATTAAACGTCGAACGATTCATATAGTGAATCATTCGACGTTTTTTTATATGTTCTAATTTTCACACTAATTCTTATGAATATTATCATTTCATAATGAAACACTAGAGCTAAGACATATTCAACGAGGGGGGACTTCATATGATTCAGCCTAATCATGAATTTATTGATTTTTTCGATCGGATATTCACAAACTCAACTGGCTCATTATATAGACATCATGGAGCGGAAGGACTATGGGTTGGTTTTGTTGCACGAGGGACAACTCCCGAATCCATAACTTTAGAAAAATCCTGGTCATATAACATAGGCAGTTACGTTTTTTGCGAAAAGGAACCTGCAGACCATAATGCCTTTCTGGATTCCATATTGAAACATATGAACAATCAGCAAGGTCCTTGTTATGAGAGTGACAGTCCAATGTTTGTGTCTAGGTACTTTTTTTGGTGTGACTGTAGCGATAGAGGCGAGGCTGTAATAAAAAACTGCTATCTTGTATCACATGTTAATGGTGGTAGTGGAATATCACAGTTTAACGACCCATTATTTATTAACAACACGAGCCTGAAGCTTGAATTTATCGAAAAGGTCTCTGTTCATCCGACTGCAGGCAATCAATTTCTGTTTAATCAGTATGGAGATCAAGGGATAATTAATTTCCTTTCTTATACTAATTCTTCTGTAGAAATCAGTTATATACAAGTAGGGATTCAAAACTTAGTCCTAGCACTTCATGGCAAAGAGTCAGGTTCATTTAAGTTTGATACACGAGCGAAATTAAATGATAAAGGATTAAATTTCTATCCATCTCCAGAGTTACCTGTGACCCAGTTACCTGTAGGTTTGCGTTATCATTTTTTCTATGACGAAGCCGGAAAACAAAAAACAAAAAGCCAGCATTTCGGAATAACAGGAACTAGAGATACCGATACACCATACCGCTTTCAGTGTGTTTTAAATCCGCTTTTCCCACTCGCCAAAGAAAAGCTTCCAACAGCTTTCCGGTTTGGAATATTACCAGATGAAAGTACTGATATAAACATTAATCTGTTTAAGACTCCTTTTCGTTCCGATTTCGGACATCCCATTATGTTAAAACCTATAGTTTTTAGCTCTGAGTTTAGACTGGAGGATAACGATTATGAACCGTACTGGACTCCAGGTGGACCTTTCCAAATTCAGATGGCGAAACTAAGCGAGCGAACTAAGGATGTGCGACATTTACTCTGTGGATTATCCGGCACTGAAACTATAGGTTTCAGAAACGGGCACATACTTAATTTTGTTTCCTATCAACCGGCGTTAGCCCCGATATTTCCTGTTCCTTCTCTTGAAGAACAAAGGTTCACAAGTGGTGATGCGACGATTCCGGAGCTGTTACAATCTCATCGTACAACTTCATGGATTTCTGTCCAAAATAATCAATCACAAGAGAATATCTACGTCTCCCAACCTGAAGATGCTGTTTTATTTAAAACAACAGAAGTACGATTAACACCACCAAACTTACCCAGTCCATTAATTTACGATCAACAAAAAACTTCCCTGTTAACTGCAGAGCATCTATATCCTCTTGTTCCATACGTGGGTATGAAGAACAGTGATATATCAGATTTTGAGGATGAGGTAGCGACTCAGTATGAATACCAGGTTATTCATCCAGTCCGTAAACGAAATATTACAGGACTATCAAATCAATCGGTCATTACTTTTCCTACTATTGAGGGTGAATTGCGAAAAACGACAACTCCACAAGGTCTACTGGTTGAAGCAGATATAAATGATAATTGGGAGAGTATTTTATTAGCACAAATAGCTAACGGCACAGGGACTACTCAATACCTGAAATTAGGAATGATAAGTTCGCAACTGAAAAGTGCGTTTTTAACCAATCAGTTATTTCTTGTCATCACTAATCCGCTGGATCCATTTGTTGGTCAATTTATGGATGAAATAGATATTTCGGAATGGCCGTTCCATATCAACAATAAAAAGGATGACAATAAATACGGCAACTATCAGAATGTAATAATTTTGAAATTTTGTGAAGGAACGCTTAAGGATTTAGTAGAAAAACCGCAAAATTGGACTAACGCGGATACGTTTAATAAATCTGATAACGGTGAATTATTCGCGCTTTCTGCTTGGTTGCGCGAATATTTCGAGGATGCCTTAACGCAAAAGGACCCTTTCTATGCTCTTTTTAATCATAAAATTCAACAAGCCAGTTGGACTGGGATATTAGCTTTAAAGGTAGACATTAAACAAAAGGCAATGCCGAGTGATTTGAAAGTGTTGAATGCCGGGATGGAGAAGGATCTCTTTCACGCGCATCATATAGGTATTAATGTGAATATTCCTGAGGAAGTGAATGGTAAGATCGTTCTCGAAAAGGATAGCTCTTTATTCGCTTTAGTTCACTATATGGATCCAGTTTACGAACAGGTGAACAACTTTGGAAACCCAATTCCTGTATACACTGAAGATGATTTCGATTTTAAAGTTTTATCTGTACGTGCACTTTTTTTTAACTCAGAGATTCAAGACTTTACAAGCGAAGTACAGTTGACAGTAAAACATATATTTGAGGAATCGGTAAACGAAGTAATTTCGCAGGGAGATCAACTCACTGTATCATCAGGCTTAACATCCATTTTCTTTACAGGGCGTAGAGAAAATCACGGTGAAACCAATCTCTACATCTTTAATACCCCGAAATCAAACAAATGTCAGCTGGAGAGTAGTGTATTCCATCATGTGGAGATTTCTGGAGCAAGCATTGATACTGTACAAATAGCAAATGGACCCAAATTTGAAACAAGGTTTAATCTTATGGGATTTATGGATTTTCAGAACATTAAAGGACTTGATGCTTTCTCGTATGGCAGTTTAAGTGTGGAGGATGCAAGCAAATCGAAGAAATCCGGACTTCCATTTTCGAAACAGCTGATCCGCCTTGTCTTTGATGAATCCACAATGAAACGGGATAGTATCTGGATGGATACTTCAGATATCCTGATAACCCCTGAACAAGTACAACCACGTAAGGAAAGTTTGATCTTTGGATTGCCTTTAAAATTTAAAAAGTTTGTATCGTTCGCTTCTTCTGGAAAATTGCCCTCAGAATTGGGTTATATCCCACTTATCCTCGTTAACACTGCAATTTCTGTACCACAGCCTCTTGATATTAAAGGACCTTGGTCAGGCTTTGAGTTTGAGCTGGATCTGGGGAATGCGGGTATGCTTGCAGCGGATACACTTTTCACTACTCGTGTGTTGTTAGCGTGGACCAAATCAAATGTTCCGGTGAATATTGAACGTCCGAAATATAACTTCTTTCTTGGATTGCAATTACCCGGAGGGGGAGAACAGGGTAAGCTCTTTAATTTACAGGGGGTTATTAAAATGGGCATTGGTGATATCGTGTTAACAGCAGATCCAAGTAGCGGTACAACATCATACTCGATGCAATTTAATAATGTAGGCTTACAATTTTTGAATTTCAAATTTCCACCTGGAGGTACGATGAATTTTGGCCTACAGCCTCACCCTGGAGCTACAGCTGATCAAACCAACGGGCTTGGCTGGTATGCGAATTATATAAAAGATTCCACTAATCCAATTTGTTAAGGAGGGTACCATGAGTATTTTTATTTTAAGCCAGAAATTAATGGAGCAGAAATCATTGTATCAAGCAGTGGCTGAAGCTAATTTGATATCTCCTACTGATCTTGTGACGTTGAGACAATTATTGGTGAATTCGTTTGGAGTCGCAACTGACGATGTCTTGGTCATAACTAATCCCGTAATTGATGATGCAACTGCAACTCATCTGAAGCTCAAAGGCTCTATGCAAGTATTAAAAAAGACCACACATATAGCTGTTGAATTTATCTGGGATGGAACAGAATTGAAAATTGTTCTTGCAGCGGAATTCAGTTCGAAATGGAAACTTCGCGATAGCTTTCCAGGACTTCCACCATCACCACTGGACTTGTTAGAGATGAATGGCATTACGTTCTTCTTTACAACTACGGATTTGACTGATTATCCAGTTGAAGGAGGCCAGTTAATTCCTTATTTGAAAAAAGGGCAAAATTTAGTGTGCGATTTTTCAGTTAAGGATAAGCTATTTCAATCCTATAAAGCCTACCTTCCAGATTCGAAGCTTTATTTGTTCTATACTCCTCTTGATGTTCAAGGCTTATTACGTAAAGAGTTGCCACACTGGGAATGGATACAACAACTTTCTGGCGTTATGACGAACATGCCAGATTTTTTAAATGTATTGAATCCGGGATTAGGATTATCAATTAATGATGTACGAATCAAAGCTTTTTTGGTAGCTGAACTACGCGTTCCGAATGGGTCACTTATTAAGGTACGGTTGGAGCAGCTCACAGACGGCAACTACCAACTAAGCTTAGGAGATGTTAGGGAATTAATCACTCCTCCTCAGGTATTTTCGCTCATGGATGGACGAAATTGGTTTAAAGGAATTCCCACAAAAATGCTATCTTTTTTTGTTGAAATGACGCTGTTAGATTATAAAGTAACTCTAAATGGAACTAATCATCAGATGAATTGTCATGAGATAACTGTTGCTTCCACCCAAGCATGGGAGGTGGGGAATCTCTCTATGACCCCGGAGATTTATTGGAAGGTTGGGGATTGTCTCCATCCGGGTGAACAGGAATTGATTGTTCGAGGGCGCATATTAGTAAGTAGATTCAAGGAAGCCGTTCTTTTATTAGAAGAAGATCTTTCTTTTCATGGGATCTTTGATGCAGAAAATGACACGACTCAGGTGAACGATATTCTATATGCATTTGAAGATAATGTCATCAACATACCTGGAACCTTACACTTTCCAATCAAACAAATGGATTTGACCATTACAAATGCTTTGAATGGTGACTATAAAGTTATACTTATTGGGAAGAGTGATCTCAATCTCTTGAATTTTCAAATTCAAGATCCTACCTTCGAATGGCGCAAATTCAGATATATTAACCAGATAAGATATCATTACGTGTTTCGAGGGAAAGTAGTGATTGGACCATTGAGCTTTGATGTGGAAGCTCAGCCGAATTCAGTGGGGTGGTTATTGAAGGGGATGACTTTGAAAGAGGTCAAGATGAGAGATTTGGCGCCTTCATGGCCATTCTCAAATGTAATTGCTGACAGTATAACCTTTGAATATCAAATCACTGATAATGCATATAACGATTCGTATAGTATATACGCAGATTTCAAATGGAAAATTAATGAACGATTTTTACAGCTAGAAATCGATGCCGTATTAAAGATTGAGGGAGGCTCCACCCATAACAATTATACAATTGAAACGGAAGTGGAGATACCAAGGTTAGGGGCACAAGTGTGTCTAACTTATATTCTAGGTGGAGCTCCAATTTACAAGGTTCGATGGGAAGGTATGACATTTGATTACTCACCAGATCAAGAATATATGCGTTTTGCTTTTACAGGTAATAACATAAGATTCCTACTGACAGCTATGATGAAGTTAACAGGGAGACCTTACTTCCATCTGCCTGAACCCTTAGACCAGCTCTTAAATAAGGTGGGACCTGCTTCCGTTCTTTTTGATTTAGGACCTGCTGAAAAGGTTACTTTAGAGACAGATTTGAACATAAGTATTTTGGGGTTAGATTTGAAAAAACTTAACGTTAACAAAGATAACTTAGATCACGTATTTGTTACTATTACAACTAACCAGTCCGACCTTGAATGGGATCTTAGTGACCCAAAAGAGCAGCCTAACATTAAATTGTTCCCCGATTTTTCAACAACGTTTGACCTTGAGTGGCTAGGACTAGCGCAAAGATACACCATGAATCAAACTAAGTTTGATTCCGTGGGTGATGCGGTCAACGCGATGAAATGTGCCTTTCAAAATGGAGCCGGATCAGCTGAATTACCTTATGATGCGGCTAGCCAGTGGCTGATGGGTACGGAGTTTAATTTGTTACAATACAACACAGGGGATTATTTCCTCAATATGCAGCTTGTTTTTAATGATCCCAAGTTATATGGGTTAAAGATTGCATTAAAGGGTGAATTGGCGAAGCTGTTCGACGGTCTTGAGTTGGAGGTTATGTACACTAAGCTTTCAGAATCCAAGGGGGTTTACTCAGCCGAACTAACACTTCCAGATTCCATGCGATATATTCAAACCCCACCGTTTACGATAATCATTCCGATATTTGGCATCAAAATTTACACGAATGGTGATTTTGAGATTGACGTAGGTTTTCCTCGGGATCTCGATTTTTCAAGATCTTTCACCATTCAAGCTCCCCCATATTATTCAGGTGCCGGTGGGTTTTATTTGGCTCGATTGAAATCGGATGTTTCAGAGTATGTTCCAATAGCAACGAATGGCCATTTTGGACAAGTCTTAGCTTTTGGTTTAGGTATGGCTCTTGGAGTGGGTAAGGACTTCAATAAAGGAGTTCTAAAGGCAGGATTTAATGTGAGTGCGGTTGGCGTCTTCGAGGGTGTTCTCGCAACATTTCATCCCGATAACGCAAATAAGGAGGAACGTTATTTTTCATTAGATGCAATGCTTGGTGTCATTGGACGAATCTATGGAAGTGTGGATTTTGGTTTTGTGATGGCTGATCTTAACATAGCTGTTAACCTGGTCATTCGTACTCTGATCGCTGCTTACAAGAACTTGGTTCTGGAACTAATAGCGACTGTGGATGTATCCATTAAGTATCGTATTAAAATTTGTGGTGTGAAAATCACAGCCTATAGCTCTTTTCATACAGATGTGAATGAATCGGTTGATCTTGGAGGAGGGAGTAAGGCACCGTGGATAATAGAGGGTGAGAGCCTAATTGCACCATACATTACAAATGAGTGTAAAGCACCCGTTTGGAAACAGCTTCCGATAAATCGCAGAATTAAGATCAAGACGTATTTTGTTCCTCAGCTTACAGTAGATCAACCGAAAGAGACGGATTCAGTTAATGCTCATTACGTTGCAATGCTTTATATAAAGAAAGATGAATTTAAAGGCTTGTTAGAATCACTTTTCTTATGGGTATTACAAGCCTTTGGTCAAGGGGATCTGGACCAAAATAACCCTATTATCACTAAGCAAGTTGTTAGTGATGCACTTTGTTGGTTCAGGGATGAAACAAACGGGACTCCGATGGATTATGATCATTTAGTTCAATATTTTTTCACTGATGAAGGTGCGATCCAAATCCATCAACCTGGCAGTGATTTGAGCGATATTTCTGTGTTCCCAATGGTTCCAGCCCTTTCGATGCGAGTTCCCTATTATAACGGGACTTCACCCGTAGATGTAGACTTTAGCTTATACAACGAGTTAACACCAGTATATCTTGATAATCTTAGATTACATTTCTCACAAGTCCGAGCACGTTATTTATCGGAACTTGGTCAATCGATATCAAAACGCAGCTATTCATGGACTACAAGTCATAAATCGGCCTCTAAAGTCTTGTACGAAGATTTCTTTGTTTCACTCGCCAAACAAGGACTTCAAGCTACAATGGATCTATTTAAGGGTGATAACAGTTTAGAATGGGATGCTATAAAAACCGAATTGGAGTCTAAAAGCTCTGATATTTCAGCAATGGCGAGCCATTCATTGTTAAGCGGTATGCGGCCACCCAAACTAGACGGATTTGAAAATAATGTTTCAATGGTATGTACAGGCAATCCTCCAGTCTCCACCATGTCTCTTTACCAACTGACGGGTCAACAGTTTCTTTTACCAATCTTTACTCAGGTGCCTGATTGTAACGATTATGGTATTAAGATATCCTCAAACCAAACCTGGGTTCGTCTCTATGATTCGTCTAATATTGAGACAAGTGAAATCTGTGTGAGCCTCCTACGAGAGGATATCGCAAACATCCAAGAGTTGACAATCGAAGCGAACAATGGCATCAAAACAATGTCTGGTATTGGGATATTGCCTACCATGAAGCAAGTTACAAAGTGGTATACACTTGTTTCCCCTACAACAGTTGGTAATTTGCAGCTATGGAGTTTCCCCAACAGCCTGCTAGGACTTATAGCGAAACAAAGCCCAATAAATGCATCTTTGTATGCTCAAGTGAACCAGGATGGTAACGGGGACGGCGCCATTGATTATCGGTCAGGTGTTATGATTAATGTATCGCTGAAGAAGCTGCCGGAAAGGGATAGTGTTACTGGAGTCAAGCTAGATGGAGCACTGTTTGAACTAGTAGGTACGGATGAAGCCGGTACAACTCTTTTAGAAAGATGGCTTACTTCCAATCAAGGGAATCCAGAAATACAGGTGAGTTATTCAACGAAAAGTGGTGAATGGACTCTAGGTGAAGGTATACCTACCGTTGTGAAAAGCAACCTTTCTACAGAAACCAATCCGATGAATGGTTTATCTTTTCAGAATACGTATGAAAGTATTCTATGGGCATGGGAGTGTAGTATCGTTCGTTCTGGAGGCTTCTATCTCCATTATGAGAATAATGGGAATACACTTCCCGAAGAGATCTTTAATGAACAGGGCATAGGTCAAATCCGTCTGATCCTGTTGAACGAAGTAAACTCAACAACCTTGGATACCTATTCAAATTGCTTAATAACCATGTCTGGACAGACAGCACCACTCTATATGAGTCTGACCAAGAATAGAGCAACGATCGCTAATAACGATGATACACTAATGAGGATTTCTTCTCGCCTAAGCTTACCTTTCATGGATACGGGACGTCTTCTTCAAAATCAGCTACTTAATACGATTGAGCTTACTATTCCGAAATCCGGTGGGTTTGTTCATTCTGTTGCCCGAAGTGAAACCCTTCTGTCTATATCTGAGAGTTATGATGTATCTCTGGAATCTTTACTATGGGAAAACAGGAATCTAAAGAACCTCTTTCTGGTCGGTGATCTCCTTGACGTTTCATGGCCCATTCAAGAAAAGGTTAACACGATGCCTGTGGGGCATGTAGGTTTCTCAGTCCTCAGGGATGAGGTAGCAGATAACGATACTATCGAGAATTATTTGGAACAGATTTATCGACTACTAGGATATCGTATTCGAGGGAATTCGGATTTTTGTCAGAGCATTGATGGACTACCAGTTGCTATTCACAGTTTAAATGATGATGAGGGGAAGTATGAGAACGTAGTTCCTATCTTCCCTTATGCGAAATATAATCCACTGAATTGTATGCCTACGGTTCCGAATAACTATTGTGTGCCGGAGTTTGACTTGAATCCCTATTCCGGAATAGGAAAAACGGTTCAAATCGATTTCTTTTGGCATGATTACTTTGGAAACCAACTGGTGATGAAACAATTCCCAAATTTCATTCAAATCCCAATTGGATTTACTGATCGTTTATTAGCTATTGAACAGTGGCCTGGTATAACGACTTCTTACACATTTAGTGTAAAAGAGATGAAGCGGAGATTGCATATCGAACTTCTGTTGAATTTTGAGTTATATAAACAACAGCCAAATGAAGAGTACGGGGTCTATCTTAAGCGGTTGGAAGCAGACATGCTAATTTACACAAAAATTTATTATCAGCTATGCCAGTGTGACGAGACTGGTAATCCTTTAGTTTCGTACAAAGTGCAAACCAGTCTTGATGAGTATGTAGATCATTTATTTGACACCGTTCAAACTGACGAATTAAAAGCTTTTATCACCGATTGCTGTATCTACTTAAATAACCTGTTAAATCCTCTCGACTGTGATGGGAGAAGTGAAATTAGGAAGTCATTCGATTGGCTCATCGAAGATACGAATCCATTGGATATTTATGAATTAAAAGTACTCTTGTTTATAGAGCGTCCGATTGATTTAGTGGATATAAACTTCAAAGACGAAGACACTGTTCGAGCCGCTGTTTCGGAAATTCGACCGATGATCAAAGAAAACAACTTAGTGGACTCTGATCCTAAGATGCGTTCTCTGAAGAAATTCGCAAGAAACTTTGAGATGGTATTCAATATGGATGCTTATGATCTGAAAGTGGCCATGGGAAGAACTAGGTTCGGCAGTACAGGAACAGATGCTGATAAACTATGGGCTGTCCGTGTTGCAAAACCTGGAATTACAGATCATGATCCAGATGCCACTTGTGGGGACGAGAAAGGACTGCGATATACGGTCGGTGCTTATCCGATATTTTTCGCTCCAAAGTTAATGTCCAAAAGTAAGATTTCCCGGCTTGTTAGCATCCCTGAGTTTGATGGGGCTACTGGAACATTGGGGATATATAGGAATCAATTAATCGGACCGATTGATATGGATAATTGGGCAAGATTGTATTTAAGTGCAATAGAAAATCTATTGTCAGCTTCCATGGGATGCAAAGTGTATGAGAAAGATCCACCTATGTATAGAAGTATACTTAGTCTAAAGGAACAATTAGCTAAGATCATACCGGAAACACTTGACCCCATACTAGAACCTACTGAGAGTGAGCGAATTAATGTTCCAATGGAAAAGTTAAAAGCCGATGCTGCCGAGAAACTTAAACAGCATTTGCTGATAAAGTTAACTAATGCCTATGACATTGAGACCATTGTCTCGTTTCCAGTTTCCGTTCCTTGGAGTCCATGTACCGACTCTCAGGCACAGCTTCCACAATTGTATGGGGGCATTAAGGTTCAAAAAAATACCAAACCTCTACGAAATGAGGAGCAGGGTGGAACTGAATCAGCTTATCAAACCTCGAATTCTAAAGTACTACTTGAGAAAGGGGGTAGTGCTCTTAGTTTTACATTCGATGCGAAGTGCGCTGAATGTCAATCCAGTGTAACGGTTGATTTAGCTTATGAAATTCAACATATTGAGCACGAAATAGGGAGTCTCCCAAATATTGAAGGTTATAAGGCTTCTTCATGGCTAAGTTTTATTCACCCACTGCAGCAAGTTGAAATAGCTAAAGATGTAACTGTCCCGATACCACTTCGTTTTTATCCGGATGAACCTAAAATGATTAGACATGAAGGGGTTTCCATGCTTCAGGGTCTAAACAATACATCTGAGGAAACTACGGTGCAAACAGCCGTGAAGTGGAGATATGGGTTTGAGTTTGAAAGAGAATATGCTTCTCAAGATATTCTGGAATGCCAAGTGATGTTTAATCAGAAATCTAATGATGCATTTGTGAAGGTGGAAGACTTTTATGATAAACTCACTCGATGTGTACAAGTATACAAAAAGATGGAAGAGGTTCTAAAACAAGATAACATTGATGAGGAGCTTCTGCTGAAGATTGTATCTTCCTTTATGTCATTAGCAATTCCAGTAGCGTCTTCTTGGAAAGAATGGTATGAACATGGAAACAGAAGAGCAATGAACGTAATTTCTGATACTGAGTATCGCTTTAGAATTCTACAAACACAATGCGATTACAACGGTGAGAAACAGATTTTCAATACGATTATCAACCCTGTATCTGTACCAGTGGAGCTTAAAGATCTAGCTCCAAAGCTTCAAATTGACGGCTATAATCTGGAGAAGATCGCCGACAATAGTTATGTGTATCAATTAAAGAACCCAGGTGGAGGGAATAAGTATTTAAGTTGGGCGGACGGGTTGGAACTTCCGAAAAGGAGTATCCAATTTGATGATTTACATTTAGCTTATTTACAAGATGCATGGGCTGGATTAATGGTAATTCGGAATGCGGAACTCGTTCCAGGAAGAACAACGAATGAGAATTTTGTATATAGAACACCTGTCATTCGCTTCCCAATGAAATTAACACCTCAATTGGATATCTACCCAACAATCCATATAGCAGCTATAGGAGCAGCAGGAGGGCAATTAGTAAGACGTTCATTGGATGAACATCTTACTGCATTATTTACAAGTTTGTATGGAGAAATGAATACAGGCTCGAAGATAGACAAATCAATTATTAAGGTAAAACCACGGTACCAACAAAAACTAAGTGGTAACTTGAGATTTGGTACATTACCTATATCATTGATTTTACCTTCAGATTATCAACTACCTGTTGATGATGATTTTATCAAAATATTGGGAGGCAACATTCGGGATTGGTATAATCAAGTTGAACCGTTTAAGGACGGGGTTTACCAATTTGAACTTACACTATACACAAGTGTAGATGATGCTAAAGCTCCTTTGGTTCGTCTTAGAAATTTGGTGTTAGATCGTAAGGATATTACACATGAATAAGATAAGGATTGAGAATAGCCTTGCAAAAGAACCAACATAACTACTTCGAGAAAAGCTTGTTCATTCAGGCTTTTCTTTTTTTATTTATTATAAAAAAGTAAATCGTTTAGAAAAAAAGATGATTGATCAACGCAATTGTGGGCACTCTATATCCTAATCTTTACTATAGGAAGGACTACAATAGCATGTGCGGAATAGCAGGAATCTTAAAATGTAATGGACAACCCCCGCAAGAGGAAACCTTAAAACAAATGACAGGTGCAATGAATCACCGAGGTCCTAATCATGAAGGCGTATGGCTCGATTCTCGAATTGGGCTCGGTTTTCGTAGGTTATCCGTTATAGATTTACGTGATGGAAATCAACCGATGACGAATGAAGATCGTTCCCTTTGGATTGTTTTTAATGGTGAAATCTATAATTATAAAACACTACGAGATCAGCTTAAGTTAAAGGGACATCACTTTCAAACGCAATCAGATACAGAGGTCATTGTGCATTTATATGAGGAATACGGTAAGGACTGTGTCCATCATTTACGAGGAATGTTTAGTTTTGCGATTTGGGATGTTAAGGAACAGACGCTTTTTGCTGCCAGAGATCATTTTGGCATCAAGCCTTTTTATTATTACAAAGATGAAAACAACCTTTTATTTGCTTCGGAAATTAAAAGCATTCTTGCAGTTCACGGAGTACCAAGAAAGCTTCAGTATCAAAGTTTATTTAGCTACTTAACTTTTCAGTATGTGCCGCAACCGGATACGATGTTTGAACATATTCATAAATTAGGACCTGCAGAGCGAGTATTTGTTAACGCTAAAGGTGAAATGAAGATCGAGAAATATTGGGAACCCCATTTTCATCCGGTAAAACGATCTTTAGCAGACTATGCGGAAGAAATTCAGTGGAAATTGAAAGAGTCTGTAAACCTTCATTTACAAAGTGATGTGAATAGAGGATGTTTTTTGTCCAGTGGAATTGATTCTACAGCTATAGCTGCAATGATGAAAGCAGAAGAATCCACAAAGACCTTTTCGATTGGATTTGAAGGGGTAAACAATGAAACGATCATTGCAAATCAAACGGCAGCTAAATTGGGAACGGATCATTATTTTCACATTTTATCTACAGAAGACTTTTTTGAGAGTATTCCGAAAACGGTATGGCATCTTGATGAGCCTGTCGCGGATCCTTCCGCCATTGCTCTTTATCATCTAAATCAGCTTGCAAAAGATCATGTCACGGTTGTCCTATCAGGGGAAGGCGCTGATGAATTATTCGGAGGATACCGGATCTATAGAGAGCCTGATGCATTAAGACCCATCACATGGATGCCCAACTTCATTAAGGATACGTTACGAAAATCATTAACCATCTATCCATATCATTTTTATGGCAAAAACTATTTACTTCGGGGGCTGACACCTTTAGAGGAACGCTTTTTCGGTAATGCTAATATCTTTAACAAAAGCGGAAAGATGAACTTGCTCCATGAGTCGGTACACGCTCAAAATAGCTTTTTACATCCGACGGATATCGTTAAGCCTTTTTATGATAAGACAGTGCACCTAGATCCTACGACAAGAATGCAGTTTATTGATATGAATTTTTGGTTGCCTGGCGATATTTTGTCAAAAGCAGATAAGCTGTCTATGGCACATTCATTGGAATTAAGAGTCCCATTTTTAGATAAAGAGGTTTTTGAAACGGCTAGTAAAATTCCAGTCTCCAATCGAATTGGCAAAAATACAACAAAACTCGCTTTGCGTAAAGCTATGGAAGGAATTGTTCCTGATAATATTGTGAATCGCCCGAAATTAGGATTTCCCGTACCGATTCGTGATTGGCTTAAGACCCCGATTTCAGATATAATGTTTGAGCAAATACGCTATAGTGGTATTGAAGAAATATTCAATATGAATATCATCGAAGAAATGTTTATCCAGCATCGGAGTAATAAAGGTGATTATTCTCGTAGAATCTGGCTAATTTTCATTTTTTCAGTGTGGTACACGCTTTTTATGAAAGAAGATCTGAAACAATTAAAGAGTGCCGTGCTGTAATGGGGGAGAGATCGTTTGAACATTGGGGAATATGCTTGGAATAAACATGAGCAGCAAATAAAATCAACTAACGAATTTACTTACAGTAGTCCTAAGATAAAGATTGTAGACAATATTGAATTAAGAAATCAACTTGAAGAGACACTTGAAAAATTACCGCAGAAGTTCCTGGCCAAATGGGCTTTGAGCGTTGCTGTTGAACACCTGGATCATCTGGATCAACATCTTATAAATGACCCGCGCATTGATTTAGGGATAGAAACGCTAGAAAAACGTATAGCTGGTGGTATCAGAGCCTTTGACTTAAGAAAAGTTGGATTCATAGTCAATGAATTAGCGAAAGAGTCCACAACCGAAGCAAGTAAGTATGCTGCTCGTTCTTTTGCACAAGCCATTGCAACTGGACATATGAGAGGACACGCTATGGTAAG
This sequence comes from Paenibacillus sp. B2(2019), assembly GCF_008370385.1. Lineage (NCBI taxonomy): Bacteria > Bacillati > Bacillota > Bacilli > Caryophanales > Paenibacillaceae > Paenibacillus > Paenibacillus sp. B2(2019). The sequence continues at coordinate 536,470 of NZ_VTZR01000025.1, forward strand.
CAGTGACTATGCTGTTAAAACGGTAAACATATCCAATAATTCCTCGGTGGCTGAGGCTGCCACTAAAGAACGGGAAAGACAATTAAGGATAGCTAAAGAAATGTTTTAAAATTGAAGCTATAAGACTGAACGTGTATGAAGATACTGATATAAGTTAATTAATGGTAATAATTAGCTTTTTTATTTAAGAGGTACGAAAAGAACAATCAACAATAAACATAACACACAGAGTTTAATCCGAGATTCTGATACACTATAAAGTTTAATATTCGTTAGAGACAAATCAATATCTAAAAAGAGATTCAATTGTTCATGAAAGGGAAGCTATTATGAACAATTTTGAATATTTATAGATATCAATTATGGACAGCTAATTAGCATTAGTTTGGTTTAAATTGGCTTGCTCCATTAATTTATATACTACTTCCTCACAAAACCCGTATTTTGTACATATGTCTTTGAGTTGGAATAAGCCCTGTTTACATCTAGGATGTTTGTCGGATGTCGGAGGACAAGAACATAGTCCCTTGTAGGACAAGAACTTGGTCCCATTGCCGATTAATCCCCTATTTTGGCCACAAAAAAACAACTCACTCGAGTTGTTTTAATAATCATGCTTCTTTATATATGAACTAACGTAATTAATCAGTTCATAATTTTTTGGATATTCGATGGATATCCGTGCCGGTACGTAGGATTTCATTTTTGAAATAGCTCTCTTTTTTCTTAAGCTATAATTTGGGCATTCATATTCAATGTTTTTTTTGTCGATTGTATTCTCATAGTACATCATGAAGTTTATTCTTTTAGCACTCAAAACATTAACCTCTTGATATTTAAATGCAATTTTGAAGTTAGCTTTTGTGTCCATGAGTATCTTATCCCAGTTGGTATTTTTCTTATCATTAACTAAAATATCTTCTGAATATTTTAGACACTCGTAAAAAATATTAGACTAAATCGATATGTCCATTGTTCTTGGATCCACTCCAATGTATCCTTATTTATCTTTTCCCCATTATTCTTTAGTACATATTCTTCCAATAATAATTTTATGTCATCAGTTATTGCATTTGTAAGCAGCTCATAACCAAATCGTCCTCCACTTCGGGCTACATCATTTATTCGAATATCTGAACGATAAAAACGTTCAGTTTTTAAAAGGGTTTTACGCCAGTTGACATAGGCATAAGCGTATGGACAAATATCAGGGAAGTCTTCCCCATCATTTTTTAGTAGCTGCCAAAATTGTTTTATGCAATTAGAGTGTTTCCATAATACGTTCTTTCTTATGTGTCGATCAACAGTCTGGAGGTATCAACATTATTATAGTAAAGCTCTTTATTAAATTGAGTTGAATAATAAAAATCATCAATAGATATTTTTTTATTTTCTTTTGTGAAAGATTTTTTAGCTAGATAAGGATGAAAAACAGATAGTATATTTAGATTCCCGAATTCAGGTAGAATCAAAATTGTTCCGTCCTCCTGATTGGTGTTTGATAACCAATGTAATGTTGCAGAATCCACTATCTTAAATTTTGTGTCCCAATTTTCCCAGAGTGTACTAGAAAAATCAGCGAATTCAAAGCCGCATTTACAGGAAAAAGCGTTTCCGAAAAATCTGTTGGAAAATACAAACGGTATTTTTTTTTTACACCGTGCACAGGTATCTTCTAATTTTACATTGTGAAAAGGACAATGTTCCAAGAGTTTAAATTGATGTAACCAACTATGATGTCCGTAAGATATTCATTGGTTACACCAGCGTAAGTGTTTCGAAAACCAGGATGTATTTGGGAATCTATTACTGTGTAGAGGATTAGTTAGTGATTGTATTGATTGTTGAGTAAACTTAACTAAATTCAGTCCAAAAATCATTTCTAAGATCGACTCGTCAAAACTTCTAAGAGAAACAGATCAATTTTTCGATCCCCTTTTTTAGGGTTGATTTTATTCCTCTCAATACTGTTACCGGAAAGTTTAAAGATATCGTCTCTACTTACGCGATTTGCGAATGACAATTTCTCGAATATAGACCATGGAGTCTCGTATTCATGAACCCATTCATTTCTCCAGATTGCTTGCATTCACAACTCCCCCATTCAAATTAAACAAGGGCCATGTAGATTTCTGACTCTACATATCCCGACATTTCAATTGCTTCCCTCCACTGTGCTTTGTTAATCCAGTAGTGTTGATCTCCATGTACCCCATACTTTTTTAAAGCATTCTCAATTGTGAATGAGAAATATTCCATGGGTATTTCCAACGTTGCAGAAACCCCATGTTCCTTTCGTAAATCTGCGAGTGAAGAACATAAGTTTAATATTAACTTAAGACTAGCCCTTAACATACCAATTTGGCTATCTAAATTCAGTGCTTGTTGCAACTTGAGACATTCATCTCGAGTATTCTACAAGTACCTACTGTGAAAGAAGGCATCAGAAATGAAAAAGACGCTGATTACCCAGCATCCATAGGCAACATTATCTAGCCTAACCTAGAGGAAATGGATACCGAGAGCACCTGAGGAAAGCGGCTTGCCGGCTGATTCGGATACCCGAAGGACAGCCCGGCGATCGGAACACTTTACCTACATAACATGCTCACCCTCCCTAAAACGATAACAAAAAATCTGATCTTCAACAAAATCATTTTCTTCAAGCTATTGGGTGTTTAAATTCGGATGTAAAAAGACTATCTCCATTAGGAAATAGCCTTCGCATTTAGAATTCAATTTTGACGGGTAAACCCCTTTTTAGCACAAATAACCTATATCATTAGTATTTCAGAAATGAATTATCCGATGACACCTTGATATTCCCTTTACGTAGAGGCTTTTTAATGTTGTTCTATCTACAGTGTTTGATCAATATACTCCCTGCCTGGTTTATTGAACAGAGTTGATTATCTAATCGTAGTGAGAATTCTTAATCCCTGTAAGTATTTTTCTGCTGCTTTCTTCTCTACACTCATTCCTCTTGACATTGCCAATCACATGGGGAGAAGAGAAATCTCTTCAGGATCGAATAGTTCTCCCTTTCGATACTTTACTTCTGCAACAACTTTATAACTCTCTGTTCCAGTCAAATACGTTTGAATCGCCTTCATTTTAAATTCTTCTGTGTACGTTTGAAATATTTGCCCCTTTATTGCCATATAAAAAAACCTCCAAGTTCACATCAGGCTTTTGGTGCTTTATGGTTGGGGTCACTTTTGTGTCATTAGACACGATGGTAGGACACAGTCTGTTCTATTGGCAAGTAGCTAAAAGGAACTTTTTTTCCTTTTACTCAATTAATGAATGACGAACAACAGCCCTTCACCACCATTCAGTGGTGAAGGGCTGTTGTTGTGCATTTTGGATGCAAAGACACTACCGACTCCACATGTGTCGATTCCCGTCACTTAACCTGTAAATTTAACATTGTGGCTTCTACTCTCAACTCAACTCTCCGCTGTACCAGTATGTGCGATACGGTTCACCGCACAGGCTAATACGGCAAGTTTTAGCTTTCCATATCATTGGCTTCATTCTTATGCAAAGAAATGTAATGCTCCCCCACTTTTATCATTTGCTCCAGAATGGGTTCCAAGCTTTTTCCAAAATCGGTTAATGTGTACTCAACCTTCGGCGGCATCGTTAAAAATGCGGTACGTTTAACGATACCACCTACCTCTAGCTCACGTAGCTGTGTAGTTAGAACATGCCTGGACACGCCGGGGATGAGTCGCTGGATTTCACCAAAACGCCGGGTTTGCTGAAGCAGTTCATAAATGATCCTAGGCTTCCACTTCCCGCTAATCATTTGAAGTCCCACTTCTACAGGGCAACCAAAAGTACTGTCCTGATAAGGCATCATTACCTCCACAATGGTTAGATTTTTATGACTATGTCATCATTTTCTGCGTACTTAAATTATTGCGAGAATTCTGCTAAGCTAACACATATAACATCATACAGAAAGAGGCGATCTTATGAAATCCCCTAGTCAAAAAAGCCCAGTCATGAATCCGGAAGATATGAATGCTGCATTTGCCGAAGCCTACAACTCTTGCGACATAGGCAACCTGCTTGCTTTATACGAACCGGGTGCCGTTCTGATTAATCCGGATGGCTTCAAGGATCAAGGAATTGATCTTATTCGCAAGACTCTTGAGGACCTATTCCGACTGCAAGGCAGCATGGTATCCAAAAACATTTACTGCATCCCTTTTGAAAATATCGCTTTGCTGCGTGCACATTTTATCCTTAATACAGTGGATGCGGATGGAAGTCCGATACAAATCCAAGGCCATACTTCAGAAATTGTGAGAAAGCAGCCGGATGATAGCTGGCTGTATATCATAGATCATCCGTTTGGCGCGGATCAGTTAAGAGAAACGGAGCCCATCAGCTAACACATAAGCTTGCCGTTATTTGTGGTACAGCTCACCGTAGTGATTTTAAAATATCCTGCTTAGTAAGAAATCAACAAAGAACTGTAACAGAGCCTTTCAAGAAAGCATTATCTCCACTTGAGCTCTACTGGTTATACATTTAGGTAATGTGGCGTTAAATCAATGCTTTCTCACTACCGACACGCAGCACTCCACGTGTGTGGGTGCTGTGACTTACGTACCTACTGTCACTTTTAGCATTGCTGCTTCAACTTTTAACTCAACTCTTTGCTGTACCGGCATGCGCGATACGCATCTCCTCAACGTAGATAACGGCGAAGTGAAAACTTATTATGATACAGTCAAATTTGTAAAATGTTCATTATGTACGCATTTTACCATTAAGCTTAACGTAATGACGATCCGACAAACTGAAATTTAGTTTGTTGTCACATATCCAGCCTTTTTCTAATTTCGTTGTTTTTAATAGGGTAAATTCTTTCTATTGGTATATTTTTAGAGTTTAGTTTTCCCTGCTTTCGCTGTACATTCCATTTCTTCACAAGCGGTGTCAAATCCTCAATGCGGTAAATTCCATCGGCCAGAAATTCTTTTAAAGTGGTTCCTTTTAGACCGATTTGAATTGCTGCACGATTTATGGAATTGCCATTCACATTTCTATCGGGATCCCATTGGCAATAAACTGTTGTTTCCTCAAATGCTTTTTCCCATTGAGTTGAACCTTTGTAAATCATTGAGTCTGGTGAAGTTAGCACCGCTTCCCTTAACAATTCATTAAATTTTTCCATATATACATCCAAAGCCAAAATACATTCCTGATTTTTCTTTGTTCCCCAATTAGACCGATACATCATCCACAAAAAGGAAGGTTTTATCCATGTCATGCGATTGAGATTAAAGTTTTCGCCAAAAGTCTGTAAGGCGACTGCTTCTTTTGCAATTACTGGATTATAAGCCTGATAAACCCGAATACATTGTCTATCGTATTGTGCAAATACTTCTTTTATATATTCCATGTTGTCTCCCTAAATTCAGATTTGTCGCACTGCGTCTTATCTGCCTTATGTGTAATGTGTCTCACTGAATGTAGCAAGCGCCCTGTCCTCCTCCTAAAGTATATCCCCTTATGTAGGGTAACCCCTTCGCTACTAACAAGACGTATCTCATGCTAAACTAAGATTTAGAAATATGGCTTAGGCGTTCCCTTGGTAAAGGTAGTTTACGTCATAAAACCCGCGAAGTGTTGAAAACAAAGGATTTCTACGTATCGATTCCTTGCATTCCTATTACACACTCCACATGAACCGTTTCTGAACACACTTTTGAGTTAACCTGTTATAACTCTCCTTGTACCATAAATATTACACATTCTACGCGACTTGTCTGCTGTCCTTTTTTCTTAAGCTTCATCCACAGCTCTATTTTCGTATACCTTTAAGATGAAAAATGAATTATGCAAAATGCTCAAATATTAAATTAAAGTTAGAACTTGACAAGTATAATTCCAATAATCATCAAAACTATCGTAATAATTTTTCTAGCATCAATTTTTCTTTTTTGCAAACTGAACAATCCAAACTGATCAACTAGAATAGCCATAATCATTTGTCCTAATAAGAAGATCATAACAGTTAAAATTGAACCTAGTACAGGCAATAAAATGATGTTACCTGTTACAATAAGAACACTACATACACCGCCTATATACGTCCAAAGAGGAATTCGCTGCTGTGTATGCTTGTCATACCGTGGAATTTCTATACCACGTTGTGTAATGAGTAGCAAAACAGCTAAAAGTACCGTACCGACAAAGAAAGAAATAAAAGCAGATCCTAAAAAGGAGCCTGTTGCAACACTGAGTTTGCCGTTAATAGCTGTTTGCAAAGGTGCTAAGAAACCAGCCAGTACGCCCACAATACCCCAAATGAATTTTCCGTCTTGCTTTTTTACGCTTGATGATGTCACTGCCATATCATTTTTCTTATTGAACTGTGCCAGAAAAATAGCAAAAATCATAACAATCCCACCAAGCACTCTAGTCGCAGACATAATTTGGGGTGGCACGCCGAACCAGCCAAAGTGATCGATGAGAATCCCAACAATCATTTGCCCTGTTATAGTCAATAGTGTTGTCATCGAAGCACCCAATTTAGCAAATAAAACAATGTTAATGACATTAAAACTCAGGCCAGCTATTCCTCCGCCAATGAAAACATATAATGGATACGAGAAATCAATTCTTGTGCTAATTCCAGCAGGATCAATAATCAGGTTAAGGATAAGCAATATAATTAATCCAGACAGAAACGCAATAAATGATGCGGTTAACGGTGTTTTGGCATGAAAACTGAGACGAACATTTAGAGAGGCTTGAATAGGAAAAGACATACCTATAGCTACCCCTATTATTAAATAGAGTATTATTTGCACGAAGACATCCTCCTTGATGTTATCTATTACAGACTTAATATATCCACAATAACTCTAATAATGTTGTTTTGTCAAAGTATTTCTTTCTCCGTGTTAAGAAACTTACCGTTGTCAAGTACAGGTGAATGTTGTATGATTTCGGGTGCGGTTGTTAATCAAGCGGATGGGCTCGGTTAGTTATCTGTCCGTAACCAATGCACACGCAGCCCACAGGCACATTTAGAGCGCAGAGCTTTATACGTACCCACAGGAAAGTATACTTCCGAGCTTGCAGAGGAACTCAACCAGAAGCTGAAGGAAATAATTTGCAGCCCCGTACTTCTCCTGGCAACTGGACCCCAGCGAGAACGGAAATGGTCTACTAAGGTAATTCTTCCTCAGAGGGCATGACTTCGCAGTATGATAACACAAGGTGAAAATCGAGTATTAAAGATGATTGCTGTAGGAAGTGACGGGGATAATATGCCGCCATGTGGAAGATGTAGTGATTTTATTAACCAAATACATGATGAGAACTTAAGCACGGAAGTTATAGTGGATAATGGGGTGAGTGTTACCCTGAAAGATCCATTGCCGCATGATTGGCGTAAATAAGCCACTGACAATTTGAGGATATTATTTATAATTCAACCTTTCGCGAGTTAATGATGGAATTATATTTCATCATTAACTCGCTAGCGATTGTAGCAGCTTAGATCCTATTAAAGCCAAAGCAAGCTAATTTATAGGTTGGATTGAAAGTTGAAACTTGACACTGTAGCAATTTTGGGGATATTATAGATATATCAAGTCTTTAATTGGGTGACGCGATGAAATTCACAAAAGCCACGAACTATACTCTGCATACCATACTTGCTCGTTGAAGCTTCTACGGATAAGTCGTTAGGCTTACAGCAGTTGGCAGAATCCCGCTGTAGAGTGACTCCCGCTTCATTTAATATCCGGCGAAAGATCGGCTCAGACAGATCTTGTCGTTGATAAGGCCTACCTTATCGGCCAGCACAGGCGTCAGGACTGCCATAACCCGTCCGTCGGTGGTTGCGCCAGTACCCTGGGTCCGATTGTCTTCGTCCAGGCCTGGGTTGACGGTGACAGTAAAGTCTTCATTGCTATAGAGAACGTCTCCGTTCAAAAATTGGACCCGTCAAAAGTCAGTTATCCTTTGTGAAAATAAAGGCATACTTCTTACTTGACTTTTGATTAAGTTCACATCCTAATTCTATATTATTGTAGCAGGGTATAACTCTGTGGCACCAATACATGGTTAAACCATATTATAAAGCTTCACATAGTGACTTGATGGACATGGTTACATAAAAAGCTGGAATCCCTACTAGGAGATGAACCGTTATGAAAAAGAAGTGGAGTGTAGGAATATTTCTCTTCAACGATGTTGAGGTACTTGATTTTGCTGGTCCCTTCGAAGTGTTTTCCGTTACTAAATATCCGGATCAACATGTAGGTACTCCAGAATCCAATCCGTTTCTCGTAAAACTAGTTTCGGAGACGGGAGAATTGGTACAAGCTTTTAATGGATTGAAAGTGCAGCCAGATTACAGTTTCGACAATGCGCCTTATTTTGATATTTTGGTGATTCCTGGCGGACTTGGCGCCAGAGAGAAGGAGATTTACAACGAAAAAGTCATTCAGTGGATTTCGCAGCGTATGGGTAAGGTTAAACTAATGACATCCGTTTGTACAGGTGCCCTCTTGTTGGCGAAGGCAGGTCTTCTAAATGGAAAGATGGCAACGACTCATTGGGCCAGCTACGATAGACTCGAGAATGAGTTTCCGGCTGTAACTGTAAAGAGGAATATCAAGTTCGTTGATGAAGGGAACATTGTGACATCGGGTGGGATATCCGCCGGAATCAATATGACATTCCACATTGTTAAACAACTACTAGGTTCTGAAATTGCTCGAACAACAGCCAAGACAATGGAGTACGACATCACGATTGAGTAACATCAATACTTAGAGTTACGTGTAATGGTCATAATATGGATGTTAATTCCATTTTATGACCTGTTTTATTTAGAAATACCGTCACATGCTCATGAAGCTAAGGCAAATCATTATCTGAAAACGAAAAAACGCTATTATTCTGTAATAGGATGGTTTTTTATCTGTAGCTGGGTTTCAAATGAACTTACTCTGTTTTCTCAGGAATTGTAATGATCTTTGTCCACACAAGCTCTCAACAGCTGGCAAGAAAAGTGGCATGTTTTAAAGGACAAGCGTTGTGCGTATGGTTAAGTCAAAAAGTAGCGAATACTTCCTTGACTCAGTTATGTATTTCTTTAGAATCTTCAACGGGTGTCTTGATAAGTCCCGAAGGACTCAACCAACGTTTTAATCCTTCAGCAGACTAACGGGATAAATAGTCAAATAAACATAACAAATCTGTTGTGATCAAGATTCTGGGACGCGCGGCAAGTATCTGCAATTAAACAGGTGACAAAGATAGCTTCTGTAAAAAAGAACACGTCTTTGTCTCCTCAAAAGCCACAACCGTCTTGATCTTGGATTTGTTAATCGATGATCTTTCTAGTCATAGTATCATCAATAAATGCTTGAATTTTTTGCTCCCTTAACAAGGAAGGAATCTCCCGCAATAGGTAGGGAAAAAATCAATCTGAATAACGAGGCATGAGCATGTACAAACAACTTGTGAAAAATTCAGTATAGAAACTCTACTAATACAAGCATCCTGCGTTCAATAAATTCTTGAATTCAGCTTTGGATGAAAGTAAATCAAGCGCTCATCGTGGTTTAATTTACAAGAAAAGAATAGTATCCCCCACTCCAATGTGAATCGAAAAGTTCCGCTTGGGCTTCTTTTGCCATTCATTCATGAAAGTGAAATCGTTGAATGAGTACGTTATGATGAAGTTCTTATTTTGTTACAGACGTTATTGAGAACACGAATTCATGAAAGGAGACCAAAAAAATGACTTTCTTAACTGATAAGCAATTTTTGAGAATTTCTCGCGCTTTGGCCGAACCAAGACGCTATCAAATGCTCAAGGAAATCGCCGCATCGAAAGATCCGTTACCTTGTGGCGTACTGATCGACACACACCATGTGAGCGCCGCAACGGTATCTCACCATTTGAAAGAACTTGAGACGGCAGGCTTGATTCAAAACATTCGAAATGGCAGACTTTTGAGTCTCGTTTTTCAACATGGTGTCCTGCAAGCTTATTTGGATCAGCTTTCTGAATTATTCTCGGAAGACAAACAATCAAAGAACGTCAAATAATAATCTATAAAGTAAGTATAACAAGGAGATTTCGGGCTCCTTGTTTTTGTTTTTGCAATCACAAAAATACATCTATGCCTCGTATGCCTGTCCGTTGGCACATGATCATAAAGGGATCCTTCCTATTTCTGAGCTCTTCGTATATCGACTCCCTCCATCTTTTCATATAACGGTGAAAACAAGTGAAAATTGAAAAAAACCATATACGTCATATTTTAAATTTTAATCCAATAATTCTTATTATGTGCAACATCCTTATCTTTCGATAAAATTGCATTATCTTTCGATAAAATTGCATATAGAAATCCGCTGAAATCCGAATTATCCGTGCCCTCATCAGCAGTCATCATTAATGGTTTCTTCAACCCGCCTGCGGAGACTTGACGTATGCCATATGGAACACCATCCATATTGATAGCTGCTTTAATTCTAAAATCCGCCATTATCATCTAAGTTGTTGTTGCTCCACCGAATGAATGACCAAACATACCCATATTTTGCATATCCATTCTCCTGTAAAAAGATAGTCTGGATCAGCTTTGGCCAACTTTTCCACTTGGTCCAGTAATACCATGTGAGGATAAGAAGATTCCTGATTGGATATTGTCGCATTCTCAATGGCATGTGTTTTGACATAGCTAAATGTTGTAAATAAAAATTTGGGTAGATTCATCACAGTACTGTACGCCTCGGCAAATACATCCCCATCAGAATAATACTTAATCCACTCACCTTCAGCCGTGGCATCAGCAGGATACCAGATTTGTACCATTAACACTCGCTTGTCTCCAGATTCCGGTGTCAGATTTTCTGCCCGCTGATTATCCCGCCAATCAATGTTACTGTACCAATTTTGTACGTGCCTGTCGGCTTCTCGAAGGTGAACACTGGAAGTATAATTCGCAGAACCACTGCTACGGATGAATATATCACAGCTAGCACTGTTAGCGTAATCAGATTTGCAGAGGATGCCTTGTTGGCTACCCTCTCCTCAGGCTTGGATTTTACTTGCCTTACTCATTATAATTCTATACAACGGGAAGAGCTTCAGTGCCTAACAAGAACAAGATTGTTTCCTATCTAAGCATGATCCAAGCCCATTTTTGCGATGAAACGCAGATGTCCAACATTTTATTTTACTAGGGTGCTATTTTTCAGAAATGTATCTCGGGTCAAGTTCAAAAAGGCTTCGATCGCAGGTGATATCCATTTCTCTTCATGCCAAAACATTTGGGTTGCAAACGATGTGACGGTCAAATCCCATGGCAACAGGACCAGTTCTCCCCGATTCACTTCTGCGGTCACGGCCATTTCAGGCAATATGGCGATGCCCATTCCTATTTTCGAGCATTGTTCAATGGCTGCTGCACTGATAAACTCTAATTCGGTAATGCCTCCCATGCCCTTCGCTGTCAGCAAAAAAGTCTCACCATTAAAATCTTCAATAGCCAACGCTGTACGTGCAGCCAAAGGATGATCGGGCGCTACTAATAAATAAAAGTGCTCATCCAGCATAAAAACAATGTCTGCGTCCCCTTTCCGCAAGCTCTGTTTGAAGTTAGAATTAACCAACGGTCGAAACATCAGCCGAATCCCCGGATAGCGCAAGCGGAACCGGCGCAGTACAGTCGGCAGACGGTACGTGAACAACGTTTCATCTGCACTTATGACCAGTGTACCCGTCACCTCGCCGGATTGCTTGACTGCATGCTGTACCACCACACGCGCCAGTAGTTGGCTGCGTGTTTTTGTGATATTATGCTTTGCTTGTCCCCTCCGCATCAAGCTTTTGATTTCAGCGAGTAGTCCAATGCCATTTAAGAGCTTCTTCTTCTATTTTTTTGACAAACTCATCTTTACCATCACCATAGCCATCAATGTCAGTTGGATATTGGCCAGCTAATTCACTTTTTAATTCCCCATATTTCTTACATATTTCTGGGCTTTGTCGAAGATAATCTCTAAACGATAGGTGTCTTTCGATTTCTTGAATATTATCATACTGGAAAGCATGAATTTGATGAGTTCGATTGTCTCCACCCTTACGGAAGTATCTCCTTCCTTTAATCCCGAATTCACCCATGACTTCATAGCCAAGCTTTTCAAATTGTACTGAATAATTATCTAATTCATTGATGTCGTTGGCTACAAGCAGAATATCAATGATAGGCTTTGCTTTTAAATGGGGTACAGAAGTACTCCCAATATGAAAACTGTTCACTAGTTCCTCTTGAAGAATTCCCTTAATGGCCTGTTCTTCTTTTAGATACTCGTTTTTCCAATTTGGATCATATTCAACTACTATGATATTCATTTTGTAACTCCCTTCATGTCAAAGCTTTCTCCATTTCATATTGCTCGATGTATACTTCAAGACCAATTCTTTCAAGGAGCCGATTTAACTACAGCATAACCACAAATCATGTCGTCTTCCCTTATCGTAATCACATCGTATAAGTGTGAGTTTAATAAAATGGCATGAACGGATTGGTTCACAATTCCAAAAAGAATGTACCGATTTCCAATCGAATTCATCCGGACAAACAATAGTGATGGATGCGTGGTTGTGGTCAGCCGGAAGGTGTAAATCGATACGCCCCTTCAAACAAACCCGTTCCCTATTGATTTGAAATCCTAAAGCGCTATACACTTTAATAGCTTTTTCATTCGTTTGGTTCACTTCAAGCAAACATTTTTGAACATGATGTTCTTTAAGAATGGGAAAAGCATGACGATAGATTTGTGTAACAAGCCGTCTCCCTCTGTATAAAGGAATGGCTCCTTTGTAACATTCATAGAGTTCGAACACCCATAAAGAAGCCATTCTCTAAAGGGTATGGCTTCTTTGTGGTGTAGGTAGGAGTAAAATTCGCGCTCATTCAGGACAACACACTCGCTTCTGTTCGAGCTCTGAAGTTGAGTTTATGTCGAATCTGAATACGGGCATATTCATCGCTTAGTAATAGCGAGACGGCTTGCTCACCAATTGCAGTTTGATGATAATCCACACTTGGGAAACCTAATATTTCACTTAATGGCGTATTCTCCTCACCAATAATCTCGAAATCTTGCGGATAATTGTAGCCGTGCATTTTGGCGGAAGCTATAATTCCTGCAGCGACTTCATCGCCATTCGTAAAAATCGCATCCGGGACGATCGAATCTCGAAACATGAGGTCGCCAACTCTTTTCCCATCTTGATAGTCGAAGCACTGGTCGAAAAACTGACCTTCATAAGCTTCAGAAATGGTTTCTTGATAAGCCTGAATACGTAATCGCGTACTAGGACTCGATTGAAAATCTCTTCCCGATGTGAAATGTATACGTTTATAACCTTTGTTCTTCAAATAAGTGAAGACTTCGATATACGCTGCAAATCGATCTGGGAACACAGACGAGACAAGCTCGACGGGGCAAGCCTCGCAGCATACGATTTTTCCCCACTCGGACAAGGCTAAGATCTGCTCAGGATGAAGTGTATGCGAAGTGAGTAGGATTCCATCGATCATTTTCTTTTTCAGTAACGTAAGATAGCTACTCTCTATGACGTTCTCATAATACGAAGGCAGCAAGAGAACTTGATAATGCAACTCATGCGCTTTCTTCAGAATGCCGTTAATGAGTTCATCATAACAAGAGTTATTATTATACGGCACAATGACACCAATGGTATTTGTCTTTCCTTTGATTAGCTTCACCGCGTTGCCATTCACCGAGTAATTCAATTCCTTGATAACCGCCATAATCTTTTCTTGCTTGTCCTTGGCGACATAAGGATACCCATTGAGAACGCGGGATACGGTTGTAATCGAGACACCTGCCATTCTAGCTACATCTTTGATGTTCGCCATAAGGATCCCCCTCTTTTCTGCATATTCGGAATCATTGTAACATGCTGATTTCTTTTTTAGAAATATGATTTTGAATGCTTGACTTGAAATGCATTTCATTCTTTACAATGAAAAAATATCAGCAGGATGATTCCTATTTTTAGAAGGAGGTTAAGGCATGAGAACCTTTGCGTTCGCTTCGTATTCATTGTATTTTCTAGCAGGACTTGTCATTACAACGATCGGTTCTGTGATGCCGCAATTGCTCGCTCACTATGAACAATCTTATACGGTTGGCGGTCAGATGGTATTCGTGAGTGCAGTCGGCTTTATTGCGGGCGTGCCAATTTCGGCATGGCTCATGAAAGTGTTGAAGAAGGAAAAATACGTACTCGCGCTCTCTGCGATCGTCATTGCAATTGCGCAGTTCAGTGTATGGTCACTTCCGCCGTTCGGCTGGGTTGTGGCATTAAATTTCTTGAATAGTGTCGGTACAGCATCAATCGAGTGTGTTGTTGCGACATTGATGATGGAAGTATTCGTGGGCCGTCGAGCTGTGGTGATGAGTTATCTCGAGGTCTCATTCGGGATCGGTGCGCTCTGTATGCCACTCATCGCTAGTGTATTGATTGCGAATCAGGTTTGGCGGTATTCCTTCCTCGTAACGGCATGTCTTGGAATCATTATGGCAGTCGTATGGTGCTTCATCTCTTTTACCAAGGAGGAAACGGAAGGCGCGGAATCTTTGGATGCCGACATTGCACTACCTCCAATGTTCAAGACTAAGCAGATAAAGCGGTACATCCTTTTCGCATTCGTCTTCTTGATTTTCATTTACAGCGGAATTGAGGGGAGTCTGAATCATTTCATGTCCTCCATCTTCCTGAATCATTTAGAGGTTACCCCTTACTACGCCTCGTTAAGTATTAGCTTGTTCTGGATAGCGATGGTGATTGGCAGGGCTGCTACAGGTTGGATTATTCGAAAAGTAAATTATGCGAGTTATTTGCGCTGGAGTATGTTCGGCACGCTCGTGGTGATCGTGATGTTTGCGTTATCGAGGGATGCTGTTATCGGTTTTATCCTGGTCATCATGATGGGGTTAACGATGTCTGGTGTATATTCGATCACGATGGTGTATGCGAATCATACGTTTCTCGGCATGACGCGTCTCGTGACCAGTCTGATAACAGCTTTTGCCGGGTTCGGAGCCGCGGTCTTCCCTGCACTGATTGGATATTCGATGGACCACTCAGGCACGGTGTCTGCGTTGTGGTATATCGCTGGCTTTGCGGCGATCTATTTGATCATACTGCTGCTAGTTATCGGCAGATTCTACCGTAATCAAGCGGACGTGACCTTAAATTAATGAAAATGGGGAGGACTTTAATATGGATGTACAAATCATTGCAGTAGACATGGATGGCACGTTTCTGAATGACCGCAAGGATTATAATCGAGATCGCTTTCTGGATCAGTATGCCCAGATGAAAAGAAAGGGCATTCGGTTTGTTGTGGCTAGCGGTAATCAATATTACCAGCTGCGGTCATTTTTTCCTGAAATTGAGCATGAAATTGCTTTTGTTGCGGAGAATGGCGCTTATATTATAGACGGGAATGAGGAAGTGTTCACAGGTCGAATGTCTGATGAGACAATTGCGAAGACGCTGGAGCTTCTGAAAGACTATCCTTCCTCGAACATTGCATTATGCGGCAAACAAAGTGCTTACATGCGGCATGATGAATCAGATGACTATTATAACTATTCGAAACAATACTACCATCGATTAATGAGAGTAGAGAATCTAACGCATATTGAGGATCAATTGTTTAAATTTGCCCTTCGTTTTCCACATGAAGATCTGGATCTAGCACTTCTGAACCTGAAGCTTGAGTTAGAGGAGGAAGTTACGGCCGTATCGTGCGGACATGGGGATGTGGATATTATTGTGACGGGTATTCACAAGGCGCATGGAATTCAGCTTCTTCAGCAAAGATGGCAGATTGCGGACGATAAGACGGCGGCTTTTGGAGATAGTGGCAATGATGTCGAAATGCTAAAGCATGTACATTATAGCTACGCGATGGAACATGCGAGTGAACTTGTGAAGAGGACGGCGAAATATCAGATCGGTTCGAATAATGCCGAAGCTGTGCTGGATGCGATAGACTTGCTATTATGATTTTCATCAATTGAAAAATGATATTTGCGCAGTAATTTTTATTTTACTTACCGTTTTAATATCATTGTTTGTAAAGTATCTATAACCGTTCATTTCATTTTTTCTTAGCTTTAATAGAGATTTCACATCGTAATATTTCAATATTATTTGAGATATATTGTTAATTTTGGAAATTAACCAATTTTATATAGCGACAAAATCACCTCTTAACTTGTAGTGGTTAACTAAAAAACAATGGTAGGGGTATTTTGGAATATCGGAAGGGATGAGAAGCTTGGTTTAAAGTGGTATTGTGAATGATTGCTTACGAAGATTTTTTAGAAGCGAGTGAAAGGGTTTGGGAACCAACCCTTTTTTCACTCGCTTCTACTGAAGCCTGGCTGCTCATCGCAGCCATCCGGCGCATGACGCACCGTGTCGCAGGAACTTGAATAAAAAGAATTTAAATTTGAGTCGGACTCTCAGTCAGTGGAGTTAGGAGAAATCACTTCCCACTTTCCAAAGAGCGTCAAACCCGCCGCTTTAGCCAGCGACGTAGACGCCTGGTTATCGATCTGGCATCTGTACAGGGGTTCGTATAAGCTTGAAAAACTTTTAGTTAGAAGCCTTTAGATTATTCGTGGCAATCTATCTCTCCTTTAAGCAGATAATCTTTCTTCTTATGTACCCGTGTGCATTATTTCAAAAGATTAGGGAACTATCCTGTTACGCATTTTTGTTCGATACTGTCCCGGTGATAAACCCGTCCACTTCTTAAAAGCGCTTTGAAATGCGCTAGGCTCGGAAAAATACAGCAAATAGGCAATATCGCCGATGGAATACTCTCTTTTTTGCAAATAAATCATGGACAATTCCTTGCGTACCTTTACAGATAGCTCATTATAGGAAGTTTGTTCGGCCTTCAACTTATGTTGAAGTGTTCTTGTGCTTATTTTGAAATATTCCGCAGTTTGCTGTAAGGTCGGAAAAAAGGAAGGAACACATTCTTTCATCCACTGCACTACCCGGTCTGAAAACGTACTTGCCTGGGACAGCTCATCCTTGGTTTCCCGCGCCATATTCTCGAATACTCCCAGTAGTCTTGCATCAGAGTACAGAATCGGATATTTCAGCACTTCCTTACTCATACGCAGAACATTATCTTTCCCGCCAAAGCGGGGCTCTTTCCCGAAAACCGCCATATAGGGCCATGTATCCGCCGGTGCGCCATGTGTAAATCGAATTTCATGCAACGGGATGTGTTGGTTGCTAAGCTTGTTGATCTTATGATACAGCGAACTTGCCATTTCCTCTACGACATGTCGCGATGTTTGACCGAGATGCTGCAAAAAGAAACGTATAAGGACATCGTCCCCCTCCACTTCCCAATCCAGGTTGAATACGTTGCACAGAATCACATTGTATCTCTGATAAGCGGTAAGCGCATCGACAATGGCTTTAGAATGAAGCATCACATAACCGAGAATGCCCATATCGGCAATCCCTATGATCTGTCCTTGGTGCAAGCCAAAATGATTGTCCTGCGTGTAATTCGCGGCGGCAATCATCAATCGCTCCAATTCCTCTTCGGTAATACGAGCCTCCGTATTCTCTAATAAACTACGGTCAAACGAAGCATACTTGAAATATTTCTCTACTTCATATCCTTTATGAACAATAGTCTTCATTATCGGATATACCATTGTGATGGGAACTCCTGGGTTCTTCAATATCGACTCCCCCTTTGCGTGAATAAGCAGGATACTTGCGCTTTTGATTATTCATTTATCTTTCTATTCATTCTATGCTAATTACAGTCTAATACTAACTATTATATCGCAAACAATTGCAACAGGAGGAACTAGAGATGAAATCAAATATTCTTGTTATTAACGGACATCCCGACCCAGAGAGCTTCTGCTCGGCCTTGTCCCAAGCTTATATGAAGGGGGCTTCGGCTAACCAAGCCCAGGTTCGCTCTATTGATTTGAGCAAGATCCAATTTGACCCGAACCTAAAGTTTGGCTACCGTAAAAGAACAGAATTAGAGGAAGATCTGAGAGATGCGCAAGAGCTAATCCACTGGGCGGATCACCTTGTATTTGTTTATCCTACATGGTGGGGTGTAATGCCGGCCATCCTGAAAGGATTTATCGATCGGGTCTTTCTCCCCGGCTTTGCTTACAAATACCGGGAAAATTCTTCTGCAGTGGACAAGCTTTTATCCGGTAAGTCCTCGCATTTGATCGTCACTGCCGATACTCCGTTCTGGTACAATAAGTTGGCATATAAGAATGCAGAATACAATGTGATGAAACGCAACATATTGAAGTTTTGTGGAGTATCTCCTGTACGTGTTACTGAGATTGGTCCGATCCGAGGATCTTCGGATAAAGCGCGAGCTGAGTGGCTAGCCAAAGTGAATCAGCTTGGGGCGCAATTATCTTGAGCACCTAAAAAGTATAGTTGTTCAGAAGGGGTGATAGGATGAGTAAGCACTTTATTATATTTGGATCAAGCCATGGGCTAGGCGCGATGCATTTGTAAAAGGCTTACCCACCAAGGGAGATACTGTATGGGTGGTGTCACGCACACGACCAAATAGTTTAGATATAAATGATGGCGTAAATCGTAAATGACTTACCATTGATTTATCTAGTCAACAACAAAACAGCAGATTTAGATCATCCGAATAATGCACAAGTTTCGTTTGTCACATCTAAATTTGGATTGCGTGGTATTACAAATGCTTTGCGTGAGCACGTGAGAAAAGATAAGATCTCTATAACGTGTATTAATCCAGGAGAGCATGCTGCTGAAGTTCCTTATGAAGAAGGTGTAGAAAAGGCAATCACGTTGTATGAAGGTACACGTATTCCAGTACAATACATTGCGACCATTGTCCAATAAGTTATTAATTTATCGCCTGTTTCAAGTGTAAAGGAAATAAATATTCCTGCCATAACAGACTTAAATGCATGATTGTATAGCATATGAATAGAGTTTTTCAGTATATTATAAAAATTAATCATTCGGTACTAATTACAGCTCGCATTTTGATCACTCTTTTTTCAAAATGCGAGCTATTTTCTATCCCTAGAATTAATGTTTGCAGATATCTTTCAATCAATCTTTTTAAAGCTACACATTACACTTTTTTATTCAAAATATAAAAGAGTAGCAAAACGCTATCCTTTTAAAACCGCATCGCAATATGAATTAAATTGCCCGCGGCATCCGTTGAATTCTTCAAGAAAGTTTAATAGATCTTTATTTTTTGCGCTTTTTCCTAAAATGATTTCTGCTATTTTTCAGCATATTCTTGAGTATCAAAATCTTCATAATTACTTAATGAAACAATAGTCAAACGTTCTTCTAGGAAGCGCATAAAGTGTGTACTGTAGCCAGCCCAAAGTCCTGAATGTTCTAAGTAATGACAATCAAAATCTTCGCCAATAGACAAGCCTAAAGCATAATCTTCATATTCAATAATTATCTCACCGGTTGGAGAATTATTGGTCCTATTTCTAGTGATTTTATAGCAGTTAATTAATCCGAATTTAAAATCCCCTCTTTTTCAGATAAATCCATATAATCTACTAATCCACCAGTATGATGAATTAAATGTCTTAGAATCACAGGCTCAGCATATGATGATAAAATATTTTTTTCGCTTCGCCGAATATATTAAGAAGACTGCAACCGAACGTCACAACGGTGCATTTTACATTAATTTGTTTGTAAAGTAAATTCCGGGTGATCACCGATGGTTTGCTCTAATAACTTAAATGGCTGTTGTTTTAAATAGTAATTGAAGAAGTCTAGTGAGTAATCGTTAATAAGGCGATGAGCCTCTCTTATATCGACTCCTTCCATCTTTTCATATAACGGTGAAAGCAGATGAGAATCAGAAAAACCGTAATGCGTCATATTTTTTAATTTTATCCAATAATTTTTATTGCGTGCAGCATCGTTATTCTTTGTCATGATCGTCTCTATAAATCCGCCGAAATCCGAATTATCTGTGCCCTCATCAGCAGTCATCATCATGAATGGTTTCTTCAATCCGCCTACGGAAATTGAACGTTTACCATACGGAACACCATCCATATTGATAGCTGCTTTAATTCTAGAATCCGCCATTACCATTTGAGTCGTTGCTGCCCCACCGAATGAATGACCAAACATACCTATATTTTGCATATCCATGCGGCCTGTAAAACGATGATCTGGATCAGCGTTGGCCAACTTTTCTACTTGATCCAGTACAAATTTAGCATCTTCCACCCATATTTCATTAGTTTGGTTTAATTGAGCAACTGAATCTAAGTCATCCGATATAAGACTAGCTACTCGCCCATCTGGAAAAACAGAAACCATACTGTTATAGGTGTGATCTATACCTACGACAATATATCCATGACTAACTAACTGTTCGATCTGGAAAGTGTTCTGATTTTTGTGCCCACTGAAACCATGTGAGAAAATAAGTACAGGATAAGTAGATTCCTGATTGGATATCCTCGCATACTCAATGGCATGTGTTTTAACATAACCGAAATTTGTAAATAAAAATTTAGGTAGATCCATCATGCTACCGTATGCCTTGGCAAATACATCCGCATTAGAATGGTACTTTACCCCTTCACCTTCAGCTGTAGCATCAGCAGGATACCAGATTTGTACCATTAACTCTCGCTTGTCGCCAGATTCCGGTGTCAGAGTTTCTTCCCGCTGATTATCCCGCCAATCATAGGTTACTGTACCAATTTTGTACGGGCCTGACGGCTTCTCAAAAGTGAACACTGGAAGTATAAGTGGCAGAGCCACTGCTACGGATGAATAAATCACAGCTAGCGCTGTTAGCGTAATCCGCTTTGCAGAGGATGCCTTGTTGGCTACTCTCTCCTCAGGCTTAGATTTCAATCTGCTGGCTAGAATTACTAGAGGGACTACTGTCATAGTATAAGCAGGAATCATTTGCCAACGCATGCCTTCAATAACCCCATGCAGCAATGTAATGATGGCGGAAATACCAAAACCAATAAGCAACTGACGCTGCGATTTGTTCTTAGCGAATATGAACCAACCAAATAGAAAAATATTGAAAACAATCAACAACATTTCAAAAAACCTCATAATTCTATGACCTCCGCATGATGCTAGTTTGTCCATTCGCTAAATTAAATAATACATACTCCTGTTGGGGCAGATTCGAGCCTTAGCTGACGAAAATTGAAAATGACAAGACTCCTTTTTTGCCATCCTTCCTATTAACTATTAATAGCATGAGTTAATCCGCTTTTTAAGCGGGTCTTTAAACATATATGTTCTTGTCTCGCTCAGGTGGCGTTCGCACCAAATGGAATATTATCCCTTTTCCAGAATATAATCATCATGCGTGCCAACAGCATTGTTCAATATCTGTAAAGGCGCCCCTTTCAGATAATAATTGAAGAAATCAAGCGTAAACTCGTTGACGACCCGATGCGTCCCGCGCGCGTCCGTTCCCTGTACCCACTCCAGAATTGGCGAAATCAAAAAGTTATCGGTGAAGCTCATATGAGAAGTGTCGGTCAGCTTCAGCCAATAGTTTCCGCCGGCCGTTACCGGTGCATACCGGGCATTTACCTCTTTAAAGTATCGTTCAACTTCGCCGCGGTTCAAGCCCATGGCGGCGAGCTGATCGTCGCTTAAGGCGCCGCTGGAGGCCGCTATCGAATTGTCCGCACTGATCATCAGAAACGGCTTGCTTATGCCTGCCGTCGGAATGCGGCGTTTACCGTACAAGGCTCCGTCCATATTGATGCCTGCCTGAACCCGCGGATCACTCAGCAACATCTGAACCGTAGTCGCCCCGCCGAACGAATGTCCGAGCATGCCAACCCGCCCCATGTCCATTCGTCCCGTAAACCGCTGATCCGGGTCGGTAGCAGCAAGCTGTTCAAGCTGATCCAGCACAAACCGCACATCATTCACCCAAACCTCATTCAGCTTGTCCGTTTTTTCAAATGGCTCTATCCCAGTTCCTGTTTTATCCTGGAACAACGCCACCCGTCCATCCGAGAATATCGAAGCCATACTGCTGTAAGTATGATTGATTCCTGCCACAATGTAGCCCTCGCTCACCAACTGCTCAATCTGGAACATGTTCTGACCCTCGAACCCACGAGACCCGTGAGAAAAAATAATTACCGGATACATCGCTTCCGCATCAGACAGCGCCGCGTGTTCAATCGCATGCGTGCGGACTTCGCCAAGGCTCGTGAAAAATACCTGTGGCAGGCCAAGCAGCTGCTGATGTCCCTCGGCATAAATTTTGGAATCAGGCACATACGGCGCCCGGGTTCCCTTAGCGTCCTTGCTGGCCGGATACCAGATCCGTACGTTTAGTTCCCGCTTGGCCCCGGCCGCCGCCCCAGCGTTCTTTTCCTCACGGGTGCTGTCAATCCAGTGATAAGTGACCGTGCCAATCCCATACGGGCCTGCCGGTTCAGCGAATGTAAACACCGGGAACAGCAAAGTCGCAGCAACGGTTGCCGCCCCGTATAAAACGGCGATTAACAACGCTGCAATTCTGCGTACACCGCGCCTTTTAACGATCCCTTGCCCGGCTCGGGCGTGCCGCCGATGATCGAGCACCAGCGCCAATAAAGGAGCCAGCGTCAATGCATAAGCGGGGATCAGGGGCCAGCGCCATCCCTCAACCCAGCCCTGTACAACGAGAAGAACCGCCGAGACGGCCAACCCTCCCCACAATAACTGTCGATGCTTTTGTTGCCTGATAACCAGCAACAGCAACATAACCACATTAAACGTCACCAGTACAACTTCCATGATTCTCACTTGATGATGACCTCCTCGAATACTGTGTCCGACGAATCTATAATATCCTTAAGGCCCCGCCACCAGATCGCAGATAGAGTTACCTTACCTAATTTTTCGCAATTGACCATACCCATGTTGATATATACGTTTTTACAATCTTTTCGTTCCTGCTTGTATCAAACGGCGTCGTTCCGTTAGTTTGTTGTGATTACCGTTGGCTTCATGCTGACCTCGATCATTTGCGACCTGTCGCTGAATGGGCAGAAATGATACTTACAAAGCATAAATTTTGCACCTAACATGGTATTGTTGACGCATAATCCTTGCTCATCATATGCCGAGAAAGCACCATTCGTTGGCAGCTTGATCGTCATCGTTTTGCCTGTTACCGCTGCCGGGATGGTATTCCATTGGGCATGCCCGTTCGTTGGCGCCGTGACCCTGGACCGATTTCCTGTATAGATCGGTTTTACATTCGTCTCGCTCAGAAGTAAGTACGCATTAACCTTCAAATATTCGATGCCGTCTTCCGTGTAGAACTGGACTTCAGTCGTATCCCGGCAAACCAATCCTGGGAAGTGGATCTGACTCGTCGCCGTGTTCGGACCTGTAGTCTTTTGTCCTCAAAAAAAATTAGGATGTGCTGTTTTGTCTAACTTCTTCACTCATTCTATCTCCTCTTAAAATTTTACTACTCAACTTAACGAAAGCCGCCAATTGGGCTGGCGGCTTTCGTTGGGAGTTTTACGTTGTTTAATTATTTTTATCTGGTATGAACTGTTTTAATTTATCAATATGAACAGCCCCAACAACTTTATCGATCGGCTCACCATTTTTAAGAAGAATCGTAGTTGGAAGGCTCAAAATTCCATAATGAGCGGCAGTATTTGGTTGTTCGTCTACATTGATTTTTAGCACCCTCACTACTTTACTATACTCCTGATCGAACCTCTCGAGTATAGGTGCAAAAGCGCGGCAAGGTCCGCACCAAGGAGCCCAAAAGTTAACTAATGTTAAACCTTCATTTTTCAAATCACTTTCAAAGGTTGTATCCGTAGAGTGACAAATAGTCATGTCTATCTTCCTCCATTTCATAATTTTTCACACATTTCCCACTACCAATGATGAACCGATTGGATATCATCACCTCCTTAAACTTAAACAACACGTCTGAAATCGAAAAACTTTGGTACGTACATCCCCAACTCAACTTTTTGAGATATTAAAGATTTTTTATATCAGTAATTAACCCGTAGGTGAACTACCACGATTTGTAAAGTCTTCCTCCGTCAAATCCATATTTACGCTCATAGCTGTTTGGCTGCCGTCCGCTGCAGCAAAAACCACTTGGGAAGGAGCCACGTACGAAGTATCTCCGGCGATGTATAAACCAGGTATTGCAGACCTCCCCTTTCCGTCCGTTTTAATCCCGCCCGAGGCCGTCATTCCACAGCCTAATCGTTCTGCGAACGGAACGCTTTGCACAAATTTAGGAGTTATGAAACCGCCAGCTCTCGGAATTTGAGTTCCGTCTGCAAAGCGAACATGTTCAAGCTGCCCATTTGGGCCAATGAAAGCTGAAATAGGTTGCTCCATTACCACAATATCTTTTGATTGAAGGTGCTTTTTGTGCACATCTGACAGAGACGCCTTACCGTTCGTACAGACAACCAAATCTTCGCTCCAATTGAGAAGCAGTTTGGCCGTATGAAATAGGTTTGGATATTCGGATACAACAACAAGCGGTTGATCTTGAAGCTCCCAGCCGTCGCAATAGGGACAATTGAACAAGCTTTTCCCGTAAAGCGGATAAAAGCCTTCAATATCTGGATATATCTCCTTTACGCCTGTTGCCAAAATCAGTTTTCGCGCTTTAAGGTGAAGGCCAGCAGAATCAACTAACTCAAATCCGAATTGGGTAGTGTCAACGGAAACAACTTCGTTTTGAAGATGATCGACTAACGGATAACTTTTAACCTCCTCAAGAGCAATTCTGCGGAACTCGGCCGGCGTTACGCCGTCTCTCGTAATAAAGCCGTGAGACGCATGTGTAACGGCATTTCTGGGTTGATTGTTGTCAAAGATAGCCACGCTTCTCCTTGCCCTTCCAAGGATGAGGGCTGCGTTCAACCCGGCCGGTCCT
Source organism: Paenibacillus sp. B2(2019) (assembly GCF_008370385.1). Lineage (NCBI taxonomy): Bacteria > Bacillati > Bacillota > Bacilli > Caryophanales > Paenibacillaceae > Paenibacillus > Paenibacillus sp. B2(2019). The sequence continues at coordinate 561,528 of NZ_VTZR01000025.1, forward strand.
CCACCAATAATGGCGCATTCGTAAATCATGACGCTCAACTCCTTTATATAGACTTTAAAGACTTATTATATCTATGATTGGATAAAAAATATTCTAATGTGTATCAAACTCCTCTCCTCCTTTCAATATAAAATGGCTCAACCTTAAACCTGTGTTTGCTTTTGGACCAGATCCGTCAACTTCGTGTTTTTAAGATGGCTTTCCATTTTCTCTTCTGCTTCCTTCATTACAGCTTGAATCCAGCATTCTTCGCCGTGGACAAAATCACATTCAAATAAGGATGCGGTGCTTCAATAACGTGGGTATTATCCAAAAATGTATTATCATCTTTCTTGCATGGTGTGCAAAGCATAATTTGTTGCTTTTGTAAATATCACGCTAACACCTCATTCAAAGACTTATTGTATCTATAATATCTTTGAAATCGTAAATGTGTCAAGTTATACCTTGGTGAATCATTCACCCAATCGTTATCTGATGCAGATATACTGGTAGCGGGGCTAGCTATTTCTTTTAGATGTTGTGTAATTTCTATTATAATAAGTTTATTGTAAGCGTAAGTTTCGAAGTAATATAAACTATTCTTAATTTAACTTTTGAGGGGGATAACGATGGTTAACTTCACTAACCCGCCAGCAGTACCTCAACAGTAGAATCTGCTGTTAAAGATACTTACTGAGTTTTACGGACCTTTTCCGCAGATCTACTGTGTGCATGTGGCAGCCGACATTAATTTGTCGCCCTATCATAATCCCTTTGCAAGTTCATCTCGCTACCCTATTCACCATCACACGCAGCCAACAGTGGCTGCGTGTTTTTTGAGTGCATATTATTATGCAGTGCTTGTCCCCTCCATCAAACTTTTGATTTCAGTGGATAGTCCAATGCCATTTGAGAGCTTCTTCTTCTATTTTTCTGACAAACTCATCTTTACCGTCACCATAGCCATCAATGTCAGTTGGATATTGGTCAGCTAATTTACTTATTAATTCCCCGTATTTCTTACATATTTCTGGGTTTTGGCGAAGATAATCTCTGAAAGATAGTTGCCTTCCGATTTCTTGAATATTATCATACTGGAAAGCATGAATTTGATGAATGCGATTGTCTCCACCCTTACGGAAGTATCTCCTTCCTTTGATTCCAAATCCACCCATAATCTCATATCCAAGATCTTCAAATTGTAATGAGTAAGTATCTAATTCATTGATGTCAATAACTACAAGCAGAATGTCAATGAATGATATTCATTTCTTAGCCTCCTACTTTAAAGTAATGTTTTTGTTTTCTCGCTCATTCTCATGATTTCAACTGGGTCATTGCTCATAATCATTGTGAAAATCCCCTAGCTCTACCAGGGATATTGAGGATTCCCTTGATTTTCTTTTTCATAATGATTAATCTATTTTACCAATTCTTCAACAGTTGTATGAACTCCTCCATCCCCTGTATGTTCCCAAGGACTTTCATAGATTCCATATGCTCCTTGTTCATTTTTCAAATATCCACTAGCAATCCACAATTGTTGTGTCTTTCATATTCAAATAATTTAAATGATCTAGTATTAACAAAAAAATTTAACACAAACACTTGACCTTAGGTCTGACCTAAGGTGTACCGTTGAGGTATTAAAAGCTTTAGGAGTGAACTTTATGAAGAGTGAAATTACGATCAGTGAATTAGCCAATCTTATGAACGTGTCTGTTCATCAAATTCGTTATTTTGAAGAGAAAGGAGTTCTTGGGCCCGCTTATACAGATAACAATCAATATAGAATGTACAACATTGAGCAAGTCTACCAGCTAGCACATATTCTATTGCTTCGTAAGCTGGGAGTGTCTGTTCAGTCCATAAATGATTGTATGACCTCCTATTCTGCGGATCAATATCAACAGCTTCTCCATCATTCCTTGCGGGAATTGGATGCTGAGTTGCTGCGGCTCAATGAGCTTCAGCATTTCATCAAAAAAGTTTTACATGAACAGCAAAACTTTAATTCGCAGTCCAACCAGTATCACATAAAGCGGCGAGACACCACCTACTTTGCAAGTTGGATTGAAATGGATTCACACACTAAACTTAATGCCAAACTTTTGGCTGAACAAGCGAAGCGCGTTCCGAACTTGTTCGAATCGGACATTCATTATATATATGACGGTTCGAGCACAATTTCCTTATGCCTAGAAACTCAAGGGCCTGGCGATTTTCCCTTACCTGGAGGCAATTACCTTTCCATGCAGAGCCTAATTCATGAAGATGATGAGCTCAAACAAATGATTGAACAGTTGTATGACTATGTGGCTGCGCAATCTTATACCATAGCTGGACCCCTAATTCTTATTGAAAGATCCTATTTATCGTTATTTAGCAAGAACGAGTTGTATTACGAGTTGCAATTCTTGATCGAATCGGCAACAAAATCCGAAAGGAGAAACCATCATGACTGCAGCACAGATAACAATTGAACCTATGCAGGCCAAGTATAATCCACAGGTCGGCCGCTTGCTTGTTCACGGGTTTCGCGGAAAATTTCAAAAGTTGACGAGCATGAATGATGACGATCTCTCTCTTTTTTTCGAAAATCTGTTTGAACATTATCCCACCGAACTGGCAAGTCAAAGAATGGTCGCCCTGCAAGCTGGAGAGGTTATCGGAATGATATCTATCAAATGGAAGCCCGAATCTGACGTGAAGCAAAAGCAAGAGCTTCCTTCGTGGAAGAGCTTCAATAAGTTGGGGAAATGGAACCTGTTAAAAATGCTGATCGGGTTATCTTTATTAGATCATAAACCACAGGCTGGAGAATGTTATATTGCAGACATTGTTGTCCATCAAGACCATCGAAGCAAGGGGATTGGAAAGCTATTATTTCAGTGGGCGCAGCATTTTGCGCAAACTGAGCCACACCTAAATGTTCTGAGCTTGCACGTCGTAGGTAGTAACCCACGTGCCAAGCAACTATACGAGCTCCTGTCATTCCAGACTCATTTACAAAAGAATAGCTTAGTGCGGCATCTTTTGTTCAATGAATCGAAATGGGATTATATGGTCTTGAATTTAAAATAATCAGTAAATTTTATAGGAGGCTATTTAATGAAAAAGAAAAAGATACAAAGTTGGGTGGGGAAAGCGTATGCGTATATTTACTAAAGAAAAAAAATCATTAGTTGTCATCTTATTTAACTTATTTATTGCCTTTGTAGGGGTAGGCCTTGCTGCCCCAATCATGCCATCCCTTGCAAAAGAAATGCATTTAAGCGGCCAAGTGATGGGATACATGATTTCTGCCTTTGCATTTGCCATGCTTCTCGTCTCTCCTATTGCCGGGATCTGGGTAGATACGATTGGCAGAAAGAAAATGATTGTATTCGGTCTATTCCTTTTTTCTATCTCGGAGCTGTTATTTGCCATTGGGAATCAGGTTTGGGTACTGTTTCTTTCCAGAATATTAGGAGGGATTAGCGATGCCCTCATTATGCCAGCAGTAACTGCTTTTATCGCGGATAGCACTTCATTAGAAGAGAGAGCTAAAGTCATGGGATATCAAGCTGCTGCGATTAGTTTAGGGTTCATCATTGGTCCTGGCATTGGCGGGTTTGTAGCCGAATTAGGCATACGCGCCCCGTTCTTTTTCGCAGCAGGCTTTGCCCTGGTAGCTGCTTTCATTTCACTCCTTGTTTTGCAAGAGCCTTTATCTAAAGAACAACTTATAAAAAACAGAAATTTGAGATCAAAAACAAACTTTTTCTCAGAGATTAAGAAATCTTTTCATCCTATATATTTGATGCCCCTGATCATTGTCTTCGTACTATCTTTTGGACTATCTGCCTATGAAATGATGTTCAGCCTTTTTGTAGATTCGAAATTCGGTTTTACTGCCAAAGATATAGCTATCATAATTACAGTAGGCTCCATCTCGGGTGTTGTAGCTCAATTGTTATTCTTTGATAAGCTGGTAAACAAGTTCGGCGAGAAGAAGATTATTCATGCCACGATTATAGTTGCTGCAATTTTCATTGTTGCTTCTGTGTTTGTCAGTCGTTATTGGAGCATTATGGCCGTTTCCAGTATTGTATTTTTCGCCTGTGATTTACTTCGTCCTGCATTGACAACACTTCTTTCCAAATTGGCAGGGAAAGAGCAAGGTTTTGTCGCTGGGATGAATTCCATGTATACAAGTCTTGGAATTATTATGGGACCGGCAATAGGCGGTATTTTGTTTGATGTGAATATTAATTTACCATATATTTTCGCAGCAGTAGTACTGTTTGCCACATTTGTAATGTCAGTAGTGTGGAAAAGTAAAGCAATGGAATCCATTACATAATACCTTGATCTGCTGCAGGGAACATCAGGAAGCGGAGCCTCTATGCACATGATAAACATCTTTTATCCTAGATAGAACTAATAAAAATTTGTAGAGGGTTGGTAGAAGAAATGCGAATTTCTGTCACGTTATCTTTAATTATCTTATTCGCAGGCATCTGTTCGATTCTGGCAGTTTATCAGGGGCATCGTGAATGGTCTTTATTTAGCTTTGGCTTAGGTGTTTTATTACATGCGTTAAAACCGAAGCCTATCCAGAAAGAAGCCTTCTCGCAAAGTATCCATTCTCTAAGTCAATTGATTACATTTGGCACAGTTCCTGGGATTATGTTGTATAAAACTGTCCTAACTCCCAATTCATTTTTGGTTTGTATCGGTATATTTGTCAGCGCCTGTGCAATCCAACTAGCACATAAAAATACGAGGTTCCCTAGTAAAGTGAATAAAAGAATGTCAGTTGCTGCAGGCGGAAGTCTTTTAACTCTGTATGCATTATTTATAGAAAAATATTCAATCATACTAACGACTTTATTAATATTGCTTTTGAGCTTGCTTATTGTTTTTCCTATTCGAAAAAAGAATTAAAGGATGTGATATCGATGAATATTGAAGCGCTATTTGAGCAATATGGATATGCACTCCTGTTCATAGGATTACTGCTGGAGTTCATCGCCCTTCCCTTTCCAGGGGAAATAACAATGCTGTATGTGGGGTATCTGTCTTATCTGGGTGTATTAAACGGATGGACGGCACTTTTTTTAGCGTTTACCGGAACGACATTAGGAATGACTGTGACATATGTTATCGGTCTGAAAGTGGGAATGCCTTTTATTCAGCATTTTGGCAAATGGGTGTTCATTACACCAGGCAAATTCTATAAGACGAAAAAATGGTTTAGCAGGCGCGGTAATTTTTTTGTATTCATCGGCTATTTTATTCCCGGTGTTCGTCATATAACCGGTTATTTAACAGGTATCTTGGGTTCTTCGTTTCGAACCTTTGCAGTCTATGCTTATAGCGGCGCCTTGTTCTGGTGTATTTGCTTCATCGGGTTGGGAAACATGTTTGGCTCACAATGGGACAATTTGTTACACACCATTGAGAGTTATTCTTGGAGCATCGTAATCATCGTGGTACTGTTTGGAGCTGTTGCCTGGCTAGTAAAACGAATGGTTCAATCGTCACGTCGCAAAACACTAAGAGGGGATGAAGTGGAATGAGTCAATCGAAAGCGAGGATAACCGCCCTTGATTTTGCGAGAGCATTGGCGATCTTTGGAATGATTATCGTGAACTATAAACTTGCAATGCAGGCAGAGAATAGCGGACCGGGATGGCTACAATCGATAGCAGGTCTGTTTGAGGGGAGAGCATCTGCATTGTTTGTCGTATTGGCCGGCATCGGAGTAACCCTAATGACCTCCAAAGCCCGAAGCTCAATGAACAGGGAGCTTATTCGACAAAACCGGAACAGCTTATACAAGAGAGCAATTTTCCTGTTTATTGCGGGCGTGCTTTTATTGTTAATGGACTGGAGCGCAGACATTTTGCACTACTATGCGGTATTCATGCTTGTGGCTGCGGTATTGATAACCGTATCCAACAACAAAATACTCGGATTGTTCGCGTTTATCCTGGTAGCATCACAGTTATTTTTAGTCATATTTGATTACACCCAAGGGTGGAACTTGAGTTTTAAAGAATATACGGGTTTTTGGAAAATAGAAGGGTTCATTCGTAATCTGTTATTTAACGGATTCCATCCGATCTTTCCTTGGCTGAGCTTCTTCCTCATCGGCATGTGGATTGGCAGAAAGGGCTGGCTGAGCAAGGAGCATCGATCGAAGTTGTTGATATATTCATTGTCAGGAACAGTTGTTTTTGAATCCCTTTCCTTCTTCTTGATTAAATGGGCTTCCCCTGTACTGGGGAATGAAGCGGCACATTATTTGTTTGGAACGAAACCGATGCCGCCTACAATGCTGTATGTGCTCTCAGGAATTTGTTCAGCTATGACTGTGATCGCGATTTGTCTTTATGTCGTCGAAAAATTTGAGCAGTCCGTTCTTACGCAAGCACTGATCAGTGCCGGGCAGTTATCGTTATCTCATTATATTGGACATGTAGTGATCGGATTGGGGCTGCTTCATACAACGGGCTATTTGGAAAATGGCTCCCTTGTTTTTGCAATGGTATACGGAAGCTTATATTTTATAATGGCCATTATCTTTTCGCATATGTGGAGAAAATGGATGGCGAGAGGGCCGATCGAGTTGCTTATGAGAAAGTTATGCTAAAGTCATGGAAAGATGCAAAGGATCTTTAATATGTCAGTTGCTATTACTGTGTCAATGCCGGAATTAATTTGACCCACTAGTGCAGACTTGAAAGTGACTCACCCCGTTATTTCAAGCGTCCTTGGTAAGCGGCAGAAAAATCGAATCTCCCCTTTGTGCTTTTAGACTTGATTTTGGAGCATCTCAGTAAAGTGGGATAGTCCCCCCCATTAATTTCTATATTTATAGTAGTGAAAATGCAGTTTTGCGAAAGTGAGTTACTAACTAATTCGAAAGAAGATTACATTAAATGAACATAACCCTTACTGATGTAGATAAGAATAATTATGAAGATGTTTGTGACCTAACTGTAGCTGATAAGCAGCATGAATATGTAGCAGACAATACGTGGTCACTCATTGAGTCAAAATTCAACCCCTCATATCAAACACGCGCAATTTGTTTAGACGGCAAGCCTATCGGATTTTTCATGTGAGTGCCTGAGACAAAACGAAGAATATCGATTTGGTGATTTATGGTGGATCAGAACTATCAAAACAAAGGTATCGGGCGCAAAGCTTTGCTGCTGGCCCTTGATGAAATTAAGCGGACGATATCGAAATTAAGTAATAATTAAATTTAGTAATAATCAAATCACAGAAGAAATGGGATGATGTTAAATGGATAAAGAAATTAAAATCTTGGCTATTTCGGGAAGTCTTCGTCAAAACTCTTCGAATAAAGCACTAATGAATGCCATCATCGGATTAGCCAAGGAGAACGTTAAATTTACCATCTATGGCGGGTTGGGCGACCTGCCGCATTTTAATCAAGACATCGATGCAGTCGAAGAACCTGTTCCGGTCAGAGAATTAAGGACACATATTAAGGAGGCAGATGGTGTGCTTATATGTACACCGGAATATGGGAATGGAGTGCCTGGTGTGTTAAAAAACGCCTTGGATTGGCTCGTATCTTCAGGCGAGTTCATAAATAAACCTACAGCGGTAATCAGTGCCTCACCATCTCCAATGGGCGGTGATAAAGCTAATGCTTCACTTCTGCTTACACTTAAAATGATTAATGCTGATATTGTAGAAAGAGGAACATTGATAATACCGCACATTACTTTGAAACTAAATAAAGAAGGCAATATTACAGATCCAGAACTAAAGCAGGAATTATTATCTGTGCTCCAGACACTTGAGCATGCTTGTCATCAAGGCGAGACGATATAAACCATGAAATGAGAATTATCCAACTACGAAAAACGATAGGCTAGATCAACAGAACAGACTTTGTGCTTCTTTTTCTGCAAGCGCCTAATAACCATCTGATAGAGCCGTAAAAAATGACACCAATAACAACACCAATTGTATTGAGTATGATATCGTCTACTAACACGTACAGGAATGTAATCAGATTGAAAATGACCGGATAGCAATTGCCTTAATTAGCAATGCTAAAAGATTAAGTTCACATACGTCTACGACAACCTCCACCCTGCGCTTTACCACTGTTTGTGATACGGTTTGGTGTATCATATTTAAGCAAAGTATGATTTGACCATAACGTTAGATCTGTTCAAAGAAGCCACTCCATTTGTTTGGAGTGGCTTCTTTGAACAGATCTCTCTTTATTAAATCATCGTGTCCGTTAACTCAATGCGCTGTGATACGGTTTCCCGGGGCTGTCTGTAACAGTACGTTTTCGTGAATGCTTCTTACAATTCAAAATAGGCAGAAAATCAAATCAATCTGATATTAATTTTGAATAAATATTGAGATCGTTAAACTTTCCTTCTACTCTTTCATATTGTCTAAGTGTTCCTTCAAACGTAAAGTTGAGCTTTTGTAAAAGCTTTATAGAATTCACGTTTTCGGGGTCAACCTTTGCTTCGATTCGATTCAGCTTTAAAGATGAGAATGCGTGATCTAACAAAGAAATGATAGCTTCTGAAGCGTATCCTCTTCCCCAAAATGATTTAGCAATGTCATATCCAATTTCTGCTTTTTCATTTTCAAAATCAAAGGAATTATAACCACAAGAACCTATAATTTCATTGGACTCTTTTTTAATTATGGAGAAACGAATAGCCTTACTGTCTCGAGAAAGTCCATCAAGAAGATTAATCATCTCTTTTGCTTGATTTTCATCAGTAAAACAACTAACATTCATAAATTTAGTAACATCTGGATCAGACCAAATATTAAACAAACTAGACGAATCCGATACCTTCATTTTTCTCAAATGTAAACGTTCTGTGTGTAACTCTGTAATCAATACTTTTACCTCCATTATATTTTAATATCAGGTTTAAGATATTGACATCTGCGCATAGTTCAGTCCCTTCATTTTTGAAGTTAGTTTCATTATACAAGAGCTTATAGGATTTATCTACGATTGGCTTTTGGTGCTAAACTTTTCCCTTAGCTTATTTCACTGCTAATTCTGAAGCGGCTTCTTCAACTTCTTTATAAGCTTTTTTTAATACTTCATATTTATTCAGTTTATCAGTACCTTGTACTCGAAGAATTTGATAATCTTCAATACCAAAAAAATTGAACATCGACTTCAAGTATTTATGCGAATATTCAACTTCGGTATACCAGTCATTATTGGTATAGATTGCCCCACTTCCTTGTATCACAAGCATACTTCTTCCATCTTTAAGAAGACCAACTGATCCCGTTTCTGTATATTTGAAGGTTTCCCTTGCAATCATAATATTATCCATATAATCCTTTAACTTTGATGGCACATTAAAGTTATGCACTGGATAAACAATTACATACTTGTTTGCACTTTTAAATTGTTTTAATACATCATTCATACGCTCTGTTACTTCTTGTTCTCGACTTGTTAGTTCTTGACCTGTTTTTAATTTTCTCCATCCACTTAAAACAGTTTGATCTATCATTGGTACTACGTCCTTGTACAAGTTAATTTGTTCAATAACTTCATCATTAGAATGCTTTTCCTTATATATTTTCATAAAGTAATTGAATGCATTTAGACTAAATGAAGATGTGGAATCGACTTCAGGATGTGCATTAATGACAAGCAGTTTGCTCATTGGATGTTTTCTCCTTTAAATTTAATTTACTTAATCTTAATTGCATATTATATCAATCGTCGATAAGGTAAATCGTCGATTGATATAATATACAATATAAAGGTGTCATAGGCTTTTGTCAAATTCTATAGATTCTAAAGTTAGTTTTGCTAATTTACAAAAAAACATTTAGGGAGTATAATGATTTTTTTGATAGCCTTTTTACAAGGAAAGCAGGTGAGTCTATATGCAGTATAGTGTTATGGTTGAATATGCGTTGCATAGCCTTGTTTATTTAATAGATGCACCCGAAGAGGAAAGTATTGGAATAAAAGACCTTTCAGAATTTCAAGGGCTTTCAGAAACATATCTCTCAAAAGTTTTTGGCAAATTATCAAAGGCTGGTATTGTGAGTTCTACACCTGGTGTAAAAGGTGGTTATAAATTAGCTAAGTCCCCCGAAGAAATTTCTTTTTGGGATGTAATAGAAGCAGTTGAAGGAGTAAAACCTATTTTTCAATGTAAAAATATTTTGAAAGATAATCTTATGCATTTAGATAAAAAATGCTCTTCCTGTATTTCCGCCAATTCTTCTTGTACGATTAACTTAACGATGCTTGAGGCAGAAGAATATATGCGTGAGTTTCTTCGTAATAAGACCCTTGCATGGTTAAATGATGAACTTAATCACGTTTTACCTGAAAAATTGCGGACAGATAGCCGAGAATACTTTATAAGAAAAAACTCAAACTAGCTCAAAACGTAATTATTCAAATATATAAAGCCCTGAAAATCTTTTTCGAATTTTCAGGGCTTTATATATTTGAGCATTTTGCATAATTCATATTTTGATTCAGAGTCATGGTTAGGGCATAGAGAAATCACAGTGCTGTGAGAGCGGAGCGATAAATGAGCAGACGGGAAGAATTTCGATGAATCTGAAATTTTTAAGCCGTTTTAGACTCGTTTCTTCGCGATGACAAGTGCAGAAGCAAGTAACACAATCGCATTCAAATATTGGTGAGTCGTCACTTTTTGAATCCCCCAGGCATGAAGCTGGTCTGCGGTTAAATAGGCCTTCATTCGAGGATTGCAGCGTTCCACACTGGTTCGTTTATTGTAAAGTTCCTTCCAGCCTCGGCTTTCTCGATGCGGCAGCGCATAGCGCCGGAGATCCGTTTGACTGTTTATTTTGACCACCATTCCATAATTGAAGGACGAATAAGCGGTCATGCCCACTTGATCTGTCGCATGCGGACAACGGGATTTTAAATGTGTCTTCCACACTTCATTCCCATTTATAACAAAAATTACCAGCGTTTAAAGTGCATTCAAAATGCTACTATAGATTTCTCCTGATCTGTAACAAGATTATCCACCACTGGTGTACACAGAAAGATAGTAACAATCGTTAACGCAGCTAATCCCCAAAGTATGATTTTTTTTTCGGCCAAAACGATCAGATAATGGTCCAAAACGTAAGCATCCAACAGCGAAACATAACGTAAATAAACTACTCACCCATACTGCTTGCCATTCTGATACTGAAAACTCCCTTTAAAGTACGGGGGTTAAGGTGATTGTATTTTAGAAGGGGTCACCTCACGAGATGGAAAAAATCGTACGCTAAGCAATTTATTTCAAGAAAAACCGGACTCTTTATTCTACAAAGAAATCCGATTTTAGTAATCGGGTAGCTAGAACTCGTTGAACTAACGAACCCGTTAGTGGAATAAAATGTGTTGACTTGTATTAACAGTTCTGTGTTAGCTCTTTGTACAATCGCCTGACGGATGGAAGTAATCCAGGCCCATATTTTTGTTGTTGTAAATCTGCGACTTCTTTTTCTGTTACAAGTTCTGAAACTAAATAAGCTATTTGACAGCTTTTTACGTAGTCCTTATCGAATTTTCTATTAAGTCCTTTGAAATACTCGTCCCAAATGATGTTTGATTGGCTTGATAAACTGTCATCAGATAAGATCATATTAACTATTGAGATGCCACCTACTCCCCATAATGCATCTCCCCAATCAATTATCATAACATTTTCATCTTTTACTGCTATATTTCCTGACCAAAAATCCTTATGAACGCACGTAGAAGGAATACTATTCAGATTTTTCTCATGATCATCATAATAGTCAGAACTTATGGATAAAAGACGTTGAATTATTTCGGATTCTTCAGCATTAGAAAACTTTTGGGCCCACCTGCCTACATTATCCACTGCTTCTTGTAAACGTTGGGCCTCACACTGTGGCAAAAGTTTTGAAATGAAAGAACCTTCAATAAACGTAATTCTCTGCAGTTTTCCCAAATTGAGCGCTGCCTTTAAAGCACACTTCAACTCAATTCCTTCATAGCAACATGTTCCAGCGTTTGTAACTAAAAACCATCGCCATGTAGATTCCGGGATCAAATCATCATTGATAACTTCAGGTACAATGTTAGGTAAAAGTAAATGAAGATGTTTTGTTACCGACGCTTCTTTCCTTTGCCGAGGAGTACCTTTAAGGAAATAAGTCAAGTTATTATTTAGCGATATTTTATAGCACTGTGACCATGCACTATGTTCCCAAGGTACACCGATGGTTTTTACTAAACCATGAAAGATTTCTTTCGATTTACTAAGAGCTTTTTGAGAATCGTTATCCATAATACCCCCTAAGATCAACTACAGTTTATATCTCAGCTGTTGCTGCATTATCCTGCCCGTTAGAATTCCTGTAGGTGGATTATTTTCGGCTTTGTAAAAAAACGAGCGCCTCAGTACGATGGAAGTACACAAAGGGTCAAAAGTTCGGTGAGTCCCTGTCTTTCTTTAATAACGAAGACGGATTCAGTTGCCTTTTACATTGGATCCATAAGTTGCTGGTATCCTTTCAACTTAGCGAAGCCATAGTCGGTATAGAGCTGATCGGAGATTACTGGTTAGCCTTATCACGCTGGCTTTTCGACCATAAGTTTCAAGCAGTGCTAGTGAACCCACAACTGGTTAAAAAAAACAAAGAAAACCGAGATAATACCCGTTCTAAAAGTGATGTTAAAGATGCCTTAGTCATTGCAGATATGATCAAAAACGGGTACTACTCATGGATTCGCACCACAACCGAAGAATTCGTGGAACTACGTGTTTCTTGTCTAACCGTGATGCCGTCGTCAAGCGTTTGGTAAGCGCTGTAAACCAGTTACACCGCTGGGTCGATCTTGTTTTCCCCGAAATGAGACAAGTATATAAACACTTTAATTGCACCGGGGCCATAGCAACACTCCGCCTGTTTCCAACGCCATCTGAGCTTCGTAACATACAGCCACAAGATGTGATTGACGGTTGGCGAACACTAATGAAACGGCATTATGGAAAGCGAAGAGTACACATGCTTGTCACTCTAGCAAGTTCTTCGGTCGGCTCTTCTCAGGCTCATAAAGCCTATAAATTGCATTTGAAGCAACTGCTTGAAGAATACGACTTAGCTACTATTCAGAATCAAGCCGTGGAACAAGAAGTCATTGCTGTGCTTCATCGCATACTTTATGCCAAGCAGATGCTAGCCTTTAAAGGAATTAACGCTATTTCATACGAGCTTGATCGGAGGTACCATCAACGTAAAACACATTCAAAAAGAGTGGAACGAAGTTCTTCGCTTAGCGGCATCGATTAAACAGGGTACCGTTTCTGCCTCTCTTATGCTGAGGAGGTTAGGTAGTTATCCGCGTCAGAACGGGCTGGCTGTGGCACTGCGAGAATTAGGACGTATCGAGCGACGTTGTTTACGCTGGATTGGATGCAAAACGTTGAACTACGCCGTCGGGTACATGTTGGATTGAACAAGGGAGAAGCCAACAAGGCTCTGACTCGTGCCTTATTCTACAACCGTCTGGGGGAACTGCGTGACTGCAGTTTTGAGAATCAGCGCTATCGTTCTTCCGGCCTCAATCTGGTAGTAGCAGCCATCGTATTGTGGAATACGTTCTACTTGGAGAGAGCTATACAGGCATTGAGAGCACGTGGAGAGTTGATTGATGACAATCTACTAAAACATCTTTCTCCACTTGGTTGGGAACACATAAATCTGACAGTCGACTACACTTGACAACAGAACAATCAGGTGGAACGTGGTAAGTTTAGACCGTTACACTCCATTAATAATTCTTAAAGGGAAACGCCAGCAAACCAGATTTTCTGGCGTTTCCCTTAACGTACGATTTTTTCCGTTTCGTGAGGTGATCCATAGAAGCTTGACTTAATTACCAATCCCGAAAAAAACAATATCAATAAAATGAAAGAATTAGGTTGTGTAGGTTTTATCTAACTTCTTCATTCATTTTATCTCCTCTTAAAATTTAACTACTCAACTTAACGAAAGCCGCCGATTGGGCTGGCGGCTTTCGTTGGGAGTTTTACGTTGTTTAATTATTTTTATCTGGTATGCACTGTTTTAATTTATCAATATGAACAGCCCCAAGAATTTTATCGATCGGTTCACCATTTTTAAAAAGAATAGTAGTTGGAAGGCTCAAAATTCCATAATGAGCGACAGTATTTGGTTGTTCGTCTGCATTAATTTTTAGCACCCTCACTACGTTGCTATACTCCTGATCGAACCTCTCGAGTATAGGTGCAAAAGAGCGACAAGGTCCGCACCAAGGTGCCCAAAAATTAACTAATGTTAAGCCTTCATGTTTCAAATCAGCTTTAAAGGTTGTATCCGTAGAGTGACAAATAGTCATCTGTATCTTCCTCCATTTCATAATTTTTTTCACATATTTAAGCAACAGCTTACTGATCTGAATCCGAATTCGGAGAGCCGGATTATTTTCAAACTTTCTACTACCAATGATGAATCGACGGGATATCATCACCTCCTTAAACAACAAGGTTGAAATCGAAAGGCTTTGGTACGTACATCCCCAAGCCAATTATTGCGAAGATATCAAAGGTATTTTATATCTGTAATTAGCCCGTAGGGCACTCCTACGAATAGTAAAATCTTCCTCCGTCAAATCCAAATTTACGCTCATAGCGGTTTTGCTGCCATCCGCTGCAGCAATAACCACTTGGGAAGGAGCCATGTCCGAAGCATCTCCGGCGATATATAAACCAGGTATTTCCGGCCTCCACTTTCCGTCCGTTTTAATTCCGCCCGACGCCGTCATTTCACAGCCTAATCGCTCTGCGAACGGAACGCTTTGCAAAAATTTAGGAGTCGCGAAGCCACCAACCCTCGGAATTTGAGTTCCGTCTACAAAGCGAACATGTTCAAGCTGTCCATTTTGGCCAATGAAAGCCTGCAATAGGTTGCTCCATGACCATGATTCCCTTTGATTGAAGCTGCTTTTTGTGCTCTTTTTGTTGTTTTAGAATAAAGTTTGTTGAAATTAATGCAAATAACCTTGATAAACGAACAAAAAGAAAGAGCGTGTTTTGAAAAAGATTGATCATTTCCTATCTATATTGCTGAACAATCGCGCCCTTTAGCTTAATAAGAAAAACCCTTATTCAAATACAACCATTTCTCCGACATCTATAAATCCAAATCGCTTATAGATATTTTCCCCATCATCTGAAGCCTGTAATACAACTGGTTTTTGTTTATCCTTTGTTTGATTTAGAAGAAATTGAAACATTTCACTACCATTTCCTTTACCTCTAAATGTTTCTTTTGTCATCACATCATAAATACCATAACTATCTTTGCTTTCTATTAATAAACCAGTAGTTACAGCCATTTCGTCTATGCATCCAATAAACATTTGAACTTCTGAACCTAATTTTATTTGTGAAAACTTATTAAAATAACTTTCTAATGCATCTTTTTCTGGTGTACCTTCAAATAAGCTCATAAATACCTCTATATATTTTAAAAGTTCTTCATTATTTTTCACATTAGTAATCATAAGCTGATGGGAAATTCTTTGACCAACATTAAGAGTATTTTCAAGTTTCATCATTACATTACGTTCCGTTTCTTTTAGGTCATATTCTTGCACAAGTTTTTTCCAATCATCGTTTAAATACTGAGCATCAATCCAAATACTAAAGGGATATTCTTTATAAGAAAAATTATCGATTCCATGTCTAATCTTAACTGCATTTTTGATATTTGGAGATTTCGGCAATAATATATTGAATGTATCAGTAGGAATTTCTGTATTTGCTATAACGAAATCTTCTTCCTTTGTAAGTTCTCCACTAACTGCATGAGTAAATACTTTTAATTTTTCTTCAAAATTGTTTATTACTAATTGTTGATTTGTAATCATGTTTTTGCCCCTTTCTATTTAATTTTGCACGCTCTTTTCATTATTAGGTCAGTTAAATTCTGAAACAACTGTGTTCACAGTATTTATATCCTACCAGAATTTTTAGAAAACATTGAAGCGATTCATTTTCTTTCTCAATAATCTGGTCCGTTTGTTGCACCAGTAGGAAATGGAGTGCACTTAATTTTTTTATGAAACTTTTTACAAATTATCAAATTCTAAATTCACCCTTCTGACAGAGATGCCATGCCACTCGTACAGACAAACAAATCCTTGCTCCAATTGAAAGGCAGTTTTTCCGTATGAAATAAGTTTGGAAATTCGGAAACAACAACAATCGATTGATCTTGGAGCTCACAGCCGTCGCAATAGGGACAATTGAACAAGCTTTTCCCGTAAAGCGGATAAAAGCCTTCAATCTCTGGATATATCTCCTTTACGCCTGTTGTCAAGATCAGTTTTCGCGATTGAAGGCGAAGGCAAGTAGAATCAAGCTACTCAAATCGGAATTGGGTAGTGTCAACGGAAACAACTTCGTTTTGAGGATGATCGACTAACGGATAACTTTTAACCTCCTCAAGAGCAATTCCGCGAAACTCGACCGGCGTTACGCCGTCTCTCGTAATAATGCCGTTAGACGCATGTGTAATGGCATTTCTGGGTCGATTGTTGTCGATGATAGCCGCTTCCTTGCTCTTCCAAGAATGAGGACTGCATTCAACCCGACCGGTCCTCCACCAATAATGGCGCATTCGTAAATCATGACGCTCAACTCCCCCTACTCGGATATAAAAGACTCGTTATATCTATTATTGAATAAAAGTAGAAAACTGCACTCCTCCTTTCAATATAAAATGGCTCAACCTTAAACCTGTGTATGCTTTTGGACCAGATCCGTCAACTTCGTGTTTTTAAGATGGCTTTCCATTTTCTCTTCCGCTTCTTTCATTACAGCTTGAATCGAGCATTCGTCGCCGTGGACAAAATCACATTCAAATAAGGATGCAGTACCCTCAATAGCGTGGATAATATCCAAAAATGTGATATCGTCTTTTTTGCGAGATAAGCGATATCCTCCGTTGACTCCGGAAACAGACTCGATCATCCCTGCTTTAACGAGCCTTGTTAAAATTTTGGATAAATAGGTTGGTGAAACACCTTGTAATTCTGTTAACTGCTGAACACCTATCGGCTTAACCGGAGAAGCGTCAAGTAGCGCGAGCATGGTGTGCAAAGCATAATTTGTTGCTTTTGTAAATCTCACGGTAACACCCCATTCAAAGACTTATTGTATCTATAATATCCTAGAAATCGTTAATGTGTCAAGTTTATACCTTATCATAAAATCCACGAAACCATTTAGATTTTGTAGTTAAAGGACACTTTCTTAAAGATTGTAAATATACTTGCTGCAGCCCTTCACAATTATATAAAATACAATTTCAAATTTACAGAATAGAAACCAAATGAAGAATGGACTGCTTGATAGAAGAACGATGGGAATTACACCTTCACAACTGTAACGCTCAATCTGAAAATAAATTTCCAACGTAAAGCATAAATAAACACGCAGCCAGCAACGGCTGCGTGTTTATTTATGCGGTGCTCATCACTGCTTCATCATACTTTTGATTACTTGGAGATATCTTTTCTCATTTATTTCAAACTTTTAACCATACAGTTCCAACTCTTTTCATTGAACATAAAATGTCATACTAAACTATTTTCCTGTATATGAGTATGGAATGACAATTGGTCGTATTGATGCTTGGCCCAGGATTTTCACCCGAGTCGTGCAGGCATAGCATATTCAAGCTTGGCTCGCTTTGCACAAAGTGCTGCGCCCACTGCAATAGCAGCTTTCCAACTCTCTCGCCTCGGTGGTCCGGATGGATAGTTACATCTGAAATATTATATTCTCCAACCTGCGGGTTATATTCAAATAAATGTAACCTAATCTTCATTTTAAGTAGATTCCATTTTCCAAACCTATTGAAGTTTTTCCAGAAAGATAGTTTTTGTATGTGATTCATATCTGATTCAGACTTCCATTTGATGGATATCGTTCCGATCACTACTCCCTCTTGCAAGGCAACCATTCTTAGACTTGTAGGCTTGGTGGGGAAATGATCAAATAGTTTTTCAAAAAAAAGAGTGAGAGTGTCATCGCTCAGGCTCTTTTGCAGAAGTCAATGGTGAAATCATAGGTTCAAATACAGTTACTAAATTCTCCGATTCAACGGCTCAACTGCGTTGGTTTTTTTAGAAAAACACTATCAAGGATTAGACATGACTCGCCTTTCTTCGTCCAAGTCTGAGTTGATGGCGACACTAAAGACTTCATCGCTATAGAGGTCTTCTCCGTTCAAAAATTGCGCCCACAAGAAGTTAGATCAGTTCAGCCTTAAAGAAAGGGGCAGGTTAACCCCCTTAACAAACGCCTATTGTGAGGATTGTGGGACTAATATCAAAAATTCTGTGCACATAAATAATAGCCTCTTCTCCCATCAATAATATGCTCGGCGTCTTCCTAGACCTTAAACTTACCGATTTGATCTCGTAATTGATCAGCCATTTTAGACAAAGAGGAAGCGGAGGTGAAAACTTCCTCCGAGGACGCGATCTGCTCTTCCGTAAATGAAGATACCTGCTGCATCCCCAATGCGGATTCCTCGACGATTCTGGAAATGTACTTCATTGAGCTACCGATCTGTTCCGTACTAGCAGACATTTCTTGAGAAGCCGCAGCCACCTCTTGAATTTGAGTGACAACTTTATGTACCGATTGTTGAATATGTTCAAAGGATATTCCAGCCTTACTTACAACGTGAATCCCTTTGTTCACTTCTTTTGTTCCGACTTCCATAGATTGCGCAGCGGCAGTTGTTTCTTGTTGAATGTTTGCTATTAGTTTAGCAATCTGCTGTGATGATTGAGTCGACTGTTCGGCTAATTTTCGGATTTCGCTTGCCACTATTGCAAATCCTCTTCCCTGCTCTCCTGCTCTCGCTGCTTCAATTGATGCATTAAGTGCCAGTAGATTCGTTTGCGAAGCGATATTCGTAATAGATTCAGTGATTTCTCCAATATCCTGTGAACTTTCTCCCAATCGGTTTATCACTCCCGATATTTCTTCAAAGGTTTGATGAATAAAGTTCATCTGATCCACTACTTGTTGAATGGCTTGATTTCCTTCTAACGAATTGTCAGCCGCCTGGGATGCAGAATAAGAGACGCTTTGAGCATTGATAGCAATTTGTTGCGTTCCTTCCGATATCTCGTTAACGGCCTGCACGCTTTCATTCACACTTTTAACTTGATTATCTGCTCCGGAAGCAACTTCTAGAATGGTAGAAGAGATTTGTTGCGTAACACGATTGGTCCCTTTGGAGCTAGCCGTTAACTCCTCTGAGGATGTGGCAACATATTTAGCACTCATTCCGACCTGCAAGATTAAACTGCGGATGTTTTGGACCATTTGATTAAAAGAACCCGCTAACTCGCCGATTTCATCCCTACTTTTCACGTCCATTTTTTCTAACGTTAGGTCACCTGAAGCAATTCGTTTTACTGCGTATGAGATATGAACGATTGGTTTAGAGATTAATCTGGAGATAAAGTAACCTATCGTAAGAGCCGTTAGAAATATGATTATACTTATGATCAGTACGGTTGTTCGGACGGAATCAACCATCAACTCATTCTCTTTGACATCTTCATCAACTAGCTTTTGTTGTCCATCGGCTATCTCATTGGCCAATTTCTCCATTTCACGCCCGAGCGGAATAACATCACTTGACGCCAATTTTATTACCGCTTCCATGTTTGTTCCCTCTAATGAAATAACTTGATCTGCGCCTTTCTTGAATTGTAAACCGATTTCATTTAGTTTCTGTAATTGGTTTTTGTCCACATCACGTTGTACCAGTCTTAAGGTAGCGTTTATTAATTCCGACAATTGCTTGTTCGATTCGTCAAGCCTATCCAATCCGTCATTGCTTTGGTTTAAAAGAAAATCTAGCAAGCTGCTCATCTGCTGCAGCGTGCTAGCTCTCATATCCTTCAAATTAGACAAGATCTGTTCTCCCCTTCTAATTATATCCGAATTGGAATCGTCTATCTTTTTTAAATAAAATAGGGATAGACCGCTTACGATTCCAAAAAGAACCGCAATACTTATGAAAGCGCTTATTATTTTCTTGCCTATAGTAAATCTCATAGAGCACCATACCTCTTCTATTTTTTAAATAAATTTGTTGAATAATAATAATAATTAATTTATAACTAACCATTTTGATGTCGTTATCATTACGTATTTTCTCAAAGTCGATTTCGTATACCCCGAAAAATCCCTGGGAGGTTCCGGTTTCTCGCGAAGAACAACTAAGCTTTTTAATCCTGCGCCTAGCAGGATTGTATTATCAAGTAAGCAAGGAAATACGGAAAAAAGTGGATAATAATCAATGCCTTTGAGCAGTACTATCACCTCTGAATTATGCTTCTTACAATCCAGGGCAGCATATATCTGCTGCCTGCTGCTGTAAGGCTTGACGATAATGACGATCTTGTACATCGCCGCAAGCGAACATGCCCTCAACGCTGGCAAAACGGTTCAGGAAGTGTACCTCTTCCATGCCTGAATCTCCCCGCCCACCACAATAATCTTCTTGCTGCGGAGGAAAAATCCGTCACAAGTTGGGCATGTACTGACTCCACGGCCGATGTTTGCCTTTTCATGTGGAATGTCGGGTGATTTTGCAGAAGCTTCCGTGGAAATAATTAAACATTCCGTCATTAGGTCTTTTTGACCTTGCACTTTTAATGTAAATGGTCGCTGCGACAAATCCACTTGACTGACCCATCCCCTGTGGAATTCTGCGCTAAAGTGCTAGCTTGCGGTGGATGTCGCACACCTATATAAACAAGAGGAGGATCATCGTAAATTTTGGGATGAGCACAAATATAAGGAAGCCTCAAGTATTTTGCCCCTTGAGGCTTTATATAATAAGCTTATTTCATTGTTATTTTAAATTCCAAGTCCGGCGCGCCGGCAAATACGATCGTTCCGTTCTTGGGCAGGGTCACTTTGTTGTTGCCGCTGACAAGGCTATAGTTAACGCTTAATCCGTGCTCGTCATATACCGCGAAAGCACCTTTCATTGGCAGCTTGACCGTCATCGTTTTACCTGCCGCCGCTGCCGGGATAGTATACCATTTAGCATCCCCGTTCGCTGACACCGTGGCCTTGGACTGATTTCCTGCATAGATCGGTTTTACGTTCGCCTCGCTCACAAGTGAGAACCCGTTTACGTTCAAATATTCGATGCCGTCTTTCGTGTAGAACCGGACTTCCGTCGTATCCCGGCCTGCTATTCCTGGGATTTGGATCTGACTCGTCGCCGTATTTGGACCTGTGATTTTTCTATCCACCCAATAACCCGGCAGACCGTCGGCGAGGCTAATTTCGATTGCCGGCTGCCCAAAGAAATACTCTTCGGAGCTGAATTTTTGGTTAACGACATAGAACTTAGCACCTTCCCGTTTTGCCCAAGCTTCTGTGGTCTCCTTCGGCAGCACGTTGTCTTCCAGCTTCTCAGCTGCATACTCTGACGTTGCTAGCTGCCCCAATCCCGGCAACGTCTCATAGGCTCTCTTCCACAAATACGTGCGTCCGCTCTTCTCGGTGACGAAGCTGATCTTGGAGTTTCCGTTCTCGTTGATAAAGCTTCCATCCAAAGTATATATATACTTCGTCTCCGGATTGTTTGCCATGGACAGTTCCCCGTCCTTGGTGATCTCTATCCGGAACTGCGTTTCACTGCTGGCATAATAGCCTGCTTGCTTCACTACATCATTGGGCATCTTGGCCTTAACCGGCTTGCCGAATGATTTATCCGGCATGACGTTCTTGATTTCGCCCTTATCCTTGAGCGCCAGCAGCAGTATTTCGCTTGCCAGCAATTGATTCGTGCTACTGCTACCGCCGGATGTTAACACAGCAGCTGCCATCTTTTTCTCTGGAAGCACGACGAGAGAAGCAGAATACTCAGAGATGTCCCCGCCTTTGGCCAAGCCCTTTATTCCGTAATCATTGAACGGGTATAGCTTCACACTGTCCCAACCGAGACCGTAATTGTTACTATCATCCGTATCTTCCGGCCAGATGCCCTTCTTGTATTCTTCCTGTTCCATCGCCCGTACCGACTTGTCAGAAAGGATGTTGTTTGCCTGTCCCATAAATATTTGCGAGAATCGCACCATATCTTCTGCCGTAGAATTAACCCCTCCTTCGGCGATCACATTAACAAAAATATCTGGAAGCTGTGCTTGGTAATCCGGGACATGGAACCCAGCAAGCGTGCTGCCTTTCGATTTGTCCTGCGGTGTCTTCGTATGATTCATTTGCAATGGTTCTGTGAAATATTGATGTAAAAATTCGGTAAAGCTCATGCCGCTGACTCTTTCAACGAGAATCTCGGCAAGCGTAAAACCGCTATTGCAATACACCGAGAATGCTCCAGGGTCCGCCTTCAAGGTCTGGTCGAACAAGGTTTGCAGTAAGGTATCATGGGCATAGGTGTCATTATCCTCGAACAAGGAGTCGCCCGTAGATCCAGTACCGCGCAGACCGGAGGAGTGGTTCAGCAGCATGCGCGGAGTAATGCGCTTATACCGTTCGTCCTTCATCTTGAAATCGGTTATATATTGAACGACGGGAGTATCCAGATCGATTTTCCCTTCGTCTACCAATTTCATGACGGCCGCAGCCCCAATTACTTTGCTGACCGAGCCAATACCGTATAATGTATCCTTGGTCAGCGTTTTATCGTTCTTGCCCGTCTGGCCAGACACAGTGATATTCCCATTATCAATCAGCGCATACTGAACGCTACTCGTATGGGTAGATTCGATTAGCAACGCAGCCTTCTCGGCAGCGGTTTTCCCCAATCCTTGGTTATCCCCAACAACAGGGGCGACGCTGGAAGCCATTGCTCCGGATGGCATAGTCAACGCAAGTGTAGCTAATAACACCCAAGAAAGTCTCTTTTTCATGATAATATCTCCTATATCTATTTATTATTGACTTCAAGAGAAGCGTCTGATGTACCAAGATAATTATTATGGTCCAAGAAATAACGCTCAATAGAGTGCAACAAATTGTCCCATTGTGAGCCAAATATGTAACTTCTCTCCGAGTAGGCTTCGGTTTGAACGCATGTAATATAACGACTAGGTTTTAAAGCTGTGTAAAGCTTATAAACAACGTCAACAATGCGAGAGTACGATCGCGAAAAAAAAGTAACTTCCCCTTTTTCTTTTGCTCCACTCCTTTCTCTTTATCAAAAGTTTCATACAACTTAAAAAAGGTAGTACACAAATAATATCTAACCGAACGGTCAGTTTAATCTTACTAAAAACTAACCGATCGGTCAATTTTTATGTTTTATGCTATAATAACTGAAGAAAATGAGCCCACTATTCTAGGAGGAACGGTAATGATAGATGGTAGAGAAAAAAAGGGGAACAAAACAAAAGAAGTTTTATTAAACGCTACAATCGCTTTAATAGCAGAAAATGGTTTAGAAGCATTAAGCGCTAACAGCATAGCAAAGAAGGCAAATGTTAGTAAAGCAAGCGTGTTTCATCACTTTGGTTCTATGGAAACAATTCAACAAGAAGCTTTTATTTTTGCTGATGTGCTAATGAGTGAAGCGCTGGAACAAATTTATCAGGAAGCGAAGGAAACGGATTCTTTTGCGGATATTATGCTCAAATACTTTCTCTTCTTCATTGAAGAAAAAAATAAAGACTACTTAAATTTAATTAATGTTCAAATGCAATTTGTATTGAAGTCTTCATATGATACGGAGTTTGAAGAGATTATCTTTGGTAAAGACAGCGAAAAAACACCGTTTGATTTCTTTGAGATCTTGGTGGGTGATTTTTATGGTGATACGCTAGACGCGAATGACTTGGAGTTAGTAAATGATTTAATAATAATTCTTATAAATGGATTCACAACATTTTTAATCTCTAAGGCAGACAAAGAATGGCTTGTTTCATTATGGAAAGAAAATATTAAAATGATTGAAATCTATATTCACTCATTAATTGAATCAAATTCATAATACTTCATCTAAAAACTATAAATTTGCAAGATTTTTGTTTTTCTATATCATCGATTTTATGTGTCTTTGCAGATAGCTTCTGGGCGATTTGCCTATTTCGCTTCCTCGCCGACGTCAGCGCAGCCTTCACAGCTCCATAGGTATGGGTTTCCAATCCGTATGTCGTCGTGCCTGCATCCAGCATCTAGAAAGCGATGGGGATCGCCTTCTCAGCACCGGCTTTCTTACCTATTTTCTGCGTCAATTGGGCACCGGTATTACATTTGCCTTCACTGGCAAGTGGTTGTTCGATCGGTTCGAGATTTCCCTCAGCTTCAGAAGCATGCTGGGAAGCGCGGTCAATGATTACGTCACACGTAAGATAGGGATGTTGCGGACAATAGTAGTGGGATGGTGCAGCTCATAGCGTTGTACATATTGATGCCTAATCTACCGAACCTCACTGCCGTAACCATCGTCTATCTGATCATCAGCGCTGTGCTCGGCATTATATTCCCGCTTGTCATGGGTGCGCTCACCTTCCTGAACGTCTCCATACGTGGGACGATTTCTGGCCTAGCCAATTCGACGATGAACGGCCCTCATGCGTTAGGTGCGTGGCTCGCTGGTCTGCTCTACGCCCAGTACGGCGGTTATCCGTCGAGTGATCTCTTTGCGGTGGTCTGCCTAGCGCTTTCGCTTGACTGCTTCCTTTATAGAAATTCAAAATAAAGAGAACACATATCAAGTTAAATATGTGTCCTCCTTTATTCTAGTGAATCATCCAATATCATTTGAACGTTTATTTTCTATTTTTTAACAAAATCATCTTTACCGTTACCTATGTCAGTTGGATTTGATGCTGCGGTGATCTCCATCGGACTCTCAGTCAGTGGAGTCGGGAGAAATCACGTCCCACTTTCCAAACAGCGTCAAACCCGCCGCTTTAGCCAGCAACGTAGATGCATGGTTATCGAGCTGACATCGGTACTGAGGTTCGTAACCTTGGTCATAGGCATACTTACAAATGGAACGCACCACTTTGCGGGCATAACCTTTTCCTCTAAATGGCGTCAGCGTCAGTACGCCAAGATCCGCAATTTGCGTATCGTCCTCCCAGGGATACATGCTGGCAGCACAGACTAGGCGGTTCTGCTCAAAAGAGCCGAACACGGCCCAGTGATCCATTTCCACAAAAGCATCATCCAAGTCTTGTTCCGAAGCGGAGGACTCGAACTCGGAGAAAACCACATCATCTTGCTCTGTTAGCCGGCGCAAGTCACCTTCCAAATTTCCCTGCAGCAATACGTTCTTATCCGCTTCTGAGAAATAATAAACATAATCTGCGCCATGCAGAGTGACTCCTGCTTCTTTTAATTTCCGGCGAAAGATCTCCTCAGACAGGTCTTGTTGTTGATAAAGACCAACCTTATCGGCCATCGCAGGCGTCAGGACCGCCATAATCCGACCGTCGATGGTTTCCAACACCATGACCCGACTGTCTTCGTCAAGGTCTGGGTTGATGGCGACAGTAAAGACTTCATCGCTATAGAGGACGTCTCCGTTCAAAAATTTCTCCCGCCAATAGTCGGTTATCGTTTGTGAAAATAAAGGGATATTGTTTACTCGACTTTGTTGATTTGTCATTATGTTCACTTCCTTAGACATTTGTAATTGCTCTAAAAGTATCAAAATATTTAAGAATCAAGTAGAGAATGTTTAATTATAATCGAATTTTCCACCCGCTAACTTAAGAGTTCAAATCGCGGGAAACGATACGAGAAAATCCAATTAAAATCTGGAGAAATGCTTTCTAATTCTTTCATCTGCACATTATCAATAATCTCGTTTGCAGCCAATCGGGTCATAATAGGAGCCAGCGTAATAGCTGTATGCATAACCGCTAAATAGAGACCTTTTAATCCTATAGATGATTAGGTTATTTTTCAATTCAAGCCACTCCTCCATTCGTTATGTATTTATTATTGGAATTTGTATTTCCATTAATTGTGCATCTTGTTTTGTAGATAACGGTAAATATATTTCCCTACCAGGTTCGTTTTCTTTGATCAGATAGTTATTTTTCTCAATCCATTTCGCTAAATCAACAAAGAAACGTCCTTCTTTACGGAAAACAATATATGTTCTTTTCACCCTACAATACAATTCAAGCATATTTCTGTGCGTTACCATTCACAGAATTTTTATATGGGACTGACTTTTCGTATGTTTTTAAGTATTTCTAAGTATGTTCAGGTACTGAAATAAGACTCTATAGAGTTTTTCATATGATTAACGAGTGCTATTACTTCGCTGTCCAGTCCTTCCCAATTATCAACATTCTCTCCGCGGAAAGAATTGCTGCTCCCACCCCTCCAGCACTTGCATATTCTGAAAGTTGCCGTGAATTTATAACTTTTTTTGCATTAATGTACAGTTCCTCAAATGTCATTTTTATCCACCCTTGTATTATTATTTAATCATATATTTTGTATTCCTCTTTGCGTAGGACCCTCAATTAGTGGAATCGGGAGAAATCACTTCCCACTTTCCAAACAGCACCAAACCTGCCGCTTTAGCCAAGCAGAGGAAGCTAATAGAATAGACATGCTCACTTGGCAAGAAGAATTGCATTGTCGGATTTTTGGAATCCATTTTTAATATAAAATTTTTCTGATGGGAATCCCTTGGAAGTTGTTAACACGATAGTATTTATATCCTGCTTTTTAATGTCAGATTCTATAAGCTCTAGAAACTTGCTGCCTGCTCCTTGTCCCTGGAATTTTTCACTTACACAAAATTGATCAATGAAATATTCCATTCCTTTTAGACATGGCTTTTTTGCGCCTAGGCTCAATCCAACAAGTTCATCGTCTATTTTTAGAACGTAACCAATGAAATAATTGTTTTTCATATGATTCTCAAAAAAATCCACAACTTGTTTTCTTGACTCATAAACATCATTCCAAGGTTCTTTTGAGAAAGTTCCCATGAATAAATCAACACAGTTATCAAGCATGTCGTATTTCAACGAATATAGATTAGCCTCTAATCCCATATATATTAACCTCCATCAAATATCTGTAGAGCAAAAATTTCTCTGCATTGGACACATTAGCCCTTTCTATTACTATCTTCAATCCAACTCACCTTTCTTGGATCTACGTATCTCCTTCCCATTTTCATTTTATCTCACCCTTAATACGCGGCATAGGCTTTTTTCGTACAGACAGATTTCATATGATAGGTAACCAAATTTTCGATTTGTTAATAATTTATCCGCGCTCTATACCATCAATAATAAAAGCGTATGATCGTTCTATCTCCAGTGTACAGTCAAGTTCAGGCCGCAGCACTCCTGACTCTTTCAAACTGCGCAGCATACGCTCTACAAGATCCAGCAAGCCATCGTGCTGCGCGTCAAATGCAGTGCCGCTTCTTCTATAGTGAGCGGTGAATGCGAACCACACCTCCATTTCTGCCAGCTTGTTGTCATCTGTAGGCAATAGCTCCAATAATATTCGAAGCGCCTTTTGAAATAAAGATATGTCTAAGTCGATAGGTTATTAACGGACAGTCGCTCGCTCTTTTACCAACCTCATGGAAAAGTCAATCAGGTCATCCTGAGTCGAGAAATAATGACGCATAGCACCAAGCAAAAAATCCGACTCCTGGGCAATATTTCTAACGGTCGCCCCATTCATGCCTTGCTGTCTGATGACACGCAAAGTAGCCTCGGCTATTCGTAATCTTCTTTGATCGTGATCTACAATTTTTGCCATCCCTCCATTGTAGCAAAGGTCCCTTCACAATCACTTCTTATTTTCACAAATTTTTAAGTCTTTCAAAGCATGTTCAGATACTAAGATAAGACTCTATAGAGTTTTTCATATGATTAACGAGTGCTATTACCTCACTGTCCAGTCCTTCCCAATTATCAACATTCTCTCCGCGATAGGCTTTTCTTGCTAAGTTGAGTAAAGTCGCATGCACTTTAGGCAACTGAGGTATAGCCCATTCTGCAGCTATATCTTTTGATGAGATTTCGCCAACAGCCACTGTCAGCCACATTCGTGCAAGGGTTAAAATTACGTTTCGTTCGTCGCCCTTGATGCCCTCAATTAATCCTGGCAAGGATTCCATAATCGCCCTTTTAATATGTGTCATCGGCACGGGTTCAAGTATATCAGAAGCATCAGGACCAAAAAGAGAAACACTATTCTTTCTCACTTGCGCTAAAACAATAGCCAAATCAGGGTCATATGATGGTTCCTGGATTTGTCCATTCTCAAACTCATCCCTGAGCCACTCACCATAGATATATTCATTTTTTGGCGGAAATCGCCAGGGGACAACATCTCCATGGTTTATTACCGTGACTTCAAGTGGTCGCACAGAATCTGAATTTCCTATCTTTCCGGATATATGCATAAATCTATCTGTTAGTTTTCTACGAATTACTTTAGTCAAACTTTGATTTACAACCACTAGGACATCTACATCACTATTAATGCGTAAGCCACTTGTTACTGCAGAACCAAATAGATATACCCCGACTACTGCACTGCCAAGCAACTCCTCTACAATTTTAAATGCTTGGATCGTTTCCTTCGGTATTTTTTCGTTATTCAAGTCACTCACCAACTACAACCTCCTCTTGTCTAAAATGTAATGTTCTCTTAAAGTCAAATACTCATATGTATAGTTTGACTAAATAAACAATACTGCTGGTTATTGCAGTTTTCAAGCCATCTTAAATGATCACACAGGGGAGGGAGAATATGGATTTCCTGCATGACTCAAGCACGATTAGAGCTTTTCACTGCGTTCCTGTTCATATGTTTGTGTAACTCAATGAAGCGGAACTAGAACAGCTAATTATCGATGTAACGAATAGCAACTCCATTGAACCGTTGAATCCATGTCTTTAACCACTGATGATAAGCGTTGACATGCTGGATATCATAGATGCCTTTCTTGACTCGTTCGCCCTTGTTCCCGTTCAGAAACTTGTGGCGAATGGCTTTTTTCTTCGCATACAGCTTGTAATTGAAAGCCGAATCAGTACAAAGAACAACGTCCGTGTCCAAGTTCGTTTTTAACACTTGGTCAATTTCGTCAGCGGTAATACATCCTCTACCCGCCGCTTTTGAGAACTGATATCCGATTGATTTGCGGTTCGGTTATGCTTTATGATTGCCTGTATTTTATTTTTTGTAGTTATGGAACTATATTGAATATGCGCCTAGCTTACATAGAAAATCACAAGAACTTAACAAACATTATTCCAATAATAGTAAATACTAAAGCAGCAATTCTTCTAATATCAATTTTCCTTTTTTGTAAATTAAACAATCCAAACTGATCGATTGTTAATGCCATAATCATTTGTCCCAATAGAAAAATCATAGTAGTTAGAACCGATCCAAGTATAGGTAATAAGACAATGTTACCAGTTAAAATGAATATGCCAAATATACCTGCCATATATACCCAAATAGGAATACGATTTTTTTGAGTGTCATATAAAGGAATCTCTAAGCGACGTTGAGTAATCAATATTAAAATAAGCAAGATAATGGCACCAACGAAAAAAGAAATGAAAGTAGCTCCTAAAAGTGAACCTGTTGCAACGCGAAGATTTCCATTAATAGCAGTTTGCAATGGAGGTAAAAATCCAGCTAAAACGCCCAAAATAATCCAAGTAATTTTTCTATCTTTTTTTTCTTCTTCTATGGATGTAGTTAAATCTCTTTTCTTTTTTGTTTGAACAAATGAAATCGCTAAAATCATAATGAGAGTCCCGATTGTCCTAGTAATACTAATAGGATTAGTTGGCACACCAAACCACCCAAAGTGATCGATTAGAATTCCTAAAAACATTTGCCCTGTTACAGTTACTATTGTAGTAACTGAAGCACCAAGTTTTGAAAAAAGAATGATATTAGCCAAATGAAAGCCAACACCAGTTATTGCTCCACCTATAAAAACATACAATGGATATGAAAAATCAATCCCAACGCTGATTCCTCTAGGATCTACTATTAAATTAATAATGAGTAATATCACTGTTCCTAAACAAAATGCGATAAAGGAAGCTGTTAAAGGCGTTTTTGAATAAGAGCTTAAACGAGCACTTATAGATGCCTGAATAGGGAAAAACATTCCTAAAATTATCCCCATAATTAAGTAAAGTATGATTTGCACAAATTTCTCTCCTTAATTTTAAAATTGATAAAAACATTTAGCCCAATTAATATTGGTATTTTCCATATTACTAATTTGAAACTATCTACGAAGGAATTAAAAGATCCTTTATGTCTGCGATTTATTGAAAAATATGAGTGGATTATAAATACACAGTTTTTATAAAACATTCTGAAAAAGACTAACAGCAATCAAATAAAGATGATTTACCTTCAATAGCAGTATGATGTACAAGAATGAAATATCTTCCCAATTTTGACTATGCGAATAGCTGTTGACATCTGAAAAAGATTAATCATTCCTTCCTTAGCCAATTTAGTTAAGATTTTGGACAGGTAAGTCGGATAAAGTTTTGATTTTCTACTAAATCCTGTACACCAGCAAGCTTGTTAGATGTGTCCATTATAAGAAAAAGCATGTTGTGAAGAGCATATTGTAGCTTATAAAATTTTATAAATTTTGAATCACTCCCAATGAAGGACTTAATATATCCATAATAGCTTTAATTGTGTCATTTTGTCAAAAAAATTTTTTATTCAGAAATATTCTTAAGACTTCATTGAGAATGCTGTCAGATCAGAAGCATCAAGGGATTACAGCAATACGAAGCTTCACTTAAAAGGTGTAAAGTAAACATGGAAAAAAGAGCCCTTACCTCGGTAGTGTTGATGGTGACGAAACACACCAAAACTACAAAAGAGACTCTTCTATGACAAGTTTACAAAAGTACGGCATGAACTTCAGCCCTCGAATTAAAGTGAATTTCGAAGGCGGCAATCTGACCTCGGTTGCCGGCCTGCTTTTATATAAAGAATTCGATCATAAACTGGGTCTGGCTCAGACCGTAAAGTAATTGCTTGTAGCCCATGATCCCGTTCATCATCGGGATCATTCCAATCTAAATGTTGTGCTCCAGAATGTCTATCAGCATTTGTGCGGATACCACACCGGTGATCTTGCGGATGAGTTGTCTCACGAACCATTGTTGACTACATTACTTGCAAAAGAACGGCTCGCCTCGCAGCCGTCTATCTCTTGTTTCAATGAAAAGGTGGATATTGCATCAGCTAAATCGTTGGAGTTCATTGATGAAGTCTTGCAGTGGCGAGCCTATGTCATAGAGTCTCGTAACCAGTTCGTTCTAGATTTGTACTCCTAAGGGTTTGCTACCTCAAGCAAGCAACATGGAGCGAACTACAAATCATCACTATGCGTAAAATGGATTTCATTCGCTGTTTTTCTTTGACGGATTGAATGGGGACTGCCTTCGTGCTGACCTTCGTGCCGAAAAAGTGTATACTTCTTGTCAGCTCGTAAGGATCCATAGGCCCCGTTCTTAGAGCGTTATCAATTATGGGTGCCAAAGGCTTTACTTGTTTACCGCGATGACAGCGTCTTCTTTGCACTGTACTAAAATTCAAGGAAATACACTTGCTGCTCATGTAACTTTTGGGGATTAAGCACATGATTCGCCATCTCATGTGCAGTAGATTTCACTGTTTATAGGTTTCTCCCATACCCAGTTATTTTGCACGTATGAATTTAGCCATACAATGAGGTGGAAATAGGTATGCTCTCTTGGCAAGAACAATTGCATTGTCAGAGGTTTAAATCCATTCTTAAAATAAATCCAACAGGAGTTGTTAACTGATAGTATTTATATCCTGCTTTTTAATATCAGATTCGATAAGTTCTAGAAAATTGTATGCACTATGGCAATAGTACTATGTTTTTCAAAATCGCTATTAAACACTTGAATCTTCCTGCGCCATAGATCTCTTTACGGACAGAAGCAGGAATTACATATAGGTCCATCCACTTCCAATAAATATCGACCTTGATAGTATCGACCAATGGGCCTTGAATTAGTGCTGGACCAACGGCGCTTCTTTTCTCCTGACGATATAAGTCGATATAATTTTTTCGTTTCTCATAGCTAATCTCCAGCTTCATTTATTATAGTTACGTAGCCGCAGTGCGGACGTCCAAACTTTGCCTCATTAGCACGTTCTGGATATCATATGGAACTGTTGACTCATCAAGATATTCATGGTGATAAGTGTACCCTTTTTAACCTATCTTAAAAGAGCAACCCATAGTTTTATCCATTTTTTTGAATCATTCGTACATAAACCATTGGCATCTCAGATGTGACATTCGCAATCAGTTGATATATTTGACCCATATTCAAGCTGGCTTTTATTAACTTCAAACCATAACGATGTTTAAACACATTAGCTGTGAAATGAAGCTGGGTGCGGGTTTTTCATGAGACTATGTTCTTGTCCTTCGACAAACTACAACAATTAAGCTGATTAATATGACCCGTCTAGTCTTCATCTCATTCCTCCCTAAAAAAATCACCCCCGAAGTGAGTAGATGTTCATTTATATTCCAAATATTTTATAATTAATAACCACCTTTAATTAATTCAACAGCTCTCTCAATATACTCGTCTCTGCCTTCCATAATCCCTTCAATAGTAGGATCAAGACGAATATCTGGCTGCAATCCTATTCTTTGCGTTGGGTTTTTATCTGGATTAAATATGCCGAGTCC
>NZ_VTZR01000026.1:0-2940 GCF_008370385.1 Paenibacillus sp. B2(2019)
TTTTAAGTATAGGATAAGCCCTCGACCGATTAGTATTGGTCAGCTCCATGCATTACTGCACTTCCACCTCCAACCTATCTACCTCGTCGTCTTCAAGGGGTCTTACTAATTGGGAAATCTCATCTTGAGGGGGGCTTCACGCTTAGATGCTTTCAGCGCTTATCCCGTCCGTACGTAGCTACCCAGCCATGCTTCTGGCGAAACAACTGGTGCACCAGCGGTACGTCCATCCCGGTCCTCTCGTACTAAGGACAGCTCCTCTCAAATTTCCTGCGCCCACGACAGATAGGGACCGAACTGTCTCACGACGTTCTGAACCCAGCTCGCGTACCGCTTTAATGGGCGAACAGCCCAACCCTTGGGACCTACTTCAGCCCCAGGATGCGATGAGCCGACATCGAGGTGCCAAACCTCCCCGTCGATGTGGACTCTTGGGGGAGATAAGCCTGTTATCCCCAGGGTAGCTTTTATCCGTTGAGCGATGGCCCTTCCATGCGGTACCACCGGATCACTAAGTCCGACTTTCGTCCCTGCTCGACTTGTAGGTCTCGCAGTCAAGCTCCCTTATGCCTTTGCACTCTTCGAATGATTTCCAACCATTCTGAGGGAACCTTGGAACGCCTCCGTTACTCTTTAGGAGGCGACCGCCCCAGTCAAACTGCCCGCCTGACACGGTCCCCGTACCCGGTAAGGGTACTAGGTTAGAACCTAGATACGATCAGGGTGGTATCCCAACGGCGCCT
Source organism: Paenibacillus sp. B2(2019) (assembly GCF_008370385.1). Taxonomy (NCBI): domain Bacteria; kingdom Bacillati; phylum Bacillota; class Bacilli; order Caryophanales; family Paenibacillaceae; genus Paenibacillus; species Paenibacillus sp. B2(2019). The sequence goes on from NZ_VTZR01000026.1 coordinate 744, forward strand.
CCACCGAAGCTTGCGCTCCGATTTCTACGGCTCCCACCTATCCTGTACAGATCGTACCCAAATTCAATATCAAGCTGCAGTAAAGCTCCATGGGGTCTTTCCGTCTTGTCGCGGGTAACCTGCATCTTCACAGGTATTAAAATTTCACCGGATCTCTCGTTGAGACAGCGCCCAAGTCGTTACGCCATTCGTGCGGGTCAGAATTTACCTGACAAGGAATTTCGCTACCTTAGGACCGTTATAGTTACGGCCGCCGTTTACTGGGGCTTCGGTTCATAGCTTCGGGTTACCCCTAACCACTCCCCTTAACCTTCCAGCACCGGGCAGGCGTCAGCCCGTATACTTCGCCTTGCGGCTTCGCACAGACCTGTGTTTTTGCTAAACAGTCGCTTGGGCCTTTTCACTGCGGCCCCCTCGTGCTATTCACACTACCGGGGCACCCCTTCTCCCGAAGTTACGGGGTCATTTTGCCGAGTTCCTTAACGAGAGTTCTTCCGCGCGCCTTAGAATTCTCTTCTCGCCTACCTGTGTCGGTTTGCGGTACGGGCACCTTCTCCTGGCTAGAGGCTTTTCTTGGCAGTGTGAGATCATGACCTTCGCTACTATAATTTTCGCTCCCCATCACAGCCCAGCCTTAACGATGTGCGGATTTGCCTACACATCAGCCTCACTGCTTAGACGGACATATCCATCAGTCCGCGTCACTACCCTCCTGCGTCACCCCATCGCTCATAGCGGATTACGGTGGTACAGTAATTTCAAACTGTTGTCCTTCGACTACGCCTTTCGGCCTCGCCTTAGGTCCCGACTTACCCTGAGCGGACGAGCCTTCCTCAGGAAACCTTGGGCTTTCGGCGGATCAGATTCTCACTGATCTTTTCGTTACTCATACCGGCATTCTCACTTGTATGCTGTCCAGCGCTCCTTACGGTACACCTTCAACCCACATACAACGCTCCCCTACCCCAGATACATACGTATCTAGCCATAGCTTCGGTGGTGTGTTTAGCCCCGTTACATTTTCGGCGCAGAGTCACTCGACCAGTGAGCTATTACGCACTCTTTCAATGGTGGCTGCTTCTAAGCCAACATCCTGGTTGTCTGTGCAACTCCACATCCTTTCCCACTTAACACACACTTGGGGACCTTAGCTGATGGTCTGGGCTGTTTCCCTTTTGACAATGGATCTTAGCACTCACTGTCTGACTCCCGGCAATAAGTATATGGCATTCGGAGTTTGACTGAGCTTGGTAATCCTTGCGGACCCCGCACCCAATCAGTGCTCTACCTCCACTACTCTTATACCGAGGCTAGCCCTAAAGCTATTTCGGGGAGAACCAGCTATCTCCGAGTTCGATTGGAATTTCTCCGCTACCCCCACCTCATCCCCGCATTTTTCAACATGCGTGGGTTCGGGCCTCCAGTGCGTGTTACCGCACCTTCACCCTGGACAGGGGTAGATCACACGGTTTCGGGTCTACGTCCACATACTAAATCGCCCTATTCAGACTCGCTTTCGCTGCGGCTCCGTCTTCTCGACTTAACCTTGCATGTTAAACGTAACTCGCCGGTTCATTCTACAAAAGGCACGCCATCACCCATTAATAGGGCTCTGACTTTTTGTAAGCACACGGTTTCAGGTTCTATTTCACTCCCCTTCCGGGGTGCTTTTCACCTTTCCCTCACGGTACTGTTTCACTATCGGTCGCCAGGTAGTATTTAGCCTTAGCAGATGGTCCTGCTGGATTCATACGGGGTTTCACGTGCCCCGCACTACTCGGGATCCGTCTCGGAGAGAACACAGTTTAGGCTACAGGGCTTTTACCTCTATCGCGGGCCTTTCCAGACCTCTTCGCCTACCATATTCCTTTGTAACTCCATGTGAGACGTCCCACAACCCCTAAGAGCAAGCTCTTAGGTTTAGGCTGTTCCGCGTTCGCTCGCCGCTACTGACGGAATCACTATTGTTTTCTCTTCCTCAGGGTACTTAGATGTTTCAGTTCCCCTGGTCTGCCTCTACATCTCCTATGTGTTCAGAGATGAGTAACTGCGAATTACCACAGCTGGGTTTCCCCATTCGGACACCCCCGGATCAAAGCTTGCTTACAGCTCCCCGAGGCAGTTTCGTTGTTCGCCACGTCCTTCGTCGGCTCCTGGCGCCTAGGCATCCTCCGTGTGCTCTTATTAGCTTAACCTT
>NZ_VTZR01000027.1:0-55423 GCF_008370385.1 Paenibacillus sp. B2(2019)
ACACGACCGTTAAGCCCTCCAGCGCCGATGGTACTTGGACCGAAGGGTCCTGGGAGAGTAGGACGTTGCCAAGCACACGAAGCCATTGTTGATTTATCAACAATGGCTTTTTTGTTCCCTTTATCGCTTAATTTAAATAATGTGGATAAGTCATGGGGAAATAACGAAAAAATAAAAGTTACTAACATGTGGATGAAATAATAAAATATATTCAAAAATGAAAGTAGTCCCCAATTTATGTGGATAGAGCAGTGGTATATGTGGATACTTCAAGTAAATGCAAGGATATTTTGCATGGCAGGAGGATAAACAATGGACAACAGTAGTAATCTTGTGTGGATAGAAGATTTTTCTGTACATGCGAGCGACACGGATTATCGTTCACAGGGTAAGTTATCCTTTATTCTGGATATCATGCAATGTGCGGCAGACTTCGCAGTGGGTAATTTGGGGATAAGTGTGGAAGAAATTCTGAGTGCAGGAATGGGCTGGATGATGATTACGTTAGATCTTGATTTTAAGCGTATTCCTCGCCCAAATGATGTGCTTAGCGTACATACCTGGAGTAAAGGTACTAAAGGGGCTTTATGGCAACGGGATTATCGTATTTTCGATGCAGATCATATAGAGATTGCCACAGCGCGTTCTATATGGGCTTTAGTAGATATTGAGAAGAGAAAGATACTCAGACCGAACGCTCTTCCAGTTCAGGTTAAGCACTATAATGGCGATTCAGTAGGGGATATGCCTGTTAAGGTAACGATCCCTACTGATATTACTATGGAAGAAGCTTATCGGTATCAGGTAAGATATAGTGGGCTGGATAGCAACGGACATCTGAATAATGCCCGATACGGAGATTTATGTTGTGATGCACTCAGTTTAGCGGAATGGGATAATGCAGAGTTCACACGCTTCCGGATTACTTATCTACAAGAAGCTAAGTTTGGGGATGAACTGACTATTTTACGCTCAGCTGTAACGGATGATGGTATATATGTCCGTGGCCAGAATAGTGATATTGTATTTTTTGAAGCATGTATTGAGTTGAAAAACATAAATAAGTAAAAAGTTTATAAATATGGAATATTATTATAAAAGTGATTTCTCCGAGCATCAATCGGGGTAGTCGCTTTTTTTGTTGAAAAACAGATGGTGTTTATAACATATTTGGAAAAATTTTTGAGCCTGTCACAATTAAAGGGATCACAATCGTTATATAGTTGTAGTCAATAACAAGGAGGTGATTCTTTGGAACGTCGCAGCCCCGGGGTCCAAGTGAATCAAACAATAATTGAAGAGGCTATTGATCAGGTTCTTGCGGGTAACCGCGAAGCCTATAGAACTATAATACAAGCCTATGAAAGAAAGATTTATACGTATTGCTATTATATTTTGAGAAGTCATGAAGAAGCAGAGGATGCTGTGCAAGATATATTTGTAAAAGTGTATCAGGAACTCAGACGTTATGAGAAACGAGTCTCTTTTAATTCATGGCTGTATAAAGTGGCCTATCATCATTGTTTGGATCAGGTTCGCAAACGCAAACGAAGAAACCGTCTGTTGTCGCTATATAAAGAGCAGCAGCCGAAAGCCTATTATAATCCTAACGATGAGGAGCCATTGCAGAAGTTATTTATGGATGATCTGACAGCTGAAGAGAGCAATCTTCTGATTCTTAAGGTAGTAGAGCAGTACAGTTTTGAAGAAATGGGTCAGATTATGGATTGTAATTCAGCTACTTTACGCAAGAAATTTGAACGTCTACGCAAAAAGTTAGTCCGGCAAAGAATGAATGAAGGAGGAAGCCCTCATGGAGAAATGGCAAGATCCAACTGAAAGTCAGAAGATGGAGCACATTCGTCAAACATTCCAAAATCATGAAATGCCGGTAGACAGTTTCAGCGATTCAATTATGAAGCGAATAGGAGACGAGGGAATGGAAAAGCGAGCGTCAAGAAAAAGTGGGAATAAGTTTCTGAAAAAATCATTGGTGGCTGCCGCGGCAGCAGCAGTGTTGGGTGCGGGAATAATCGGTAGCGGATTTATATCCCCAGTCATGGCTGAAACGTTGAAGCAGATTCCTGTTGTAGGAAGTATTTTTAAGGGGATTGACGATAAAGGTCTAAATGCTGCTGAAGAAAAAGGATTATCTACTGCGCCTAACCAAAGCGTTACCCATGATGGAGTGACCTTGAAGGTTACCGATGCCTATTATGACGGCTCGCGGTTGGCTTTTGCGATTGAACGGGAAGGCATTGATAAGGATAAGATGATGGCAGAAATGATTATTGAACCGATTGAATTCGATCCAGCGGTAAAAGAACAGCAGTATGCGAAAGTGACAATGAACCAGTCCGAAAAAGGGTTGTTGGGTTCAGCAGAAGTGAAATTGCCGAATGGAAAGAATCTGGAGAGCCAAATGTCGTCTTTTGGCGATGTTGAGGGTAAAAAGAATGCTATTTTATACGATTATAGAAATCTAAATAATGTAGAGGCTTTGGGGAATGAATTTGAATTAAGCATCACTGTGCCGGTTACACAAATCGCAGAGCCTTTTGAAATCAAGGTGCCGGTGAAAAAAGTAACGGAAGGAATTATCAAGCTTGATCTGAACCAAACAAAAGAGGCAGAAGAATTCAGTTATACGATTACCAAGCTGGAATTAACTCCAGCCACAAGCAGATTACAGCTCAGCGAAGAAGGTAAAGCGCCAACTGTGAAAGAAAAGGATGGATACACAACCTCTGAAATGTTCTATGAAATTGTTGATGAACTAGGCAATGCATTTTCTTCGAGTGGGTCATTCAACTTGCCGGCTATAGTCTATCCCATGGTAGACAAAGATTTCAGTCGGTTCCCACAAACACCAAAAACAATTACTGTTAAGCCGTTTACTTACTCCATTGATGAGAGCCATAAAGCATTAAGAGATGAAGAAGGAAAACAAGTTAAACATTATTATCCGGAGCTTGAACAAACGATTCAGGTGGAGCAAGAGTAACTATTAATCCCATAAGCAAAAAAAGTCCGTGTCTGCATAGCAGATACGGGCTTTTCTAATGGAATGAAGATTTCACTCACTGAGTTTTCGTTGTTTAATTTATTTAGTGTATAACGGAGTGACCCGGTAAAGCCTGACGATATTTGCTAACATTCATTTAATGATATAATGAAATTTGATGTGGAAAGGGGAGCATTATGAAGACATTAGTATTGGCGGAGAAGCCGTCTGTTGCACGCGAGATCGCACGAGTCATGGGATGTAATAATAAACAGAAGAGCTATATTGAAGGTCCAAAATATGTGGTTACCTGGGCACTGGGTCATTTAGTCGGCCTGGCAGAGCCTGAAGATTATAATAAAAAGTTTGCAACTTGGGCCTTGGAGGATTTGCCGATTTTGCCGGAGAAGACCAAGCTGAAGGTGCTGCGTGAGACCAACCAGCAATATAAAGCTGTTCAGCATCTAATGAAGCGTCAGGACATTGAGGAGCTTATTGTTGCTACAGATGCTGCCCGTGAAGGGGAGCTACTGGCTCGCTGGATTATGAATATGGCAGGGTGGAAAAAGCCGTTCCGGCGGCTGTGGATATCCTCGCAGACTGATAAGGCGATTAAAGAGGGATTCGCAAAGCTCCGCCCAGGTCGCGATTTTGATCGTCTGTATGAATCTGCACGTTGCCGCGCAGAGGCGGATTGGATGATTGGACTGAATGTCACGAGAGCTTTAACATGTAAGTTCGGTTCGCCGCTCTCCGCAGGGCGGGTACAAACGCCGACATTAGGGATGATCATGGATCGTGAACAGGAGATTACGGGTTTCCGTTCCGTTGATTTTGAGACGCTGACTGCTGATTTTGGAGATTTCCAAGCGGCATGGCGGGCCAGTAACGGCGATGGTCGGATATTTGAAAAGGATAAGACGGCAAGTCTAAAGGATAAGCTTACTGGACGCAGCGGCCGTATTATTAAGGTACAGAAGAGTGAGAAGAGCGAACCTCATCCACTCGCTTATGATCTGACTGAATTGCAGCGCGATGCGAACCGGAAGTTCGGCTTCTCCGCGAAGCAGACCTCCAGTGTGCTTCAGCGGTTATATGAGCAGCATAAGCTTGTCACTTACCCGCGTACGGACAGTCGTTACTTAACATCAGATATGACGGGCACACTCAAGGAAAGATTGGACAGTGTAGCTGTCGGCCCATATGCTGCGTTGGCACGTCCACTGCTTCGCAAACCGCTGCCGATTACGAAGCGAATCGTGGATGATAGCAAAGTAAGCGATCACCATGCTATTATTCCGACAGAGCAGACCGTTTTGTTAAATGGTCTGAGTACTGAGGAACGTAAGCTGTATGATCTGATTGTACGGCGTTTTATTAGCTTGTTCTACCCACCAGCTCGCTATGATGCGGTAGCTGTCACCGTCAATGTGGAAGGCGAAAGCTTCCATGTCAAAGGGACGACGGTAAAAGATGCCGGTTGGCGTGAAGTGTACGGCGGAGATATGAGTAACGATGACGACGAGGAGCCATCGGACGAGCCAGCAGCTGGGACTGTGAAGCTACCTGAGCTGCGCGAAGGAGCAACTGTCACGATTGGCCGCTGCATGGTTCGTCCTGGACGAACACAGCCACCGAAGCGTTATAATGAAGCTTCGCTGTTGACGCAAATGGAGAAGCACGGCCTTGGAACCCCGGCAACCCGCGCGGATATTATCGAGAAGCTGGTTAGCTCCGATACCATTGAACGCCAAGGGAATCTGCTGCATCCGACTGGTAAAGGCAAGCAGCTTATTGAGTTGGTATCCACACAGCTACGGACACCAGATCTAACCGCGCGCTGGGAAGCCGAGCTGGAGAAAATAGCGCGTGGTCAAGGCAAGCCGGAGCTCTTCTTGCAAGGCATCCGCAGTATGGCACAGGAGCTGGTAACTGGCGTCAAAACTAGTGGAGCAGAATATAAACCGCATAATGTCTCGAACAGTAATTGTCCGGAATGTGGTACAAGACTGCTGGAGAAAAAGAGCAAACGTGGCAAGCTGCTTGTATGCCCTGCAGATAACTGTGGTTATACCCGTGCCGGAGAGAAAAGACTATCGAATCGCCGCTGTCCACAGTGCCATAAGAAAATGGAGCTCAAAGAGGGTAAAGCAGGCATGTTCGTACAATGTTTGGGCTGTGGAATCACAGAAACCTTGGATAAGGATCATAAGCATGTGAATAAACGCGAACAGCAAAAGCTGGTACAGCAATACAGTAAGCAAGAAAGCATTGGTTCTAACCTTGGGGAACTGCTGAAAGCAGCGCTTGAAGGGCAAAAGAAGGATAAGTAAAAAGGTTCGCATGTATCGTAATAAAAAGGCTGCTGAGTGTGCTCAGTAGCCTTTTTTCTGTCCACGTAAGTTTTTGTGGTCTACAGATAGGCTTTGAATTAGAATGTTAAGCAAATACATAGAGCAGGTGATTAGGGTGGCAGCTGAACAACAAGTGGATCAACTAAAAGCAGCAGGTAGCCCACAGGGGCAGGGAGGCAGTAAGTTTTTCTTTCTCGTTATTGTATTTATGTTCTGGTTCTCTTCTTATATTTATGTTCCTGTGCTTTCCCCTTATGTGGAGCATTTGGGAGCATCATATTTTATGGTGGGCATGGTGCTTGGCGTATATGGGCTAATGCAGATTCTGTTCCGACTGCCAATTGGCATCGGTTCGGATTATTTGAATCGGCGTCGTCCGTTTATCTACCTGGGACTGATTGCGAGCGGAGCCAGCTGCTTTCTTTTTATGTGGGGAGCACAGCCTGGGTGGGCATTGGCAGCACGTGCAGTATCCGGTATAGCGGCTTCCGCATGGGTTGTGTACACTGTGATGTTCGCGGGATATTTCCCGAAAGAGGAAGCTGGAAAAGCGATGGGCATGCTGCAATTCACTATGGTAATCGCCCAATTGACCAGTATGATGATCAGTGGGTATATGGTGGAGCATTGGGGCTGGAATACTCCGTTTCTGATTGGTGGATTTGTAGCGATTGCGGCACTGCTGCTTGCGTTGCGGTTGCCTGAACAAAAACAGGAGAAACGGCAAAGTGCGATCCAGATCAAAGACTTAGCAGGTGTTATGAAGGAGCCACTTCTGGTAAGAGTTTCTCTGCTGTCAGTGTTGGCACACTGTGTGCTATTCATAACGATGTTCGGATATACGCCAAACCAAGCTCTGAATATCGGAGCAAGTAAAGAAAGCTTAGGCTGGCTGACGCTCGCTTTTATGATTCCGCATGCTGTCGCGACCCTCTATGGCTCACGGACATTTGGTAGGCTGCTAGGAGACCGGGGCACGCTTCTCTTAGGCTTCGCGGGAAGTGCATTGTTTACACTTCTTATTCCTTCAATGCCGACGCTAGCGACGCTCTGTCTGACTCAGGTAGGAAACGGATTTATGCAGGGACTGATTTTTCCATTGTTGCTAGGCAAGTCGGTGTCAGAAGTAGATCCGTATAAGCGTGCAACAGCTATGGGCTTCTATCAGGCGGTTTATGCAATAGGTATGTCGGCGGGGCCGTTCGTGGCAGGCTGGATGAGCGCTCTTTATGGCTTGACCGGAGGGTTCTGGCTGGGTGGAATTGCGGCGGCGCTGGCTGCGGTGTTGTCATGGATATGGATGAAGGATGCGAAGCAGTGAAAAGAAAGAGGCAGGTAGCGAAGTTATCAGAGCGTGTAAGGATGATTGGTTTTTTGTGAAAAAGAGGAATATAATAGAGATAGATAGGAAGCAAGGAGGAGAGCCCGGGAGAATGGTCAAGGTTATAATGTTGTGGTTTGTGGTAATTAATATTATCGGATATGTAGTGATGTCCGAAGACAAGAACAAAGCCCGTAAACGGCGAGAACGTGTACCTGAGAAGACACTTTTTCTGCTGGCAGCTATGGGCGGGGCACTAGGCGTGCTGATTGCCATGTATCGTAAGCGCCACAAGACGCGACATATGTCCTTTAGGATCGGAATTCCGTTACTTCTGTTGCTGAATATCTTTTTGTACAGCTATTTTTTAAGGTGATAGTCTTAATGATTACAAACTAGAAAAAGAGGTGGCGTACATGTTATTCTCTAAAATTTTACTCGCCTATGATGGATCTAAGGCTTCTAATCAAGCATTGGAGCGCGCAATTGAACTCGCAAAAGTAACTCCGGGCTCTACGATGCATGTTGTACACGCATTTGAATTTCCAAGATTTTTTATCGGAGAAGCTCTAGCACCACTACCGGCTTCAGTAAATAAAGAATATTATGATTTAGCAGTGCAGACTACGGAAGAAGTCAAGGGACGCCTTGAGGCTGAAGGCTTGAATGCTGAGGTTGAGCTATTACAAGGATCTCCCGCTGAAGTGATTTTGAAATATGCTAAAGAACATGCTATAGATGTAATTGTTATCGGCAGCCGCGGACTTGGCGGAATACGTGAGTTTGTTCTGGGAAGTGTGAGCCACAATGTAGTACAAAGCGCCCGCATTCCAGTGCTAGTAGTAAAATAATATAAAGTTAAAAGGGACGCTTATGGCGTTCCTTTTTTCAAATATAAGAAAGTATATGTTTCAAACTATACTTTATCCTTATATTTCTCGCATAAACGCTAACCGTCATACAGGGACGCCAAAGGCGTTTATACTTGATTATTAAGAAACGAAATGACTAAATTCATATCCAATAAAGGAATTATATGTATTTCCATGAAGCCTATTCTACAGTTAATATAACATCTGTTGTTAGAGCTAATAGTGTACGGAAAGAAGTCTTTATCATCAAAATAAGTGGTTATTGAGAAATTAAATACGCCTAAAAGCGAACGATTATTAATCGGAATTTACCAATGTTCGTGTTTGAGTTGACATCCTGTGTAGGGGATTGTTAAACTGATGTCATGAGCAACTCGTATAAAACCGGGGATATGGCCCGGAAGTTTCTACCCGGGAACCGTAAATTACCGGACTACGAGGAAATAGGATGATAGAATGCGGCAATGCGGTCCGGGTAACGGAATGATGCATTATGCCATTTTCCGCGCTTAATGCAGCCTAATGATAGGCACGCGGATTATTTTTTCCTAATTTCTTTACTAGTCCGATCCTCCCGCAGCAAAATGCGTCTGGTCATCGGGCTTTTTTTATTCGAATTTACAAGATAAAGATATCCATACTAGTGACTGGAAGGTAGGTCGAATCATGACTGTGCAGGTAGCTGTTATCATGGGCAGTAAATCGGATTGGGATACGATGGAGCACGCTTGTGCGGTGCTTGAAGAGCTGGGATTATCTTATGAGAAGAAGGTAGTATCTGCGCACCGGACGCCGGACTTGATGTTCAGCTATGCGGAGGAAGCCGCGGGCCGGGGTATTCGCGTCATTATTGCAGGAGCGGGTGGTGCAGCGCATTTGCCGGGTATGGTGGCTGCAAAGACGATCCTGCCTGTGATTGGAGTGCCAGTGCAGTCGAAGGCGCTTAATGGGCTGGATTCGCTTCTCTCCATCGTGCAGATGCCAGGAGGCATTCCAGTGGCAACGGTAGCCATTGGTAAGGCAGGAGCCATTAATGCAGGCCTCCTGGCTGCACAGATTATCGGAGCATTCGATCCAGAAGTGCAGCAGCGCGCGCAGCTGCGGCGGGATGCGATCCGCGACGAAGTCCTTGAAAGCAGCGACAGCTTATGAGACCGGAGGAGCTGAAGCTGCAGGAGGCTGGCGGCGTTACTTCGCCAGCCGCTATGGATGCGTCCGGCACGGACACCGTCCGGACGCTGCTGCCCGGCGCGACCGTCGGCGTGCTCGGCGGCGGGCAGCTCGGGCGCATGATGGCGCTGGCTGGCAGCGCCATGGGGTACCGCTTCGTGGCGCTGGACCCTGCGCCGGATGCGCCTAGCGGTCAAGTCACGCCGCAGATTACAGCGGCGTATAACGACCGGGACGCGGCGCGGGAGCTAGCCCGCCGCTCGGACGTCATCACGTACGAGTTCGAGAACGTTGACGCGGGCGTTGCCGCGCTGCTGACGGAGGAATCGTACGTGCCGCAGGGCAGCGCGCTGCTGTATACGACGCAGCATCGGCTGCGCGAAAAAGCCGCCATCGAGGCGGCAGGCGTACCCGTCGCCCCGTACCTGAAGGTAGACAGCCTTGCGGAGTTGAAAGTGGCGGCGGCTGAGCTTGGACTACCTTGTGTGCTGAAGACAGCCACAGGCGGTTATGACGGCAAGGGACAAGCCGTGATCCGTCAGGAAGAAGAGCTGGAAGAAGCCTTCCGGCAAGTAGCACCCGGAGCCGTTGTGCCGGAGCTGGTGCTTGAGAAGTTTGTAGCTTATAAGTGTGAAATATCCGTTGTTGCTGCACGCAGTGCTTCTGGTGAGGTTAAGAGCTTCCCACCGTCGGAAAATATTCATGTGAATAATATTTTGCATCTGTCCATTGTGCCTGCAAGAGTGGCAGAGGACATTCAGCGGAGAGCATGCGAATTGGCAGAGACATTAATCGCTGGACTTGATGCGGTTGGACTGCTGGCAGTAGAAATGTTCGTCACAGAGGACGGACAATTGTACGTCAATGAGTTAGCACCAAGGCCGCATAACTCCGGGCATTACACCATGGACGCTTGCGCGACTTCACAGTTCGAGCAGCATGTCCGGGCGATTTGTAATCTGCCGCTAGGCGATACAACGCTTTTGACACCTGTAGTTATGGTAAATGTGCTAGGCCAGCATTTGGATGGCGCGATTAAAGCGACCTGTACACAGGACGAAAAAGATAATAAGCTGGGTGTTGTACCTAAGCTTCATATATATGGCAAGACTGAGAGTAAGACCGGCCGCAAGATGGGCCATATCAATCTGCTCTGCAAGGATACCGGAGACGGCTTGTCCTGGGTGGAGCAATCTAAACTTTGGAGGAACTAAAGAATATGATCGAACGTTACAGCAGACCTGAGATGCGAGCTATTTGGACGGAGGAAAATAAATTCAAAGCGTGGCTGGAAGTTGAAATTTGCGCTTGTGAAGCATGGGCTGAGCTGGGAGTCATCCCGCACGAAGACGCAGCTAAACTGCGTAAAGACGCTAAATTCGACATCGCACGCATTGATGAAATAGAACAAGAGACACGTCATGACGTTATCGCATTTACACGCGCGGTTTCCGAAAGCCTAGGCGCAGAACGCAAATGGGTTCACTACGGTCTTACTTCTACTGACGTGGTAGATACGGCGCTAGGTTACTTGCTGCGTCAAGCGAATGAAATTCTAGAGAAGGATATCATCAACTTTATTGAGATCCTTAAAGATAAAGCTATTGCTTACAAGGATACGCCGATGATGGGCCGTACGCATGGTGTTCATGCCGAGCCAACTACCTTTGGTCTGAAAATGGCTCTATGGTACGAAGAAATGAAACGTAATCTGGAGCGTTTCCGCCATGCTGCGAACGGTGTGCAGTTTGGTAAAATCTCCGGTGCCGTTGGTACGTACGCGAACATCGATCCTTTCGTAGAAGAATTCGTGTGCCGCAAGCTCGGCACAAGCCCAGCTCCAATCTCAACACAAACGCTGCAACGTGACCGTCATGCTGAATACATGGCTGCTCTTGCTTTGGTAGCGACATCGTTAGACAAATTCGCTACTGAAATCCGCGCCCTGCAAAAGAGTGAGATTCGTGAAGTGGAAGAAGCCTTTGCCAAAGGTCAAAAGGGTTCCTCCGCTATGCCTCACAAACGGAACCCCATTGGTTGTGAGAACATTTCCGGTCTGTCCCGCGTCATTCGCGGACATATGGTTACAGCTTACGAGAACGTGCCACTCTGGCATGAACGCGATATTTCGCACTCCTCTGTGGAACGTATCATCCTTCCGGATGCGACAATGCTGCTTAACTATATGCTGAACCGTTTCGGTAACATCGTGAAGAACCTGACTGTATTCCCAGAGAATATGAAGCGTAACATGAACCGTACGTTCGGTGTTCCTTTCTCCGGTCGGATCTTGACTAAACTGATCGACAAAGGCCTTAGCCGTGAGCAAGCGTACGATACCGTTCAACCGCGTGCTATGCAAGCATGGGAAGAGCAAAAACAATTCCGCGATATCGTGGAAGCTACACCTGAGATCACTAACGTTCTTACCCCAGAAGAAATTGAAGATGCATTTAACCCTTCTTGGCACCTTAAGCATGTGGACACCATCTTCCGCAAGCTAGAGCTTATCTAAAAAATAGGTGCGTTAATGGTTGGGTCGATAAGGAACGAATTCCTCGGAATGAGACCTTAGAGATCCTAAAAAGATAAGTTAGTGGTGAACTAAGGAACGCTGCAATAAATGCAAAGCTGGATGGGGGAGCACTGTAGAGGAAGTTTGGAACTGTAGAAGCGTAGCGTTCGCCTTTATCCTTGGATTTCTACCGCGAGAAGCGGTTCAAATCAAGAAATCTGAGGATAACAGCGATCGGAAGTCCAAACATTCCTCGGAAGTGCTTCCTCCTAGACCAGCCCAACTTAGGAAGATCATTAGTTCAAGGGAGGAAAGGTCATGACATCGTCGGCCGTATCCACAGCCGTGGAACTCATCAATGCGCCGCTGCTCTATAAAGGGAAGGTTCGTGAGCTATACGATTTAGGGGAGAATGTACTGATCGTCGTCACGGATCGGATATCTGCTTTTGACTATGTGCTGGACCCAGCGGTACCTGAAAAGGGCAATGTGCTTAACCGTCTGAGTGCGTTCTGGTTCGGAAAGACCAAAGAGCTAATGGAGAATCATGTCGTTCATATCGATGTGGATCTGCTCGGAGATATCGTTAAGGACAAGGAAGCTCTCAGAAACCGTGTTATGGTAGTACGCAAAGCGGAGCGCATCGATATCGAATGTGTTGTGCGTGGGTGCATCACCGGTGGGGGCTGGAGACAATATCAAGAAACTGGCAAAGTGAATGGTATTGAGCTTCCTAAGAACTTGCGCAAAAATGCGCTGCTGGCCCAGCCAATCTTTACCCCTGCGGCTAAAAACGATGTAGGTCATGATGAGGATATTCCTTTTGAAAAGATGCAGGAGCTAATCGGTGCTGATCTGGCACTCGAGCTGCAGGAGAAGAGCTTGCAATTGTTCTCTTTTGCCAGAGAGTATTGTGCTGAGCGGGGAATCATTCTAGCAGATTGCAAATTTGAATTCGGCTTGCTGGATGGCAAGGTGATTCTGATTGATGAGATTTTTACGCCGGATGCTTCACGTTTCTGGGCCAAGGACAAATACGCTCTTGATATCGAAATTGATAGTATGGATAAAGAACCTGTTCGTACGTATCTATCTGCATCCTCCTGGGATAAAAATAGCAAACCTGATCCACTTCCACTAGAAGTAGTTGAAGAAACAACGCGCCGTTATCTGGACATTTATCATCGTCTTACTGGCAAGTCTTTATAGCTCAACATTGTGTGTTTACTCATGGGAATAAATGAAGTGTATGTTTTTAAAGCTAGAGTTACTTTTAGTAGAGTTTCAGCTTTCAGAAAGTATATACACATAAAAATTTAGGAGGAACTACAAGCATATGTTAAAAGCGACGGTATATGTCACCATTAAGAAGAGCGTTCTCGATCCACAAGGTGTAGCAGTGCAAGGAGCACTTCATTCGGTAGGTTTTCAAGAAGTTGAAAGTTTGCGTATTGGGAAATATATGGAGCTGACTTTGGATACGGATAACCGTGCTGAAGCAGAAGTGCGTCTCAAGGAAATGTGCGAAAAGCTACTTGCCAACACGGTGATCGAGGATTACCGCTACGAATTGGAGGACTAAACGACATGAAATTTGCTGTACTTGTCTTCCCAGGCTCTAACTGTGATATTGATTGCTACAAGGCGGTAGAGGACAGTCTCGGCGAACCAGTCGATTATGTGTGGCATACAGCGACAGATTTGTCGGCGTATGATTGCATTTTGGTTCCAGGCGGATTCTCATATGGTGATTACCTGCGCTGCGGCGCGATTTCAAGATTTGCTCCTGTAATGGCTGAAGTTGCTAAAGCAGCAGAGCAAGGTAAATTCGTGCTAGGCATTTGCAATGGGTTCCAAATTCTTACTGAGGCTGGTTTGTTGCCAGGCGCGCTGCGTCGTAACATGTCCATGAAGTTCCGTTGTCATGATACAGTGCTTAAGGTTGTTAATAACGAAACCCCATTTACTATTGATTATGCTAAGGATGAAGAAATCATCATCCCAATCGCTCACGGCGAAGGAAACTATTACTGTGATGAAGAGACTTTAGCAGAACTGAAAGCTAACAATCAGATTGTGTTCACATATAGCGATAATCCTAACGGCTCTGTAGCTGATATTGCGGGTGTTAGTAATGTGCAGGGGAATGTAGTCGGCATGATGCCTCACCCTGAGCGTGCAGCTAACAGCTTGCTCGGATCTGAAGATGGCAAACGAATGTTCACATCTATACTGAAGACTTGGAGGGATCGTCATGATGCAGCAAGTATCCGTTAAGGAACCGACCGCAGAACAGATCGCAGAGCAGAAAATTTACAGCCAATTCGGTGTGTCGGACAGCGAATATGAGCTCATCAAGTCTTTTATGGGACGTTTGCCGAACTATACTGAAATCGGCGTATTCAGCGTAATGTGGTCCGAACACTGTGCATACAAGAACTCTAAGCCATTGTTGAAACGTTTCCCAGTTACTGGACCACGTGTCCTGATGGGACCTGGCGAGGGCGCAGGGATTGTAGATATCGGAGACAACCAAGCGGTTGTGTTCAAAATCGAAAGTCATAACCACCCCTCTGCGGTAGAACCTTTTCAAGGAGCGGCAACAGGTGTAGGTGGTATCATTCGTGATATTTTTTCCATGGGCTCAAGACCTATCGCACTGCTGAATTCCTTGCGTTTCGGCAAGCTGGAAAGCGATCGCGTGAAATATTTGTTCGAGCATGTCGTGTCTGGTATTGCTGGTTATGGTAACTGTATCGGGATTCCAACCGTGGGCGGCGAAATCATGTTCGATGATAGCTATGACGGTAACCCGCTTGTTAACGCAATGTGTGTCGGTCTGATTGATCATGATAAAATCCAGCGTGGTGTCGCTAAAGGTGTAGGGAACCCAGTCTTCTACGTAGGTCCTCCTACTGGACGTGATGGGATTCATGGGGCTACTTTTGCATCCGTTGAACTAAGTGAAGAGTCAGAAGCTAAACGTACAGCTGTACAAGTAGGCGATCCATTTATGGAGAAGCTCGTTATGGAATCTTGTCTAGAGTTAATCGACAGCGGCATCGTTATTGGGATTCAGGATATGGGTGCGGCTGGACTTACCTGCTCTAGTGCAGAGATGGCAAGTAAAGCTGGTAATGGTTTGGAGCTGTATCTTGATCAGGTGCCACAACGTGAAGACGGCATGACCCCTTATGAAATGATGCTTTCGGAATCGCAAGAACGGATGTTGTTTGTAGTAGAGCCGAAGGATGAAGCTCAAGCGCAAGAGATTTTTGATCGCTGGGGTGTAATCTGCTGTAAGGTCGGTAAAGTAACGGATGATGGTCGCTTGAAGCTGTATCATCACGGTGAGGTTGTTGGCGACATGCCTGTAACAGCGCTCGTGGATGAGTGTCCAGTGTATAACAAACCATCTGAGGTTCCTGCTTATTATGTAGAAAATGAATCGGTAGATACGCTTCGTTACGCGGAAGTTACAGATCTGGGCAGCGCACTGCGTACAGTGCTTGGATCACCAACCGTAGCAAGCAAAGCTTGGGTATACAACCAATATGATTACATGGTTCGGACTAGTACGGCTGTTCGACCTGGATCTGATGCGGCTGTAGTTACCATTCATGGTACACGTAAAGGACTTGCGATGACCACGGACTGTAACGGGCGTTATGTTTATCTTGATCCTGAAGTGGGTGGACGGATTGCAGTCAGCGAAGCGGCTCGTAACATCGTTTGTTCGGGTGCTGAACCGCTTGCTATTACCGATAACCTAAACTTCGGAAACCCTGAGAAACCTGATGTGTTCTGGCAAATGGAGCGTGCGGTTGATGGTATGGCTGAAGCTTGCCGTGTGCTGGATACTCCGGTTATCGGCGGGAATGTCAGTCTTTATAACGAAAATACGACGGGATCCATCTACCCAACACCGGTTGTCGGCATGGTTGGTTTAGTAACGGATACGGATCATATTACGACTCAAGGCTTCAAACAAGAAGGAGATTCCATCCTTTTGCTAGGCGTAACAAAAGCTGAGCTTGGTGGTAGTGAATTTCAATATGCCGTTCATGGTGTAACGGAAGGCCGTCCTCCAGCATTGGATTTGGCTACTGAGAAAAAACTGCTGAGCGCAGTGCTTAGCTCGATTCGCGGTGGTCTGGTGCGTTCGGCACATGACTTGTCCGAAGGCGGCCTTGCTGTAGCACTTGCAGAGAGCTGTATCAGCGGTGGCGTTGGTGCGAACGTTGAACTATCTGCTAATGGACTTAGATCCGATGTAGCATTGTTCAGCGAAAGCCAATCACGTATCGTGCTGACGGCAGCGCCTGAACGTGCGGAAGAGCTGAAAGCAGCGATTGCTGCCAGCGGCGTTCCAGTGGAAATCATCGGAACTGTAGGTGGAGACAGACTGCGCGTAAATCTGGACGGTGCATCCGTATTAGATGAAGCTGTAGCAGAATTGAAATTCGTTTGGGAGGATGCTATTCCATGTCTTATGAAATAAAGACCGGGAAAGAGCAGGAGACTCCTATCCTGTGGACTGGTGACTTTTACAATGAAGGAACGGGCTCGGGAGATATTTTTGACACATTAAAAGAAGAATGCGGCGTTTTCGGGGTCTTCGGACACCCGGAAGCGGCGTCCATGTCTTATTACGGCTTGCACGCCTTACAGCACCGTGGGGAAGAAAGTGCGGGCATCTGCGTAGCAGATGGTCGTGATTTCAACTATCACCGCGGGATGGGGTTAGTAAAAGAAGTATTCGACAAGGACAAAATTGCCTCACTGGTTGGAGACATGTCCATCGGGCATGTACGTTATTCCACCAGTGGAGACAGCCGCTTAACTAATGCACAGCCGCTCGTATTCAAATATCGTGACGGTGATTTGGCGATTGCTACGAACGGTAACATAGTAAATGAACCGTTGATTCGTAAACAGCTTGAGCAAAGCGGATCGATCTTCCAAACCACAAGTGATACAGAAGTGCTGGCGCATCTGATTGCGCGTTCGTCTAAGGATTTTGTTGAAGCGGCTAAGGATGCGCTAAAACAACTGGTTGGCGGATTTGCTTTTCTGCTTATGACGAATGACAAATTAATTGTCGCTTCGGATTCCCATGGTTTGCGTCCGCTTGTAATGGGACGGATCGGCGACGCCTATATTTTTGCTTCCGAATCTTGCGCCTTAGAAGTTATCGGAGCACAGTTAGTCCGCGATATCGAACCTGGCGAACTGCTCGTGCTTGATAAAAATGGCCTGTTAGAGGACCGTTTTACCGAGCCAAAACGTAAAGCGCTATGCGCGATGGAGTATATTTACTTCTCTCGCCCAGACAGTGATATGAATGGCGCTAACCTGCACACCGCCCGTAAGCGGATGGGTAGCCGAATGGCATTAGAAGCTTTCGTAGATGCTGACCTCGTAACTGGTGTACCGGATTCTAGTATCTCGGCAGCGATTGGATTTGCGGAGCAGACGGGCATTCCTTATGAGCTTGGGCTCATCAAGAATAAGTATACAGGCCGGACCTTCATCCAGCCGAGCCAAGAGCTGCGTGAGCAAGGTGTGAAAATGAAGCTAAGCGCCGTGCGCAGTGTGGTCGATGGCAAACGTGTTGTCATGATCGATGATTCCATCGTGCGTGGAACAACTTCACGGCGGATCGTCAATTTGCTCCGCGAAGCGGGAGCCGTAGAGGTTCACGTGCGGATTACATCGCCACCCTTCAAGAATCCTTGCTTCTACGGCATTGATACCCCAGACCGCCGCGATCTCATCGCGTCGTACAAGTCCATTGCGGAAATGTGCGAAGAGATTAATGCCGATTCCTTGGCATTCTTGTCACCGGAGGGCTTAATCACTTCCATTGGTGGTCACAACAAAGATGATTACAAAGGCGGGCTATGCCTTTCCTGCTTCGATAATGATTACCCGACGCAGGTTGATTTTGGCGGGGCGGAGAAAGATGGCTGCAGCTGCTAGTTAGGGGTCATCCCCCTAAGTCCCCCTTGCAAAGTGTGGGTACTCGCTTGTTTCGCTAGAAGAGGTTGCATGGCGCAGCTCATGCACCGAGGTCTTGAGGTCCGTGTGAAAGGCGCGCACTGCGGCTTGCAGTAGGGTGAAAGCGGTGGTTGGAGGGAGTTATGGAGAGGAAGTTTGGAACTGTAGAAGCGTTAGCGTTCGCCTTTATGCTCGAATTTCTACCGCTCAGCGGTAACAAATTCAAAGGAATTCGAGCATAACAGCGATCGGAAGTCCAAACATTCCTCGCAATAACTCCAATAACCACCACTGGTCCCGAATGCGCCCAAACGCGCTCTAAACTATTAAAAAGATGAGGTGTCCCAAGTGTCGGAAGCTTATAAAAACGCCGGAGTGGATATTGCGGCTGGTAATGAAGCGGTAGAACGCATGAAAAAGCACGTAAAACGTACTTACCGTCCAGAAGTAATGACGGATCTTGGTGGGTTCGGAGCGCTGTTTGGCCTCAATAAAGATAAATATGAAGAGCCAGTGCTCGTATCGGGAACTGATGGTGTAGGCACGAAGCTTAAGATCGCGTTTGCTGCGGATCGCCATGACACGATTGGGATCGACGCTGTAGCTATGTGCGTGAACGACATTGTAGTGCAAGGCGCGGAGCCGCTATTTTTCCTCGATTATCTGGCTTGCGACAAAGTCGTACCGGAGAAAATCGAAGCGATCGTAGCAGGAATCGCAGAGGGCTGTCACCAAGCAGGTTGTGCGCTGATTGGCGGCGAAACGGCTGAAATGCCGGGCATGTATTCAGCGGGTGAGTATGATATCGCTGGATTCACAGTTGGCGTTGCTGACAAAGCGAAGCTGGTAACAGGCGCTAACATCGCTGCTGGAGACACAGTGATTGGTTTAGCTTCTAGCGGCGTGCACAGCAACGGCTTCTCACTGGTGCGTAAGCTTTTGCTTGAGGAAGATGGCTATGGCCTGAATGATGTGCTTCCGGAGCTTGGAGCTCCGCTTGTGGATGTACTTCTTGCACCAACTAAGATTTATGTGAAGCCTTTGCTGGCGCTCTTGGAGCAGCTTCCGGTGAAAGGGATGGCACATATTACGGGTGGCGGATTCATCGAGAATATCCCGCGCGTATTGCCTGACGGTGTAGATGTGGAGATTAATTACGGATCGTGGCCGATTCTGCCGATCTTCGGATTGATGCAGAACAAAGGAAACGTAAGCAACCGTGATATGTTTACTACTTTTAATATGGGAATTGGACTTGTTCTGGTAGTAAGTAGCGCTGATGGAGAACATGCTCTTGAACTGCTCAAAGCGAGCGGAGAAGAGGCTTTTATCATTGGTAAAGTGACAGAAGGGGAACGCAAAGTAACCTTTACTGGAGCTGAAGTGTGATGCAATGGAGTCGAATCGCTGTTTTTGCTTCTGGGCAAGGCAGTAATTTTGCTGCACTGATCGATGCACAGAGAGCTGGCTTGCTTGGTGAGGGCAATATTGAGTTGCTTGTATCCGACAAGCCAGAGGCACCTGTAGCTAAGCGTGCAGAGGATGCGGGCATTCCCGCCCTCTTGCTGCGGCCAAAAGACTTCGCCAGCCGTGAACTCTACGAAGCAGAGATTGTAGCAGAGCTTCAGCGGCGGGAAATCGGGCTGGTTGTGCTGGCAGGATACATGCGTCTTATTACGCCAGTGCTTTTAACGCCGTATGCTGGACGAATTATTAACATTCATCCATCGCTGCTGCCTGCTTTTGCAGGAAAAGATGCAATCGGACAAGCGCTGGATTATGGCGTGAAGCTGACGGGTGTTACTGTGCATTTTGTCGATGGAGGTATGGATACCGGGCCTGTTATTGCTCAGCGCAGCGTAGCCCTGCAGGATAACGACACGGCCGATTCATTGGCAGAACGTATTCATAAGGTTGAGTATGAGCTGTATCCCGAAGTGGTTGGCGCTTTTGCCAGCGGGAAAGTGGAACTGAGTGGAAGAAAGACGATTATCCGCGAAAAGTAAGCTGCACCGCAGCCATTCGAAGTTTTGGATCGACATTTGGTGACAGACCGAGATGTTTCAGGGTATTTCTCGGGAAATATTGCATAAGCGGCGTTATGTGTCGCGTTGTGGGTTTTCTTCATATTAAATCGCACGTACAACCTGAAGGAGGACTATTCAAAGTGAGTATCAAAAGAGCGCTAGTCAGCGTATCGGATAAACAAGGTATCGTGGATTTTTGCCGCGAGTTGTCTGCATTAGGCGTAGAAATTATCTCTACAGGTGGAACAAGCACGCTTTTGGCTAAAGAAGGTGTTCCAGTTATCGGGATTTCCGATGTGACAGGATTCCCAGAAATCATGGACGGACGTGTCAAAACCTTGCACCCTGCTGTACACAGTGGATTGCTTGCGGTTCGTGATAACGAGGAGCACACGCGTCAAATGAAGGAGCTTGGTCTGGACTACATCGATCTGGTTGTTGTGAATTTGTATCCGTTCGCGGAAACTATCGCAAAACCTGACGTATCCTACGAGGAAGCCATCGAGAATATCGATATCGGCGGACCTACGATGCTGCGTTCTGCGGCGAAGAACCATGCTTTTGTGAGTGTAGTGGTGGATGCTAATGACTACGCTACTGTACTTGAAGAGGTTCGCGCAGGTGGAGATACAACGCTAGAAACACGCAAACGTCTTGCGGCAAAAGTGTTCCGTCATACGGCGGCTTACGATGCCTTGATTTCCGATTATTTGGCTAACGTTACTGGCGAGCCTCTGCCAGAGCGCTACACCGTGACTTATGAGAAAATTCAGGATCTGCGTTATGGCGAGAATCCGCATCAAAA
Source organism: Paenibacillus sp. B2(2019) (assembly GCF_008370385.1). Lineage (NCBI taxonomy): Bacteria > Bacillati > Bacillota > Bacilli > Caryophanales > Paenibacillaceae > Paenibacillus > Paenibacillus sp. B2(2019). The sequence continues at coordinate 20,069 of NZ_VTZR01000027.1, forward strand.
AGCAGCGTTCTATCGCAAGCCATTAGCGGCACTGGATACACTCACTGCGGCTGAACAATTGCACGGCAAAGAGTTGTCTTATAACAATATCAACGATGCTAACGCAGCACTGCAAATCGTGAAAGAATTTGAAGAGCCTGCTGTCGTAGCGGTTAAACATATGAACCCTTGTGGTGTAGGTGTGGGTCAAAGTGTATACGAAGCTTATCAAAAAGCTTACAACGCAGATCCAACTTCTATCTTTGGTGGGATTGTAGCAGCAAACCGCATTATTGATGCAGACACAGCGAACCTGCTGAAAGATATTTTCCTAGAAATCGTGTTGGCACCAGGCTTTACGGAAGAAGCACTGGAAATCCTTACGAAGAAAAAGAATCTCCGTTTGCTTAAAATCGGTAATCTTAGTACGGCTAGTGCGCGTAAGAGCAGCTTCGTAGTAACCTCCATCGATGGAGGAATGGTTGTACAGGAGAGCGATGTGCACTCTGTGAATCCAGATGATCTACAAGTCGTTACGGACCGTAAACCAACCGAAGAAGAATTGAAACAATTGTTGTTCGGATGGAAAGTAGTTAAGCATGTGAAATCTAATGCGATTGTGCTGGCTGCTGATGATATGACTGTTGGCGTAGGTGCAGGACAGATGAACCGCGTTGGTGCAGCTAAAATTGCAATCGAACAAGCCGGTGAAAAATCTAAGGGAGCCGTACTCGCTTCCGACGCGTTCTTCCCAATGGGCGATACGCTTGAAATGGCAGCAAAAGCAGGAATCACTGCAGTGATTCAGCCAGGCGGATCCATTAAAGACGAAGAGTCGATTAAGGTCGCTAATGAGTATGGTATTGCTATGGTCTTCACAGGCGTCCGTCATTTCAAACACTAGAGCACTGGGAGGATCATATTCGGATGGATATTTTGGTAGTTGGCGGCGGCGGCCGGGAACATGCGATGATTTGGAGTCTATCCCAAAGCCCCAAGGCAGGTAAAATCTATTGCGCACCCGGCAACGCCGGGATTGCGCAGTTAGCCGAATGTGTGCCGATCGGAGTATTTGAGTTCGATCGTCTGACGGCTTTTGCGAAAGAGAAGGAAGTAGGTCTTGTTGTAATCGGTCCAGATGATCCACTCGCTGCTGGGATTGTGGATGCTTTTGAAGCACAGGATATTCCTGTGTTTGGCCCACGCAAGAATGCAGCGGAGATCGAAGGCAGCAAAACCTTTATGAAGGATCTTTTGCATAAATATAATATTCCGACAGCAGCCTATGAGAAGTTCGACGACTATGAAGCTGCGCTAACTTATTTGCGGGAACAGCCGCTGCCGATCGTAATCAAGGCAGATGGTCTGGCTGCAGGAAAAGGCGTGACGGTTGCTTATTCGTTGGAAGAAGCAGAGCAAGCGCTCGCTGATATTATGGTCACTAAGGTATTCGGTGAGGCAGGCGCTCAGGTTGTTATTGAGGAATTTCTAGCTGGACAGGAAATGTCGATTCTGGCTTTTGTCGATGGAGAGACGGTACGTCCTATGGCTGCTGCCCAGGATCATAAGCCCGTATTTGATGGGGATAAAGGTCCTAATACCGGCGGAATGGGTACCTATTCGCCTTTACCACATATTGATGAGGCTATTATCCAAGAAGCGATCGAGACCATCATTAAGCCGACGGCAAAAGCTATGGTGGACGAAGGTCGTCCCTTTAGCGGTGTACTATTTGCGGGACTGATGATTTCTCCTGAAGGGAAACCAAAGACGATTGAGTTTAATGCTCGTTTCGGTGATCCTGAGACTCAGGTCGTGTTGCCTAGACTCAAGAGCGACTTGCTAGAAATCTTTCTGGCGGTCACAGAGGGCAGACTTGCAGATATCGACATTGAATGGAGCGACGAAGCGGCTGTATGCGTAGTTCTCGCTTCGGGAGGATATCCAGGCCCTTATCCAAAGGGTGTACCGATTGAAGGTCTTGAAGACAGCCAAGGAGGGCTGATCTTCCATGCTGGTACGGCGCGTGGTGAAGACGGAAGCTGGGTGACGAATGGTGGTCGGGTACTAGGCGTGGTAGGCCTAGGTGCTACGATTGCTGAAGCTCGTGTTGCAGCTTACGCTAGAGCCGAAGGAATTTCTTTTTCCGGAAAACAAAGCCGCAGCGACATCGCTATGAAAGCTTTGGTATAAGGATAAAGAACTGTATCTAGCATTTTTTGCGCTTAAAGTCCTAAAAAAGGACTGACAAGTGATAGAAGAAGTGCTATAATACTACACGTACGGGGGAAAATGTGCGGATATATACAGATAAGGGTCTTTCCGATCATGGGAAGGCCCTTTTAAATCGGAGTCCTTCAGACTTTGTGAAGTAACCTTATAAAGGATGCCTCGTGCCTGGAAATGATGATACTTATAGTGCATACTAGCGATACGCTTATGGCGAATGGCTACTCACAGATTTAAGGAGGAATTCGTTTTGAGTAAGATTGGAAGAAATGACTTGTGTCCTTGCGGAAGCGGGAAAAAATATAAGAAATGCTGCCTTGGTAAAGAAACTTCTGCAGTAGAGTCCATCATGCAACTTGTAAACAAGGAAGAAGCGGCAGCTAGCGAGACTGTGGCTGAGAAACAGGAACCCGTAGCACAACCTGAAGTGAAGCTAACTCTTGCTACGCTCAGAAAAAAAGTGTCACGTGATCTGAATTGGGAGCATCCAGCACATGAACAATTGGCGCTGCACCTTATTGAGAGCATGAGAGAAAGCTATGATAGAGAGCTTATTTGGGAAGCTCTAGTTCTGTGGAATGGTTATTCCCGTAAGACTAAGCCTGCTGTGAAGAAAATGGGCTCTTTCTGCGCGGCGATCGAATTTATTTTGTCTGAAGAATATGGTTTCTCCCTAACACAAGCGGATCTTGCTACCAAACATGAGGTTACTACGCCTACCATCTCTAGAAAAGTCAAAGAGATGCTCAATTACATTGAGGAATACGGCATGGGTGGTGCGGAAGAAGAATTACTTTTGCTGAATATCTCAGGCAGTCCGAAGGATCAGGAGCAAGCACTATTACAAAAGGCTATGCAAACCAATTCATCCAACCGCCGGATACAGTTAGCTGAAGCCGCATTAGAGGTTTATCCGGACAGTCCGGATGCTTATCTCATTTTGGCTGAGGAAGCAGAGAATGAAGCAGATGCTCGTGCTTTTCTAAAAGCAGGGATGGATGCAGGTGAACGTGAGCTTGGAGAAGCCTTTTTCGCTGAGAACAAAGGACATTTCTGGGACCTCCACGAGACTCGTCCATACATTCGAATTTGCAAAAGCTACGCCGACTCTTGTTGGTTTAGCGGAAATGCAGAAGAAGCACAAAAAGTACTTGAGCACATTTTAGAGCTGAATCCTGAAGATAACACTGGTGCGCGTTACCTTTTAACGGCTGCGTATCTCTACACCAACAAGCTCAAGAAGACAGAAAAGGTGCTGGAAAAGTTCGGCAATGATGCAGCGGCGACAGTAGCTTACGACCGGATGGTCTTAGAATATAAGAAGAATGGGATTACTTCCCAACTGAAAATGTTGTACCGCGTAGCGCGGAATGTGAACAAGCATGTGCCGGATTATTTGTTAGGGATCAAAAGATTGCCGCATAACCTTCCGGATTTTGTGGGAATGGGCGACGCTAATGAAGCTATCGAATATGTGATTGTACACTCGCGTTTGTGGACAAGCCTACCTGATCTGCTGAAGTGGATGCTGAAGCAACAGGATTAGTAGAATTCAGATCTTGGACGGACATGAACTTAAAGAGGCTATGGGAGATTCCTGTAGTCTCTTTTTTTTAAATATAAGAATTTATTTGTTCCACGTTATAAATTACCTTATATTTCTCGCATAAACGCTTACCGTCCTTATAGGGACGATGAAGGCGTTTTTGCATGTATAAGAAAGTATAAGATTTGCATCAATAATTGTATTGCATACAGCGGACAATGCTTGAAAAAATGTCTTTGGGAGAGTATGTTTACAAGAAGTAGAATGAATAGATGATAGTGAGGCGAGAGGGTTATGAGAGAAGAGGAAGACCGAATCGTAGGAATGGAAGATATCGTACGGGCTCATCACGTACTGCGGGAGGTCATCATCCGGACTCCACTACAGCGTGACGCCGTACTATCGGCCAAGTATGATTGCGATGTATATTTGAAGCGCGAAGATTTGCAGATTGTCCGTTCTTTTAAAATCCGCGGAGCTTATAATATGATTCGTAGTCTATCCGCAGAAGATAGAGCCAAAGGTATTGTCTGCGCGAGTGCAGGAAATCACGCACAAGGTGTAGCCTATTCCTGTAAGGCACTTGGAATTAAGGGCAAGGTCTATATGCCAAGCACAACACCTAATCAGAAGGTCAAACAAGTACGGCGGTTCGGTGGCGAGTTTGTTGAGGTCATTCTGAAGGGCGATACCTTCGATGATGCTTATGATGAAGCTCTGCAAGCTTGTATAGACCATGGTATGACGTTGATCCACCCGTTTGATGAGCCGAGAATTATTGCAGGCAATGGAACGATAGCGATGGAAGTGATGGAGAACCTGGATCACCCTGCGGATTTTATGTTCGTAACGATTGGTGGGGGCGGTTTGGCAGCAGGAATAGCCACTTATGTGAAGACGGTGAGTCCATCCACTAAGTTGATTGGTGTGGAACCGCTTGGTGCTGCTTCAATGACTGAAGCGATCAAGCTTGGAGAAGTGGTAACGCTAAAAGAAATTAACAAGTTCGTGGATGGAGCGGCTGTAAAGCGCGTTGGCGGACTGACTTATGATATTTGTTCCCGGCATCTGGATGACATCGTGATGGTGCCTGAAGGCAAGGCTTGTACCACCATTCTGGAGCTGTATAACGAGAATGCTATAGTGGTTGAGCCAGCGGGATCCTTACCTATCGCAGCACTTGATCAGTACCGTGATCAAATCCGCGGGAAGACGGTCGTCTGTATCATTAGTGGGGGTAACAACGATATTGACCGTATGCAGGAGATCAAAGAGCGGTCACTGATTTACGAAGGCTTAAAGCACTACTTCATGGTGAACTTCCCACAACGGGCAGGTGCCCTGCGTGAGTTCTTGGACGAAATTCTCGGTCCAGAGGATGACATTACCCGTTTCGAGTACATCAAGAAGCATGATAAAGAGAATGGTCCCGCGCTTGTAGGCATAGAGCTATTGTCCATTGAAGCTTATGAACCACTTATCGAACGGATGCAGCAGAAGGGTGTAGATTATGTAGAAATCAATAAGGATTCCAATCTCTTTAACATCCTTATTTAATTTCTTTCATCACTTTAATCATTTCGTTAATGAATATAGAAAGGCCCGTCCCAGAATGAATGGGGACGGGCCTTTTGTATATCATACTAGAGAGGTAATTCAGTCTTACGGTATTGCTCGACTTCATCTGTTAATTTATAATCTTTGTCCTTCATCAATTTCATGAAGCCATCTAGTTTCTGCAGGAAAGGACTGTTGTCTTTATTCTTGGTGAGAATGCTAGAGTAGGCTTTCTGCGCCTCCAAGTCCATTTCAAGATTGTCATAATGGAAAAGGGGCGTGTTATTCTGGCCGTAAAACGTATTGTTAACATAGATAGAATATAAGGATTTCACGGCTGAAATTCGGTTCGATTTCGGATGATTTTGAATAAATTGCTCTTGAGATAGTGCTCGCGCAGCTACATCGGTCCAACCAATGACCAGCCCGTTATCCTTGGAGGAGGGCAGATCAGACTCCGTAGCCATAATGGATAGATACGCGCTGATATCGTCAGTGACATAAAGCTTATATTTGCGGTAAGCCTCATAATCGATCACCGGGAAAAAAGTGCCTTCCGCGGTCTCCAGTTTATATCCATTTTCGCTGGCACTCTTCAGCAGTGTGCGCAGAGTGAGATCTTCTGTGGCATCAGCAAGGGTCTTCATACTAGCGCCAGCCTTATAGATAGTGGTGAGCTTCCGCTGGACATTGCTGGTACTGAATTTGCTCTCCCACGCCGGAAGCGCCGCCTTGTGCAAATTCTCAAGCTTCAGTGTCATTATCGTGGCACGATACGAACCTACCGCATACATATTGGCGTTCAAATATTTAATAGCTTCGGGTAACTTGTTAGAGGAAGACAACAGCGGCAATGCTGCTTTATAGATAGCCTCCGCATGATTATTGTTTGCTGTCATAGGATTTGCCTTAGTGCCTCCCACAGGAGGGCTGGCAGCGCCTTCAGCTTGAATCGTTCCTATAGGTACCGCGCCTAGTCCCAATGTTACTGCTAGAACAGAATAGAGAATATATTGCTTCTTATTCATGAAAGTTCCCCCTGTCTATCGGATGAAATATGGGTGGAGCATGACTTTTATTTTCTAAAAAATATAAACTTTAGTCCAATTGCCCCAATCAGGGAAACAATTAAGCTTACCCACGGGGATAAAGTAATGACCGGAAACAATCGGTCGAGGTACAAGCCAATGAATACGGCAACTACGGCGATTCCGATATAGACGCCAAGGCCTTTGATATCAAAGGGTTTGGCTTTAGGTGCATCCCCCTCAGACAAGGAGGTTAACCATTTCATAATAAGTTCGATCAAGATAATGGAACCTGCCCCCACAGCGAAGAGTGTGAAGAGGCTAATCTCTCCGAACATCCCAGGTGATCCGTTAGTCCATTGCAAGAAGAGTCCACCTATAGCAAAGATCCCGAACAAACAGGTTAGAGCCGCGCAGGGAATCATCAAGTAATAGTTCCATTTGCTGCGTGCTGAGCGTGTGGGAACGCTGTCTATGATTTCTTTAAAATAATCATCCGGATTCTCGCCAAACACCTGTTTAGCGTTTTTACCTTTTTTCTGTTCTTTCAGAAGCAGCTTGGCTGCATCCAGTAAAAGTTCTTCAGCACGGAGAGCCTCTACCCTACTGGCGCGCATCGTCAGGATCATATCTTCAAAATAGGATCGATTGAAAGGCGTCATCTGCTCGCGCAGGGCGTTATTTTCCTTAATCATATCTTTCACTTTCATAATAGGGATGTAAACCTCCAGTAATGTTAATCGGTATAGTCTTTAACCTAGAGTATACGTTTGCCTGACAGGTCAGCGCAAGGACAAGCATTTCTATTTTCCTATGCATAATCCTTTTATAAGAGTGAACACTGATAATGTTGTTGCTTGATCAATATAGCTTTGGGAAAGGTTGGGAGCTTTATGGAACATGAGAACAAGAAAGAACAGGAAAGAGTCATGGGCAACGGTTTCGAGCCTACGCCCAATCATTCAATGGGGGATTGGGGCGGCTCTGATGGATTCAGCATGTGGAATTCCACAGAAGAACCAGCAACAGAGGGTGCGCTTAAGGATTGGGAAGGCAGTCAAGAAACCCATGAGATGTTTAACGACAGCTATGATTGATTGACGACCCTGGAAGCTCATCATGCGATTGAAAAACAGCCAGTCTTCATTATTTTGGAGACTGGCTGTTTGACGTTCCGGTTTATACTCCGAATTTGCTCTTGCAAATTACTAAGATCTGTCCCGTTCCTGTTGACAATATGAACGAAATCTTTATAATAAGAATATAATTCACACTAAGTTAATCGGAATTCTAATAAATTAAAATAATGATTAAATATAGGAGGTTACGGCAATGGAACGGAATATTGTAATTCGGCATAACGGCGAAGAATTGACAGCGAGCATCCATTATCCGAGTAAAGAGAAGGGAACTTCCACACGTTGCAAGGACAGATTGCCATTAGCTGTAATCTGCCATGGATTTGTGGGTAACCGGATTGGAGTCGATCGGATATTTGTCAAAGCAGCTCGTGAGCTGGCGCAAGATGGGTATATGGTCATTCGATTTGATTATGCGGGCTGCGGTGAGAGCAGCGGTAATTACGGCGGGGAGGATATGGAGTCGATGATCGCTCAGACTAGAGCGGTGCTCGATTACGGAATTAGCTCTGCCGATGTGGATCCACAGCGTGTGACGCTTATTGGCCATAGTCTGGGTGGGGCGGTTGCGCTTCTGACAAGTATTCGTGATCGCCGCGTGAAGAATCTCGTGCTGTGGGCCTCCGTGGGTTACCCCTTCAATGATATTGTGAAGATCGTAGGGCGGGAGGCTTATGATCGATCGGTGAAGAATGGATCGGCGGATTACGTGGGCTACTCGTTCACACCGGTATATTTCAATTCTTTGGCGGCCTTCCAGCCTTTCCAAGAGGCTAGTAAATTCAGCGGTGATGTGCTCGTCATTCATGGTACGTCTGACGATGTCATCCCCGTGGATTATGCATTCCTTTACCAGAAATTATTCTGGACACGTCCTGAGGGACGATGCGATAAAGAGATCATTTTTCAAGGTGATCATACCTTTTCTTCTGGGCCAGCACAGCAGCAGCTGCTAAAGCGGACAAGAGAGTGGATGAACGAACAGGAGCATGTGCAGACAGAGTGGCAAAATTGGATGATATAGGTGATGGACTTTACTCGCAATAACTTGAAATTAGCGGTAAAATAAAGATGCACACCATATACTGGGTTATGGAGGTTGGCATCCTATGAAATTACCGTCATTTTTTATCGCGCACGGTTCTCCGCTCCTCGCACTGGAGGATAACGAGTATACCCGTTTTCTGGAGCGGCTTGGTCAAGAACTAGAAGCACCACGGGGTATAGTAGTATTCTCAGCGCACTGGGATAGCCCAGAACAGCTACTCACCATGGATGAGAAGCACGAAACACAACACGACTTCTACGGATTCCCTGAAGAAATGTATACGCTGACCTATCCAGCCCCAGGCGATCCAGCTCTAACCAAGCGGATTTCCGAGCTCTTTAAGGGTAACAATCTTTCACATCAGCCCGTTCTGGGGCGAGGACTCGATCACGGAGTCTGGGTAATACTGAAAAAAATGTTTCCGAAAGCCGATATTCCGGTAGTCGCTTTATCCGTCGATTCACTACGTTCTCCCAAAGAACAGTACAATATCGGGCGGATGTTAGCCCCTCTGTGTGACGAAGGTATACTGCTGATAGGAAGCGGTGGACTTGTTCACAATTTGCGGATGCTTAATGAAAGTGATCAGCCTGAAGAGTGGGCGCTTGAATTCGATGCGTGGATTGCCAAAGGGTTAGAATCTTGGGATCTACCTTCACTGTTTGCTTATGAGAAAAAAGCTCCGCATGTTCGAGATGCGGTTCCATCTTACGGAAGAGAGCATTTCGCACCTCTCTTTTATGCGATGGGAACAGCGGATGGCAGCAGGAAGGCAGAGCGAATATTTCAAGCGTATCAATATGGGACATTAAGCCTCAATTGCTGGAAGCTAGACTAAATGGATAAGATACACGCAGGGTACAGCCGGAGATCGGCTGTGCCCTTTTTTAATGCAAGCGGATCAAGACAAATGGGACTGGCTGTGATTAAATGGAAGAAACCAGTTAAGATACATAAAACGTTTAGGAGGAACTACAAGCTTATGAAAGTAAACTGCTCTTCTTCCCGTCTATTATCTGCCATTGTACTAAGTACCCTATTGCTCTCCGCTTGCGGAACAGAGAGTGCAAATAATGTAATTGCCCCGACACAGCAACCTACAGCAGATCCCGCGCCAATTGAAACGATCCAGCCATCGCCTACAGTAGATCCATCTGCTGAACTCGTTTCCGGATTAACAGGTCTTCCCGTTTCTGAAAACAGTCTCCCGCGTCCCTTAGCTGTTATGATTAATAATGCTCCGGCGGCCCGGCCACAGTCGGGGGTGAGTGAAGCGGATATTTTATATGAGGTCCTTGCTGAAGGTGGCATTACGCGGTTAATTGGTATTTTTCAAAGTCATACCGGAGTGGTCAAAATCGGACCGATTCGCAGTATTCGCCCTTATCTGCTCGATATTGGCGAGAGCTACGGTGGTGTGACGGTGCATGCCGGGGGGAGCCCCGCGGCTTATGCCATTTTGCAAAAAGAGAAAAAAGCAGATATGGACGAAATCGGTCGTGCCGGAGCCTATTTCTGGCGGGACAAAGCACGTAAAGCCCCTCATAATCTCTACAGTAATGCAGCGAAGCTTCGGGAAGGTGCCGAGAAGCTGGGTTATGAGAAAAGTGTGAAGGTGCCAGGGTATCTTTTTAATAATCCAGATTACATACCAACAGCCGGAGAACAGGCCGCTGAGTTTAGCGTAAACTTCTTACTTAAAAGCTATAAAATTGACTATAAATACGATACTCAGCTCCAGACCTATCAGCGTTACGTGAATGGTAAACCACATTTGGATTTGAATAACAATAAGCCAGTAGAAGCTGCAAATGTGATGGTGATGGGTTCCGATCATAAAGTACTTGATGATGTTGGAAGACTTCAGGTTGACGTGGAGCTTGGTGGTGAAGCGCTGCTCTTTCAGCGGGGACAGGTCACAAAGGGCAGATGGTCGCGTGAGCCAGGTGATGTGATTCGGTTTGTGAAGGATGGTAAAGAAGAGCTAATGTATCCAGGAATCACCCATATTTTGGTTGTCCCTAATGCACCTTCATTTAGCAGTCATGTGGTATACGGCGGAGCAGATAGTGCAACCTAAGAAAGTCGGAATATCCAGTGTTATACAGATTTGTGTTCGGAATTATGGGTAAGTGTTAATAGAGTGTAAAAAAGTTCATTTCTATAGCTTCTATACCTTCTACGGATATGTTAAGATAACAAGGGTTGTCATTCATTTTCATGCTTTTTACATATGGGTGGCTCTGTACTCACGGTAATATTATGTAAAGGGGTTTAAAACAATGAAGTTGAGAAAAAAGGACATATTCTTTGAGACGCTAGAAAATATGGCGGATACCATTGTCCAAGCAGCAGACTATTTTGCTCAGAATATCACTGATCTTCAGAATAATGTCGATAATTTCGCTGCAGAGATGAAGAAGTACGAATCCCAATGTGATACTTACACGCACACCGTAATTAAGGAATTGAACAAGACGTTTATTACGCCACTTGAGCGTGATGACATTATGGACTTGATTACAAGCATGGATGATGTCATTGATGGCTTGGAGGCATCTGCCTCACGTTTCTATATGTACAACCTGTTAGACCCGGATGAATACATTGTACAATTCGCCGAAATTCTTCGCCAATGCGCCTATGAAATTCAAAAAGCAGTTCATTTGCTCTCCCAGAAGAAGCTACTGGCCATTCGTGAATATACGATCCGTCTGAATGACCTTGAGAATCAAGGGGACGAAGTCCTTCGTATTTGTACCAAAGCTCTATTTGAAACCGTTAAGGACCCGATTGAGCTGATTAAGCGCAAGGAATTATATGAGCGACTCGAGACCACTACAGATAAATGTGAAGATGTAGCCAACATGTTGGAATCGATCATCATGCGCAACTCATAAGGGGTACTAGAATATGGAAACATCGATATGGATTCTTGGAATTGTTATATTTCTCGCGCTTGCGTTTGACTTTATTAATGGTTTCCATGATACGGCCAACGCGATTGCTACCTCTGTCTCTACACGTGCGTTAAAACCTCGAACAGCTATTATTATGGCGGCACTGATGAACTTTGTCGGAGCTTTGATGTTTACAGGTGTAGCTAAGAAAATTGGTGGAAGTATCACAGACCCCACGTTGCTGGAAAATGGTCTGGATATCATAATAGCCACGCTGATTGCTGCGATTATTTGGAATTTGATCACCTGGTGGCTCGGAATTCCGTCCTCCTCCTCTCATGCACTGATCGGCGCTTTGGCTGGTGCAGTATATGTGGGTGCAGGTTCGTCGCATATTAACTGGGGCGGATTTGTGGAAATTGTCGAGGGCTTGATCTTCTCGCCAATTATTGCATTTGTTATCGGTTATATCATCATGACAGTCCTGAAATGGATTTTTGCAAAGCGTAGTCCACATACGGTTAATAAGGGCTTCCGTTCCATGCAGGTTGTGACGGCGGCATTACAGTCGTTTACTCATGGTACGAATGATGCGCAGAAGGCGATGGGGATCATTACCTTTGCCCTCGTTACATCAGGACGCCAAGAGACTATGGATGTAATCCCTCTATGGGTTAAGGTTGCTGCGGCTACGGCTATGGCACTCGGTACCTCCATTGGTGGTTGGAAGATTATCAAGACCATGGGTACGAAGATTTTCAAAATCGAGCCGATCAACGGCTTCGCGGCTGATATTTCCGCGGCTTCCGTTATTTTCTCGGCAACACTGCTTCATTTGCCAGTCAGCTCCACACACGCGATCACTTCAGCGATCCTGGGTGTTGGCTCCGCAAAACGCTTCTCTGCCGTGAAATGGGGAGTAGCTGGACGTATTGTAGTTACTTGGTTTATTACGATTCCAATCAGTGCGGTATTAGCCGGTCTGATTTTCAAAATCATTTTTTAAATCCCTTTAATAAAAAGATGTCAGTTAGCCTTTGGCTGCGGACATCTTTTTTTGTTGTTTGGGTGGTGAGGGGCGGGAGTGGTATAAATCCCGTAGAATTGACGGGATTCGGCGATTGGAGGAGAAAGAACGGTATAAATCCCGTAGAAATGGTGGAATTGGGCGATTGGAGGAGAAAGAGCGGTATAAATCCCGTAGAATTGACGGGATTCGGCGATTGGAGGGGAAAGAGCGGTATAAGTCCCGTAGAATTAGCTAAGTTACGTCGAAGAAGCATAAAGAGGGGCATAAATACCCCAGAATTGGCGAAATATCGTCGAAGAAGCATAAAGAGGGGTATAAATACCCCAGAATTGGTGAAATAGCGTCGAAGAAGCATAAATAGGGGTATAAATACCCCAGAATTGGCGAAATATCATCGTATAAGCATAAAGAGGGGGATAAGTGCCCCTGAATTGGCGAAATATCATCGTATAAGCATAAAGAGGGATATAAATGCCCCTGAGTTGGCGAATGATGTCGAAGAAGCATATATAGGGACATAAAAGCCCCAGATTTGCAGAGTCTAGCTCGTATAACCGAGAGTGGTTAAAGCTTGGATAAGGTGCGTATGAGCTTATGTCTGGACGTAGCTATTTGGCATCTGTCGAATCTAAGCGGCGGGTTAGAATTTAAACTAACTAATCATTAAACAAATCACTTGATACGATTTGATTAAGTACGGTGACAACCCAACCCAACCCAACCCAACCCAACCCAACCCAACCCAACTCAACTTACTCTATCCATTCTATCCCCGCCATCTGAGGAGCATCGTTATATACACAATGAGCCGAATGATCAGAGGGAGAAGAGGATGAATGATACTATCTAAAGAGTATTCCATCCTTTCCGGAATGGGACGCTATAGAATAATGGAACCTCAGAGCTACGACTTCTCGGCTGAGATTCTTTTTTGTTATTTTTGGAAGACTCCACTTCTTGCGGTACAATAGATGCGTGGAAGAAGATGAAGCGGAGGAACATTTATGATACGTACACTTGCGGTGACGCATACAGGTGAGGTGCTGACAGACATACCTTTGCAGGATATCCGGCGGGAGGATTATGCATGGATATGGGCAGATTTTGCTACACCTACGGCAGAGGAGACGCTGCTGCTGGATCACTATTTTCATTTTCACCCTTTGGCGATTGAGGACTGTATGCATGTGCTACAGCGGCCGAAGCTGGATCATTATGAGGAAGTTCAGTTTTTTGTGCTGCATGCGCTGAATGAAGAGACGCTGGATGCTGAAGAGATTGACCTTTTTTTGAGTGCAAATTACCTCGTGTCCTATCATCATCAGGAAAAAACAGAGATGAATGAAGCTTGGGAGCAGGTGAAGCGTGAAATACATAGTCGTAAAGGCTGGTCGGGTGGTCCGATGGCGGCTGCATATACTGTAATGGACAAGCTGGTAGATAAGTATTTTCCATGCCTCTACAGTTTAGAGGACGAGCTTGCAGATCTAGAGAGCAATGGCGGCAGTGAGTCGGTGGAGGATTTGATGAGCCAAGTGTTTAATGTGCGCGGAAGGCTGCTCAAGATGCGGCGGACGATTGTGCCGATGCGCGATTTGATGTACCGGATCGTGAATTCGCAGCATGTCCAGAGCAACGGTGAGGAACGGATTTATTTTGGCGATATCTATGACCATTTGTTAAAACTGTCGGATATGATTGAGGCGGATCGAGAAATGACTGCGGATCTACGTGACAGCTACATTTCTCTTAACTCCAACCGGATGAATTCGATCATGAAAACACTAACAGTAATCACCACCGTATTCATGCCGCTGACGCTGATCGCCGGAATTTATGGGATGAACTTTGTAGTGATGCCTGAACTCGAATGGAAGTATGGGTATTTTGGCGTTCTGCTGTTTATGCTGGTGGTGGGTGTTAGCATGTTCAGATGGTTCCGGCGTAGTGGATGGTTTAAGTAAAAATAAAACGTCACCGCTATTTGCGGCGACGTTTTCCGGTAGAGGGAGTAGAGCGCCGGCGTGTGGTTGTAGTAGATTTACGACGCCCGGAGGTGGAGCGTCTTTTTTTGCGCCGACTCGGGCTGTACAGTGCGGCATCCTCTTCGGCTGCCAGTGCGCCTGCTGCTCCTTTTCCTTTGCCGAAGCTACCCATGAAGAGCTTAACCATCGGAGCCATCTGCTGGAAGCCGGACATCACCTTCTGCACTTTACCCATGGAGTTTACGATCCCGTCAATACCGCCCATTCGGTCGATGATACCTTTGATTTGCTCCATATTCCCACCGATTCCGCCCCCGCCGCCTAAACCGCCTAAGCCGCTAAGCAATCCGGCAAGCCCGCCGCTTGCCTTTGTTGTAGCTTCAGCAGCAGGAAGCGCTAGAGCTGTTTCAGTGGCAGCTTCTGCTCCTAAAGCGGGAAGGATTCCGCTCTCTCCTGGGGGGGATGAAGGCGCATATGGACTGAGCCCGGGGTAAGCAGATGCATTATAAGTATCGGTCAGTGAACGCTGGTTCCGGCGGGAATGATTATAGTAATGATCAGGCATAATATCACATTCCTTTGTTAGTGGTTTGCTATACTGTATGTCATGGGCGAACATACGGTATAGACGAATGCCCGGGTTACCCGTGATAGGAGCGGAAAAGGGCGAATGCCTATAATCGTCTTTAAGAAGTGAAAAAAGCGTGTACATGCTTGATTTTCGGCGCTTATGTAGTACTATAGTGTAGGTGCTATTTCTTATGTAGGAAGAAACAAACGTAGTTTGATACATATTGAGTGTGCGCCACGGGTGGACGTTTGTCCATCGATTTCACTCTTTACAGCGTGAAATCGTTAATGCTTGAAAAATGCGCTCCAGTGCAATATAGTAAAGGCAGGATAGTCGCATGAGGTTTATGTTTCCGGAGCTAGTTTTGTACGGAGCTTAATTAGAGAAACTAATGCTGATAGAACTTTTAGGGGATGAAAAGCTGATGCAACTTAAGAAGTTGAATGATAAAAGTATCGACCAATTATTTGAAGCTATTTTAACGTTAAAAAATATGGAAGAATGTTACGTGTTCTTTGATGATTTGTGCACTGTGAACGAGATTCAATCGCTGTCGCAGCGACTGGAAGTAGCGCGTATGCTCGGCAAAGGCTCCACCTACAACCAGATCGAAGCAGAGACGGGCGCAAGCACAGCTACGATTTCCCGTGTAAAACGTTGCCTGAACTATGGCAATGACGGATATAAATTAACGCTGGAACGTTTGGGACGCTAATTTATGGTACCGGGCGTACTTATTATCAGTCATGGCTCTCGCGATGAGGCTTGGGTGTCAATCGTAGAGGAAGCCGTAAGCGGATTATCGCTAGGTGAAGAGATTCCTGTTGTGGTCTCTTTTTTAGAGCTGGTAGAGGGCCGTCTGATTCAAGATGGAATAAATGAGCTGGAACACGCAGGGATCACAGATATTATTGTGATCCCATTGTTCGTTTCCTCAGGAAGCACACATGTCGATGAGATAGAATATGCACTTGGCGCCAAACCTGAGCCTGAACGTGAGACGGATTTAGCGCTGTTCTCAGTGAAGGCTAAAGTTCACTACGGTTATCCTATCGACGATGATCCGGACATCGCTGTAATGATCTGGGACAAGCTACGTGAGCTGTCTACGGAACCGAAGCGAGAGACGATTTTGCTTGTGGGTCATGGTAGTGTATATGATGGCTTCCGGCAGCGCTGGCAGAAAGGTATATCTTCGCTGGCGGGACGTGTACGTGAGGTAAGTGGCGTAGCGGCGGCCGACTATGGTCTGCTGAGTCCGGATAATATAAGAAGCAAGGTAGAGTATTGGCAGGAGCAGGGTCACGAGGTTCTGGTGGCGCCGCTTTTTTTGAGTGAAGGCTATTTTACTAAGCATGTGGTTCCGAACAGACTTAAAGGGTTAACCTATAAGTATTCTGGTCAAACGCTTCTGCCCCATCCCCTTCTTCCGCATTGGATTGAGAGACAGGTAGAGATACTCCTCGAACAGATTCGAATGAAACGATAAAGCACCTACCCTTGAACACACTTAATCATAAAAAAGTGCCCATATCCGTGGATAATACGGGATTTGTTGCATACACATATAAATAGTTGTTTTTCTCTAACTTAGTGTCATTAATTGCTGTATAATGGAATATTTGCATGAAAGGGCCTTTAACATTGATTGTAGTGGTCCGAATTAGGTATAATCAATTAGGTTATTCTATTATAAAAACAGGTGGCGTTCCGGTAATGAAAACTGCGAGATTGATTTATAATCCCACTTCTGGACGGGAAGAAATGAAGAAGCGGCTCGCCGATATTTTGGACCGGCTGGATATTGGTGGCATTGAAGCTACCTGCCATGCAACAACCGGAGAAGGCGATGCTATGCTAGCTGCTGCAGATGCAGTAGAACGCGGTTATGATTTGATCATAGCAGCCGGTGGCGATGGCACTTTAAATGAGGTTATAAATGGTATGGCGGAGAAGCCTAATCTTCCCCCGCTCGGCGTTTTGCCGCTTGGTACTACTAATGATTTTGCACGTGCAATGGGGATCCCGAAGAACTGGGAAGATTCCTGTGATCTGATCATTCGCCAAGAGACACGTCCGATTGATATCGGTAAGGCAAATGACCGTTATTTTATTAATATAGCAGGCGGCGGTAGTCTAACCGAACTGACATATGAAGTTCCTAGTAAGCTGAAGACCATGATTGGGCAGCTTGCGTACTATTTAAAAGGTATTGAAAAAATGGTCAGCCTATCTCCTCAGGAACTAATCATTCGTGCCAATGGGCAGGAAGTTATTCATGATGAGTTTATGCTGTTCCTGATTGCAAATACGAATTCTGTTGGCGGCTTCGAAAAGCTTGCTCCCGGCGCTCGGATCGATGACGGTCTATTAGATGTTATAGCGGTTAAAAAATGCAACCTAGCAGAGTTTGTCCGTTTGGTCAGATTGGCTCTTCGTGGCGAACATTTGAATGATAAGAAGGTTATTTATTTCCGTACGGATGCGATGGATGTAATCTCTCCAGGACATGTCCAATTGAACTTGGATGGCGAACTGGGTGGAGAATTGCCAGGGCGATTCCGGATTTTGCCACAGCATTTGCGGATTTTTGCTGAAAATAACTAAGCTAAGAGCGATTGTAGATGATTGTGGGATATATAGTTATGATAATGAGTGAAGGCATTTAATTGGGTTTATACAGCGATGATAATGAAAGAAGTGAACTATAAATAATGAGTAAACACCGCAGTGGACGCAGCACCAGCCGCCCAGTCGGCAAGGCGCCTGTCGCCGGACTGCCTGTGAATAAAAATGATGAGGTTATGCTCGATATTATCGGCATGACCCATGAAGGTGAAGGGGTAGGCCGCGTAGAAGGCTTTACCCTTTTTGTGCAGGGAGCCCTTCCCGGAGAGAAGGTCCGGGCAAAGGTGCTCAAGACCAAGAAGCAGTATGGCTACGCCAAGCTGCTGAATTTAGTAGAGGCGAGCAGCGCCCGCATCGCGGCGCCTTGCGAGATCTATGACCAATGCGGCGGCTGTCAGCTGCAGCATATGGACTATGCGGCTCAGCTGGCGTGGAAACGGCAGCTGGTGGTGGACAACCTGGAGCGGATTGGGAAGCTCCGGGTGAGTGGTGGTGGCGGAGACGCTGGAACGGATCAGGCAGCGGGCATTCTCGTCCGCCCAACACTGGGCATGGACGAGCCTTGGCGTTATCGCAACAAGGCTCAGGTGCCGATCGGCGTAACAGAAGGCGGCCTTGTGGGGGGCTTTTACGCGCGGGGAAGCCACCGGATCATCGATATGGAAACATGCTTGATTCAGCATGAAGATAACGATGACGTTGTGCGCAAGGTGAAAGAAATCGGACGGAAACGCGGCATTACTGCTTACGACGAAGAATCCGGCAAAGGCTTACTGCGTCATGTCGTAGTGAAGAAAGCCTTCCGTACTGGTGAGATGATGCTCGTACTCGTCACTAATGGCGAACGTATCCCACATCTGGACGAATGGATCACTGAGATTCGTCGTGAAATCCCAGCTGTTACAAGCATCTGCCAGAACGTGAATACTAAGCAGACGAACGTAATCTTCGGTGATACAACACGTACCCTTTGGGGGAACGACGTTATTTACGATTATATCGGCGATGTGAAATTTGCAATCTCCGCGCGTTCTTTCTATCAGGTTAACCCGGCTCAAACCGAGGTTCTCTATGGTAAGACGGTGGAGTATGCTGGACTTACTGGCAACGAGACTGTTATAGATGCTTATTGCGGTATCGGGACGATTTCATTGTTCCTTGCACAGCATGCTAAACAGGTCTACGGTGTAGAGATCGTAAGTGAAGCGATTGAGGATGCACGGGCGAACGCCACTTTGAATGGTATGGATAATGTAGTGTTTGAGGTAGGCGCATCTGAGGATGTAATCCCTAACTGGAAAGAGCAAGGGATTACGGCAGATGTTATCGTAGTCGATCCTCCGCGTAAGGGCTGCGATCCACGACTTTTGGAGACGATTCTGGCGATGAAGCCGGAACGTGTGGTGTATGTGTCTTGTAATCCGTCGACACTGGCAAGAGACTTGCGGGTGCTCGAAGATGGAGGGTATAAGACAGTGGAGGTAACTCCGGTGGACATGTTCCCGCATACGGTGCATGTGGAGTGTACAGTGTTACTAAATTTGAGAGGGACTAAAGATTAAGCCCCTCTTTTTTCTATAAGCCTAACCGTTTGTGGCTGGGCGATGTTGTAATGAATTGTTTTTACAGTACCGTCTTCATTGACTTCAATCTTTTGAATGAGTCTTTGAAGTACCTGCTTCAAAACTTGTTCATCCTCGATGTCTAGTTTAGCGAAGCGGGATATTTGCCGCTTAAAGGCATGGACTTGGTGGTCCGTGTCTTTTTTCGCATGTAATATATATTCAAATTCTGACTTGCTTTTCGAAAGTCTTGTTTGTTCATCTTGAATGTACTCGTTTTGTAACTTAAATTGCTCAATGTCGATTACCTTTTCGGAAAACAGCTGTAAGAGGCTTTGAAATTCTTTGTTTAGCTGACTAAGCTGCTTGTTGATTTTCACCAACTCTTTAGTGTAGCTGCTTAGTTGTTTATTAGCTTTCTCGTTAGCCGCCCCATATAGCTTTTCTAGCTTAACGTTATCCGCTATAAGCCCCTTGAGGTCGTCTTTTACGGCTTGTAATAATGTTCCTGACTCTATGATGTGAGATGAACAGTAAGACCGTGTATGCTTAACATACCCTCCACAAACATAAGCCCCGTTCTTCCGTCTGTCGTTGCGAAATACCATCCCCTTTCCGCAATCAGAGCAAACAGCTATATGAGCAAATAGACTTTCCTGCCCGTTGCTTTTGTTCCTAGCTTTTTGCTTCATCTTTTCTTGCACTGCGAGGTACTCGTCCATTGAGATGATCTCAGGATGGGCATTTTCATAAACAATTTGCTGATCAGGGGTTACCCGTTTTCTCTTTTTGGAAATGAAATCCTTTGTTTCTTCTCGATGGTGAACAAGTGTCCCTGTATACACCATGTTGCTTAAAATTAGTTTTACCGTGCTTTGGTGCCATAATTGCCCAGCATTACTTCCGCCTGATACAGTTCTTGGGGTGGGAATGCCCCTTTCAATAAGATGGTTGCTTATTTTGTACATGCCCCAATTTTTATAAAGATAAAGATAAAAAATTTCTTTAACAATAGGGGCATAATCTTCATCCAACTCCAAGCGCTTATTTATCAGATCACGCTTATACCCAAAGGCAGGGAGGGATGCCTTATAAATTCCTTGCCTTGCACTTGATCTTAACCCTAGCTTTATTCGATCTGACAGCTTAGCACTTTCCTCCTCCGCAAGTACTGCTTTTAGGTTAAACATCAGCTTGCTAGTGCTTGTCTCAGTGTCATAGTTATCCTCAGGCAGAATTAAACGAATCCCAGCAGATTCAATTTCATGAGCAGTCTGCAAGTTCTCTACAGTGTTCCTTCCTAACCTTGATACAGACTTCGCAATAATGGCGTCGAACTTTTTCTTTTTGCTATCACCAATCAAGCGCAGCGCATAATACCATCTCGCTTGTTCCTAGTTGCGCCGGTTATTCCATCGTCGATGTATTGCCCGACCACAGTCCAACCATTATGGGCCGCTAAAGTCATAGCATAAGATACTTGGTTTTCAAGGCTATTTTTTTGCGCATCCCGCTTTGTGCTGACACGTGCATAGATTAGTACTTTAAACATGTTTTTCCCCCTTCTTTATCCATACAAGAATGGGGAGTATTCGCTTTATCGCTATCGTAAGCGGCAGATATAATTTTGTCAATTTGACCATTCAATATAGAAATCAACGCTTCTTCCAAAGTGTATTTTCCGTTAAATAATCTTTCTAACTTACTCATTGTCATCCCCTCCACCCTCCCTATCGAAATGGGTGAGGGGTTAGTTGTGACGAAATATAACCAATCAGTGGGAGATATTGTTGGAATTATAGTCAGGTGCCATCTTTTTTATGCTGGAATACTATATGCTTGCTTCCTCACTAAACCATCTATATAGAACGAAGTGTAAAATTAATATCGCAACTTTTTGAATTCCTTTTCGATAGGGAGGGTGAAAATCAAATTCTATGGTCAATTGACCGGAAGGGTGATCCACTATGACTAATAATTTTTTGGAATTGTACAGTGAAAACCAGTATGCGTTTCCGATCCATGCTCATATGCTAGACTTTTCTAAGAGGATAGCTCCTAGCAATGAGGAAATAAGGTGGTTGCTGAATACAGGATATTCTCCATTTCCTCATGCGCTGCGAAGATGTATTGGTGTTACCCCAACTGAGAAGATATTGTTTGATGAGATTTGTTATACATTAGGCAATGATTTAAGTTCCTCTGTAACCAATAGCTACCTTGCCGAAGTATTAGGTATGAACAAGGATACAGTGGCCAGTAATCTGGATAAGTTGATGGTAAAACAATTTATTGAGATAGGGAAGTTTGGCACTAGACAATTTTTCGTTCCTAAAGACCTTTCGAAAAATGCCTACCTAATCATGTCGGAAACTACTCATCGGATCAGAAAGTATTTTAAGGTAGTCAATGTTCCAAAAAAATTATGTAAAGATGGAGTGATAAAAACGATTGAGATAATCACAAAAGGGGAGGAGTATCTAGGATTTATCAAAGAGATAGACTCAGCCAGTGATTCTGAGATCACTGTTTTGTTAGATAGTTATTTTGATTTCGTTTTTCAAGCAGTTCGGGAAAGAGTAAAGGTTGAAATATTTATTGAATAAGAGATTTTCTATATCTATTCCGAAAAACTCGGAGTAAAACTGTAAGAAGCCGCAGGAGTTTAAGCATAACCCTGCGGTTTTTTATATTAATTCTTTGATAGTATATGGAAATTTATACTCAAGGAATAAATATATAAAGAAAAGTATAAAAACTCAAGAAAAACGATTAATCCAAAATATATAACTAACTCTCGCCACCTACGGAGGCGAGGATGAGTTGAACCTTAATAGATATAAAAAAACCTGCATTTAAGCAGAGGTTCTAAGTTAAGTCTATTCACTATCAAGTGTAAGTTCGAACGTAGTGGCGAACTCTTGTAGATCATCGATGTGAATTCTCGACCTACCTCCGTATCTTTTTGCAGGTAGATAACCTCATTCAATGAAACTTGTAACAGCTGAAATACTTACATCCAATTTCTCTGCTGCTTCTTGAACAGTCAAAAGTTCTGAGAGTGTGCTCATGTGTTTTTCCTCCTAGAAAATATTTAACGTAACAATGAGATTCTTACGTCTCACCCTCCCTATCGAAATTAGTACATAAAGAGTTGCGAAATAACAAAAAATTAGAGGATGCCTTCCAGAATCTGTCGAAATTAGTATAGTGTCAAACATAAATGCCTTGGAGGTTTACAATGTCTAAAATAAATCAAATTCAAAATAGAATTCGTGAATTAAGTGGGGATGTATTTCAGAAGGTTGCTGACGCTTATCTGCATGTGAAGGGTTATAGCGATATTAATCCGTTAGGGTCAGTCATTGGTGCTGATAAAGTTAGAAAAGGTACACCTGACTCATTATGCACACTTACTAATGGAAAATATGCTTTCTTTGAGTACACAACACAGCAATCAAATTTATATAAGAAAATTATTGTAGATTTAGAGAAGTGTTTTGATGAAGGTAAAACAGGTATAGCTGTCGATCTAATCGATGAGGTTGTTTACTGTCATACTTCTTCACTTTCGACAGAAGAAGAGAAAGGTATAAGAAAGTTATGCCAAGACAAAGGTGTAAATATTAATATTTTTGGAATAGGCCCCCTTTCTTTCGATTTGTATCAAAAGTATCCAGGTATTGCAAGGGATCTGTTAGGCATTGAAGTTGACACTGGTCAAGTCATTACAATAGAAGATTTTGTTTCAACCTATAATAAAAGTGCAGTAGCGACTCCGTTAGACACCCAATTCCACTTTAGAGAAGAAGAAGTAAATACCATAGTAACTGCACTTGAAACTACAGATTTAGTAATGATCTCTGGACGATCAGGTGTAGGGAAATCAAGAATAGCCCTAGAGTGTTGTCATAAATTCAAACAGATTCATTCAGATTACGAAATAAGGTGCATTTTTAACAGAGGGGTTAGTATTTTTGAAGATTTAGCTATTCACTTTTCTGACTCCAAGCCCTTTTTAATCTTTGTTGATGATGCTAATAGGTTAAACCAACTTGATTATGTACTCCAATGGATACACAAGCAGGAATTCGGTCGAAAAATAAAAATAATTGCTACAGTGAGGGATTACGCAATAGAGAAGATTCAAAATATTGCCCGCCAGTACGGTGGAGGTTATGAATTAGAAATTAATCCGTTGAATGATGAGCAGATTAGTAATTTAATCGAAGAAGAGTTCGATATAAAAAACGGTCATTACTTAGAAAGAATATCTGAAATAGCGAAGGGAAATCCACGGCTTGCTATTATGGCTGCGAAAGTAGCAAAAAGGGAAAATAACCTTCAGAGTATTAGAGATGTAACTATGATTTATGAAGAATATTATGAGTCAATAAAAAGGGATATTGATGCGTTAGATGATGTGAACATAAAGAAAGCCGCTGGAATAGTTTCTTTTTTACGTACTATAGATTTCTCAAATAACGAACAAATGACCTCTATCGAGGAAGTATTTTCAATTTCTAAGTATGAATTTTGGGAAGCCGTAAAAAAATTACATGATATTGAAGTGTTTGATATGTACGAAAACGAAGCAGTAAGAGTTTCGGATCAGGTTTTGGCTACATATCTATTCTATTTGACGGTTTTTAAGGAGAGCATAATCGATTTTTCAGTCTTACTAAACAACTTCTTTCCGAAAAGAAAACAGTTAATAATTGATGCTATTAACCCTGTGTTAAATTCCTTAAATACCAAAGATATTATGGAGAAAATGAGTTCTCACGTTAAGAATGCATTAGCTATTGCAAAAGAAAACGGTGACGGGGAAACAACTCTTGAACTTTATAGTGTGTTTTGGTTTATAGATCGAACATCAACACTTTTATATGTAAGAGACAGTGTGAAGGGGCTAGAATCAGAGGGATTCGATTATAAGGATTTCCAAATAAAAAAGGATAATAACATACCTAAACCATCTCTTCTTAGTATATTGAGTTCTTTTATTTCGTCGGAAAAAGAGATGTTCAAAATGGCAAATGAACTACTTTTATCATTGTTCGATAAACGCCCAAGTCTAGCCTCCTATGTCTATACGATATTAACAGAGGCATTCGGTTTTGATGTAGATTCCCATTTGTTCGAATATGAACACCAACACATTGTAGTAGATGTATTGTGGAATAAAATCCAAACAAATAAAAATGATGCTTTGATAAAGTTATTAGTTAAAATTGCAGATAACTACCTCAAAACAAAATTCGAAAGTACGGATTACCAAGGGAAATCAGTACGATTTAGAAATTTCGAGTTATACAATTCAGACTCTCTAAATCAATTAAGGACAAAAATATGGAATTATATATTTGAGTTGTACAAAAATAAGGAATTACGTAGCGAAGTACTTGAAATGATTTATAACTATAGTTCGTCACGTTTAGACGTATGCACTACAGAAATAATACAAAGTGATTCCATCGTCCTTTTTCCATTTGTCGTGAATTCTTTCGATAATGAAAGCTATTTGGAATGCAGCATTTTACAAGAATATTTGGATTTGTTAAAGGATCATAAAATTGAGTTCGACATAAAGTTGCAGGAGAAATTTAAAAATGAAACGTATACTCTATCCGAGTTGTTATTTGGGGAACCAGAAGAGTTAGATGGAGGGGAGTTTGACTACAGTAAAATAACAGAGATGAGAAATAAAAAAATTAGAGACTTTTTTAGAGAATATACCCAGGTTGATTACCTAAACTTCTTTAAGCAATGTATCGATATTAAAACGAGTGGCTTTCTTAAAAATCGAGATGAGTATAGGTTTCACGAAAGTTTGTTTGAGGTTTTCGGTGCACTATTAGATCGAGATGTTACTCTGGGTATAACGGTCTTTAATGAATACTTGAATCTAAACGATCCGTTATCCATTAATCCGATATCCTTTTTGGCAGTATTCACTTCAAGAGTGGAAGATTATAAATCACTGTCCAGTATTATTAACAATTCGCATGTTAACTCGATAAATAAATGGCTATATGGATACTTGTTCCATTTACCGAAAAATAATATCACAGAAGAAGATGTTGGTTTATTACTCACTCTTTACAAAGAAGCTAGCCCTGAGCACATGCCATATCAAACAGATTATCTTTTAAAATATATGGACAAAAATGAAAAATTGATTACCACAGTTATTGCAATACTTTTAGAACGGACCAATGTTAACAAACAATTTGCCGGGGCATTTGAGATGATGTTTAATCCTCATACAGAAATCAATAAGAATCTTATAATGCTGTTTAAGGCCGATATTAGCCTTTTGAAACGGGCTTATTTAGTGGTTCTTGAGTGTAGTCATCATCATGTTGATTACGATGGTTCAAACCTGGATAAAATTCTTAAATTAGAACCTAAATTTATGCTTGAATTTATAAAAATGTACGAGGATTTGAAGAATCGCCGATACCATGATCACAATGATTATTCTTGTGTTTGGCTGCATGAAGAATATGATGAAATCATGGAAGACGTAGTACTCTCTATATTTGAATATGAAAAAACTAGATATTCATATAGAGAACCTCTATTAGAAGCTATTTTCTTACATAACAGAGAGGAAAATGTCTTAGTTATAGAGAGGCAAGATAAATTTTTGAAGAAGATCATTCCAAGGCAGAATTCAAACATAGAACTAATGAGAATGATTTTCCATATTGTTTCACACTTCTCTACGGAAAGAAGATTGTCCTTACTTCAAGACTTTTTATTATATAATCAAGATTATAGTCATTTCAAAAAACTACCGCTTGAGGAAAGTTCAAGAAGTTGGTCGGGAAGTGAGGTGCCTATTCTTCAACAAAGAATAGCTTATTTTGAATCGGTATTAGGACTTTTAAATTCTGTTGACTTACTTGAACATAAACATGGAATAGAAGGTCAAATAAGTTATTTGCGGGATAGAATAGAGCAGGAAAAGAAGAGGGATTTTCTAGACGACTGAGATCAACGGAATTTAGCGGCGGATGTTATTTCCTTTACCCCACCCAGTATCGAGTGAATGATATAACTAGGACTTTATTGATATAACCTTGATTACATATGTGGTAAAAAACTTCTAAAGTGAAGTGCGTACAAATGTAATTTTAGAAAAGCTGATACAGCTCAAAAAAATAGGAGGCATATATTTTGAGATATCCAGATTATATTGAAAAAAGATTGTCCGAAATCGAAAAAATTGTTAGTAAGTGGCCTGTGAAAATGAATATTGATAATGTTGTTCAATGGATGCTTCAGTTTGAACCGGAAGATCACGACTTACCATTTCGTGTAATTAAGAATTTAAATGTATTGAGTTTCGAGGAAGTAAATACAGCACTCGAAATTGCTTTTAGTAAGTTAAATCAGCGAGCTGCAAGAAATAGTAATAAAATTACACATAAAAATACGTTGTTCGCAGGAGTTGGACCAGCAGCAAAAAGTGGCTCTATGATTTCATATCATTTTAGAGTAATTAACGATATTTCAGAAGATAATTTTATAGACTCATCGACCATTCATTTAATTAAAAACAAAGACGTTAAAAATATTGTACTAGTTGATGATGTAATTGCTAGTGGAGATACAGTAATAAAAGAGATTAACCGATTAACTGAACTAGTAGTTCCACTAAACCCAGAAATCAAGATATTTGTATTATCAATATGCGGATTCCGAAAGGCTATCGAACGAATTAACGAAGAATCAGCAGCACATGCATTTTGTGCATACCAATATTCAGAAGAAGATACTGTGGTATCACTTGATTCCAGCTTCTATCAATCATTAGCACATGAAAAGAGGCAATTACTTAGGGATAAGATAATTGAGTATGGGAAAATAACCAATAAGAGTGGGCTGGGGTATTACGGAATTGGGGCATTAATTGTATTTCCTTATAATACACCGAATTGCACTTTGCCAATAATTTGGGGGGACAGAAACGGCTGGATCCCGCTCTTCAGAAGAGCTGGGAGAATATCAGGTATTACTGGGATTTTTGATGAATTAGATAAAACTGTTGAAGAAAAGAAGGTCGAAGCACGTTATCCGAAAGAAAAAGAGAAAGATGATCCTGCTACAAGGTTGTTACATATGTATGTAGAGGGAAAAACGGATGAAAGATTTTTTGATTACATTATCGAAAGATTTAATATAGAAAAAGCATTGGGATATAGTCAAATCAAAGTAATATCATTAGGTGGGGCAGTCTTCTCTAGCAGGTTAATTGAGACAATAAGTATCGTTGATAACGATAACGTATTTGTTTTGGATGGAGATTGGCCAGAAAAGACTTTAAGTGATATTAAAAAGAATTTAGGAGATTATCCTATATATCTTTTGAAGCCAAGTATTCTTCAATTCCTAGATCTAAAGAAAATATTTGCTATACAAATTTACCAAAATAAACTTCATGAATTTACACAATATATTGACGATATTCAAAACGACATTAAACTTCCTGATCAAGTGATAATGAAAATTGAACGGATTATTCTAAAAGGCCCACGTATGCGGAGCCAGGAGCAATTTATTTTATTCATTGAAGAGTTTCTTAAAATTGAGTTAGTTGAAGAGTTTATTAATCATCTCATCAATCTGTTAAAAGGTGAATGAAATTGTATTAATAATGTAGTTGTATCAGCGAATACTCCCAAATCAAGTGGACATTAAAAAATGTTGTCACTGTCTACTCCTCACATGTGGAGTGCTGTTCACTGTTGGTCAGGAAAGATTGATAATTGAGATGTATTGGCGGTTTAATTAGTAAAGAAGTGGGAAAAATCCCGCTTCTTTTTTTTGACTATAAGTTCAATTTGTAATTGGAGGACAATGCTACCTTTGTTATAGTAATCCACAATCTAGTGACATGGAGTGTTCCTTAGTGATGCTAGAGCTTGTCATATCCTGTGATTTTTTTTGAAAGGCTTCAACTTTCAAAAAGAGATAAAACTTAATCTGTTGAGGCAAGGTAGAAAATAAGAAGTTCATGTACCCAGAAGTAACCAAGTGGTAGGTAATTATTCACTATTCAGAATGAAGACTTAAGAAGGATATTTACAATATTTTGTTGAAGTATGAAGAAGTATAGTGAGTATACAAATCTCTTAAAGGGAGGGATTAAGGTGGAATCGCAAAGGAGAAGAAATGGATTCGAATGACTCCTAGCGTGATAAGAATTAAGAAGGGTGGATAACATTGCAACTAGATCTTAATAGCACAATAGATGAATTTCTTTCCAAGAACGAAGTGAATGATTCAGAAGAAGAGTATTTAAAAGATTTCAAAAAGAAGGTAGAGCAGTTTTTAGGTCAGAGCAAAATTAGCGAAAATACAGATGTAGGTAATATTTTGTTAATAATGCTAAGCGACTATCACTACTATTCAAGGTTAAATATAGAGAAAATTTTCACCAACTTTCACAGCTATTTGGTTCCAAGGATTAGGGAACCCTATACAATTTATAGTCCTATTTCCAGTGAAAAAGATGTTACGAGAATGAACAGCTCATACTTTTATTTGCAAAAGTTTCTTGAAATTAATGGGCTATCCAATGATCAGGCCATAAATTTAAGCTCTCTGTACTTAGAAGTTAACAATAAGCACTTAAGAAAAAAAGTGAATTACTATGATGAAAAGAGATGTGCGCTTACCCAGCAAGAAAAGGAATTAAAAAAAACATACAGCAAGTTGAAATATATAGATACAGTGGTATTCATCGATGATTTTTCAGGTACTGGGGACACCATAAGAAGTTTTCTGAAAAATGCAGCTGAGATGGTGAAAGAGAAGCAAGTGATAGTATTTGTTATTCATATTACTGAGAAAGCGAAACAAGCTATACATAACGCCTTTCAACAATTTGGTTACATAAATGCCTATCTGAAATACGAAAAGAAAAGTAATGGTTATTTTGAAAAAAATAAGGATCTGGTTGATGAAAGAAACAAACTTTTGAGGTTCGAACAAGAGATCCTAAAAAGTGAACATCCTTTAGGTTTTAAGGAATCGGAAGCTCTCGTAACCTTTTATAGAAATTGTCCTAATAATACGATCAGCAGTTATTGGTGGAATGAGAATAGCGAATGGCAGGCGCTGTTTCAAAGAAAGAATAAAATATTAGATTTCTTTGGTGATAGGAAACACAAGGAGATCTATGAGGCGGTACTCTATAATTTATCGCTGATCATCCCCGCTCCATATCTAAAGAAGTATGATATAAAGGAAGTTCTATATTTATTATACTTGAAGGAGTTTCCTAACGATAAAGAGGACTTTGAAATAAAGAAAATATTAGGGTATAATAATGATCAATTATTGGAACATCGTAATCGATTATTAAGCAAAGACTGGATCGATAATCAGGATAATTTGTCTTCAAAGGGGAGCAGTGTCATAGAAGAATTGGGAATAAATGAATCTTTTTTTTCGGATTTGACTAAACCTAAGTCTTTAGTGGCCGGGTCTGACAGTCTATCTTTTGAAGATGAATATATACCGATTCGGTTGTGTAAATTAGGGTCAAAGAAAGGCGAGTCGTCTTTCGAAAAGTTAACGGTTCAAAACTCAATTTAGTGTAAGAGTCAATGGTATACCGGAAATATCAGTAATTTATTTCTTTCTTAATAATAGGAGTGGGATGAAAAAAAGTGGATTTGGACCTTTTGAAATCGAAATTAATTGAGAAAAATATACCACTAAATGATATTGAAGCTACAATATCCTATGCCCAAACTTTGAAAAATAACGGTGTTCCAATAATTTTTGATATGCAGCATTTAAGAAGATTATTAAAGCTAACGGAATCTGATTTTAAAAGATTGTATTATGCCAGAGATTTGCAGTACAG
The DNA here is from genome assembly GCF_008370385.1 of Paenibacillus sp. B2(2019). Taxonomy (NCBI): domain Bacteria; kingdom Bacillati; phylum Bacillota; class Bacilli; order Caryophanales; family Paenibacillaceae; genus Paenibacillus; species Paenibacillus sp. B2(2019). Next base: position 50,156 of record NZ_VTZR01000027.1, read on the forward strand.
AACAATAGAAATTCCTAAGAATAATGGGTCAGGCACCAGAACGTTATCCCTCCCATCGATAGATTTAAAGTACATCCAACGATGGATACTGGACAATATCTTATATAACGTACATGTTCATGAGTATGCAATTGGTTTTGTAACAGGGAAATCAACTGTTTTAAATGCTAGCCACCATATTAACCAAGAATATGTTTTGAAAATGGATATTAAGGATTTTTTTCCAACGATATCAGGTGGCAGAGTATATGGTCTATTTAAGTGCTTAGGTTATTCATCAAGTGTGGCATTAACCTTGACTAACTTTTGTATTTACCAAAATTCATTACCGCAAGGTGCCCCGACAAGTCCGTATATATCTAATTTGGTTTGCAGAAAGCTAGACCAGAGATTAGAGCTTTTATCTCGGAAGAGAAAACTAAAGTATACAAGATATGCAGATGATATGACTATTTCGGGTGGGAGAAAGATAAAAAAAACCATTCCCTATGTGAAACAGATTATTGAAGAGGAAGGCTTCCGCTGTAATGAAAGTAAGACAAAATTGATTTATAAAAGCAATAGGCAACAAATTACCGGAATAGTGGTTAATGAAAAACTATCCATCCCCAAAAGTATGTTTAAATCTTTAAGACAAGAAATTTATTATATGAAGAAATTTGGAGTATCCTCTCACTTAGACAAAAAAGGCTTGAAGCATAAGTCGCACGTTAAGGAACATTACTTCGGATTAGCTAATTACATTATGAAGGTCGATCGTGAAAAAGGTAAACAAATTCTGAATGATTTGAATGCTATTGATTGGATATCCAAATCTCATAAGGGAAATAAGCAATTTACAGCTCAGGAGAAAAATAAGGATATATACGAATAATCAAGTAGGGTATCTGATCTTCTTAATGTGAAATCAGGCACCCTTTTTATTTGTGAACAGGGGAAGAACAAAGTGCTTTCGATGGTGCGGAGATTCTAATTTGAAGTAACAAAACTTGTGTTTATTTAGTGTGAAATTAGTACTGTTGATAAATTATCCCGACCACCCAAAACGACCCGAATGGAACAAAATGCGAATGCCAAAATTCCAATGAATCAAGGGCTCTGCGGACTATAACAGATTAAAACTTAGCCGCGGCGCAATCCGTATATGGTGCATGTGGAGTGTTGCTCACTGTTGGTTAGAACAAACTAATAGTTGAGGTGTATTGGCGTATACAGCAACGGAGCGGGTAAATTGCCGCTCCTTTTTTTGACTAAATGGGTTCGATACCTAGGACCCTATTTAATAAAGGGGCGGAGAATGCTAAAACAGGGTTAAGCCCGCAGTAAATAAAGTTATTATAGATCAGATTAGACAACAACTAAAGGAATGGAAGAAAGGAACACCTACGTTCTGTATAATTGAGGGTCGTGTATTGACTCGTGACCCGTGGGGGGACCGTATTGAGGTGTACTCGGAGAAGTTAGAAATTAAGAGTGTTCCTTATATTTTTCCACACTCGTTTGCTTTGATCTTCTAACGCGGGGGAGGTAAAGCCTTAGCATTACAGAAATACTTGGTCATACAGACCTTAACATAACAAAGCGATACGTAAAATCTTGCTGAGAGCGATCTTAAGGAGCAACATGCTGTGGCATCGCCTCTAAATAGGCTGATGCTTGTCAAGAAGCGTATAAGTAAACTAAAGATTAATGATTACGCTCCAATTAATAATATTTGGGGTGTTTTTTTGTATGCATAGCAGTATATTTGACAAAAAAATTTGTAGAAATATAACGAGGGTTAAGTTTACTGTAAAAGGAGATTTGTGATCATTCGGCACTGGGCGGGCCTAACAGATAGCGCTGTGGGGAATGAACCAAGTCAGTTTCGATAGTTTCAGTAACTTACTTGATACTGATACGAATAACTTAAGTGAGTATTGTTAAATCACAAAATTCACCTAAATAAAAGCCACTTGAAATAGAAGCGAACCAATTTGCAAAAGAATTTCTACTTCCCGAACAAATGGTCGAGTCTATACCTATGTCAGCACCATTTGATTTCGATACAATCAAAGCAATCAGTAACGAATTCATAGTATCGAAGCTTGTAGCCGTATTTCGAATACTTGATTTTCATTTAGGAAATTATGCTATTATTGGTTCTAAGCATGGTGTAATCACTCATCTTGGAATGTCAAAGAGTCTTGTTGGTAAGATTAATCTCTTGAAATTAGGTGCTTCTATTCATAAGAAATCATTTGCCAACGAGTGTTTGATTTCAAGTTTTCGAATGTCTGGGTACTCATCTATTGATCCTAAAACCTGGATCACAAGAAATAAGTTAGGCTCAGCAATTGAAAAAATATCAAGAGCAGATAAGAGGTCCGGAAAGTGTCTTAACTCTTCTTAACGTGATTTTTTTGTAATTCGATATTTGTGAATGGGCATAGAAGGGTAAGATGTCACACTATCAATTGATAGGCTAGCGATAAAAAGAACTCATTTTTAAGTAGTCAATAAATTGTAATAATGAAACCGAAGAACCTATTCTATTCAGGTCTTCTGATTTAAACATCAAGGTAAAGACGCTTAGTTAATTTTTTCTATACAGTCGCAAAAAATCGGTAGTCAGACGTTATTTAATGGGGGCAACACATCGTATAATAATTGTTCACACGGAGCACTTGATACATGTAGTATCGGTTTGTTTGTTGATAAATTAGGGTTTGAATTAAGCGTATAAGATAACTGGATATGAATTTGGGACGCGAATTTTCGCGTCTCCATTTTTTTCATCTTTAATTGAGGTTTTCCAGATATACATCTACATTCGATTCACAATAATAATTGTTCCGAGTTACTTTTTATGAATTTATATAAGTAATAACTTCATCTAAGATTGATCGGTATTTGGTTATATTGACAGTTTTTTTAAAAAAAATGTTTGTGTTAAGGAAAGCCTTGAGGAGAGTTACTTTAGAATTTTAAAGTTATGAGCATCCCTTAAAATGAAGACACTACCATACTTATCTAAAACCCCTTCTACTTCTACCAATAGCTCTTGGTCAAATGCAAGACATGCATCAATAAAATCCTTGAAATTAAGCGGTACGGAAACCGCTATGTTTTTAATTATATTTTGGTGCATTATATAAATTAAATAAGAATTTGATTTATTTGATTCAACACGATTAATAAGTCCTTTAATAGTTATGATCTTTTTAAGATTCTCTGTGTGCTCTTCAAAAGGTGATTCAAGAGTTTTATTTGCTAGACGGTCAAAGTTCGCGCTGGCCCTATATTCGTTTTCAAAAACTTCTCGCAATCGCTGGGCTGCGTGTTCAAGAGAACGAAATGTTCTAGGGTAAAGTGTGGCACTATTAATAATATCTAAATCCATAGGGTATTTGATGCACCAATCCACTTTACAATCAACACGTGTCTCTAATTCAGATGTTTGATTTAACTGTAACAGTGCTTCACACATGTTAGCATTAAGCCCTTCTTCAAATCTTGGAAAAAACCGTTCCTCCTTAATTAGTTCCATATTATTGATTCCATTTATTATTCTTAAAAGAATCTTTCTGTTGAAGGGAGTGCTATCGAATAAGTTATAATAAAAATCTTTGTTAGTATTTTCTTGGTATATCGGAGCTTCAATAACAAATACAAAACTTCCAAATTCTGTTTGGCCTAGACGAAAGAAATCTGCAATTTGAACGGCTCTTTTTTTAGGTTTGCGGTAAAAGGGACGGGGATCAATCTCGTTATCAATAGTTGCGATAATTAATTTTTTTATTGCATCAATACACTGTTTAGCATATGGAATTGAAAGAGAACCTTTTTCGGAATCCATGGAGCTAATTTTAATTTTCAATCTGTCTGTCTGAGGATTAAGTAAATCGAAAAATATTTCATTAGTAGACCTGTTTTCAATTGAGCATAAGTTTTCGATAAATTCTATAAACCGTGCTTCGAAATCTTTATAAAGTTTTGAAGCTGGAATAACAATTGTATCTGATACTTCATGGAGAGGATCCTTCCTTTCGAAAACTAAAGAATTTAGAGATTCGCTTTTAGCTTCCCAGCCTGTTGAAATTAGGTATATATTAATATTCTCAAGTGTTATATTAGTGAGCAAGGGTTTTAATTCAGAGTGATGCATAGAACCTTCCCCCTCTAATATCTCTAATAATTTTTTGTAGGGCGGAAACATCGAATAGCTGGTCACGGGGAATCTGAACTGTTTTTTTGCTTACATTTCTTGTTGGAGTGTTACCATAAAGACATGTCCACCATGCACAATGTTTAAGAACTAATTCAGATTCAGATAGGTTTAACCAATGATTCCTATCTCTAGGGAGGTAAAAGACAATTAAAATACGTGGTGTTCCAATTTCGGTCTCGACTAAATCATTATAGTTCTTTGAGTCTAGATTATAAGTAATATATTTCGAGTCCATACTTAAATTAACTGTTGACTTTAATTGGAATTCAACTTTAAAACCGTTAGGACATCTTCTTCCATCAGGTCTTACTTTGATTTCGCTGATTGTTCCATCAATTCCATAATCAAATTTTGGTTGTGTGTAATCCATTCCTGCCATGTGAGCTACAGCGCTAACATAAGCAAGGCTTAGCCCTTCCTTTATGTGTTCATCAGTTAACATATTACACCAGTCCTATTATAGATTTTCACATCATCTATTCGCTATATTAGGACAAATTCCTTCTAATTTGTTTCCAAATTTCTTCTACTATGTACAAAATTAAAACTACATTTGAGAGATGTGTATATAAATGGGCGTAATCAGTATCTTTGATAGATGGTCAAAAAATGGTTTTAGATATACAAATATATTATCAGATGTAAGTCCACACTAGTTAATGCTACTTTCGGTATGTCCATATGAATACATGTCTGAGTAATCTATTTGAGGAGCAACTAGCTTTTAATAGATTAACTGAAGCATTTTCGAAACAGGTCATTTGCTCAATGGATTCTTCTCTGCTCTAGTCGGTCATCTTCAATATTGAGAAGCAGTAAATTCAGTATTTGTTTTTAAAGGTTGGATGTTATTGTCCAGTTCTTTTTCTTATTAAAATGCTTTAGGCGGAATGAAAATTAATAAAAACACTAGAGGACAAGATGACTTGAGTTAGGCCAGACAAGGGTTAAGGTCATTTAAATAAAAAGACGAAGCCAATTTAAACTGTACCCTATCGAGTAGACACTTTTAAAAAGTCTCTCGGTAGGGTATTTTTGTTTATAACGAAGAAGATAGG
>NZ_VTZR01000028.1:0-250652 GCF_008370385.1 Paenibacillus sp. B2(2019)
CTTTACGGCCCGACAAAAGAGCAGTGGGCCGAGTACGGAGCGCTATCTCCAGTAATTTAGAGTAAGATTATATCCGCTTTGGCCGTTTGGCTATAGTGGGATTTATAAGTATTTTATCATAGGATTGAAAGTGGTGGCTTGAATCATAGACAAGAGGATACCATCGGACTGAAACTGTTGATTCTATTGAACTAACGGGTAAGTTGCCTCTGTATAATTGATGGCATATGTTTCCTTGCCTGAGATGTTTAATCGTCTTTCTACGGCCGTTGACAGAATTGAAAATGAACTTAATAAATTCGCAGAAAAGCAGCTTGAACCTGTGGAATAGAAGTCTCGTTAGCAAATCGGTTAGCAAGCTCCAAAATATGACCTTTCCCCACTCTCACCCGTTTGCTTCAGCGAGCCTATAGACAGCAAAAAACCCTTACAAAGTAAGGGTTTTTGATAAGTGGGCCCTGAGGGACTCGAACCCCCGACCAATCGGTTATGAGCCGACCGCTCTAACCAACTGAGCTAAGGGCCCGGATCTAAAAATATCCGAATGTAGAATTGCTGTTGTAAATAAATTGGTTGCGGGGGCAGGATTTGAACCTGCGGCCTTCGGGTTATGAGCCCGACGAGCTACCGGGCTGCTCCACCCCGCGTCAGAAAAAATATTCAAACAGCGACAATAAATAATATACAGTACAAATTGGGTCTACGTCAAGGAAGAATTTATAAAAGTTCTCAAGGCAGAAATCTAACCCCGTACCTTCCCTTACGGGATCGATAAATTTCTACAAAACGTGGGTCATGATAACCGTAAATCCAGCCATCTTGCTCCAATCTTTTAGCCAAACAACCTGCTTGAAATCTGGTCCTGAACAGTTTCGCGAAGTATATCCAATTCATGATGCCCTCTTCTCCTTTTCGCAAATTTATGATACACCGCTCTGAACTTATCATGCCCAAGTTCCACAAAATAAGCCACCAGAAAACTGGTGGCTTAGGGCATATTCCAGAGTCATTCACCGATCGAGTTGAAATAGACCGTAGGATCTTTTTCAAGTGTATCCAGCATGGTATTCCCTTGCTTCTCCCAAGATTTGAGTGCATTCTCGACGGTTTTCTTCCCCTGATAAACATCAATGAATAGTTGTCGTCCAACATCCCCAATCTGGCTAATCCCAGGCTTCTGCATCTGTAAACTGATCAATAAAGGATCCGTTGCAGGTAAAGGCTTAAGCGTATAAAATGCCTCTAAATTTACAGAAGGGGTTTGAGCGATAATATAATCCTTACGGGAAGTCAGTTCACTCTTGTTATGGGCTTTAATTTTCGCAACCTCATTACTGTTGACGAACTTAATCAAATCCCAAGCATCTTCCTTATTAGTAGCCGTAGAAGTAATAGCCATCATATTACCAAGCCATGTTCCAATCGCAACATCCGGTTTTTCCTGAAAGGTAGGTACAGTAACCACGCCCCATTTGATGGGACTGTAATTTTTGATCTTAGCAGCATTACGAGCCACTCCCGCCAGTTCATTGAGATAACCATATTCTCCAACGACCATTGCTGCTTTACCTGTGAGGAACAGATCACCTTGGATTGGACTATAGGTATTCCCTTCTGTTCCTGCAAAATCCAACCCATTTAACTCAGGTACAATTTGTTTCTTAACCAACTGGCTGTAAGTAGTCCAAGCCTGATTCCACTGCGTAGTATTTACAGTCATGTGCTGACCCTTATTATCGTACATCTTAAGTTCTAGCGGTGCGACATAGCTCTGCATATCCCAGAATGGATCACTTAAGTAACGATTCATCGAGAACCCGTATATCCGTGTTTCTTTATTAGATGACTTCTTCGTCACCTTATCTGCCAGCGTAAACAGTTCATTCCAAGTCATCTTGTCCGTTGGATAGCCCACACCAGCAGCATCAAAGATTCCCTTGTTATAAAAAAGTGCGCTAGACGAGAAGATCGGCGCCAACGCAAAAAGACTTCCTCTACCCAGCTCACGAACTCCATTCAGCATTGTAGGCGCCATATTGCTTAAATCATATTGATCACGCGCTATAAGCGGCTCCAGCGATTGGACAAGATTATGATCTACTAAACTCTTCACTAATGCGCTATCACCGATGATCACATCAACAGGCTTATCCCCGCCCATAATCGCTCGGATATATTCCAAATTGTCAGAGCTTGCGTCTGAGGGGGTGTTATTGTACCGAAGGTCATTCGTATCTATAGCCGGAATAATCTCCAATTTGATTTCTGGATGCTGCAATTCATACATATCCGTAAACTGCTGACGAAAAAACCAATCGTCCTCCCCAGACCATAGACTCCCAATACGCAATACACGTTGCTCCACTGAAGCCTTAGAAGGCTCAGCCCAAGCCGTATTCCACCCATCAGAGATTAAGGGTAGTATCAGCGCAGCGCATACCCCAAGGCTTAACCAGCGGCGCCACAGCCGTTTATTGTTGTTTTTATGATTCATTATTATATCCTCCCATAAAATACTTGATTCTTCTACATCTTATGGATAAATAATCCATAATCCTAGTAACAGTATAAAGCTTTAATCAAGAAGGGAAGTTACAGGACGTTTAAAGTTATACTACGATTTCTTCATATTATTCTCATAAAAATGTTACTAGGAGCTTTTGCAGATACACGATCTCCATCTTCCCACTCACACTTGCTCACTTGCTACATCTCCATTGAGCGACACAATCCTATCCTCTACAACTGGATAGTTTCACTTTCTGCAACTATTAGAGCCAAGTTTATTTTGTTTCTCCTTTTAATTGCACTCTGTACAGTTAAAAACCAAGTGCAACTATAGTGCCAATTCCTCTAAGAAAAGTTAGTTTAAGTGTACAAAATACAACTGTTCGTGTCTTGGATGACAGTTGAGTATGTTGTGTCTGTTAAAAAATAAAAGCCCCTCACTGAAAAGTGAGAGGCTCGCCTAAACTATACTCATTTATTTAAGCTTAAACACCAAATGATGAAGGATCTTTTCTCCAAGACTTCAGTACTTCTACGTCCGTCGATTCAATTTTACCTTGTGCAAGAGCCACATCAATCAATGTGCTGTAGTTGGACAAGCTTTGTAATGGCATTTCAGCTGCAGCAAAAGCATCCACTGCACGGTCCAGCTCATAGCTGAAGATTGCGAGTACAGCCAGCACTTCTGCGCCAGCTTCTTGCACGGCCTGAGCCGCTTTGATGGAGCTTCCACCTGTGGAGATCAGATCTTCAATAACAACAACCTTTTGTCCCGGTTTAATCAGACCTTCGATCTGATTCTGCTTGCCGTGGCCTTTAGCTTTATCACGGATATAAGCCATTGGCAGGTTCAGTTTATCTGCTACCCAAGCCGCGTGTGGAATACCCGCGGTTGCTGTACCTGCGATCACTTCAGCGTCCGGATACTCGCTCTTAATAAGCTGCGCGAAGGCATCTGCAATATAGTTACGAACTTCTGGGTAAGCCATAGTCAGACGATTGTCGCAATAGATCGGCGATTTGATACCAGAGGTCCATGTAAAAGGCTCCTGGGGACGCAGTGCTACTGCTCCAATCTCCAACAGATAACTTGCTACTTGTTCACTTCTATTTAATGAGCTCATGCTAGGGTCATCTCCTCAATAATGTTTAGTGCTGCTTGACGTGGATCTGGTGAAGCTGTAATCGGCCGTCCTACAACAAGGTAGTGACTACCCTGACGAATGGCTTTTCCAGGTGTCATAACCCGGGACTGATCGTCCAAGGAAGCACCTGCTGGCCGGATACCCGGTGTAACCGTGCAAAATGCTGGGCCGCAAGCTTCTGCGATAGCTGCGGACTCTTGTGGCGATGCTACTACACCATCTAGACCCGCATCGGCAGCCAGCTTGGCGTATCTTACCACAGTATCCGCTACCTCTCCAGCGATCCCAATTTCGTTATTCATCACTTCTTGACTCGTACTGGTTAGCTGGGTAACTGCAATAATCAAAGGCATCTTAAGGGCAGCATTAGCACTAACTGCTGAAGCCGCTCCATCGCGTGCTGCAGCCAACATGGCTGAGCCCCCTGCCGCGTGTACGTTAAACATATCAGCGCCAAGATTCGTAAGACTTTGAGCGCCACCTTTTACCGTGTTAGGGATATCATGCATTTTCACGTCAACGAACACAGAATAGCCACGAGATTTCAGCTCTTGAATAAATTCTGGTCCTGCCGCATAGAACAGCTGCATGCCTACCTTCATATAGCAAGGAATTCCTTCCAGCTTATCTATTAAGGCTCTTGCTCCAGTCACATCAGGATAATCCAAAGCGATCATCAGACGATTCGCCATTGCTTTCCACTCTACTTCTCCTACTCCCATAACCATGCTCCTATCCAGTGCAGACTACATCCACACCCTTTATTTATTAGACCCTAGGCATAGCGGAACGGTCTGCGTAAACGCAAACCGCCCTATGCATCTTTATGAGATTAGTTCAATTGTCCGACAAAAGCAGGCATGGACTGTGACGAGAAGTTAATCGTCTGCAGCATTCTGAGAAGTGCCGTCACTGTATCCAGTGAAGTCATACATACGACGCCATTCTCAACCGCTTCACGGCGGATTCGGAATCCGTCACGTTCTGGCGTTTTGCCTTTAGTCAGTGTATTAAAGACGAAGTTAGCTTGCCCACCACGAATCAAGTCGAGAATGTTTGGCGCACCTTCATCCAGCTTGTTTACATTCATTACGTTGAGGCCTGCTTCTTCAAGCGCTTGTGCCGTGCCTCCAGTTGCAATGATTTTGTAACCCATGGAGTGGAAGCCCTTCATAAGTTCCACAGCTTCTGCTTTATCTTTATCTGCCACCGTAACGATGATAGCGCCTGTGGCTGGAATTTTCATCCCTGCTCCGATCAGACCTTTGTATAAAGCTTTTGCGTACAATTTATCACGGCCCATAACCTCACCGGTTGATTTCATTTCAGGTCCGAGTGTAGGTTCTACTCTACGCAGTTTGGCAAAAGAGAACACTGGCACTTTAACCGATACATAATCGCTTTCCGGCCACAAACCTTCTGTATAACCGTCATCCTTCAGCTTGCTGCCGAGAATGATTTTGGTTGCCAAATGCGCCATTGGAATTCCTGTCACCTTACTCAGGAAAGGAACCGTACGCGAGGAGCGTGGATTTACTTCGATTACGTATACTTCGTTCTGATAGATAACAAACTGGATGTTGACCAGTCCAATCGTCTTCAGTTCCTTAGCGATTTTAATAGTGATCTCAGCGATTTTCTCTTTTAGACCTTCATCCAGATATTGCGGAGGATATACGGCGATAGAGTCACCGGAGTGAACACCTGCGCGTTCGACATGTTCCATGATGCCCGGAATAACTACTGTCTCACCATCACAAATCGCGTCTACCTCAACCTCTTTACCTAGCATGTAACGGTCAATCAATACCGGATGCTCCGGATTCACTTTCACCGCTTCTACCATGTAGCTAAGCAGTTCAGTATCGTTATATACGATTTCCATTGCACGTCCGCCTAGTACGTAGGAAGGACGTACCAGCACCGGATACCCAAGGGATTGTGCAGTTTCTACAGCTTGATCCACGTCGGTAACCGTTTTTCCTTTCGGTTGAGCGATATCAAGGCGTGCCAGCAAAGCTTCGAATTTCTTACGGTTCTCAGCTTCATCAATGCTATCAAGGCTAGTTCCAAGAATCTTCACACCAGCAGCACTTAGAGGTGCCGCAAGGTTAATCGCTGTTTGACCTCCGAATTGAACAATAACTCCAATCGGATTCTCTTGCGCAATTACGTTCATGACATCTTCGAAGAATAATGGTTCAAAGTACAACCGGTCCGAAGTATTAAAGTCTGTAGATACAGTCTCAGGGTTATTATTGATGATAACCGCTTCATATCCAGCCTTTTGAATGGCCCATACCGCATGGACTGTGGAGTAATCGAACTCAATCCCTTGACCGATCCGGATTGGACCAGATCCCAGCACGATAACCTTTTGCTTATCAGAATGAATGACCTCGTTCTCAGTCTCATAAGTCGAGTAGTAATAAGGTGTAGAAGCTTCGAACTCGGCCGCACAAGTATCTACCATTTTGAACACAGGTGTTAATCCTTGCTCCAAACGTAGCGCGCGCACATCAGCTTCTTTGGTGAATTTCCCGTTCGCTTGTCCTTCTGCACGAATCTCAGCAATCGCACGGTCTGTAAAGCCTTTACGTTTCGCTTGGTATAGAGTTTCCGCAGACAACGTTTCTTCGCCGCGAATAACCTCTTCAAAGTTAATCAAACCTTCAATTTTGGAGAGGAACCACCAGTCTACGTTCGTAATATCCTGGATTTCTTGCAAACCGTAACCACGGCGGAAAGCTTCAGCAATCAGGAACAGACGCTCATCGTCAGGCTTCGCAAGACGTTCACGCAGCACGCTCTCTTCCAGTGTCTCTGCACCTGGCAGACGGAACCGGTGAACACCAATTTCCAAGGAACGGATCGCTTTATGAATCGACTCTTCAAAAGTACGGCCGATCGCCATTACTTCGCCTGTCGCTTTCATTTGCGTACCCAGCTTACGGTTCGCATGAATGAACTTGTCGAACGGCCAGCGTGGAATTTTACTTACAATATAGTCAAGTGTTGGCTCGAAGCATGCATAAGTCTGTCCGGTTACCGGATTGACGATTTCATCCAGCGTGTAACCCATCGCGATTTTGGCAGCCATTTTGGCAATTGGATATCCAGTTGCTTTGGAAGCCAGAGCCGAGGAACGGCTGACACGCGGGTTTACTTCGATTACATAATATTGATAACTTTGCGGATCAAGTGCGAATTGTACGTTACATCCACCTTCAATATTCAGGGCGCGGATGATTTTGAGTGAAGCTGTGCGCAGCATTTGGTATTCGCGATCCGATAACGTCTGGCTAGGTGCCACAACGATACTGTCACCTGTATGTACGCCTACAGGATCAAAGTTTTCCATGTTGCAGACAACGATACAGTTGTCATTAGCATCACGCATAACCTCGTATTCAACTTCCTTCATGCCGGCAATACTCTTCTCAACCAGACATTGTCCGATCGGGCTGTAACGAATTCCTGCTTTGACGGTTTCACGCAGCTCTTCTTCGTTATCACAGATCCCGCCGCCTGTGCCGCCAAGTGTATAAGCTGGACGTACAATCAGAGGGAATCCAATTTCCTCAGCGAAATTCATTGCTTCATCTACAGTAGTGATAATGGTGCTATCCGGTACAGGTTGATCCAATTCACGCATTAGATCACGGAACAAATCGCGATCTTCTGCTTTCTCAATGGAATCAAGCTGTGTACCGAGAAGCTTAACATTCTCTTGCTCAAGTACACCTGCACGAGCCAATTCTACAGCCATATTTAGGCCAGTTTGACCGCCCAGCGTTGGAAGCAATCCATCTGGACGCTCTTGGCGAATAATCGCAGTTACGAATTCAAGCGTAATAGGCTCGATGTACACTTTATCTGCAATATTTGTATCTGTCATAATCGTTGCTGGATTGCTGTTAATCAGTACGACTTCCACGCCTTCTTCTTTAAGAGCTTGGCAAGCCTGAGTTCCTGCGTAGTCAAACTCCGCTGCTTGGCCGATGACGATCGGTCCGGAACCGATCACTAGTATTTTTTTAAGTTTATCGTTCTTTGGCATGTTATAGAGCTCCTTTCACGGCTTCAAGCTGTAAGTTAGTTTTTGGCGCCGTGATTCTGGCGTTTGCCGCAAGTTGTGCCTGACGTGAAACAACAGGTGTCTTTGCTTTATGATCGGCAATCAATTGGAGGAAGCGATCGAATAAGTAGCTGCTGTCATGTGGTCCTGGCGCCGCTTCTGGATGATATTGCACCGAAAATGCTGGGTAACGTGTATGTTTAATACCTTCAACAGTCTTATCATTATTATTAATGTGAGTAACTTCTAGTTCAGTGTTCTTCACAGATTCCTCATTCACGGTATAACCATGGTTCTGGGAAGTGATGAAGCAGCGTCCGCTTTCCAGTTCCTTCACAGGGTGATTCCCACCGCGGTGACCGAATTTCAGCTTCTCTGTATCCGCTCCACAAGCAAGTGCAAACAACTGATGACCAAGGCAGATGCCGAAGATCGGATATTCACCAAGCAATTCGGAAATCGTCTTGACAGCGTGAGGCACATCTTTCGGGTCCCCAGGGCCGTTGGACAGTAGGATACCATCTGGGTTCAGACGGCGAACTTCTTCCGCTTTTACATCATGTGGCACTACAACAACATCACAACCACGTTCGTTAAGCTCACGTAGAATACCAGCCTTCGCACCGTAATCCACAAGTACAATTCTTTCTTTGTTGCCTGGGCTGCTGTACGAACTTGCAGTTGATGTACGAGCTACCTGATTGCGCAATTCCTCAATCGTAGTATTTCCCATCATTTCCATCAGTTCCTCTACACGTTTGTTAGAGGTGGTCAGGATCGCTTTCATTGTTCCGTAGTGGCGAATAATCCGAGTCAACATCCGAGTATCAATCTCGCTGATCCCTGGAATATCGTATTCTTTCAACAAGTCGTCCACACTATATTCAGCACGCCAGTTACTAGGTACTTCTTCATGACGGCGCACTACAAAGCCGTGTACGAAAGGTCGAATAGATTCAAAGTCATCCCGAGTAATCCCGTAGTTCCCGATCAATGGGTAAGTCATTGTAACGATTTGTCCGCAATATGAAGGGTCAGACAGCACCTCTTGATATCCTGTAATTCCTGTATTAAAAACAACCTCGCCTGTCTTCTCGCCCTCAGCGCCAAATGCGGTACCTGTAAATAAAGTTCCGTCTTGCAGCAGCAATCTCGCCTGCATTCCATTCCACTCCTTCTTGTTTCTGTAGTCTAATGCTTATGCCTTACAAGCCTTCCGGAGTGAACGTGTACACAATCGCTGCATCCGTAAAGATTGCAACTCCGCCCCACCAGTCCGCTAGTTTTTCTCAGTCCATACGGCTTTGCCGTCTACCCATGTCATTACTGGCCAGCCCTTAAGCTTCCAGCCACCGAAAGGAGTATTCCGTCCTTTACTTGCGAAAGATCCTGGGTCTACTTCTTTCTCCTGCTCCAAATCAATCAGTGTCAAATCTGCAGGAGCTCCGATATCCATCACACCGGTGTTCAGTCTGAATACCCGTGCAGGATCAGCAGTCATTCTTTGTACTAGTAAGGATAAATCCCATTTCCCTGTTGCTACAAACGCTGTGTATAGTAGTGGGAAAGCTGTTTCGAATCCAACGATACCAAAAGGTGCAAGTTGCATGCCTTTAGCCTTCTCTTCCTCACTATGCGGCGCATGATCCGTAACAATCATATCTAGTGTGCCGTCAAGCAAACCTTCGATACATGCTTCAACATCGCGGCGGGAGCGAAGCGGCGGGTTCATTTTCCAATTGGCATCAAGGCCTGGAATATCTTCTTCAGAGAGCAGCAAGTGATGCGGACACACTTCAGCAGTTACTTTAATGCCGATTTCTTTCGCTTGGCGAATCAGTCGCACCGATTGTTCAGTACTTACATGGCACACATGGTAATGAACGCCTGTCGCTTCAGCCAGCAAAATATCGCGTCCAACATGGATGGCTTCTGACTCATTTGGAATTCCTTTCAGGCCATGCTTTCTTGCGAACTCACCTTCGGCTACACAGCAGCCTTCAACCAGTGAATTATCCTCGCAGTGAGCAATGACTGGCATATCCAGTGCTGCGGCGATGTTCATAGCATCTTTCATCATTTGAGCACTTTGCACGCCCACGCCGTCGTCGGTATAACCAATAGCTCCAGCTTCTTTAAGCGCTGCAAAATCAGTCAGCTCACGTCCGAGCTCATTTTTTGTAATGGCTGCATAAGGAAGTACTTTAACGAGTCCTGCTTCACGCGCTTTGTCTTTGACAAATTGTACAATTTCCGGGGTATCTGTTACTGGACGGGTATTAGGCATACAAGCGATGGTTGTAAATCCGCCTTTGGCAGCCGAACGACTTCCGGTTTCCACTGTTTCCTTGTGTTCAAATCCCGGTTCGCGTAAGTGCACATGCATATCAATGAGTCCTGGAATGAGCAGCTTGCCTTCAGCATCAATGATCTCTCCAGCTTCTGGAGCAGCTTCATTTCCATCGATTAAGGCCGAGATAACACCTTCTTCAAGTACAATATGTTTCCGCTCTAACAAGCCTTCCTTATTCAATACGCTGGCGTTTCTAATAATCACTGTCATGATTCTACCTTTACCCACAGATCCCGGCTGCGGGCCCTCTCGTTATTATATAATAAAAATTCATGTTTGTGTATATTTATTAGTCCTTATTCATCATCATTCTTTTAACTTTATAGTAAAGCTCTTTCGAGAACTGCCATCCGAACCGGAACCCCATTAGACATTTGCGGGAAAATCCTTGATTGACTGCTCTCTACAACTGCATCATCAATCTCGACATTCCGGTTAACCGGAGCTGGGTGCATAATGATTGTATCTTTTGCGAGCTTAGCTGCGCGTTCTTCCGTTAAACCATAATGTCTGCGGTAATCTTCCGCGGAAAGTACGATGCCAGAAGAATGACGTTCCAGCTGCACACGAAGCATCATGACTACATCTGCTTTAAGAGCTTCTTCTATGGTTACATAAGGTGCGTATTCCATAAGCTCAGGAGCCTTCATATTCTCCGGTGCACAGAATTGCACTTTAGCCCCTAGCTTTGTAAGACCCCACAGATTGGAGCGTGCTACCCGGCTATGCATGATGTCCCCGATAATAGAAACCGTGAGACCCTTTAAATCTCCAAACGTTTTGGTCATGGTGTAAAGATCAAGCAGCGCTTGTGTTGGATGTTCATTGTTGCCGTCACCCGCATTAATAAGCGGTATGGACACCTTCTCAGCTAATTGCTGCAGCACACCTGCAGGCTTCAAACGCACAACTCCGGCATCGATCCCCATCGATTCCAGTGTGCGTACTGTATCGTAGATCGACTCCCCTTTTTCTACACTAGAAGCTGCAGCTGTAAAATTCAGTACTTGTGCACCCAATCGTTTCTCTGCCATTTCAAAGGAGAAACGTGTGCGTGTGCTGTTCTCAAAGAACATGTTAGAAATAAAATGCGAGTTCAAAATGGGAGTTAGCTTCTTACTTTGATTGTCCCAGTACGCTGTTCTGTCCAGCAGCCCAGTGATTTCCGACCGATCAAGCTCTTTTATTCCCAGCAGACTACGTTCCTTTACCTTGGTAAGTGTCATGATGTTATCGTTCCTCCCGGTTTGAAATAATGTAGACCTCGTCTTTGCCGTCGTATTCCTTCAGCGCCACTTCAATCTGCTCATGCTTTGAGGTAGGTACATTCTTACCGATGTAGTCTGGTCGGATCGGCAGCTCACGGTGTCCGCGGTCAGCCAGTACTGCCAGTTGAATCATTCGTGGGCGTCCACAATCCATCAAAGCGTCCATCGCCGCGCGGATGGTGCGTCCGGTGTAAAGCACATCGTCGAACAAAATGACCTTCTTATCATGGATGCCATCATTGCCGGAAGTAATAATGACGTTACTCTTCACTACTGCTTCACTGCCTCCTACTTCACGGTCATCTCGATAATGCGTGATGTCGAGTTCGCCGTAAGGAATCTCGACGCCTTCAATTTCCTTGATCCGCTCAGCGATGCGCTGTGCTAGGTATACGCCACGTGTCCGGATACCGACCAGCAGACAATTCTCAATCCCTTTGTTCTTCTCCAAAATCTCATGAGCAATACGCGATAATGCCCGGCGGATCGCCGTTTCGTCCATAATTACATTTTTCTCAGTAACCATAATCTTGTCACCCTCCACTTGTTTCGCCTGTTCAAGTTCCTGGAAATCAAAAAACTCCTTGCCTATAACAGGCAAGGAGTGAAATCCGCAGATGAAGAAGATGGTGGCCGCGCGCATAAAAAGACAGTCCGGTGTATACACACGGATACCTTTCTAAGAGTCGCGAACCTCGATTCACGTTACCTTGCCAGCCTCACAGGACTGAATTAAAGGCGCTATTCATTTAATCAGAATTATGACAGAACAAACCCTGCATGTCAACTTTATCTGCCTAAACTACAACGCTTTCCAAGCCTGCTTCTATTAACAACAAAAGGAAGGCGGTATTATAGGGAAAACCTCCCTATAATTAGGCCATAATAGTCATTATGATCAGGTTATGCGGAATTCCTCCCTATAAATTGAAAGATTTCCTTGAATACAACCAAATATGCTGAAATAGAGGGGGAAATTCCCTATATTCTAGCGGATTGAAGCTAAAACACAAAATTAGAGGGAAGAATTCCCTATCTTACAGTAGCTCTATTCTACAGTAGTCTAATCCACAGTAGACTAGCCACTACATAAAGAAAAGCCACCCAAGGTTTCCCTTAGGCGGCTTCAATGTCTAACTAATGTTTAAAATTCAAACTCCACATCGCTTAAGCGTCTTTGGATTTCAGAGATGACACGTCTTTCTTCCTCTTCCCCTTTAGCAATAAAGGTAACAGAGAAACGTACAAACGGACCTGCATCATCCCAAGGCACGGTGGAGATTAGCTTTTCACGGATCAGGAATTGCGAGAAATCCTCACCGGATTCGAAACGGCGACCACCTTTGACCCCCTTAGGTGCTGCAACATAAAGGAAGAAGGAGCCCTTTGGTTTCTCAGCTTGGAAGCCCAGGCTGTTCAGTGCATCTACCAACAGGTTGTGACGACGAGAATACTTGGCAGCAATCGCTTCAGTAATCTCTGGATGAGCAAGACCGTAAGCCGCAGCTTTTTGAATTGCGATAAATTGACCGGAATCATTATTATCCTTCACATCACTGAAGGCTTTAACAACTAAAGGATTCCCAGCAACAAAGCCGATTCTCCAGCCTGTCATATTGTAGGACTTGGACAAGGAATGCAGCTCCACGCCAACATCCTTAGCACCCGGAACTGACAAGAAGCTAAGCGGCTTCAAACCGTCATAGGTCAAGGCAGCATATGGTGCATCGTGGATAACGACTACATCATATTTTTTAGCCCATGCAACTACCTCAGCAAAAAACTCAGGAGTCGCACTAGCGCCCGTCGGATTGTTTGGATAGTTCAAGTAAAGAAGCTTGGCTTTATGAGCAACTTCTTCTGGAATTTCGTTCAGATCTGGAAGGAAGTTATTCTCTTTCTTCAGCTCTACTGTAAACACTTGTCCACCCAAGTATTTAGTGTGTGTACCCAGCACTGGATAACCCGGCACCGTCATGATCGTAATATCTCCTGGGTTAATGAAGCAAGAAGGCAACATCGCCAGTGCAGGCTTAGAACCGATAGAGTGAACTACCTCCGTAACGGGATCAATGCCTTCAACACGGAATACTTCCCGCAAATAATCAGCAGCAGCTGTCTTAAACTCAGCAATTCCATTGTCCGCATAACCACGGTTCTCTTCCTTAGCTGCTTCTTCAGCAAGCTTAGCCACGATACCTGCATCAGCCATCTCATCTGGCTCGCCTACGCCCATATCGATCAATTCAATATCAGGAAAATCCTGTTTTGCGGATGCTTTAGCACGTTTGATTTTCTCGAATTTATAAATCGAAGTGTCCTTGCCGTAGTTCGCACCGCCGATGCGGTCTGCAAAATTAGTCTGAATGAAGCTGTCTTGGTATTGTTCAATACTCATACTTTCATCTCATCTCCTGGATATCTATTCTAATTTTAGAAGAAACGGCTTCGCCGTCCCTTGGATGGCTTATGTTTCTAGAGATCCGTTTCTGTGATAAAAAATAAGGATAAAGAATAAGGCATAACCTTCTCTTTATCCTTATGTTATTAAATATGATGGAAAGCAGAGTTCAATACCATAGACTAATTATCACTTCATTTGTACTTATCTGCTGCGCAATGTGAACAGAACATCTTCCATGTCTTCCGGAATAGGTCTGCTGAATTCTTTATATTCACCTGTCGTAGGATGAATAAATCCAAGCACCGCCGCATGTAACGCCTGTCCATTCATAGCTGTTCCTTTACTGCGTCCATAAATCGGATCACCCACAAGCGGATGACCAATGAATTTCATATGCACTCTGATCTGATGCGTGCGGCCAGTCTCCAGCTGCAGCTCCAGTAGTGTACAGTCACCGAAACGTTCCATCACCGTAAAATGGGTCACAGATTTCTTGCTGTTCTTTTCCGTTACAGTATATAGCTTGCGATCATGTGGATCTCTACCGATCGGAGCGTCAACCGTTCCTTTGTCATGCGACAAATTGCCGTGTACAACTGCTATATAGCGGCGTGTTACACTGTGCTCTTTAAGCTGTGCTGCGAGCGACGCGTGACTGGCATCATTTTTAGCCACCATAATAAGACCAGAGGTATCCTTATCAATACGGTGTACAATACCTGGACGAATCTCACCATTAATACCGGACAGATCCTTGCAGTGATACATCAGTGCATTTACCAAGGTGCCTGACGGGTGCCCGGCAGCCGGATGTACAACCATACCACGCGGCTTATTTATAACAATGACATCGCTGTCTTCGTATACAACTTCAAGAGGAATATTCTCTGGGATCAAGTCCGTAACTTCCGCTTCTGGTACGACAATGGAAACTTTATCGCCTTCTGAGAGCTTATAGTTAGCTTTAACCGGTGCCCCATTAACCGTAACATGGCCACCACTGATCCACAGCTGCACCTGAGAACGAGAAATATCCTCTTCCCAAGATTCCGTTATATATTTATCGATTCGCTCCCGCGCGTTCTCTGCTGAAACGGTCCACTCCGTGACGTCCCTCTCTTCTTCGCTCGTAGATGCCGCTTGGTGATTGACGTCTTTACTCAAATCATTCATTCCCTTCTTTTACTTCCTTTGCTTCTTTTACTTCTTTGATTTCCGTGATTTCTTCACCATTCTTAAGATCGCGGAAGGAGTCCAAAAGAATCAACCCAACCCCAATGACGATACATGAATCCGCAACGTTAAAAATCGGGAAGCTATAGCTTCCAAAATTAAACAGAAGGAAATCGACAACCTCACCACTGATCATCCGGTCTAGGAAGTTACCTATCGCTCCACCCAGAACAAGTCCAAGGGCAACCGATAGCATCTTCCGCGAATGTCTAGTTTTGTTCAAGTACCAAACGATACCTGCAACCACTACAACCGTAACTAAAAAGAAGAACCATTGCTGACCTTGTAGAATCCCAAAAGCAGCCCCGCGATTACGATGTGAGGTAATTAGGAAGAAATTCCCGATCACCGGAATCTGTTCCCCAAGCTCCAGACGTGTGGCAATGAGATACTTCGTTCCCTGATCCACCAAAAATACAATAAGAGCAATCAAATAGTACACCACAGAAGTTGTCACTCCGTTCTTATTTTTCCCGCCAAATGCGGTACGAATACTGTTATAAGACTTGTATATTGTAGCACAGCCCTTAGAAGATCGTCTATTGCGTGACACCTCTCGGGCGCTTAATCTTGGGGACTATTTTCCATCGCTAAAATAACGCCTCTCAGGTCAACCTAACAAAGAACCATCCGGTGCAAATCGGTTTGTCGGAAGGATTCTTAATAAAGTACAGAAAGGAGCTTACTCATCATGACGCACCTGACAGTACAGCAGCTCTCAGAGCTACGCGCCCGATTAGAAAAAGACCGTGATACTATTCAGCACAGGCTTCAGAATAATGAAAATTACGGCTTACAGGAATCCATGCGGGATGGCACCGGAGAACTTTCCGAGAATGACAACCATCCAGGCGATGCAGCCACCGATTTGTATAATCGCTCCATGGATATTTCACTGCTAGAGCGGGACGAGCATGAGCTGGATGATATTGAAGCTGCTCTCAACGCTATGGATGAAGGCACCTATGGGATATGTAAAGCTAGCGGTAAACCGATCCCTTTTGAGCGTCTATCCGCTATTCCCTCCACGCTTTATTGTAAAGAGCATGCCCCACGTCAAAATGCACCTTTTACTCGGCCAATTGAAGAAGAATTTTTGTCTCCTCCATTTGGGCGTACGAGTCTCGATGAACGAGAGGATCAAAACGGCTTTGACGGTGAGGATGCCTGGCAGATTGTAGAAAGCTATGGAAACTCCGATTCCCCCGCCATGGCGGAGGGCAGCAACATTGACTCCTATAATGATATGGAGATTGAAGCCGATGAGCTTGAAGGCTGCGTAGAGCCTTGGGAGAACTTTATCGCCACCGATATTACAGGCAACAATGTAGTTGTAGTACCGGGACGTAGCTACGAGCGTTACAAGGATAGTGGCGAGGGAAGTTACATGCTTGATCCGCTCGAAGGCGAGGAGTAAAAGCATCGTCCCCACAAAAAAATGAACAGCGTGCGGTTCCAGTTTCATTGTGGAATGGCCCGCTGTTTTTTTATTTTTTCTGCGCTATGTCATTTTGTTAAGAAAATGTTCAGATTCAGCTGGTAAACTGATCTAACGCATGCTGAAATCGACATACAAGGAGTGTAACGTAAGTGAATCACGACTATTTTAAAAATGTACAACAACTCAGTCATGAAGATGACCGACGATATTTATTATTAATGAGAGGCTTACGCATCTTACACGAGGAAAAAAAGCAGCGCAGCCCTCTCCAAAGATTAAAGAAGGAATGGTACGGACTCGGGAGAAACATAGAAGCCCAAGGCTGGATAAATCCACCAAAGAAGATTGACCGAACCCCACTCTCTCCTACAAACCAAGTAAAGATAGCTACGCCTTAAAAAGCTATTTGAATTCCAGCTGACGCTGAACAATTCGTACAATATCCGCAATATAATCTCCGATGATCGGTAGATTCAAGGCTCCAAGAACCTGAAGAACATAGATGATCGTTGCCGCAAAAAAAGTAAAGCCCAGCGCGATCCCTACTCCACGAGCCGCTCCATATAAAATATTTTTCCAAATTAGTGTCCAAGGTGAATATAACAGCTCCGTATACTGATAAATTCGTGATTTCTCTAAGATATGGGCCCATTCAAAGGTTAATCGATACATTGTATTCATTTTTTCTTCCAGTGGAATGTCTTCTGGATTGCGATGATCTGCTGTTAAACGCTCAGGGTTTTCCTCAGGAATAACCTTTTTCTCCACTCCCTTATCTGGGCTGTTCTTGTTGCCGGATGTCTTGACGGAGATTCTGTTCTTCTGATCCTCCACAGCCACAGCTCCTCTCATACGTCTATATTCGCCACAAAGTAAACGAGCCCGGTCAAAGAGAATACATCTCCTTGAGCACGAGGCTCGTTATTTTCGCGGGCGAAATATAAAGACTATATTTCCCGCATAAACAGAAGTTCTCTGTTTACACTTGTGCCGCTAGTATATGCTGTTTTGGGACAGGTAATGCAGATTTACACTTCAATATGGATACCGATGGATTTACCACCGACATCTACCGTTTCAAAAGCGTGTTCTCCGTCAAAATCAACCGTAGTCACAAGTACATTGTCTCGCAATACATTCTCAAAGGCTGTAACTGCTGCTTTAAGCTCATCGTCTACACTCAGCGTGAGTGCGATCCGTTTCTCGATCGGCAGATCCAAACGTTTACGGTAATCTTGAACCGCACGAATGATCTCACGAACCCAGCCTTCTTGTTCAAGCTCAGGTGTGATTTCGGTATTGAGCGCAACCGTAATTCCATATCCGGAAGCTGCGGCGAAACCTGCTTTAGCTTCTTTTTCAACGAGTAGCTCTTCAGAAGTGATCACCAGCTCTTCTCCCTCTGGCGTCGCAATCGCGATTGAGCCATCTTGCACCGCTTTGCGGGTAGAGTTACTGTCCAAAGCTTTTAGGAAGCCTTGCAGGAAGCCGACGTTTTTACCGTATTTTTTACCGGCAACTTTAAGATTCAGCTTGAGTGTGAAGTCAACAAATCCACTGTCGCTAGTCTCTAGCACGATGTTCTTGATGTTGATCTCGTCTTTGATGATCTCTTCATACTCAGCCAAATGGAAGTCACGGTTCATCGAAACGATCAGCTCAGACAGCGGTTGACGATTCTTAATGCCTGTTTCGTTACGCACATTACGCGCCAGCTCAACGATTTGTCTCGCACTTTCCATATCCTCTTCCAGCTCTTTATCGATCAAGCTCTCATCAGCAACCGGATAATCTGCTAAATGCACACTTTCTCCACCGCCAAGATTCGTGAAGATATCTTCAGACAACATCGGTGTAAATGGAGCCATCAAAGACGCTGTCTTCAAAAGCACATGGGTCAGTGTACGGTAAGCATCCAGCTTATCTTCACCTAGACCACTACCCCAGAAACGATCACGGGAACGACGGATATACCAGTTACTCAGCTCATCTATAAAGTTCTCAATACCTTTGGATGTATTCACGAAGTCATTAACTGCAAGTCCTTTGTCTACCAAAAGAATCAAGCTGTTCAGACGGGACAAAATCCAGCGGTCCAACTTATGTTCCGATACTTTAAAAGGATGATCGGCAGGATCATAACCATCGATGCCTGCATAAAGCGTCAAGAACGCATGCGTATTCACCAGTGTATCTACAACTTTGGATTTGGTTTCACCTACAAGGCCACGAGAGAAACGTTTGTTATTCCACGGTGCACTATCGGATAGAATCGCCCAACGGAAAGCATCCGTGCCGTAATCGTTCATGATATCCCAAGGATCAATAACATTGCCTTTTGATTTGGACATTTTTTGACCATTCTCATCAAGGATATGACCGTGAGCAATAACAGCTTTATATGGAGCTTTACCTTTAAACAAGGTAGATACAGCTAGTAAGCTGTAGAACCATCCACGTGTCTGGTCGATCCCTTCACAGATCATATCCGCTGGATATTGATCATTCAGCTTATCCTCGTTCTCAAATGGATAATGACTTTGCGCAAATGGCATCGAACCACTATCGAACCAAACATCGATAACTTCTGGTGTGCGAACCATCTCTGCCCCTTCGCTGAAAGGACTGCGTAGCTTGATCTTATCTACAAAAGGCTTATGCAGCTCGATATCCTCAGGTACATCGCCAATCGCCATCGCTCTCAGTTCTTCAATGCTGTGTGGAGCGAACTCTTTGCCCGTTTCTTGACATACCCAAACATTAAGCGGTGTGCCCCAGTAACGATTACGGCTGATATTCCAGTCCACCAGTTCATCCAGGAACTTCCCGAAACGGCCTTCACGTACATGATCAGGATACCAATCTACACTGTTGTTGTTAGCAATCAGCTGATCTTTGATCGCTGTAGTGTTTATGAACCAGCTGTCTGTTGCGTAGTACAAGAGTGGTGTATCACAACGCCAGCAGAACGGATAGCTGTGCTCGTATTTTTCTTTGCCGTAAAGCAGTCCTTTTTCAGACAAAGCTTTAACGATATCCAAATCGCAATCTTTCACGAAGCGTCCAGCAAAATCAGACACTACATCCGTATACTTACCGGAATTATCAACCACGTTCACGAAGCTGATGCCGTTCTCGCGGCAAGTCTTATAGTCATCTTCACCATGCGCTGGTGCCATGTGTACGATCCCAGTACCACTGGAATCTGTAACGAAGGAAGCACCTACGATGACATTGCTTTTCTCTGCCTTGATGTATCCGAATGGAGGAGCGTAGGTTTTGCCGATAAACTCGGAACCTTTATGTGTAGAAAGGACTGTGTGCTCGCCTTTCATTACTTCCTCCACCAAATTTTTGGCAACAATGTAGATACCGTCTTCTTGTTGTACACGTACATAATCCATGTCAGGGTTCATGGCTAACGCCATATGTGCTGGCAGCGTCCAAGGTGTAGTCGTCCAAGCTAGTACGTAGTCTCCACTGTCATCCAGTTTGAACTTTGCAGTCGCACTGAGATCCTTGACAGTCTTGTAGCCTTGGGCTACTTCATGGGAGCTTAGGGTAGTCTGACAGCTTGGGCAGTAAGGACTAACCCGATGTCCGCGGTAGAGCAACCCTTTGTCATGTACAGTAGCCAAGATGTTCCACACGCTCTCGATATACGTGTTATCCAAAGTTACGTAAGGATTATCTAGATCCGTCCAGTATCCGATACCCTCTGTAAACTCGCGCCATTGCTTCTCATAACCGAAGACGCTGTCTTTACATTCCTGAATGAATTTTTCTACGCCATATTCCTCGATCTCTTGTTTGCCGGAGATGCCAAGCTTCTTTTGTACGCCTAGTTCTACTGGCAAACCGTGTGTATCCCAGCCCGCTTTACGTACCACGCGGTAACCTTTCATCGTTTGGTAACGACCGATGAAATCCTTGATTACACGGCCCAGCACGTGCCCGATATGCGGTGCACCGTTCGCTGTTGGAGGACCTTCGTAAAATACATAGTTCGGACGTCCTTCACGATTCTCCATCGATTTACGGAACGTATTTTCGTCGCTCCATTTCTTGAGTATGCGGACATCTCTTGCCCGCGCTTTTTCTTTGACATCTACTTTTTGCATGTGTTGGTCAATCCTTTCATGGTTTAGTCTGTAAAGCTCTTTTCGATCCTTGGGCAGTCTGGTTCAGCTCTTGCCTTCGGTACCCGAGCCGCGATCCCGCAGGGCAGCACTGGCTCGGGGTGCCACTGGGACCGGCGAGTGAAACGCCGGTCTGCTCTAGCAGTGAAGGCCCCGCAGGCGAACCCGCCAGGGGAGCCTAAGAAGGGCCGCTCCTTCAGCCACCTGAGTCCGTTCGCTTCCACCACCGTACCCGTTTGCACAAGCCTTTACATTACGGGTGTCCAGAGGGCGGCAGCCCTTTGGGGTCCCCCTTAGAAAGAGGGATGGCCACCCCGGAACAACAAAATAAGCGTCATCTCACCCCCAAAGGGGCGAGACAACGCTCGCGATACCACCCTAATTCTGCGCATGAGCACATCCTTAAGGGGAGTGTATTCAGCACAATCTCAGTCCTGCGCGTAAATCTCATGCACAGGTCCGGTGTAACGTCCGGCGGACGGCTAAGCTTACGCACGATCAACGCTTCAGCTTAACTTCTAGGGGAAGATCTTCCGGCAGGGTTCGAACAATCGGCTCTCAGCAATCGCCGACTCTCTGGAGAACGTTACCTTGTCGTACTTGTCCCGTCATCGAATACATATAAACATTATACAGATATGTTCTATTTATAGACTTTTTAAGTCTAAATGTCAACAACCGCTAGCCAAATCCGCAATTAGGAGTATACATGTGCAGGCGGAATACTTTATTATGATCGATTTTAGCGGAAAATAAAAATAGAGGGAATAACTCCCTCTATTTAGCCGATTATAGCATGAAATTATAAATTAGAGGGAATTCCCCCCTATAAATTCAATCAGCATTCATTCATCATAATGCATTAGATACGATGTAGAACATCATCCTTAAAGGTTACGTTCTCGCTTGCCTCACGACTCTCCAAGGCATTCCAGTCATCCTGTGACAACAGCTCGAGCTGTGCTTCCACCAATGTGCGGAAACGAGTGCGATAGATCGAAGCTTGCTTACGCAATTCTTCAGTCTCAATAGCAACCTTACGGGATTTGGATAACGCTTCGTTAATAATCCGATCCGCGTTCTTTTCCGCTTCCTTGATAATGAGCTGCGATTCCTTCTTGGAGTTGTTCTTCACATCATCCGCCGCTTCCTGAGCGACTAAGATCGTTTTCGATAAACTCTCTTCAATATTCACAAAATGATCTAAACGCTCTTGAATGGACAAAAGCTGATTCTGCAGCTCTTTGTTCTCACGGATGACACTTTCGTAATCCTTAATTACTTGATCCAGAAATTCGTTGACCTCGTCCTCATCATAACCGCGAAGTCTCCGAGAGAACTCCTTGTTATGTATATCGAGCGGTGTTAATGGCATGCTGTGCACCTCCTAGAAATTTCGGACCTTCTAAGTCTCTGAACCATACCTGCGCAGCAGACAAAGAAGAAAGACTGTACTTCAAGTAAAGGCAGAGGATGTATCGACGTTCCAACTGCCATTCATGGTTCGCCTCTTTTATAAAATATCGGCGTCCTGCTTTAAAAATGTTTGATTCCCTCGAAATAATCAATTTCGACAAGTAAAGCCGGATTCCTGCAAGGGATTCACACAAATTTACCAACCTGAACACGGTATCGGCCCTTTTTCGTCAAACTACCAACCTCTAGAACCTTGAATCGACCAAATCCTTGAATAGATACCATGTCACCATCTTTAAGTCCGCAGGAAGGGTCTTCTTCCACTTTCCAATTTACCCGAACGCGCCCAGCCTTGATGGGAGCAAGAATTTTGCTTCGACTAAGCCGTGTTACATCTGCGGCTATGCCATCCAATCGTAGGGACGCTACAGTCAAATCCATCATTTCCAGCTTCACCTCACTATTACGCAAGGCAGAAAGTGGCAATACCTCCGTGCTCACCTGTATTCGGTGTACTCCAGTTAAATTCATGTCTAAATAATCTGCAATATCTGCAGCTACTACCACATGACAACCATCGTCCAGAACATGAATATCACCGATTTTTCCACGTTTTACTCCAAGACCCAGAATAGAGCCCATGTAGTCCCCATGCTCTAACGCCAGAAACTTTTGCTCACCAGAGGTTATCGCAAGAACGCTCAGCTCCATGTCCTCATGATCCAGATCACGGTAATCAGGCGCAATGAGTGCTCGCTTCCGCTCTGCCTCAGGGTGGCCGCCTTCCCATCTAACGATAACATCTGGATGTCGATTGACCAGACTTTGCAGAATAAATCCTTGGCGCGGATCTAGAAATTCGGTCAGTTTCGTCTCATGATATTCTCCAGCATGGGTAACCCATTCCCAAGCCTTGTCCACAAATTGTCTTTCATCGGGATGAAAATGCCCGTAAACTTCTGTCTTCATCACTTCTGCCTAAAAAATTAAGTGCAAAATGGATTTGAGTCCACCTGCCGCAAATTCCAAGACGAATAGTGCAATGATCGGGGAAATATCAAGCGTACCAAAGAGTGGCGGAATAAACCGACGAAATGGTGTCAAATACGGCTCAACAAGCTTGCTCAGCAGTTCTCCGATAAAGTTCTCACGAACGTTTGGTAACCACGACATCAGTACGTAGAAAATAATCATGTAAAAATAAATATTAAACAGCATATCAATAATGTAATCAATTTGGGGCAAAGCTCATTCACCTCATTCTGTTATAGTCTGGATCGTCACCTAGGATTTCCGTAATGGCACCTTGAATTTCAACGGTATCTGGCGTGCACATAAATATATTGCCCCCAATTTTAGAGATTCCTCCCCCAAGGGCATAAACGGTTCCACTTAAAAAATCAATAATTCTCATTGCCTGATCATTACGGACACGCTGAAGATTGATCACTACCGTCCGGTGAGAACGGAGATGGTCCGCAATTTCCTGAGCCTCATCGTACGAACGTGGCTCATAAAGTACAACTTTTACATTCTTCTGCGAATGGATACTGACAACGTTGCCCCTTTGATTTTTGCGGGTTTCGACAGGGGCTGGCTCATACTCATCCTCTTCGTGGATTTGCTCCCGCTCCACAACTTCTTCTTCCTCCTGCAAGCCCAAAAAACTCATAAATCGGTTCATAACGCTCATCACGATCCCTCCTAATGGCCTACTAACACCGTACCTAGGCGTACCCAGGTGGCTCCTTCCTGTATCGCCACTTCAAAATCATTCGACATTCCCATTGATAGCTCCGTAATCGGTTCAGGTGTCAAAGCAAGTTGATTGAGCTCATCGCGCAGCTCACGAAGTCCGCGAAATACAGGGCGGGTAAGCTCCGGATCACCTTCTAAAGGTGCCATCGTCATTAGTCCAATTACTTTTACACGGTCTAGACTAGCAATTTCACGCAAAAATCCAGGTACCGCCTCAGGCGACAGACCAAATTTCGTATCTTCTCCAGAGATGTTTACTTGAAGAAAGACATTCACTTCTTGATCTGCGGCAATCGCCTTTTTGTGTAATTCTTGTGCCAGAGATATCCGGTCCAAAGAGTGTATATATTGAAACTTGCCAATAACGTCTTTAACCTTATTGGTCTGCAAATGCCCGATAAAATGCCATGTCCCTTGGTCCCCTAAAACCTTCCATTTGTGCTCAGCATCCTGCCAGCGACTCTCGGCAATATGCTCCAGGCCTGCCTCCAATACGGAGGACACCATTTCCAGAGAAACATATTTCGTCACTGCAATTACCTTGACGTCATTTCGATCCCGGCCGCTTGCCGCGCAGGCACGTGCTACACGTTCCTCTACCTCAGCAATTCTCTCCTGCAGTGTTAAAGCCAACTTTCAACTCTCCTTTATTCCGATCCAGCTCGTCATCCTGCCTGTAACCCCATCTTCTTTACGATAAGAAAAGAACAAATCTTGATTACAGCTTGTACACCAAGATGTACATTCGATATGAGTCGGCAATATTCCTGCTTTAATCATAATGCGTCGATTCATTTCTTTCAAGTTTAGCATGTATTTGTTCTCATCTGTGTCAGATGTTCTGTACAGCTCCACAGTACTGGCTGTTTCTGTTGGCTTACTCAGATCACCTTCCAGTCGATGAACATGCTCCATCACATAATCGTCCACCTCATAACAGCAGTCACCAATGGATGGTCCGATCGCTGCAATAATGTCCTGCGCATGGCTTCCGTAAATGGTCTCCATTTTACTCACCATAGCGGCTGCAATCTGGGCCACAGTTCCCTTCCAGCCAGCATGGGCAAGACCGACGACTTGGTGCACAGGATCATAAAAATAAAGGGGTACACAATCCGCATAAAAAGAAGTCAGCAAAACTCCCGGTACATCTGTAAGCAAACCATCGGTTGCCTGAAATGCCGAGGTTCTATCCTTTTGACCCCGCCCACGATCGTCTTCCCTTACCACTGCTATTTCTGCTCCATGGGTTTGTTCCCCACAGGTCCAAGCTTCCGGCTTGAAATCAAGAGCTTCCGCAAGCACCCTACGATTCGTTAAGACATCTTCCGGAGCATCCCCAACATGAAATGCACAATTCAGGCTGTCATAAGGCTTTTTGCTAGCCCCTCCCTGTCTACCCGTAAAACCCGCTGTAATTTCTCTATGCTCCACACGCCAAGGCTCCAGATGGAGCAGCATAAGTGTTTCCTTCCCCTGCACAAACGGTTCCATATCCTCACCTCCGCCTTAGTGTACCACATGTAAATACCCCTACAAAATGCCGCTTAAGCTAGAACATCAAATTTACTAACTTTTAAGTCATGCCATTTCGAATCATTTTATAAAAAACAAAAAACGCACCTAATTAATAAGTGCGCCGTTCGCCTCGGTCCCCTCGTTCCAAATACATCGTTTCTCGCTCGTCCTGCCCTTGAGGCATTCTTGATTCTTCAATCTTCACAAGCACTACATCAGATCCGATTTTGACAATATTTCGCCATGGAATAATCAGATCGGTTCCGCCTCCGAACAACCCCATAAACCGAGTGTATCCGGGAATTACGATTGCATCAATGACACCTCGGCGTAAATCAAGCTCTAAGTCACTGATTTGGCCCAGCCGCTTGCCGTCCACAATGTTAATAACGTCCTTAGTCTGAAAATCAGAGATTTTCATTTTTTTGGCTGATCCTAAATAATCCTCGTTCATCTCACCACCCCTGTACAATCAGACCTATAGTCCAATATATGTTATGAAAGCTTGGCCACATGCATGAAATATCCCCACAAAGTGAGGCTATGCTTAGATGCTTACCAAGGTACTTTTCGTGGGGCTCAATATATACTTCCTGAAACATTAAAAAGAGGAGATCACCCAAAATCCTTATCACGGATTCTGGATATCTCCTCATTTCAGACGATTTAAGACTTCACATGCTTTTGCATTTGCTGAATCGCAGATTTCTCTAGACGTGAGACCTGTGCCTGTGAGATGCCAATCTCATCTGCGACCTCCATCTGTGTTTTCCCTTCGAAAAACCGCATGGATAAAATTCGTTTCTCCCTTTGACCTAACTTACGCATCGCTTCACGTAAGGCGATTTCTTCGATCCACGACACATCCTTATTCTTATCATCGCTAATCTGGTCCATTACATAAATAGGATCGCCACCGTCATGATAGATCGGTTCGAATAAGGACACTGGATCCTGAATAGCATCAAGGGCAAAGACTACATCTTCCTTCGGTACGCCAAGTGCTTCAGAGATTTCGAATATCGTCGGTTCCCGCGAATTCTGATTGGTCAGACTATCGCGTACCTGCAGCGCCTTATAAGCAATGTCTCTGAGTGAACGCGATACTCGAATCGGATTGTTATCACGCAAGTAACGGCGGATCTCACCAATAATCATCGGAACCGCATATGTGGAGAACTTAACGTTTTGTGATAAATCGAAATTATCGATGGCTTTCATCAGACCGATGCAGCCCACCTGGAACAAATCGTCAACAAATTCTCCCCTATTATTGAACCTCTGGATAACACTTAGAACGAGCCTAAGATTACCATTTACCAATTTCTCTCTGGCGGATCGCTCGCCCAGCTGCTGCAGCGAAGTGAACAGTTGCCGCATTTCCACATTCGTTAGAACAGGCAGCTTAGCAGTATCCACACCGCAAATCTCGACTTTATTTCGGGTCATGATGATTTACCTCCCAAGGAGAAACATTACTGTACATTATCTCCCGGGTTGGCCATTTTATTCCTTGCTAATTTCACCTTACACCATCTTGTTAAACTCCTTACGCAGCCGCTTAATAATTCGTTTCTCCAGACGAGAAATGTAGGATTGGGAAATTCCGAGCAGATCCGCCACATCTTTTTGCGTCTTTTCTTCGCCCCCACGCAGTCCGAAACGCAGCTCCATAATGAGTCTTTCCCGTTCGCTCAGCTTTTCCAGCGCCTTTTGCAGCAGCTTGCGATCGACCTGTTCTTCAATGTTCCGATAGATGGTATCATTTTCCGTCCCTAAAACATCTGAGAGCAGCAACTCATTACCATCCCAATCGATATTAAGAGGCTCATCAAAAGAAACCTCACTCCGTGTCTTGCTATTACGCCGCAGATACATCAAAATTTCATTCTCTATGCAACGTGATGCATATGTTGCTAGTTTTATTTTTTTCTCGGGATCAAAAGTGTTAACCGCCTTAATTAATCCGATAGCCCCTATCGAAACCAGGTCTTCAATATTGATTCCGGTATTCTCAAATTTACGAGCGATATACACTACGAGGCGCAGGTTACGCTCAATCAGCATCGCACGAACAGCAGCATCGCCGCTAGATAGCCGCTGAAGCAGATACTCTTCTTCTTCCCGTGTCAGGGGTGGAGGTAGAGCCTCGCTCCCGCCGATATAATAGATTTCCTGACTCTTCAGCCCCAGTAGAAACAGCATGCGGTAATATTGCAGCTGCAGAGCAATTTTCCATTTGACCATTATTGTTCCTCCTCCAAGAAGTACACGGTTAGCGTATGAAGCTTTTAATTCCCGCTTTCAGCCATCAGAAGTTTGGTTCAGCTAGCTTTAAAGATTAGGAAGGTAGTGCTGCATCAGTGGCGCTCTCTTTTTGAGTTAAATCCGGATGTATGACCGCCCGATAGGCTCCATCTCCTGAGAGTGTCCCGCCATCCAGCCCAATTAAGACTCTTTTACTATAAAAGATATCTTCACCGAGCTTTATCGTCACAAGGTCTGGCTTCAGTGCGAGCATAAATGATGCCCCTCGGTTAATCCCCCTGTAAGGTACTAGTCGCATCCTATCCTGCCAAGCAAACGACTGCCCGTCCGTTTCTAGCAAAAGTCTGTCCGCACCATCCTGAGTGAGTCTCCCTTTCCATGCAGCAGGCAGATGCCCCTCCCAGAGCGTCGATTCCATCACCATCACCGGTATGCGGGTCAAAGGATCACAGAGACGATTACCTGTGTCTAACAGGCCAGGACAGGAAACACTTACACCATCAATTTCAACAACCACCTCACCGATATAGGTTTCAAGCTGCTCCCTTCTGATTCGTGAAGAATGCACTGCCTTGAAGCAGATTAACACCAGGGGGAATACTGCAATGACAAACCAAAAGCCGATCTTTAAGCCGTAGGCATGCCCTCCTGAAGCAGTGAACATAATACCATTCCAAATGTCGCTGGAGCTCTGCAGCAAATAGTGAATACCAACAATTCCACCTGCGGCTGCAAAATTGATAATATAGAAAGCTCCCATAGTGCGAAGGTAGCTTTGCAGACTCCCAAAACCAAAGGCAATCCATAACATAACCACCGACAATCCAAACTTGATAAGGAAGGTATACATGAAAGACAGCTCCGGTACAAACATCATCACTACATACAGTGCGCCAACGAGAGCTGAGAGGATTAAACGCCACCATGAGATTCTCAGCTTAACCATCCAGCCTGTCAGCCACAAAAGAATTCCGTCGATCACTAGATTGGCGGCGAATATCAAGTCAATATAAACAACCAGTGCATTCACCTGCTTAATGGCGGAATCTATCCTCTAGCCAAATTGGATCAGGCTCTGTTTTTGGACGATATGATTAGTATAGAAAGTCTCGCATTCAAAGTCTGTCTAAACTTGGGGGGCATTCTTACGGTTTTTTTGTCGAGTTATAGCGCGTGGGGATTTATTCCTTCTTTATGGAATTTCTTATATCTTTTATTCACTGCGTCATTCGCTCCATCATTCGCTGGATCATTTAATGGAATAGAGGAATCCTGCAAATATACAACTTTTTGTGCAAAACTCCGCTTCATGAAGTCCAAAAACTGCAAATATACAGGATTATCCACACTTTTGGCTAGAAATCTTTATTTGGCGCAGGAATTACTGCAGATTCGCAGGAATCAACGCTTCAACCATCTACTTATTATTAAATACTGTATTTTTGCAGGATTATCCGATGGTTAATGGTTGCCGCTTTCCGCTCTCCGACTACCAGTTACCACCTACTGTAACTACTTAGTCAACCATCACCCCCTTGGAGCTACACAGTCCCGTTCATAGTCTTGCTTGATCCTTATTACATTTACGCAAAAAAACACCGTACCGCTATAGCTAATCAGCTAAGCGATACGGTGTTCTCGTATAATCTTGATTCTATTTAATTAGTCATTGTTGCCCCGAGTACGATTACGCAGGAACGTCGGAATATCGAGCTGGTCAGAAGAACTCTGATTGCCGAAAGGACGTAAATTAGCTGAACTCTTATCCGGTGCTGCCGCAGGCTCGTTATTCGTCGAGACCGGACGACGTCCTGGAGTTTCAGGCGATGGTTTATGTTCAAAGCCAGTAGCAATTACTGTTACTTTGATATCATCCTTCAGGCCTTCATCAATAATCGCACCAAAGATCATATTCACTTCAGGATCAGAGGCGGATGTAACGATCTCAGCCGCTTCATTAACTTCATATAGAGAGAGGTTGGATCCTCCCGTAATGTTCATGATTACGCCGCGGGCGCCTTCAATAGACGTTTCCAAGAGTGGGCTCATGATGGCTTTACGTGCTGCTTCAGACGCACGGTTCTCACCATTTGCAATACCAATACCCATAAGCGCTGAACCGCGCTCTGTCATGATCGTCTTTACATCCGCAAAGTCAAGGTTAATCAGACCAGGAACCTTAATTAGGTCAGAGATACCTTGAACAGCCTGCCGGAGAACATTATCTGCTTCACGGAAAGCTTCCAACATCGGTGTTTTCTTATCAACGATCTCAAGCAAACGGTCATTTGGAATGACGATTAGCGTGTCGACTTTTTCTTTCAAAGCTTCGATTCCAAGCATTGCCTGGTTATAACGTTTTCTTCCTTCAAAAGTGAACGGGCGAGTAACTACCCCCACAGTCAAGGCTCCACACTCTCTAGCAATCTCAGCTATAACTGGTGCTGCACCTGTTCCTGTACCGCCACCCATCCCTGCAGTAACAAACACCATATCTGCGCCCTTAAGGGTATTAGAGATCAAGTCACGGGATTCTTCCGCTGCTTTCTTACCGACTTCAGGATTAGCTCCTGCACCCAACCCGCGGGTCAGCTTGTCCCCGATTTGCAGCTTGTGCTCCGATTTGGCCATATGCAACGCTTGGGCGTCTGTATTAACCGTAATAAATTCTACACCCTGAACGCCATTTTCAATCATCCGGTTGACAGCATTACTACCTCCGCCGCCTACGCCGATGACTTTTATTTGCGCCAAGCTCTCCATTTCAAAATCAAATTCTAACATATTGTTCCATCTCCCCCTCAATGTGCTTGGATGGCCGGTCCAAGTATATCTGGACTTACACTTATATAAACTCGCTGAACATGTTCTTTAGACGCTCGACAAACCCGGTCTTCTGAACCGTTTCCTGATTTGGAGTGGCGTTCTGCTTACTCCGGTTGACCGTCTTTTTGTTGCTGCTTCCACCACTGCTTCTTCCACGGAAGCTACGGACAACATTATGCAGGATACCAACACCTCCGGTAAACCCAGGGTCCCGTACACCGATATAATCCGGTACAGCGATGCGTACAGATGCAGCCAGTTCAGTCTGAGCCGCCTTTAATACGCCAGGCATCGAAACAGTTCCACCCGTTAATATATAACCTCCAGGTAGTTCACTGTAACCAAGCCGTTTCACTTCCTGTTTAATCAGATGGAAGATTTCTTGCACCCGTGGTTCGATAATTGCCGCTAAATCCTCTTGGTTAAATTCCTTCTCTACATTACTGCCAATGCGCAGCACCTTGAAGACAACGTCAGAGGCTGCATCGTCAATCCATGCGCAACCATACTTTAGCTTTACTTTCTCCGCTTGATCAGTAAGTGTACGTAGTCCGTATGCAATGTCATTAGTTACAAATTCTCCGCCGATCGGAATCGTAGAGGTTGCACAAAGGGAACTTTCTTCGTATATGGCTATCGTTGTCGACCCGGCCCCGATATCAACCAGAACAGATCCCATCGATTTCTCGTCTTTGGACAGCGCCAATCCACCAGCACCAAGAGACATCAGCACAAGATCCTTCACTTTCAGCCCTGATTTCTCAACACATCGTAGTAGATTATGTATTGGCGTCTTAGCACCCGTAATGATGGTTGCGTCCACTTCTAGTCGAACACCAATCATCCCGCGCGGGTCCTGAATACCTTCGAGACCATCGACGATAAATTGTTTAGGAACAACATCAATCACTTCTCGCTCCGGAGGCATAGCGATGACTTCCGCAGCTTTAATAACGCGATCGATATCATCCTCACCGATTTCACGATCCTCATTCTGAACGGCCACGACACCGTGGCTGGATTGCAGGCCAATATGATTACCGGAAATGCCTACATAAACTTCTGATATTTGAATACCCACCATTTGCTCTGCATGATCTATAGCACTTTTGATCGATTGCACAGTTTGGTCGATATCTACAATCGCGCCTTTACGTATTCCTTCCGAATCAGCAGATCCAACGCCAATAATATTAAAGGTTCCATTGGTAACTTCCCCAATTATTGCCCGAACTTTGGATGTACCGATGTCCAAACTAACAATGATGTCATTGTTGCTCAAGTCCTATGGCACCTCCTGTTATAATCGAAATAATTTGCATAACCTTTTCCCGGTCCCGGGAAACTTCTCTGTACATATTCAACATACCTAACCCTTTCCCTCTTTTTTCTACAAATTTTTTGAACGGAATAATATTCCAACATCCCTAAATGTGATTAGTTACTCATAATTTTTATAAGAATGATAATTATCACAAGAAATATATACCTATTTGGTTATTACTAACCATATAAAAGATTATATTTCAAAAAAATCGAAGAAAAAAGAGGGATATAGCTTCTTGCCCGTAACTCCGATTGTAGCATTTTTTGAACTCTATTAGTAGGGACTATTTACCTCTACTCTACTCTTGCACATCTTTTTGCTCATCGCCCTTTTGCTCCTCACTTTCGACCTGAAAAGGAACATACGAGTCGGCTTCAAGCATCGTGATAAGTCCAGGCTCCTTTGTCTCTATTACCTGATTCAAGTATGACACTTTGCTCTTCAATAAAGAGATGGAAGTGATCACCTCGAAACGGGATCTAGTATAGAGCTTGATACGATCCGGAAATGACAAGGTTGGCGAGGGAACAATCTCAGAGATATCACTTGTCAATTCATTAGAAATGCTTCCAAGCGTTTGGCATAGGATAGCCTTATTAGGATCAGCTGGATCCCAGTTGGTTAATATAGGTTTCTCTACAGCAATACCAGTCTCATTAACAGTCACCGCTGCTCCACTCGACAGAATCGCCTTCAAGATGCCGCCCTGTTCCAGTTCATAGGCCACCGCAGGGAATTCTTCAATCTTCACTGTGATTACCCCGGGGAAATCCTTCTTTACGGCCACAGCCTTAACCGTCTTAAGCTCCAGCAGAGATTGTTCCACAGACTTCGTAGAAACGGCAAAGAATTGTCCACCTATATGAATTCCACTTTGCGAGAGTAATTCCTCACTAGTAGAATACTTGCTTCCCTGAAAATCTATCACTGTAATGTGACTAATAGACGATCTGAAAAAAATCACAGCAAGAAGCGCAGTGAACAGTAGCAGCAGGATCGCCGTAATCTTACGGCTCATTTTTTTCTTAGGCTTGTCCTCTTTAAGAAGAGGTAATCGGGTTGTTGTCATTCTCATATCTCCGTAATAAGGCCCTGTCTCCTTCCTTGGTAGAACTGAAGGAGACAGGGAGCTTTAATTGGCCAAATCAAGTGGATCCGGTACGGGTACCTTGCGGCTTATGCGCGCGCCAAGCTTCTGAAACAGCTTCTCTATTCCATCATACCCGCGGTCAATATGGTGTGCTTGCTCAACGACTGTAGTCCCTTGTGCAGCAAGCCCAGCAATGACCAGAGCCGCACCTGCACGCAAGTCAGTAGCTTCCACAGTAGCACCATACAATCTCTGAACGCCGCGAATAAACGCACGATTCAAATCAATAGAAATATCAGCGCCCATCCGCGCCATTTCTTCAACATGCTTGAATCGTCCCTCAAACACCGTCTCCTTGATTACACTGAAGCCATCAGCGAGAGACAACAGCACCATGACCTGAGATTGCAGATCGGTTGGGAAAGAAGGATAAGGAGAAGTCACAATTCTCTCAACAGCACGTGGACGCCCCATACAACTGATATTAATTATATCATTGCACACTGTGATTTGAACACCAGCCCGCTTGAGCACATGAATAAGCGAAGTCAGATGCCCCGCATTGGCATGTGTCAAAGTCACATTTCCTCGTGTAGCTGCCGCAGCAATCATTACGGTTCCAGCCACAATCCGATCAGGTATCACCTCGTACGTACAGGGATATAGGTTTTTCACCCCTTGAATTGTGATGGTGTCCGTACCTGCACCGATAATCTGAGCACCCATGCTATTTAGAAACTGCTGTAGGTCCTGTATCTCCGGCTCTCTCGCTGCCCCCGATATTGTTGTTGTTCCCTCTGCCTTTGCGGCAGCCATCATAATATTCTCCGTTGCTCCTACACTTGGATAGTCGAGATGAATATCACTCCCTATAAGCTTAGAACCCCGACAGAATATTCTTCCGTTGCTTTCCTCGATCTCCGCCCCTAACGCCTTAAGTCCCTGTAGATGAAGATCGATTTTACGCTCTCCGATCGCACAGCCCCCAGGCTGATAGATCGTTACCTCTCCAAATCTGGATAACAGCGGTCCCATTAGAAAAATGGAAGATCTCATCTGCCGCATTAAATCCTCAGGGATATGAGATGTCCCGACGGCAGACGTATCTATCGTCACCGTATCCTCTTGATGCACGCACCTGCAGCCCAGCCGATCTAGGATGTCTAGCATAGTCTCGATGTCCAGCAGCTTCGGCACATTATGCAGTGAGTGAACTCCTTCGGCCAGCAGGCTTGCCGCTAGAATCGGCAGCGCCGCATTTTTTGCTCCATGGATACGAATGGTGCCTGACAGGGGACTTCCACCCTCAATCACCAATTTGTCCAATGTATCACCTCCGAGATTACCGCTCACCCACCACAAACACTTCCGTTACAAGCTCATATGAAATGTACAAGAATATCCTGCACTACATCTCAGGTTTGGAAGTGTCCTGGGTGATTGTCACGATTATAGGATTATCCTATGTTCGTTCCTCCAAGTGTGTGACAGAGAGCTGCCAATAAGGAAAACCCGTATGGAAAACGATGATATCTTAAGACTTCTTACCCGCAAGTCTTCGGAGCTCGCTTGTGATTACTGCCGCAGAATCTCTTTTGCCGAGTCGTTTGGAGGCCACGGACATCTGCTCACGCACGGCTTCAGTTCCGATGATTTTTTGAACCGCCTCATATAGTGCCGTGCCGTTTAAATCTTTCTCAAGCAGCACCACAGCAGCACCTTCACGCTCCAACTGTCTTGCATTCGCCTCCTGATGGTTATTCGTCACATTAGGAGATGGAATGAGTACAGAGGGAATACCCAGCGCTGTAATCTCAGCGAGAAAAGAGGCTCCCGCCCGATTAACGATCAAGGAGGTACAAGCCAACACCTCTGGCATATTATGAACGTAAGGAAGGACATGCAACCAGTTTGGTATGCTACCCAGCTTTTGACGCAATTCCGCCCGAGTCTCTTCGAAATAAGGTTCACCTGTAACATACACATAATGAACACCATTACCCTTACCCACTTTTGGGGCCATTTCAATCATGGCTCTATTAATAGCCTTAGCTCCCTGACTGCCACCAACCACCAAAACAACAGTACTGCCATCCGAAATCCCCAGCGATGCGAATCCTCGTTGCGGACTTGCTGTAGTAACTGTTGTGGCACGTGGATTGCCAGTATAGATCACATTTTTGCTGCCCGGAAAAGAGGACTCTGTTCCTTCAAAGCTAACGGCGACTGTACTCGCATACCGACTCAGAAAGCGATTGGTTAGACCTGGTATGGCATTTTGTTCATGGATCAAAGTAGGGATGCCCAACCGGGATGCAGCATAAACGACTGGACCACACACATAACCGCCTGTTCCAATCACAACATCTGGTTTGAATTCTCTTAACATTTCTTTGGAAGCCTTAACACCCTTCAAGAAACGCATCACGGTCTTGACATTGTCTATGGATAGCTTGCGCCGAAAACCAGTGATGTCGATAGATTTGAAAGGGATATTCTCTTGAGGAACAAGCTTGCTCTCTAAGCCACGCGTTCCACCAATATACAGGAAGGTAGATTTGCTATCTTCCAACTCCATTTGCCTAGCAACAGCGACCGCAGGATAGATATGTCCACCCGTGCCTCCGCCGCTTAATACGATACGCATCTCTTTCACCTCGCAAAACGGGATAAGTTCAATAGAATGCCAAGGGATGTTAGCATCAGTGTAAGTGAAGATCCGCCATAGCTAATCAGAGGAAGCGTGATGCCCGTTACAGGCATTAGACCAATAACAACACCAATATTAATAATGACTTGCACAGCCACCATACAGACGATGCCAACGGCCAGATAGCTCCCAAAACGGTCAGGCAGACTCATCGCCACCTTCATCCCGCGCCAGATTAGAATAAGAAATAGGATCAACACAGCCAAACCACCGATAAACCCCAGCTCCTCGGCCAATATAGAAAAAATAAAATCTGTTTGTGGCTCAGGTACATAGCTGTACTTCTGCCGACTCATTCCTAATCCAAGGCCACCGAGCCCACCAGGACCAATCGCATATAACGACTGAATGATCTGGTAGCCTGCACCAAGGGGGTCGGACCAAGGATCAAGAAAAGCGGTAATCCGCTGCAACCGGTAAGGCGCTGCTGCAATCAAAGCAACAAACCCTGCCGCACCAGCTACTCCAAGTGAAAGTAAATGCTTCATTCTAGCCCCTGCTGTGAAGACCATCATCAAGGCTGCACCAAACATGACGGTACCTGTACCCAAATCCGGCTGGAGCATGATCAGCGCGAAAGCTGACCCAATAAGCGCAAGTGGTGGGAGCAAGCCGCGTGTGAAGGAAGTGATGTCGTATTCCTCTTTTCCTAGCCAATTGGCTAAGAATAGAATCATACCCATCTTCATGAATTCGGAAGGCTGGATCCCGAAGGAGCTAATTCCTAGCCAGCTGCGCGCTCCCCCGCGTACTACACCAATACCAGGGATAAGCACAATAACAAGTAAGAAAAAGCAGATCAGAAGTGCCGGCTTAGCCAGCTTTTTCAGCACCCTGTAATCGGTATTCGCCGTAACGAACATTGCGACTAGTCCCAGTCCTGCAAACAAAAGCTGTCTTTTTACAAAGTAAAACGAATCTCCATAATTGCGGAAGCCCAGAACGGACCCGGCGCTGTATACCATCACCATGCCGATCACCAGCAAAGATAGAATAGGAATCAGCAACCAAATATCGGGAGCATGACGAGTTTTGTTCATCAGGAGCACACCTCTTGCATCCGTAGTAGGGATGGGGCTTATCCACCCCCCTACTTAAAGGTTATGCACCGCCTCTTTAAAAATACGCCCGCGCTCTTCATAGGATGTAAACATATCCCAACTTGCACAGGCAGGAGACAAAAGAACGATATCTCCTTCTTCCGCCAGAGCGGAAGCTTCCTGCACAGCTTGCTCAAGCACGGCAGCGGCACTCTCCCCATTATCGACGGAGATAATCTGCTTTAATCCTGCCAGCTGCGCTACATTCGTTAGCTTGTCCTTAGTTTCCCCTAACGCCACTAGCGCTTTAACACGACCGCTCAGGACAGGCAGCAGCTCCAAATAATCGGAACCACGGTCTAATCCACCAGCGATCAGCACTACAGGGCGCTCAAAGGACGTTAATGCCATAATCGTCGCTTTGGAGTTCGTTGCTTTGGAGTTATTATAATAAGTGGCTCCAGCCTTATCAGCCACATACTCCAGCCGGTGCTCCACACCGCGAAATGAAGCAAGCACTTCACCCAATAAAGAGGGGTCAGCTCCAGCAGCAATGGCAATTCCACATGCAGCCAGTGCATTTCCCACGTTGAACCGTCCCGGAATGCTAATGGAATCTACATCAGCAATGATTGTTTCTTGGTCTGCAGATTCGCGATAGATGATGCGGCGCTTCAGATCGTCATCTTGACCCGTAATATAGGATGGGCTAACAAACACACCATGAGTGAGCTCCTCGGACATAGAGAACGGAAGAATAGTAGCTTTCATATACGGCACAAGTTCCCGGCAAAAAGGATCGTCCCAGTTCAGCACAGCCGTATCCGTATCTACTTGATTGGCGAACAGCTTTGCTTTGGAATCGACATAATCCTTCATGCTCCCATGATAATCCAGGTGGGTCTCCGCAATATTCAACAAACAACCTATTTTGGGGCGGAAAGTCTCCGTACCTTTGAGCTGGAAGCTGCTGAGTTCGACCACCATCCAGTTATCCTCTGTAGCTTCTTGCGCAGCCTCACAGAGAGGCGTGCCAATGTTACCTGCAACAATCGGATTCATACCTGCAGCGTCCAGCATTTGACCTACCCAGGTCGTCGTTGTCGTCTTGCCATTGGATCCCGTGATGCCAATCATCGGCGCTGCACAAAGACGGTAAGCAACCTCTACCTCTGTAACTACTTCAATGCCAAGCTCAAGAGCCTTTTGCACAGGAGGCGCAGAATAAGGAATGCCTGGATTCTTAATGACCAGACTTACACCTTCATGAATCAGTCCATCCGGATGCCCACCGCTTATAACACAAATTCCCAAAGATTCCAATTCGGAAGCTTCGGGACTTTGATCTCTTTCCTTTTTATCGTTCACCGTAACTACAGCGCCTCGATCATGCAGCACTTTAGCAACCTGGACACCGCTTTTTGCGAGCCCAAGAACCACAACTTCTTCACCACGATACATATCTGGATGTTTCATTCGCTACAACCCCTTGCTAATAAATAGTCCAACAGCGGCTAATATCAAGCTTACCGCCCAGAACGAAATTACCACACGCCATTCCGACCAGCCACCAAGTTCAAAATGATGGTGAATCGGGCTCATTCTGAATACACGTTTGCCACGGGTTTTGAAAGAAACCACCTGTATCACGACAGATAACATTTCCACCACAAACACACCGCCAATAATTAAAAACAGCAGTTCGCTCTTTGTGACAATCGCAATCGCACCTATCGCGCCGCCAATACCAAATGAACCGGTATCCCCCATGAACACCTTAGCTGGATGGGCATTAAAGACCAGAAATCCAAGAACGGCCCCGATCATTGCCGCTGCACACACGCCAGCTGCAATTGACGTAGCCTGCATCGCTACAACAGCATAAGCGGCCAAAGCAATAGCACTTACTCCAGACAGCAAACCATCTACTCCATCGGTAAAGTTAACAGCATTCGTTACTGCCATCATCATAATAATAATGAATGGATAGTAGAAAAATCCTCCCCAGTCAAAGCTGAAGTCAGTACCCGGAACGCTGATACTTGTGCTATGTCCTGCAGAAATCAGCAGACCGCACATCACAGCACCTACCAACAGCTGCCCGAACAATTTTTGACGCGCCGTAAGGCCCAAAGAACGCTTGAATACGATTTTGATATAATCATCCAAAAATCCGATCAGTCCAAAACCAAGCGTAGCCACTAGTAGTACGTAGAAATCGTTATTCACCACGGAAAATTTCAGATAAGCCAATGTAAAAGCCACGATGATTACGATACCACCCATCGTCGGCGTTCCCGCTTTCTTTAAATGGGATTGCGGTCCGTCATCTCGCACCTGCTGTCCGAATTTCATCCTGCGCAGTAGCGGAATGAAGAGCGGAGCGGCAATGACCGCAAGGATAAAGGAAACAGCAATAGTCAATAACAATAGTTGATAATCCATGGGTGCACCCCCTCCATTTTTTTAGGTCTCTTTAATCTCTTTATTAAGGCTCTGAAGCACTTCCTCAAGCCTCATCCCTCTAGATCCTTTGAATAGTACAATATCCTTGGAGCTGCTTTTCTCGATAAGGACGGCTGTTAATTCTGACTTATCCGTAAAAGCCAGCACACGCTCGTTTCCGAATC
The DNA here is from genome assembly GCF_008370385.1 of Paenibacillus sp. B2(2019). Classification (NCBI taxonomy): domain Bacteria; kingdom Bacillati; phylum Bacillota; class Bacilli; order Caryophanales; family Paenibacillaceae; genus Paenibacillus; species Paenibacillus sp. B2(2019). Next base: position 39,153 of record NZ_VTZR01000028.1, read on the forward strand.
TTTCCTTTGCAGCTTCTGCAATATGGACTGACAATGGACCATAGGTATATACAAAATCAGTCACTGCGGGGTCTAGGTAGTAGCCAATTTCTTTATGAAACTGTATTTCATCCGGCCCAAGTTCCAGCATGTCCCCCAGTACTGCGATTTTTTTGCCACTGCATTTCATAGTTTGAAGCACATCAATGGCCGCCTTCATAGAAGTCGGACTGGCATTATAAGCATCATTCAAAAGTGTAAGCCCGGAAGAAGTCCGAATCACTTCAATCCGCATGCCCGTCAACTTAAGATTACTTAACCCATTCCCTACATTTTGTTCTGTAATTCCAAAATGGCGAGCAACCGCTAGTGCAGCCAACGCGTTAACAACGTTATGCTGGCCTGGCAGCGGTAATGTAAAAGCATGTTCCTTATGAAGGCTTGACGTAAACGTCATACCACCACTATGGGACATCATCCCAGTTGGATAATCATCATTATCTCCATTCAGACCGAAACGGAAGGACACCATCCCCTCCGGAGCTTCAAAAGTGGACTCTTGCATTACCTCAGTCAGCAGCGGTTCATCACCGTTATAAATTAGCAGTCCACCTGGCTTTAGCCCTTCGACTATTTCCAGCTTGGCACGGGCGATTTCTTTGCGGGATCCCAGTTGCAGCAGATGTGACTCACCTACATTAGTAATGACTGCAACATCTGGTGCAGCCAAAGAAGCCAGCAGAGCAATTTCTCCCCGCGAGCTCATACCCATTTCAAGCACTGCAATCTCTGTATCCTCAGCCATGGATAGAATCGTGAGCGGAAGACCAATATGATTATTGAAGTTTCCCTCTGTCTTGTGCACCTTGTACTGCATTTCGAGCAAGGCCATAATGATATCTTTTGTCGTAGTTTTGCCATTACTGCCCGTAACAGCGACAACCTTCGGAGCGACCTCATTTAAATACGCAGCGGACAGCTTCTGAAGCGCCTCTAGCGTATCTTCAACAATTATGACTCCGCCACCCTCAGGCGCAGGACCTTTATCACGTTGCCATAAGGTCCCTGCAGCACCAGCAGCCATAGCTGTAGCTGCATAATGATGACCGTCAAATTTGTCTCCCGTTAGAGGAACAAACAGGCAACCTGTAGTTATCTTACGGGAGTCAGTAACGACGCCCGTAAGTGGTATATTCATAGCTTCGGCAGCAGGAAGTTCCCCTGCGCACATCACAGCAATTTGTCCCAGTGTTCTTGTAATCAATAGCTTCGACCCCTTATAACTTCTTTAGCGACGATGCGGTCATCGAAATCGTGAACCACTCCGCCAATCAGTTGATAGGTCTCATGACCTTTCCCCGCAATCAATACTACATCGCCAGAGCTTGCCATTTCAATAGCCTTCCCAATTGCTTCTCGGCGATCAACAATCATATGATACCGGTCAGAGGTGACTCCATCCTCTACTAGTCCTGCTTCTATATCCTTCAGAATTAGCCCAGGGTCCTCCGTCCGAGGGTTGTCAGAGGTTACGAATATCATGTCGCTATATTTTGCAGCTATCTTACCCATTAAAGGACGTTTCGTGCGGTCTCTGTCTCCTCCGCAGCCAAACACAGTAAGCACTTTACCTGTAGCAAATTCGCAGACCGTTCTTAATACATTTTCCAGCCCGTCTGGTGTATGTGCATAGTCAACGATAACGGCATATTCTTGCCCCTCATCTACTGACTCCACCCGTCCAGCTACCCCATCAATCGCCTCAAGACTAGTCTTGATATCTGACAGTGACACATCTTCCAACAACGCTGCCGTAATCGCCGCAAGTGCATTATAGACATTGAACTTACCAACCATACGAAGCGAAATGTCCGTCTCACCCTTAAACGTATCTACATGGAAAAAAGTTCCTTTTGCAGTGATCGAGATTTGCGAAGCTCGGACATTAGCGTTGTTATCAATGCCATATGTAATCACTTCCGCTGCAGTTTGGGTTGCAAAATAGTGGCTTGCCTCATCATCAGCATTAAGCACCGCATATTTGCGTTCTTCTTTCCAAGGAGAGATCACATTTCCCAGTCTAGAGAAGAATAGACCTTTAACCGCCCGATACTCCTCCATTGTATGATGATAATCCAGATGATCCTGGGTTAAGTTCGTAAATATTGCTGTACGGAAGTCCGCACCCTTCACTCGTCCTTGCTGAAGCGCATGGGAGGAGACTTCCATTACGCAACATTCCACACCTTTGGAAGCCATATCATGAAGCGAGCGCTGCAGATCTAGCGATTCTGGAGTAGTCCCTGACATAGGGTAGCTTTTGCCGTCATAGCGCATTTGAATGGTCCCAATCAGACCCGTCTTCATATTCTGGTCTTGCATAATTCGCTCAATAAGATAAGTCGTTGTTGTCTTCCCATTTGTACCCGTAACCCCGATCATTCTCATTCGGCTGCTAGGTGAGCCAAAGAATGCATTCGACATGACAGACATCGCAAAACGGCAGTCATCCACAACGATCTGTGGGATATCAAGCTCTAGCTTATGCTCACATACGATAGCAGATGCTCCAGAGGCTACGGCTTGCGGCGCAAATTTATGTCCGTCTACGGTGTGACCCGGTAAACAGATAAACAGATCACCCGGACTTACACGGCGGGAATCCGTTTGAAGATCAGTAATCTCCACTTCCCCGTTCCCATATAGACGCGAAGTGGCAAGACAAGCAGATAATTCATTAACTTTCATAGTAATCCCTCACTCTACATTTTCGGATACAAACTGAACCCTTATACCTTTATCATTATTCACTAGAAGCTCCCATATAAATCCTGATGGTTGAGCCCTGTTCTACTCTTGCCCCAGCTTTCGGAGCCTGATTGATGACCGTATTGCCAGAGCCTGAACGCGCCAGATTAAAATTCATATTTAAATCCTCATAGATATCTTGTACGGTTGCACCTGTAAGGTCAGGCACGGTCACAATCGGAGTTTCACCATACTTATAAGTTTTTGGAAGCTGATCACTGCGCTCAGGAACCTTCATATAGTGCAGTGAGTCTTCCAAAATATTTTGCACGATTGGAGCTGCAACTACACCCCCAAATTGAATCCCTTTCGGATTATCCACTGCAGTGTAGACAACGATCTGTGGATCATCTGCCGGCGCAAAACCAATAAAAGAAACAATATGCTCTGTCGGAGAATAACGTCCATTTACAACCTTCTGTGCAGTACCCGTCTTGCCACCTACACGATAGCCGTCGATAAAAGCCGGCCGTCCCGTGCCTTTGGCAACCACGCTCTCAAGTGCTGCCCGCACCTTCTTGGATGTCTCCTCCGAAATGACCTGCCGCACAAGCTCAGGCTTCACCTCTGATACAGTCTCTCCCGTTTCAGGATTAACCCATGATTTTGTTACATGTGGTTTATAGAGATTGCCACCATTGATAGCCGCGGATACCGCAGCAATCTGCTGGATAGGTGTAACCGAGACCCCTTGGCCGAAGGCCGTAGTCGAAAGCTCCACCGGACCTACTTGACTAAGCTTGAACAGAATCCCATTAGATTCTCCGTTTAGATCAATTCCTGTTTTGCTGCCGAAACCAAAATCACGAATATATTTGAAGAGGGTTTCTTTGCCCAGCCGTTGCCCAAGAGCAACAAAACCAGGGTTACAGGAGTTCTCAACTACCTGAAGGAAGGTCTGGCTGCCATGGCCGCCTTTTTTCCAACAGCGCAGCTTGGCACCCGCCACTTCGATAAACCCAGGATCATAGAAATGATCATTTTGCAGGTCTACCTTACCTTCTTGCAGTGCTGCAGCAAGTGTGATGATTTTGAACGTCGAACCAGGCTCGTAAGTCATCCAAATGGGCAAATTCCGATTATAGATCTGCGGATCATATTCCTTATATAAACCCGGTTCATAACCCGGTCTACTAGCCATGGCCAGAATTTCACCATTCTTCGGATTCATCGCTATAGCCCAAGCACCCTGCGCCTGATATTTTACCATAGCTTGATCCAGCTCACGTTCCATAATGGATTGAATCTGTTTATCAATCGTCAATTGCAGATTAAGTCCATCCTGAGGGGCAGAATACTTCTCCGATGATCCAGGCATGAGTCTTCCACCTGCGTCAGACAAATACGAAATATTGCCTGCTATTCCTTTAAGTAAATTATCGTATATGTTCTCGACCCCGGTAATTCCTTGGTTATCAATACCTGTAAAGCCTAGTATATGCGCGGCAAGATCGCCGTACGGATAATATCTTTTGCTATCCTCAGCGACAACGATGCCCGGCAACTGCAAATCACGGATGCTCGCGGCAAGTTCCATCGTAATTTTGCGGCCGCCGGGCTGTAGTTTCACCGACATTGATTTTTTAGTCAGCAAGCTCATCAGCTTCTCCTCGGTCATCCCAAGCAGAGGCGCCAATTGCTGCGCTGTCTTTTGCTTCTCCTTCACCTGCACAGGCACCGCATAAACCGTAGGCGTACTGATATTATAGGCCAGCGGTATACCTTCACGATCCAAAATTTCACCACGCTTGGCTGTAAAAGGAATATTGCGGCGCAAGGAATCTTCTACCTTGTCACTTAATTTCTCGCCTTGGGATAATTGCACAAAGCCAAGACGCACGACCAGCGAACCGAATAACACTGCCAGTCCCAGCAGCGTCCACAACATTCTCCGCCGTGTTACGACCTTCGAAACCTTCATTCCGTTCTCCCCCGCTTTCACCTATAGACATGAGCTCTTATCTTCATGACTATTCGGGACAAACAGGGGTTAGAACAAGCCTATGGCCCACTCTCCGATTCCGTACCCTCATCAGCAGTCGAAGTTGCAGGATCATCTTCACTCTTATCATTTAATGGTTTCAGCTTCAAAGTAACCAATGTTTTGCCGTTCTTTGTTCCTTCAATCTGTTCCGAGACATATCCTTCGCCTTCTACCGCAATCTCCACTTTTAGAAGTGTTAGAATCTCAAGCGCATCACGCAGCGACTCTCTTTGTAAATTTGGAATGGTAGGCTTGTCCCCTTGCTTGCTTAATAGGTATATACGCTGACCTTGAGCAAGCTTCGTTCCAGCCTCTGGATATTGGGTTTCCACAGAAGCTTCTTCACCGACAACTTCAAAATCAAATCCTTGATCCAGAAGCGTCTCTCTTGCTTCCTTCATCGTTTTGCCCATCAGATCAGGTGTGGTCCGGAGCACAGGCGCTTCAGATTCAACTGTTTTTTTACTATCCTTATCGCTAGTTTCAGTCGCTAACTTTGGAACTCCCATGTATTGCAGAGACTGAGATACGATTTCTTTAAATACAGGAGCTGCAGCTTTACCGCCGCCAACCTCAACGTTCGGTTCATCAATAATAACAATAACAGCGATCTTTGGATCATTCACAGGCGCATAACCAATAAAGGAGACCAGTACTTTGGACTTCACGTAGTCCTTACCTTCAACCTTGATAGCCGTTCCTGTCTTACCTGCGACACGGTAACCTTCTATGTGAGCGTTGCGTCCTGTACCTTTGACTTGGTCGGCAACTACCTGCTCCAAGTATTCACCGGTTTTCTTGGCGCTTGCCTCATCAATCACCTGACGCACTACACTAGGCTGAGTAACCTTAGTGTCACCGGTGTTTGGGTCCGTAACCTCTTTTACCACATATGGAGTCATCAGTTTCCCACCATTGGCGATAGCAGATACAGCAACCAATTGTTGAAGCGGGGTAACTAGCACTTTACCATGCCCATATGCAAGTGTAGCAATTTCGATAGGACGTCCAAGGTTAGGGTTAACGACCCCACTGGCTTCCCCTGGCAAATCGATTCCTGTCTTCCCATTAAAGCCAAAATCATCAATATACTGTAAAAGTCTATCTTGTCCGAGCATTTCATAAAGTTTTACAAAAAGAACGTTACTAGACCGCTTCACACCTTCCAGGAAACTGATTTGCCCCCAGCCGGCACGATTAATATCATGCAATGCCTTACTGTATCCCTTAATTCTGATAGATCCTGACAGAAATGTAGCTACGGGATCAAAAAGCTTCTCTTCTACAGCTGCAGCAAGTGTTACAATTTTGAAGGTCGAACCGGGCTCATAAGTTGATTTGATAGCATGATTGTAGAAACCCGCTGCATCAGCACCCGTATCCATATATTTATTAGGATCAAAGGTAGGCATATTCGCCATCCCCAAAATCTCCATCGTATTCGGATCAGCAGCAATGACACTCATACTTTTCGGCTTATATTGCGCATATGCCTTTTCCATGGCCGCTTGTATATATTGCTGGATTGTACTGTCGATTGTAAGTTTGAAATTACTGCCATTTACTACAGGTTTATAAGTATCTTTTGAATCCGGCAGCTTAACCCCTTGACCGTCACTTTGATAAAGCAGCTTGCCATCGGCACCCTTAAGCTGTTCATCTAGGGATTTTTCCAGACCCATAATCGCCTTGCCATCTCGATCTGTATAGCCTAATATATGCGCAGCAAGCGAACCCTTAGGGTAATATCGTTTCTGCTCTCTAACAAGACCAATCCCAGTCTCTTGAATTTTATGCTCTTTACCTAGGGCTACATAAAATTCTTTCACCTTATCCGCAAGTTCCTGATCGATCTTCCAGCCTTCGTTACGAACCTCACGATTCTTGAGGTATTTACCGTTCTCGTCTTTCGCTTCAACCAGTTTCCGCAGCTCATCTTCTGGCTTGCCGAGCAGCTCATGCAATCCCTTGACGACCTCATCACCAATTCCCTTTTCAGCAATGACTGCCGGGTTTACAACCACAGTATAAGCAGGGACATCACTTGCGAGCACACTCCCATTACGGTCAGAAATCGTTCCTCGCTCTGCTTTGATAGTCGAAGTGTGCGCCCAAAGTGTAGCAGCCTTTTCTTGCCATTCTGAGCCCTCCATAACTTGAATCCAGAACACTCTAGCTATCAAAACAAGAAAAAAGAGGGTAATACACCCTCCTATAAACAGCGTGCGAAGTTTTATTCTCTTTACCATAAGCGAACCTCACAATTTTTTTATTGCGATCTTGCCAATCGCTCACTAATTATCGCCTTCTGTCGATATCGGATTCGCCGGAATAAAGATTGTAGCATTTTCATCCGGTGCTACGTATCCAAGATCCTTTGCCTTTTGGGCAACCTTCTGCTCCAAGTTCTGCTTCTCCATCTCAAACGTGGAAATTTGCTTCTTAGCAGTCGCTATATCCTTATCTAATTTCTGGGCCTGCAAGTTCAAATCATAAATATGAACGTAACGTGAAATCAGGGTGATAGCCACCAAAACGCATACTCCTAGCGTCAGCATATACAAAAGTTTCTCTTGCAGCGGAAGTACTCTTCGTTTAGTAACTACTTTTGTCTTCTCGCGGTAAAGGGGGTTTACCTCTTCTTTTCTTTTGGGCTGAACTGCTAAATTGCCGCGGGTATAGGCCATCTCTGACTCTCCTTTATCGTCAATTACAATTTTTCTGCAATGCGCAGCTTAGCTGAACGGGCTCGAGTATTAAGCTCAAGCTCTTCTTCAGAAGGCACAAGCGGTTTGCGGTTGATTAACTTAAGCGTGCCTTTCGCGCCACATACACAAAACGGAAAGTCAGGCGGGCATGTACATCTGCTTAAATAGCTGCTTAGTATTTGCTTGCAAATTCGGTCCTCGAGTGAATGAAAAGTGATAACGGATACTCTACCTTCTGGTGCAAGGCAACGTACTGCGCTATGTAATCCTTCTTCAAAAGCACCCAACTCGTCGTTTACAGCAATCCGTAAACCTTGGAAGCTACGTTTAGCGGGGTGTCCTCCCGTTCTTCGTGCAGCCGCCGGAATACCTTCCTTGATAAGCTCAGCTAATTCTCCTGTGGTCTCCACAGGACTTTCTTCTCTTCTGTCTACAATTTTCTTAGCGATTCTCCGCGAGAACTTCTCTTCTCCATATTGGAAAAGCACACGGGCAATCTCCTGCTCAGACCACGTATTCACAATATCAGCAGCCGTTAATAGCGCTGTCTGATCCATCCGCATGTCCAGCGGAGCATCATGATTGTAACTAAATCCGCGTTCTCCCTCATCAAACTGGGGAGAGGATACGCCAAGATCAAAGAGGACTCCATCCACTTGGGGAATGCCATCTTTTTGTGGTACAAAGGGCACATCCTTAAGTACACTCTCCAGATCACGGAAATTGGTCTTAATGAGTACAACCTTGTCTCCGTATTCAGCTAGTCTTTCTTTTGCGTTCTCCAGAGCCCAATCATCTTGATCCAAACAGATTAATCGGCCTTCGCCGCTAAGTTTGGAAGCAATTAGTGCGCTGTGGCCTGCTCCACCGAGAGTGCAATCTACATAGATTCCGTCTTTTTTGATGTGCAGCCCTTCTGTCGCTTCTTCTTTAAGCACCGTGATGTGGTGAAACAAGCTGCATCCCTCCAGGACAGTATTCGATATTGTGTTTTATAGATCAAAATTGAAATCCACCAATTTTTCGGCAATTTCGTTGAACGATTCCTCGGACTGTTCGAAGTACTGCTCCCATAGCTCTTTGTTCCAGATTTCCACCCGGTTCGAAACGCCCAGAATAACACAGTCTTTGTCCAGTTTGGCATACTGCCTTAAATTGGCCGGCAGATTTACCCTTCCCTGCTTATCCCATACACATTCTGTTGCGCCTGAGAAAAAAAAGCGACTGAATGCACGGGCATCTGATTTCATCAGTGAAAGGCTTTTTAGCTTTTGTTCCATGATTGCCCATTCTTCCATGGGATAAACAAATAAACAGGAGTCTAGACCACGGGTCGTCACAAAGGAGGTTCCAAGCAATTCACGGAGTTTAGCCGGAATAATAATTCGGCCTTTGTCGTCAATGCTGTGTTGATACTCTCCCATGAACATCCTTTTTCCCACCCCTAATCCCCGAATCCCCACTTTACCCCACTTTTCACCACTTAAGCATAATAGATTCGCCATTAAAAATCAAAAACCTTTTTCTGGTGAAAGGAATTTTTTGCTAAATCAGATGGATCGTTACCCAAAAAACATTTCGCCACAGAAAAAAGCCATACAATCGGAATCTTGTCCGCTGCATGGCTTTTCAAGCATAAACGTCTTCGGTGTCCTTATAAGGACGCCGAAGCGTTTAAGCGAGAAATATAAGGATAATGTATAGCGTAAAACTTATACTCTCTTATATTTTACAAAAGTTGCTTCAGTTCAAGGTACACTTGGTTAATATACTTTATTGTTGTGCGTTCCGTAATTAATCGTTCAGATTCCAGCTGTCCAAATAATCCACTTGTGCTGGAGTCAGACTATCAATGTTAATGCCCAGACTTTGCAGCTTGTAGCGTGCTACCTGCTCATCCAGCTCATAAGGAACATTCTCAACTTTTACGCCAATGCTCTTATAATTATCATTTACATATTTCAACGACAGCGCTTGTAGCGCAAAGGTCGTATCCATAATTTCGGCAGGGTGTCCATCCGCAGCACCCAGATTTACAAGTCTGCCTTCTGCAAGCAGATAAAGTTTACGTCCGTCGCGAAGCTGGTACTCTTCGATATTTTTGCGAACAGTACGCTGAGATACGGATCTTTCAGACAATTCAGGCTTATTCACTTCAACATCGAAATGGCCTGCATTGCACATAATTGCGCCATCCTTCATCACATCATAATGTTCACCGCGAATGACATAACGATTACCAGTTACTGTAACGAAGAAATCACCAACCTTAGCAGCTTCCAGCATAGGCATAACTTCGAAACCGTCCATATGTGCTTCAACGGCTTTAATAGCATCCACTTCTGTGACAACCACTTTTGCGCCCAAACCTTTGGCACGCATAGCAACACCTTTACCGCACCAGCCGTATCCGACAACAACTACGGTTTTGCCCGCAACGATCAGGTTGGTTGTTCGAATAATTCCATCCCATGCGGATTGGCCCGTGCCATAGCGGTTATCAAACAAATATTTGCAATAAGCATCATTTACTGCGACCATTGGGAACTTCAACACACCTTGCTTTTGAAGAGCTTTTAGACGAATGATGCCGGTTGTTGTTTCTTCAGCACCCCCACGAATATTCTCCATTAGATCAGGACGCTCCGAATGTAGCAATGTAGCAAAATCCCCACCATCATCAATAATCAAATCCGGTTTGCTTTCCAGCGCCTTGATATTAAGAGCTTTGAACTCTTCAGGTGACGGGTTGTATTTAGCAAATACGGTAATTCCGTCCTCTACAAGCGCCGCACATACATCATCCTGTGTAGACAGTGGATTCGATCCAGTAATGGTTACTTCTGCACCGCCTGCTTTGACTACCTTCGCCAGATAAGCGGTTTTAGCTTCCAAATGAAGTGTAATAGATACTTTTAGTCCTTTGAATGGCTGTTCAGCTTCGAACTGCTCACGGATACGGTTCAATACCGGCATATGTTGACGAACCCAGTCGATTTTCAAATGACCTTCGGGTGCGAGTGACATATCAGCCACGATACTATTTTGTTTTGATGAACTCATAATGAAACCTCCTAAAAGTTTTGTGAGCGTTACTACATTGAATCTACTTCGTACAAAACTTGCATCGTAAGCATACGCTTTGTTTTATGGAGCAATACTTCTATGTTTTATGGAGCAATACTTCTCTACATATAAATGATACGATGCGTCCCACTATAATCCGGTTCAATAGCCATCAGCTCATCTAACCATGGAAGTCCGTAGCGGTTCAAGTAATACATGATATTGTACACTCTTTCTTGCAGTTTACCCAGTGGCATTAACGACAGCTCGATTCGCTCCCATTGACGGATTGCAGCTTCATTCTGTTTTGCCATTGCATCTTGGGCTTTCGCTTGTAAAAAAGTGATCTGATCTAAAATCTTATCTTTATTGTTATTCCCTAGTTTTAGCAGACCTGCCTGAATGGTTCCAAGCTGCTCAATCAGTGGTTCGTACATGGCGGAGAAAGTAGCTTTAGTTTCTTCGAAACGTTGTTCAATCCCCAGCTCATCCTGTGCAGCCAACCACTCATGTCTTTTACGATCTAGTCCCTGTCTTACATCCTCAAAGCTTAGTTGATATTTATCCATATGCTTATGAAGCGTACCTTCCACCACAGTGAAAGACATTCTCGGGATGATCAGGGGCATTTGTCCCCCAATGGTCTCAAACGCACGATGCGGAATGGCCCAATAAGCAATCTCACCTTGACCTAGCACCGTTGCTAGAACCGGCAACACATAATCCTGCATAAGCGGACGTGTCAGCACGTTGTTACTGAATAGTTCCGGATGAACCTTCACTTCCTCCAGTAGTTCATCCCGGGTGAACGATACCTGGCCCTTGCGATCGGCAAAAACGCCATCTTTCTTATGAAGCAATAATCGTACACCTTCATGTATATAAAAGAGATTGGCATTGCCTGCCGTAACGTCAGCTTGAAGCTCATACCCAGCGTTCACGATATCAGAAGCAGAATTCATGTACGCTGTTTCCAGTGCATCATTCTGCATAATTAGCGAAGTAAAGAAAGGCTCTTCTAACTTACGAAGGTTAGGATCAGCAGAATCAAGCAGGATCAGACCAAATTTACCAAATAAAGAACCCATCAGTTTGGCAAAAGCATCCGTCATACTATCTGCTCTAAACGAAGAAGATCGAATAAATTCCATAATTTGCGGTTTAAAGTCACTATCTTGAAGTAGCGCATCCAGCTGTTCCACTACTTGCTGCCAGCTTTCATCTTCTACACGAATATTACTCACCGAGGAACGTTTCTCCTCTGATTTCTCTATCTTAATCTTTGTAATCTCTTGCGTACGATTCAATACATACGTATGATTCACTTCATCCCAGTCATGATCCTCTCCTGCAATCCAGAATAATGGGACTACAGGTCGACCGAGCTGTTCTGCTGCTTCTTTTGCTGCCATAATGGTTGTCATTGCTTTATATACTACAAGTAGTGGTCCTGTAAATAATCCGCTTTGCTGTCCGCCAGTAACCACTAACGTTCCCGGCTGTTCTAAAAGTGCCAGGGAAGACATCACCGCATCATGTGAATTATGCTTTTCATTATATTGCCGTAGACATGCAGCAACTTGTGTCCGGTCTGCACGGAGACCCTCACTACGATCCAGCCATTCTGCCCGAATGCTTCTACTCTCTTTGCTTCGGAAATCCCCACCATACAAATGATTAACCTTCTCAAAATTTTCTATATAGTCGCGCGCGAGTGCAGATCCACCCGGGAGCGGTTCCTTAACAATATTCATTTGCTAGTGCCTCCAGTTCTACTGAGCAGTTATATGTAAATCCAAGTTCGTAAACTCTATATGATTGTATCCAAAGTCAGGGGCCGCGTCAAAAGAATTACATACCTGCAAAAAAGCAATGCAAGAGCAGCCGTTTTATTTTCTTATCCATTAAAATGATTATTAAATATCCCCACTACATACAAGAGGCGAGAGCATAACGCTCCCGCCTGTCTAATACTCGCTATAGATTTAAGCAAATTTTTTGCTTACCCAGTGTCCTTTGGATACTTCTACTAATTCAAAGTCACTATCATTGCTCTTTTCGTTAGCAGAATAAATAGGACTACCAAGCTCATCATGCAAGTGAATACGTTTCTTGTTCACTTCAATTTCCGGATCCGGAATTGGAATAGCTGACAAGAGAGATTTGGTATAAGGGTGGATAGGATTTGCATAAAGCTCTTCACTTTCCGCCAATTCTACCATTTTACCCAAATACATAACTGCTACGCGATCACTGATATGTTTAACCATGGACAGATCATGCGCGATGAAAAGATAAGTCAATCCCAGACGATCTTGCAATTCTTTAAGCAAGTTTACGACCTGAGCCTGAATGGATACGTCAAGCGCGGAAATCGGCTCATCACAAACGATGAACTTAGGATTTACCGCTAACGAACGGGCAATCCCAATACGTTGGCGTTGTCCACCAGAGAATTCATGCGGATAACGAGTAGCGTGATCATGGTTAAGACCAACCATATCGAGCAGCTCTTCGATCCGTTTTTTACGTTCTGCACGACTCCCAGCCATTCCGTGAATGTCCAGTGCCTCGCCGATGATATCAGAAACCGTAAAACGCGGGTTAAGTGATGCGTACGGATCTTGGAAAATCATCTGCATGTCACGGCGCATTGCTTTCATTTTGTTAGAAGGCAATTTATAAATGTCTGTACCATTATATTTCACACTTCCGGCAGTTGGCTCATACAAGCGAAGAATTGTACGTCCAGCAGTAGTCTTACCACAACCGGATTCTCCTACCATTCCAAGCGTCTCGCCCTCACGGATGGAGAAGTTAATATTATCAACAGCCTTAAGAACCTTGCCTTGACCTACATTAAAATATTTCTTAAGACCTTCTACCTCTATTAGGTTCTTACTCAAGAGTACTGCACCTCCTTGGCCATCGAATGCAGATTCCAGCAACGCGCCATATGCGTTTCGCTGAATTCTGTGGCGCCGGGATCGATTTGTTCGCAAACATGCATTGCTTCATTGCAACGCGCGGTGAACGGACAGCCGATCGGCGGCTTGATCAGATCTGGCGGTGTGCCGATGATCGGAATGAGCGGCTCGCCCTTCTTTTGGTCCAGACGCGGCATCGAGCGCAGCAGACCTTTGGTATATGGATGCTGTGGATTCTTAAAGATTTCCCATCTTGTTCCGGTCTCCACAACTTCACCTGCATACATTACAATAACCCGATCACACATACCGGCAACGACGCCAAGATCATGGGTAATCAAAATGATGGAGGTACCTAGTTTTTGCTGCATCTCTCTCATAACTTCCATGATCTGCGCCTGAATGGTTACGTCAAGAGCCGTTGTAGGCTCGTCCGCTATGAGTAAAGCCGGACGGCAGGCTAGCGCGATTGCAATCATTACACGCTGGCGCATACCGCCTGAAAACTCGTGGGGATATTGGTTAAAGCGAGCCTCAGCATTTGTGATGCCAACTAATTTGAGCATCTCAATACCTTGCTTTTTCGCTTCGGCCGCTGACATTTTCTGATGTTTAATCAAAACTTCAGTGATCTGTTTGCCCACTTTGATGGTTGGGTTCAAAGAAGTCATCGGGTCTTGAAAAATCATGCCAATATCTTTACCGCGAATGGATTCCATTTCTTTCATGCTTTTGTCTAGCAGATTTTGTCCTTGGAAAATAATTTCTCCCTTTTTCACTTTAGAGGGTGGGGAAGGGATCAACCGCATAATCGATTGTGCAGTTACACTCTTACCGCTGCCGGACTCACCGACGATGGCAACCGTTTCACCTTTGCCAATTTCAAAATTCATACCACGGACAGCTTGCACTTCTCCGCCTTTAACAAAAAACGAAACATGCAAATCTTTGACTTGTAAAATAGGTTCCATCCATAACCCTCCTATTTTTTCAGCTTAGGATCAAGCGCGTCACGAAGACCATCACCGAAAATGTTGAAAGAAAGCATGGTTAAACTGATCAGAATGGCAGGGAACAGGAAGCGCCATGGATAGTACAACCAACCGGTGAGTGAATCGTTAATCATAGATCCAAGTGAAGCGATAGGAGCTTGTACACCAAGACCCAAGAAGCTTAGGAAAGCCTCAGCAAAAATTGCATTTGGTACAGAAAGTGTAATCGTTACAATAATCGGACCCACTGCGTTCGGCAGAAGGTGTTTGAACAACAGTCTCGCAGAACCTGCACCCATGGAACGAGAAGCCAATACGAACTCGCGATTCTTGAGCTGCATAATTTCACCGCGTACAATCCACGACATCGTAATCCAACCCGTAATGGTTAAGGCCAGGATGATGGTACCAAGACTTGGTTCAAGCACAACCAAAAGCAAAATTACAACAAGCAGATAAGGAATGGAGTACAAAATTTCAGAGAATTTGTTCATGATATTATCTACACGGCCGCCGAAGAAGCCCATAATACCTCCATAGATAACACCGATAAACAAGTCGATGGCTGCCGCAGCTAGACCAACGATCAAGGAGATCCGTGCGCCGTACCAAGTACGAACGAAAATATCACGTCCAAGATCATCCGTTCCAAACCAGTGATCGGAGGAAGGGGGCTTATTGGTATTCATCAAGTCATTGGAGTAATAGTTATATTTCGAGAATAAGGGAGCGATAATCGCTGCAAGCACGATCAAGCCTAGAATCCCAAGCGCGGTCATCGCCATTTTGTTTTGACGCAACCGTTGCCAAGAATCTTTCCAGGCAGAGAGACTCTCCCGCTGAATAACCTCGGCTTCTTTTTCATCTACACCGACTTTTTGAAAGTCTTCCGGTTTTAGATTCATGTTCTTTAACAAGTTATTATCAGATGCCACTCTTTAGCCCTCCTTTCCTCCACTTAATTTCATACGTGGGTCAATCAATACATAAGCAATATCAGTAATGAAACGGGCCACCATGAGTAGTACACCATAGAAAATGGTTATCCCCATAATAACGGTATAGTCACGGACACCAATCGCTTCCACGAACTGTTTACCAATACCCCCAACACCAAAGATCTGCTCGATAACAACCGAACCAGTTACGATGTTAGCTGTCATAGGTCCCATGTAAGTAACAACCGGCAGGATACCATTACGAAGTACGTGACGGCTTAGAATAGCCATCCAGCTTAATCCCTTAGCCTTAGCCGTTTTGATATAATCCGCATTCAGAACTTCAAGCATACTTGAACGTGTCAAGCGCGCTATAAATGCTATTGGCTGAGCCGAGAGCGCTGCTACAGGAAGGAAATAATAGATTGGCCCTTTAAAACCTGAAACCGGTACCCAACCCAATTTGAAAGCGAACACATACTGTAATAATGACGCGACTACAAAGCTCGGAACCGCAATCCCCAGAACTGCCAACACCATCGCGGCGCTGTCAAGAAACTTTCTGTGATAGAGTGCCGCTAACATGCCGAGAAGAACCCCAACAATAACCGCCACAACAATTGCGACGAGTCCCAGCTTCAGCGACGCTGAAAAGGTTTGACCGATCAAATGTGATACATCTTGATTCAGGCGTTTCATGGATACACCCAGATCACCTTGGATAATATCACCTAAATACTTAAAATACTGATGAGAGAGCGGCTTGTCCAGACCATATTGCTCCATCAAACGCGCTTTAATTTCTGGCGGTACTTTTTTCTCAGAAGTAAACGGATCCCCTGGAATAGCTTTCATCAAGAAAAAAGTTGCTGAAATCAGTACAAATAATGAAACCAACATATAGAAGAATTTATTTGCGACATAACGAACCATCCCCATCACACCTCCTCCGACAAATTTTTTGAGAGCATTATATTGATTTTATGAAAAAAACGGATTTTTGTCCATTTTCTAAATATGTTATAAATAACAATAAATAACAAATAGACGGAAATACAAAAAAAAGGGATATATATGGAGTTCCACATATATATCCCGAAGTATTGTGTTACTTCAGTCAACTAACTATTCTGTTTAAATTACATGAGCTAAATCTTAGTGCTCAAGCAAGTATCCACGAGTCAAGTCAATTGCACCACTGAAGTCAAGAGTAACACCTTTGAGGTACTCTTTAGTCAGGGAGTTGTTAGTGTAGTAGTACAATGGAATCAAGACCATGTCTTGTTCAATAAGCAATTTTTCAGCTGCTGCAAACTTGTCTTGACGTACTTTCAAGTCAGAAGTTGCTTTAGCTTCTTCGATCAGTTTGTCATACTCAGGGTTAGCGTAACCAGTATCATTGTTACCGCCACCTGTCACCCACATATCAAGGAAAGTCATTGGATCATTGTAATCCGCAGTCCAACCAGCACGTGCAACTTGGTAGTTCAGGTTTTGACGGTTTTCAATAAATACAGCCCACTCTTGGTTAACGGTTTGTACATCGACACCAAGATTGTTTTTCCACATATCAGCAATCGCTAAAGCGATTTTCTTGTGGCCTTCACTTGTGTTGTAAGTCAAAGAGAATGTAGGCAGTTTATCAAGACCTTCTTCTTTCAGACCTTCAGCAAGCAAAGTTTTAGCTTGTTCTAGATCTTCAGTGAAGTAACTATCTTTAACTGCTGTACGGTATTCACCATCAGCACCAGCGATACCCGGAGGTACATAACCGAATGCTGGGAATTGTCCACCTTGTACTACATTGTCAATCAAAGCTTGACGGTTAATGGACATTGCAAGAGCTTTACGGATTTTAGCGTTTGTGAAAGGTTTTTCAGTGATATTGAATTCGTAGTAGTATACTGAAGCAATACCTTTACGGCTGAATTCTTTAGGAAGTTCTTTTTGCACGATTGGAATTTGTTCTGATGGAATTTCACCAGTTGGTCCACCGGCACGATCGTATTCACCGTTCTTGTAGCTGAGCAGTTCAGTTGCACCGCTGTTTACAAGGGAGAAGTCGATTTTGCTAAGTTTAATGGAATCTTTATCCCAATATTTATCATTTTTAGTTACAACAAGAGTTTGTCCAGTAGTCCACTCAGTAAGAGTGAAAGCACCGTTAACGATCATAGATTCTTTCTTGGTTGCCCATTTAGGATTACCCTCAATAGATTTGTGTACAGGGTAATAAGTATAGAAGGAAAGCAATCCAAGGAAGTAAGGAGTTGGCGCTTCTAGAGTAACTTCTAGAGTTTTCTCATCAACCGCTTTGACACCTACTTGACTGAAATCAGTAATTTCCTTTTTGAAGTAATTCTTAGCATTTTTGATGTAATACAATTGACCAGCGTAAGGTGCAATAGATGCAGCATTAGGATCAAGCACGCGTTTCCAAGCGCGAACGAAGTCTTCTGATGTTACAGGATCACCATTGCTCCATTGTGAGTCACGCAGTTTGAAAGTATATACCAGACCGTCAGCGGAAATATCCCAGCTTTCAGCAACACCTGGTTCAGCCTGACCTGTTTCTGCATTCATGCGAGTCAAACCTTCGTACATTGTTGTCAGGACAGTGTGTGCTTGGCTATCTTGTGCCAATCCTGGGTCAAATGTTGGAGGCTCAGCACTTAAGTTGATTCTCAACGTTTGATCTGCAGCCAATTTCTCTTCTGTAGCCGCATTACCAGTTCCTGTGTTACCAGCGTTACCTTTATTGCCGCTGTTTGCGTTGTTTCCACCGCAGCCAGCAAGCACTGTGCCGATAACAAGTACTAATGCAAGCATAAGCAATAGACTTTTACTCTTCTTCATCTAGCAGTTCCCCCTAAATAGAATGTGGTATATGGTTTATGATTATACAACCAGTGGTCAAAAAAATCTAGTGGTATGTTTTCAGAAAATTCTTTTTTTATTAAAACTTTAAACTTTTGTGACGTTGCCGCTTCACCGGAGCAGTGGAACATTACATCGCTTGTGATATGTACTTAATTAGCCCTACAAACATAAATAATAAATATCCGACGCTCATAAAAAAGAAGGAAAGTCTCCAAACTGCCCGAAATAACCGCTTCCCATCTACTTTTCCTTTCAGTCGATTCTGAGCGCCGCCAATCAATCCAGTGGATATTAATACAATAAGTAGTATAAGATAAAACCCAAAACCGTTATTAAACAAGTTGTTAAATAATGCGGAGACCGATAATAATAAAAAAAATGTAGTCACGTCCATAGCGAGCATAAAAGTTTTCTTTTTATCTTTTTTCAAGCCTCTTCCAATGAAATAAACAATTAAAAACGGTATTATTGGAATCAAACTTAAAGTACCGACCGAATTCATCAGCAATCCCATAGCTTCACCTCTCCTCCGAGATCATACCTATATTCCCTCTACTAATTGGCAGATCAAGCGATGTAAAGGAACCAATGTTCCAGTGCGTTCTGCCATTTCCACAAGACTTCCATTGATCCAATGAATTTCTGTGCTTCTTGAAGCTAGAACATCTGCCAGCATGGATGAAGTATTGCCAGCCGTTGTCCTGCACACTTTAAGGATGTTATCCCACGCATCATGGTCATAAGTAATTCCGCAGGCATCATATACCATAGTAGCTTCTCTAAAAAGTTCTCTCATTAACTGCAGGCGCTCTTCTGAAGCAAGCAGTTCACCATTTGGAATACGCCAAATCGCTGTGAGCGGATTAATAACGGCATTGATTAGGAGCTTCCGGTAAATCATGGTATCCACTTCATTCGACAAAAAGGCTGAGAATCCTGCCATAATGAGAACTTCTATTAAATAATTCACTTGTAAATCAGTATGTATACTATGGGCTTGTCCATTCTTTAAGCTCCATTTCCCTATCCATACGTCCCCCGCACCTGCATGAATGACCTCAGTTAAAGACTTTCGCTTCGCAGCTTCTGTTGTTACGGCAGCATATAAATTTGCTTTCGGCAGCAAGTTACTGAGCATCTCCATATGTCCAATGCCATTTTGAAAACAAATGATGTGTACCTGTTGTTCCCTAAGAGGGGATAGAAATTCAGGTAAAACATTATGTAGTATGTCCTGTTTAACCGTTACTATGATCCAATCACTGGGCTCACGGAGATAGGCATCTGCAAATCCCTCTATTGGTGCGGACACAAATCGATCCCCCGAAATCGAAATTGGATCGCGCCCATCCTCATAGCTCACAGTTAAGCCCTCATCTTTTAATTTCCGGTACTGCTCTACCCCTCGACACCACAATCTCACTTCATTCCCGGACTGGGTCAGCCTCCCTGCCAAAAGCAGCCCAAGTGAACCCGCACCGATTATATCGATTTTCATCTGATCCTCCTGTTGATCTCAAACGCAAATTTTCTAAGTATAGCCTTAATATACCAAGAAGAACCGCCGTTGTCGTCCTCCATAAATGACAATACAAAACCAAAACGCCCGCAAATGGCGCTAATAAAGCGAACCACTTACGGGTGTTTTAGTTTGCCTATCTTTTATTCAATACGTTCTAAATTTCCATTCCCATCCATTTTGAAACGAGTCTTCATTTCTTCTTCTTCTTCGTTTAAGAAAGCTAGCCTACGCGCACGATCCATAATCTGAATTAAAGCTTTGTAATCATCATTGACTACCCGGTAGTCACTTTGAGCAAGATTAACCTCTTTTGACAACCGCTCATTCTCAGATCTTAATTCTGTTAATTCATCTTCCTTCTCGCGCAAATCTCTCTCCAGCATTTTCAGCTGGCGTCCTGCCTCCTGGATCGTACCTTTCCATTGTCTCAGGAAACGTATAACCGCATCAATGGATAATGTGTTTTCACTTAATCCTTCGCCTCGTCCGAATTCCTCATCGGTATCCCCGAGAATCAGACCCGCTACCTGCGCACCTCTTACCGACGGTTGCTTTTTCAGGTAACTTCTCTTTTGACGTTGCCCTTTAGCGATTCCAATTGCACTTTCATAGCTTTTTCGAACACAGCTGTTCCAGCGGAATCCGCAAGCAGCCGACGTTCTGCCGATTTTCTCACCCACTTCTTCAAAAGCAGCAAGTTGTGTACTGCCCTCCCGAATGTGGCGCAAGGTTACTTCTGCCAGTATTAGATCATCTTCTGCACTCCAAGCATCCTGTCTAACGGCTGTCATCCAACCAAACCTCCTAACAACATCTTGAAATAACCATCTCCATAACCGACAGCTCTGCCGGGTAGTGAATAGGGATAAAAGCTGCTTACTCCATTTCTATGCTTCTCATAGAGTTCATAGAATCTATTTGATACTAAATTGTATTTCCATTATCTGCCCACATCATACGCTTTAAGTAATAAATTCTCTTTTTTCAAGCACTAATCACTTCAGTCAATTATAAAAATCACATTTTTTCAAGATTAGTGTATTTTTTTCAATGAATTCGTTTACACATTTTTACTGAACGGGTATAATAAGTCGAAGGAATATTCGTGAGATACATACTGGAAGGGGGACTCTCTCTTGGACCGCATGTTTCGGGTATTAGGTTTTTTTACATTGGCTATTGGATTGATGGCTTTCGCCGGAGGTCTGACAGAAATGGCCTTGCTTTTCTTTTTGCAAACCGCTTTTTTCGTGATTCTCGGTTATTTGAAGTTTACTGAAAAAACTTATGTCCTACTTTTCTGGGCATACATGATTTTGACTTTCACCGGTTTCAGCTATTGGACGATCTTTCAAATGGGTCTTCCACTATAAATTGCAGTGCTCTCTTGAAGCGGATGAGGTCCTTATCTAATAAGGATCACTTCCGTTTTTTTGTTTATCAGATAATATATTATATATGAGGTCCCCCAAATACCTGTGTACGCATTGAAGGATAGCCTCACTTTGTGGGGATTTTTTGTATGTATGCTATTTTAGAAGGGTTAAACATATTATTAGTACATACATATATCCATTCAAGATGAACCGGTTCTGCCGTCTTTTACGGACAGTTTCCGTTTCTACGAGAAATAGAAGGATGATTTATGGAGTGAAACAGATAAATTCTTATCTTAAATTTCAAAAAAAGGTGGTGGTGTGGTGCGCTCCCGCAATGCCCAAAGCCGCATGATGGCAACCATACTAATTCTCTTCTGCTGTACATTGTTTCCGTTACAATCTACGATGTACCTGTCTGCCGATCCTAGCGGTTCTTTTTTCAATTCCTCTATACCAGATAATGAAGAAACCCGTAAACTTCTGGAGCAGACCTTATCTTCCGCAGAAATCGAACGGGAGATCATCAAGATTACAGCCGAACAAAAAGCGCTTGAAGAAAAGGTAGATTACCTAGAAGAGCAAGCTATCCAGAAAAAATCTGCCATCGCAAACCAACAAGAGCGTGCAGGCGCGGTCCTTCGTTCTTATTATATGGGGGATAGAGACGGTCTCTTAGCCGCATTTCTATCCGCGAAGAGCATTAGCAGATTCCTGGCACTATTCGATTATTATGAAATTATTATCGGAAATGACCGCAACATTCTCACACAATACGAGGACCAATATAAGGATCTAAAGAAGACCCTCCAGACTGCACAGCGCAGCTCGAAGGATCTTGCACAGCTGCGAACCGCTCTGGAGGAACAGAAAATTCGGGTAGCCGCGCTCAATAAAGAAATTGAAGGTGGGATTAAAGACAGTAGTGATCCTGATAATATGAGCGCTCTACTTCAAGAATTCACATTATATTGGGAGAATATTGGTTTGCGCGAGGTAAAGACCTACTTCAAAGCATTGTCTTCCGCAATGAATAAATTACCGCAGTTTGTCCAGAATCGAGAGGGAGTTCTCACTCGTAAGGGGATGACTTATGTTCTGAATCTGAAGGAAGAGGATCTAAACGAATTCCTTCAGTCCCAGAATAAGCTATTTAACGATTTCGCATTTCATTTTAATGACGGAACGATTACTGCCACAGGAAAAAGTGGAGCTTTAGCCCTTTCATTAACCGGTCACTACATCATACAGGAAGAACCCATCAACGGACTTATATTCCAAGTAGATCATGTTGTATTTAATGGTCTCGAATTACCTGACACCACTAGAAGAACACTTGAGGAGGAATTTGATTTAGGCTTCTACCCTGGAAAAATTGTTTCTTTCCTCCGCGCCACAGAAGTAGATAGTAAAGAAGGCGTCCTCCAAGTTAAACTTTCTATCTCATTCTAAGCCTTCCTTGATGAAATCTTTGTACCCGGCCGCATCCATTTTTCCTGTAAGCAGTAAGGATACTGCTTCAACAATCTTACTCCAGCCGCCTTGGAATTCAACCTCCGGGGCGGTTTCTTCTGTCAGTAGTAATTCGACTCCAAAAGGAAGCCTATATTTGAAATCATGTTCTGAACGATATAGGACATCCAGCGCAGGCAAGCTTCCCGTGTTCTCCAGCCAATCCATTTGAGAATCCTCAGAAGTGATAAACGTCAGCCAATTCACGGCTTCCTTTGGATTTGGGGATTGAGCTGGAAGTGCAAAGGAACGGCTGTAATAAGATTCAAGTCCTCTCCCGTTACTTGCGGTCAGTGGTGCTTCAGCAACTAAAGACGAATTTCCATGTTTTTTCCACTCAGATAGCGGTAGAGCAGCAACAGCAACGCTTCCGCTCTGAATCATATCCCAAACATCTTTGTTATATCGACTGGTAAGGTAAAAATAACTGCGAGCATTCTGAGTCCAATTTATCACTTCTTGGTTATCCGATAGCAAGCTGCTGTTCATACTCTCCATAACAGCGGACAATCCATATGGATTACGTGTATCCATTGCGAGCAAATATTTTCCTTGCTCTTTAAGCACATTCTGAAGCAATGTGTTCCACTGTTCCAGACTTCTTGGTAAGGTAGTGAATCCCAGTTCCGCAAGACGCTGTGGTGAATAAACAAGTACATAAGGATCAATATCCAGCGGCACTCCCCAATTATATCCGTTCCATTGCATCCATGGGATTAACTGAGTTAACGGTGCAGTTCCCGGAATGCTCTGATACACATCCACCGGCAATAAATATCCACGTGTAGCCCAGTCGAGAATACTTCGTCCATCCGCCATAACGATATCCGGGCTATCCCCGATGGTTAGATCATGCTTCAAAACTTCGTCTGCATCCTCGCTATCAATATTTCTTAATATTACCTTTACTCCACTTTCTAAAGTATAACGATTGCTTAAAAGCTCCAGTTCATTGAATTCCTCACTATTTAACGATACTGTTATGCGCAGGCTATCTATAGTTCCCTCTTCCCCTGAAGAGGGGTTTGTCGACTGACTTTGTGGTTTTTTCATAGGATGTGGGTCGTTATTGGTATTCAATTCCATACTGGGTGACAAGCTTGTCAGCGATAGTAGTAAAATTGCAAAAAGCAGCCAATAATTTTTGCGTTTCAGCACAATTCCCCACCTTCCCCATGATTCGTCACCCCTATTTTACCAAACCCGCAGCTGCTTGTCTTTAGAATGTGAAAACGTTCTCTTTCTATTATATAGGGGGAAACGACGAAGACAATTAAAAGCTTAGGGTGATCCATCCGCCATTACAAGAAAGCTTTGGACTTCCGATCGCTGTTATCCTCAGATTTCCTGATTTAATTACGCCATATTGCGGCTGAAATCCGAGGATAAAGGCGAACGCTTCGCTTCTACAGTTCCAAACTTTCTTTCCATGGCTCAAATCACCAACACAACCTTTTATTCCTCCGCCGTTTCTGGGCGGGCAGGAAAAAGCCGGGAGTGTATGCTTCTCCCGGCTGAAAAGAGGATTGAAGGTTAGAGTAGGTCTGCTGCCAATTGGGCCAGGCGGGAACGCTCGCCTTTTTCCAAAGTAATATGTCCGCTAATCCCTTGCTGCTTAAACTTCTCAACAATATAGCTAAGTCCGTTACTCGCAGCATCCAAATATGGATGATCGATTTGCTCCGGATCCCCCATAAGAATCACTTTGCTTCCTTCACCCGCTCTGGAGACGATTGTCTTCACCTCATGACGGGAAAGGTTCTGAGCTTCATCAATAATAATGAACTGCGAAGGGATTGAACGGCCACGAATATAAGTTAAGGCTTCTACCTGTATGCTGCCTAAGCCCATTAAGATTTTATCGATATCACCAGCTTTTTTGGTGTCAAACAGAAACTCCAGATTATCATAAATAGGCTGCATCCAGGGTCTGAGCTTCTCATCCTTCTCTCCGGGTAAATAACCAATGTCTTTACCCATAGGAACTACTGGACGAGCAATAAGCAGTTTTTTGTATTTATGCTCATCCTCAACTTTGAATAGTCCGGCAGCAAGCGCCAATAATGTCTTCCCTGTACCAGCCTTACCCGTAATGGTTACAAGCGGGATTTCATCATTGAGAAGCAGCTCCAATGCCATTCGTTGCTGAGCATTTCGGGCACTGATCCCCCAAACTGAATCATTGCCCAGATAAAGCGGCTCCAGACGGGTCGCATCACTATTCACTTTGAGAAGAGCTGATTTGCCCGTGCCTATCTCATCCTTGAGGATCACAAATTCATGAGGGTACAAGGGATACGACAACCCGAGCTGTTTAACCGTTAAAGAGCGGTGACTGTAATATTCATCAATCAATGCCGGATGTACCTGCAGAGATTGGTAACCAGTGTAAAGTTCATTTAAATCTCCAGTGCGATCTGACAAGTAATCCTCTGGCGTAATTCCTAGCACATCCGCTTTAATACGAACCAGCACATCCTTACTCACAAGCACTACGGGACGCGGATCAGGCTTCTCTTTCTCTTCGATTAAATAGTTGAGAGCTACAGCCAAAATCCGATTGTCGTTAGATACCTCACCAAACATTTCCTGTACCTTCACAAAACTGCGATGGTTAAGTTCTACCTTCAGCTTGCCTCCATGCTCCAGCTCCACACCACTATGCAAATGACCTAGCTCACGAAGTCCATCGAGCAATCGGGAAACCGTGCGGGCATTTCGACCGATTTCGTCAGCGTTGCGCTTTTTGGAGTCGATTTCTTCCAGCACAACCGCCGGAATAACCACCTCATGCTCCTTGAAAGAGAAAATCGAATTGGGGTCGTGCAAAAGCACGTTGGTATCTAGCACAAATATCTTGTTCATATTATCCCCTCCACAGCGCCTGGTTTGATTGATCATACATAACTCTTTCCGCCAAGGGAAAAGATAAGGTACAGAAACGATCTTGGCTGAAAGGAGTAATCACATATGAGAAAATCAATGTGTCTGTTGCTGGTACTGCTGCTATTGACAAGCTGCGGTATCGCTAATAAAAAGACATCACCCTCTCCTCAGAATAAACAATCTGCGAATGCTGTAAAGGGTACGGGAAACCATGAGGTTCGGCAATTGGCCAACGATGGTGCAACTAATCCTAAGGCCACCTCAAAAGCTGGTCACACCGTCAGTGTTAAGGGCGAAAGTGAAATTGCACTTAAGGACCATTTTGAACAGTTGGCCAAAAGAGTTCCTGGTGTGAATGGTGCACACTGTGTAGTCATGAACAAGGTAGCCATTGTAGGTCTTGACGTAGAAGGTTCTCTAGACCGATCACGTGTTGGAAGCATTAAATATTCTGTAGCGGAAGCTATCCGCAAAGACCCGAGAAGCGTACGTGCACTTGTCACTGCCGATATGGATCTCTCCAGCCGCTTAGCGGACATGAGCCGTCATATCTCTCAGGGACATCCAATTTCCGGATTCTCATCCGAACTGGCTGATATCATCGGTCGAATCATGCCGCAGCTGCCAGAGGATACTAAGCCGATTAAAAATGCACAGTAGAGGACAAAAAAAGCCCAGTGATATTCTCACTAGGCTTTTTTCATGGCAGCAAATACTTGTCCGTCCAGCTTCTCAGCGGCACGTCCATCATAAACCTTTGCATATCTTGGGGCGGATTCAAGCTGCGCTCCATAAAAAAGCGCGTTACGCACCGCCATAATTTCAACATCAAAGCAGCACATCTTGAAAGGTACATCCTGAAGTGGATCCTGCTTTACAACGGCACTGCCGTTAATAGCATAGACAGTACCCTCACCGAACACAGTGACGGTTACTAACGGGTTGACCTTCATGTTGTTCACGAGTCTGGAACGATGATCTACAGCCAGACGCACAGTACTAGGACTAACTGCATAAATCCACGAAATGGCCGTGGACGTTGGACCTCCTGATTCCGCATCAACTGTGTTGAGAAGAACAAAAGTTTCCGATTGCAGCATCGATAACAAGGTTTCGTTCAGCTGAGCAACGGCTTCGGACATAAGTACTGGCCCCCTATGCGGCGTAAATTCATTCAATTTATTATATTATAGCACAGGCTGAAACTTGCATTCAATTTTAGGGCGAAGTGTTATTAAGGACTTTAAGGCGCCTCAGTGGATTCTGAAGTGGAATTAGCAGAAACTCCTGCTAATCGATCCTGCAAGCTTTTCTTGGCAGCCTCAAGCTCCTCATCATTAATATATACATACGGACTTCGCCACGTTCCAGTCACGGGCTTGAATTCGATATCATCTTTGGAAATCTTCCAATAAGTCGCAATCATATCTTTAATCTGCGAATTTTCGATATCAGTCTTCATATTACTATCCACTGCGTCAAGCACCTTGCCTATCTTTAATACTCCACCAAGCGATTGCATCTGATCCACCAGTGAATGAAGGACCTCATTCTGACGTTTGTTCCGATCAAAATCGTCTGAACCCTTAGTCTTAGGCTTGCAATTAGATTTACGGTATCGCACATAATCTAGCGCTTTATCTCCATCAAGCTCCGCCGGACCTTTTTTCAAATTGATATTCGTACCGTCAACGCTGTCTGTATAACACATATTATCGCTAATGTTGACTTTGACTCCACCAAGCTCGTCCACCACATCGCGGAAGCCTTGAAAATCCAGAATCGTTGTATAATCTACGTCAATATCTAGATATTTGCCCATCATTGTCTTCATCTCATCTTCTGCCAAAATGCCAGAAGAATCTTCTTTCCCCTTAAAGCGAGCATAGAATTCGTTAATCTTCGTTTGCTTGTATCCATTGAGCTCAACTAAGGTATCGCGTGGAAGAGAGACAATGGTTGCTGATTTCGTCTTAGGATTAAGCGCTGCAACCATAATAACATCTGTCAATCTAGATTGATGTTTTGGTCTATTATCCGTACCCAGGATAAGCATCGTCAGTGGTTTTTCTGTAGCCGAATGTCCTGGGGCAACCGTTCCTTTACTACCTGCATTAAAGACCCCATTTTCAAGTTTCCAATACAGATAGCCCCCGTAGCCCAATACGCCAAGAATCGCAATAATGAGTAAGGTTAACAGGATTCTAACTAATCTGCCAAAAAAGCCTCTCTTTTGCGGTTTCTTCTTTTTTTTCTTAGGAGCACCCTTCACAGGCTGTTTTCTATTATTCGGTTGTTGACCACTTGCTCGTGGAGGTAAACTGCTGTTTCGTGTACTCATAGTAGAATAAAGTCCTCTTCATTTCATTTGGAATTAAAATTGCTACACTTAAATAGACGTTGCATAAGCAGTAAAAGTTTCGATTACTGTCTTTTTGCTGCAGCTGCAGCCTTTCTCTTCTGTCGAGCTTCTACGATATAACGTATCCGTACCATCAGCATTAATCCGACGGCGACCAGCAGACACTGAATGATCGGTAGCTTATCATGTTGAAAAATGAGGAGCATGCCGGAGCCGATTGCCATCATTATGTACAGCATAATCTCTTTGCCAATCGATAACTTTTGATTCACACGAAATACCTGATTATACACAAATGTAAGCAATATAAAAATAACAATATAAGCGACGATTGGATGCTCAGCAAACCAGACTTGCATAGATACCGCACTCCTCCCAAATTTAAGATACGTTTACATTATATCATCAGTAAGGGAAGTTTTTGTTATAAAAAAAACCGCCGAAAGTTACACCTCCGACGGCTCTTTACTATAATAAGCTGATCTTACGCGTTTGCTTGTGCCATTTTACGTTGCTTCTCTACACGTTCGCGTTCGCCTTTGTTCAGAATCTTTTTACGCAAGCGAATGGATTTAGGTGTGATTTCACAATATTCATCATCATTCAAATATTCAAGTGCGCCTTCCAAAGAGAAGGTACGTGGTGTCTTCATTTTTACAGTATCGTCCTTACCTGAGGTACGCATGTTGGTAAGTGCTTTTTCTCTACAGATGTTAACGATAATATCGTTATCACGGGTATGCTCGCCTACGATCATACCTTCATAAATTTCTGTACCTGCATCCAAGAAGAGAATACCACGATCCTCAACGCCCACTATTCCATATTGTGTTGTTGATCCAGTCTCACTGGCTACAAGCACACCTTGATGACGTCCGCCAACTTGACCAGCAACCAGTGGAGCGTAGCTGTCAAAAGCATGGTTCATAACGCCGTAACCACGTGTCAAAGTCAAGAAGTAAGTGTTGTAACCAATCAAACCACGTGCAGGAATCAGGAACTCCAGACGTACTTGACCCGTACCGTTGTTAATCATGTTGACCATTTCGGCTTTGCGAGTGCCCAGACTTTCCATAACAGAGCCCATGCTTTCTTCAGGAATGTCAATCATAAGACGCTCAAGTGGCTCCGATTTAACACCATCGATTTCTTTAATGATTACTTGTGGTTTAGAAACTTGCATTTCATAACCTTCACGACGCATATTCTCGATCAGAATACCAAGGTGAAGCTCACCGCGTCCAGAAACGATAAATGCATCAGGACTATCCGTTTCATCCACACGCAAACTTACATCTGTCTCAAGTTCTTTAAAGAGACGCTCACGCAGTTTACGGGAAGTTACCCATTTACCTTCTTTACCAGCAAAAGGACTGTTATTCACAAGGAAAGTCATTTGCATCGTAGGCTCGTCGATCTTAAGAACAGGCAGTGCTTCTGGATTCGCTGGATCAGCAATGGTCTCACCAATGTTAATGTCCTTGATCCCTGCGATAGCAACGATATCCCCTGCGCCCGCTTCTTCTGTTTCAATACGTTTTAAACCTTGGAACCCGAACAATTTCTCAATACGTGCGGTTTTACTCTTACCGTCACGCATAATTACAGTTACAGATTGACCTTGTTTGATCACACCGCGGTTTACACGGCCAATAGCAATACGACCCAAGTATTCGTTATAATCCATCAACGTTACGAGGAATTGAAGCGGGTCTTCTACACTTTCAGTTGGAGCTGGGATATGCTCAACGATTGTTTCGTAAAGTGAAAGCATTGTCTCATCTTGCTTCTCAGGAACCATGCTTGATGTACCATTAAGAGCAGATGCATAGACAACCGGGAATTCCAATTGTTCGTCATTTGCTTCAAGTTCGATGAACAAATCGAGCACTTCATCAATAACTTCCTTAGGACGAGCAGCTGGACGGTCAATCTTGTTCACGACAACGATCGGTGTAAGTTTTTGTTCCAATGCTTTACGCAGAACGAATTTCGTTTGCGGCATGCAGCCTTCATAAGCATCAACAACCAGCAATACACCGTCAACCATTTTCATAATCCGTTCTACTTCGCCACCGAAGTCAGCGTGTCCAGGTGTATCCACAATATTGATCAAAAACTCTTTATAAGTAATTGCTGTATTTTTAGCTAGGATTGTAATTCCGCGTTCCCGCTCGATATCGTTAGAGTCCATAGCGCGTTCTTGTACGTGTTCGTGTGCGCTGAAGATCCCCGATTGCTGAAGAAGCTGATCGACGAGTGTTGTTTTGCCATGGTCAACGTGGGCAATGATCGCAATGTTGCGAATATCTTTTCTTGAATGCATGATTTGTATCCAAATCCTCTCATTTATCAAATTAAAACTGTTAAAATTCTTAGCATGTCACGGCAGTCTCACAAAAGAAGCGCCAGGCAGAAAGCCGACGCTTCAACATAACATTAATATTATAGTGAAAGCACTATGAAAAGCAAGTCTTTTTATGAAAAAAACAGTTGGCAAATTCCGTTTTTTTTCACAAGATCCAACATTAATTAACTTCGATACCATCTATTTCGGCCACGAGTTCTACCCCGACCTGTAATCAGCCAAATTCCTGCCACGATGAATACAATACCAATTAGATAGATCACACCCGTACCCATAAGACTGAAAATACAAAGCGCTATGCTTAGAACGCCTAATATTACAGCAATTGCAGATAGTCCCCCTGACCGTCTTGGAGAATTTATGGAATATTCATACAGACCTACGGCAATGCCGAGCAGAAGCACTGGCCATAAATATTTCATAAGCCCCCATCCCCATATATTGCAAAGACCAAACAATAAACCATATACCGTTAATATTCCCGCGGGAATCAATACTGTTGCCGAAGCGCGGCGGCTAAAAAATAACATATGTAGAACCAATCCTGGAAGTAGAATCACTAGCGGCCAAAGGGCTCGTCCCAAAAATCCGAAGACCCCCAGCTTACCGAATAAAATCAAGACGCCCGCAGCTACAATGAATAAACCTAGTCTCATGTCATTCTTGGAAGACATCCTTCACCCATCCCTTCAAATTCACGTCTACCTCATTACCTTGCCGTCTCATACCCAGAAAACGACAGGATTCTTATTCATATATTATCTGAAACATACACAAAATGCCATCACTGACCATGCAAAATATCCCCACAAAGTGGCGCTTTGCTTCGATGCGTACTCAGGTACTTTGCGGGGGCCCCAAATATATACTTTCTGATACGTCAAAAAAGGACGATTCCAATTTATGGAGATGTCCTTGTAGTATTGCCTTTTATTGCAATTTATTAACCTACTGATGTTGTTCTTCGTTTAATTGCTCCTGTAACAACTACTAATATTCCTAAAGCGATCGGCAGTATGTAATGCGTGGATGGGAGCAAAAAGGAGAGCATTGTCCCTAATTTTGCATCCTGAAGCATCATATCACCTGCTGTAAAGGCTAAAATATAAGCGCCGATAAATACGAGTATCGGAAATCTATGCAGCCACCCCACAATGAGGCCACTTCCCCATACTACAATCGGAATGCTGAGCGCAATCCCGATGACAATTAAAGCCAAATCCCCTTTGGCTAGACCGGCAATTGCCAGGACATTATCAAGACTCATAATAAAATCAGCCACGAGAATCGTTCGGATGGATTTCCATACGGAGGATGTTTCCGCGACTCTAAGGTCCTCCTCTTCTTCCAGCAGCAGCTTGAACGCAATCCATAGCAGCAGAATTCCTCCTCCAGCCTGGATATAAGGGATTTTCAACAGTAATACCGCAGCAAAAGTTAGCAAGCAGCGCAGAATAACAGCTCCCGCAGCTCCCCACCATACCGCAATCTTCCGGTGCTTCTCCGGAAGGTCCTTACTGGCCATCGCGATGACCATAGCATTATCTCCACTCAGCACAAGATTGATCATCAATATTTCACCAAGGAGCAATAATGATTCCATTCGCTTTTACCTCCCCGAATCACATGTAACTACATGTATGTTCGGAAGTGACAAGCTATGCTTCCTGTCCAACTTTTTTTTGAGGATGAAAGCATGTATGCCCCTTTTTTTGCGTATACAAAACTAAGCATATCTTAGTGCTCATCTTAACTAACTTTAGGGGTGACTATGCCTTGAATACATCCATATGGGAGTTTGTATTATCACTGCTCAATATTATTTTTCTAGATCTCATTCTGGCGGGAGACAATGCCATAGTCATCGGACTTGCTGCGCGTAATTTGCCGAACAGCACTCAAAAAAAAGCAATTGTGCTTGGAACAGCAGGTGCCGTCGTATTACGGATTTTCGCAACGGTTCTGGTCGTATGGTTATTAAAAATCCCTTGGTTACTGCTGGCAGGCGGGATATTACTTATTCTAATTGCCTATAAGCTGTTAACAGATGAGAACAATTCAACGAATATCAAGGCTGGTCAAAGCTTAGGGGCCGCTGTGGGTACAATCATTCTAGCCGATGCTGCGATGGGACTGGATAATGTCATCGCCATTGCGGGAGTCGCTAAGCACAATATCTCTCTAGTTGTCATAGGACTGTTAATCAGCGTTCCAATTGTGGTCTGGGGAAGCACTCTCTTTATTAAATTAATCAACAAATATCCATGGATTATTTATATTGGCTCAGCAGTCCTAGGGTTTACAGCCTCAAGCATGATTACAGATGAGCAGCAGCTATCCCCATTTTTTGAGCAGCATCCACTATTGAGAGCTCTGTTTATATTTGTGATCATTGTTGGCATCTTAATTGGAGGACACTGGAGACGCCAATCAAGCCATAATAATTCAAAAAAGCTGCCTCAACCGTAGATGTTGCTACGAATGAGACAGCCTTTTGTTTATAATATTAGAACCATTCTTCCTGTAATCCAGCTTGAGCACTTACTACATCTTTAGGCTTCTCATCTCCATACGGAGTGATCAGCACGGTCTCCGTGGCTTCAATCGCTGCGTCCAGTAATGCAGAGTAACCTGGGAGCGTAGCTTCAATCTTATCTACAATCCGTAAATTCGGATTCGTTGTAGGTGATTTAGGTACAAATAATGTACAGCAATCCTCATAAGGAAGAATCGACAGGTCATAGGTGCCGATATTCTTAGACAGCTCCACAATATCACTTTTGTCCATCATTACCAGCGGACGTAAAAGAGGAAGTTCTGTCGCACGACCGATCACATTCATACTTGGTAACGTCTGGCTAGCAACCTGTCCAAGACTTTCACCGGTTACGATCGCGAGGGCTCCCTCTCGTTCAGCAAGCTGTGTAGTAATTCTCAGCATAGCTCGACGCATCAACGTAATAATCAGATTATCCTGACCTATTCCGGTAAAAGATGTCTGCACCTCTGTAAAAGGTACTAAGTGTAGCTTGATGACTCCCGCATATCGTGACAATACCCGCGTAAGATCAACCACCTTTTGCCGGGCAAGCTCACTCGTATAAGGATAACTATAGAAATGTACGCACTCCACTTCGAGTCCACGACGCATGGATGACCAACCGGCTACAGGACTATCAATGCCTCCGGACAGCAATAACATCGCTTTTCCATTCGTACCAAGCGGAAATCCACCAACACCAGCAATATTTTCGCAAAATATAAAAGTATGACCTTGACGAATTTCGACTTTCAGCTCCAATTGAGGTGACTTTACATCCACAGTAAGTCCGGAATAGCCTTGCAGCAGTGGTGTCGAGACTAGCTTATTCATCTCCATGGAGCCATATGGGAACTCTTTCCACACCCGGCGTGCATTAACTTTAAATGTAGTTCCCGGTGCAGGAGCGATGATCTCCAAAAAATGACGGCTGACAGCCACAATATCCTCGAGATCTGACTTGGCCACCTTTACCGGACTGACAGAAGCGATTCCGAATACATTCTTCAATGCTTCTACCAATGGGGCAGCAGTTTCTCCATTCAGTTCCACGTAAATTCTTCCAAATTCTTTGGTTAGAACCACCTTTGGATATGGCTTAATCATTTCTTTCACATGACGTAGTACCGTTTTCTCAAATCTGGCACGGTTTTTGCCCTTTAATGTAAACTCCCCGAAACGCAAAAGCAGCATATCGGCATAATCAATACTATTGGCACTGCCTTTAGCAGATTCTTGATTCATCACACTCATTAGTTACTTCATACCTCCTTCAGCAATCTTTAAAGCTCGTACCGCAGTAATTAGTGCTTTCTCAAGCGCTGCGACATCTTCTTCAGTGTGACTATCACCGAAACTGATGCGGATGCCTCCTGAAGCTACAGAGACATCTTTCCCCATAGATAATAGAACACGACTAGGTTCTGCCAGCCGGGAGGAGCAAGCCGATCGAGTAGAAACAGCCATCCCTAGTTCCTCCAGCTTACGGGCGAACACTTCCCCTTTCATGCCAGGGTATGAGAAATGCACAATATGAGGGGCTCCATCCTCTCTGCTGTTTATAACAAATTCAGGAACGCTGTGCAAGAAGCGTAACAGCCGATCCCGAAGTGGGAGCAATCGGGCATAGAAGGTTTCGCGCTGCTCAACACCCATCCGCACGGCTTTGGAAGAAGCAACAATTGCAGGTACATTCTCAGTTCCAGCACGTAGTCCCTCTTCATGAGAACCACCTGAAAGTAAGGGGAACAGTTGGATTCCTTCTTTAATATAGAGAAGCCCCGCTCCGCGAGGACCTCGAATTTTATGAGGAGACAAGCTGTAAAGATCCGCTTTCCATCCTTTAAGCTCAACAGCAAGCTTACCATATCCCTGAACGCCATCCACATGAAATAAGGTTCGTGGATTTACGGATTTAATCAGCCTGCCAATCTCCATCAGCGGCTGTATTGTTCCAATTTCATTATTTACATGCATCACACTTACGAGTACGGTATCACGCCGTACTGCAGCAGCCACTCGCTCTGGATCAATCATTCCAGTGCTGTCAGGCGCTACAAAAGTAATCTCCCAGCCATTTTGCTGCAGCTGCAGACAACTTTCATACACAGAGGGATGTTCTATTTCCGTAGTTATCAGATGACGTCCTCTTGACTGATATTGCAAAGCGGCACCTTTAATGGCTAAATTGTTACTCTCCGTAGCCCCAGATGTAAATAGGATCTCCTTTGGTTGTACAGATAACGCAGCCGCGCATACTTCTCGTGAACGCCTGATCAGCTTTGCCGCTTCACTACCGGCACGGTGTAAGGAGGACGGGTTAGCATAATGCAGCTTCATAATTTGTTCCATCGTCTTCACCACGTCTTCATAGGGTGGTGTGGCGGCGGCATAATCCCAGTAAAGCATATATCGATTGTCTCCTTTACTTCTTTAAAGTACAGAATCATTCTTTTTTAAATTTCGAAAAAGGATCAAACGGTGATCCCAAATACCAGCATGTGGTTTAAGGGAAATACCCGTTTGATCCTTTTTATTATACAGCGTATTCCGCGCGAGCGCGTTCTATTTTAGTGAGATAAGACTGCGTCTCTTTAGGGAGCAGTGTAAGTTTCTCCAATAATTCCTGATCATTGCTTACCCCAAGGTTAATTACCCTTGCAGGCCCTGCATTGTAAGCCGCTAATGCCATCTTTTCCTGTCCGTCAAAGCGTTTCAATTGATAAGACAGATAGCGTACACCACCATCAATATTTTGAGCAGGATTGAATGAATCAGAAACCCCTAACCCACGCGCTGTTCCATCCATTAATTGCATTAATCCTTTAGCACCAGCCGAAGAGACAACGTTTGGATTAAAGGAAGATTCTGTATCAATCACAGCTTTTATCAAATCGACTGGCACCCCGTACTTAGCACTCGCCGTTTGAATCAGATCATCATAGCTTGTTGGTTTAGTATCCGTTATTTCCCCGGAAATTACACTATCGATGCTTTCAGCTGTTCCGCCTATCTGTTGCCATAACAAGCTACTAACTGATGAAGCATCCGGAAGTGACGTCAAGAAGTTTGTATCCCCGCCATTAGACGAGTTAGAAGATAAAGCTTGAAGCATTGCTGCAAATTGAGAGGCTGACGCGCCTGATCTTTCAGTTTCATTTGCTGAGCTACTCTTGTCGGTTGCACTCTTTAAGCTTACCCATTTAAGCTGCCCTAACCCATTGGTTACAGCGGGATTAATCTCCATACCGGCGCACTCCTTTGATCCTGTTGAATCATATCTATTGGTCTAACCTTAGATTCCGATGAATTACGGCTTAATATTACAATTTATCAGAGATTATTGCTATATGCTGGAATGAAAAACAGACTTCAGACCCTGATATTTAGGTCTAAAGCCTGTTATAATTCAAACTTACCAGTTCATTTTTAGCGAGCAAAGGGTATCATCACAAAGTAACTAAGTGTGGATACAATCCCTAACCCCATCGCCCATGCCCCAAGCGTTTTTTGCTCCTTGGCATATGCATAATAACCAATCACAACTGAAATGGGCCCAAGTATGATGGACCAGAGAAACAAGGAGGCAATACCCATAGCTAGCCCAGTATAACCCACCGCTTTGCTTCCACTATAATCCTCTTCATGCTCCTTAGTTTCACTCGCCACGCGTGGTGTTGTATCCCGGATCGGCATCGAAACCGGATTCACCTCTGCGGCATATTCCTCTTGATGTTCTCTGTCCCGGCGTGGATAGTCTACTCTGCGTGGACGCAAAATAACTTTTCTCGGACCGGATTGTCCATTTGATGAACCTGATTCATGTTCCTTTTCTCTGTCCATTAGGGCGGCCTCCTAGGAGTTCGGCTTAAATGTTAAACAGCATGTTGCAGACGATGTTGCGACTTGATCGTGGTGGCCTTCATTCGTCATTTCTTCAGCATATTCTTCTTTAAATCCACTGCCTGCGTGCTTGTCGATCTCAATAATAATTTCTTCTGCCCGGCATAAATTATGCTCGCCCCAATAATGACAATTGCTTACACTGCATTTGACTAATGGCTTTACACTCGACATATTTATCACCTCGGCTTCATTATGTCCGCACGATTCACCCCCTATTCGACAGGACGGTTTCCAGTTGATGTAACGACCACGCAAAAAAGGATCAGCCCTCGTCATTATGACGAAGTGCTGATCCTTTACACGAACGAGTTAACTGTTAAACCTGATTTTGCATACGTTTCTCAGTCAAATAGTCGTTCTCATAATAAGTAAGGTCATCGCGTAGCTCTTCATAGGTCTTGGTAATTTCTAGAATGATATCACGCGCCGGACGAACTGGCTTTTTACGGAAACGGATAGCATCCTGTCCAGTATAAGCATAACGTCCATCTTCAGAATAGCTTTCGTTCTTTGGATAGAAGAAGTTATTCACGCCATAGTGATATACATTATAAAGCGCTTTCTGCGCAAAAGATTCATCGAATGTAGCACGACGCAGCGCAACTCCCAGCTTCTCATAAGACATTTCCGAGAACACTAACAGATGACGGACATCGGACAGAAATCCTTGATAAAATTGTACAGTTTCTTCATCATCTTCTGTTACAAGCTGAGGCAATGCATGCTCGTTCAGAAAAATTTCCATCTTATCAATTACATCTTTAAGTTTGTCTCTCGTCGATTCACATAATTTCTGCACATTGGCTGCTGACATGGCGGTTGCTCCCCCTTATTATTCCCTGCTCTTGTAGTCAATAAAGTTAATCTTATGAAGAAATAGTCTTTAGACATATCTCTTTATTCTTGCAATATCAGGATGCAAACACAGAGAAGTCTAGCCTTCTGAAAATTAAAAGAACATCTATCGACGTATCTCCTGCAATATCAGGATGCGAACTCAAGATGCTTATTCTCTCTGATATTATCATAAAAAACGTTAGGAAGGTATCCTTTTCTAAGATGCATAAAACATACGCTCTCTTCTAAACCTATAGGCATTACAATGCGTAGAGGAGCGGAAATCATGTCACGTAAAAATCTAACGGTTGCAGGTTTGGTAACAGCTGCGTTCACAGCTGTATTACTTACCTTTGCGCTACGTCCTGCCACTAATGGGACGACGACCAGAGAAGTCGCTAATGTTGCTGTACCAAATCCTGCTCCAACTTCAGCCCTACATTCAGCACCAAACCCTTCACAGGAAAAATCATTGAAGAAAAGCTCCTTATCTCAAGATGTTGATGCGACGGATCATCTGAATAGAGTGGATGTCAGCAGACATTTGACTAAGCTCCTCTCTGAAACGGAAGGAATGACTTCGCTTCATGATAAATCAGTGTATGCAAAACGTTTGCAGCAGAACCACGGATTTATCACTATGCTTATGTGGATTGATTTTCGCAAGCATAAAACGGAAACCTTTAAGTCCTCTTCATTTCCTCAAGGAACCGAACAGGAGAATCAGCAGCTGCATAAATATCTTAAGACGGCGAAATCAGCGATCCATGGTCATCAATCCTATGAATCTCCAACGTTTACAATCGGTAAAGAGAAATATTACTTTATCGCTCAGCGGAACAAAGAAAAAAATGTAGGCATCATTGCACTTATTAACCAAAAGGTGCTTGGTCGTGTGGCAGACCATCAGCTGAAGAACCTGCGTCTCATTCCTTATCCGAAGGAAGGTAAGTACCGTGTAGAATCCGTTCATACCGATAATTTAAAAGATATCACCGTTAAGACCGGTCATGATAACGAAAACGCCAGCCATTTTTATGAGAATGAAATTGTCGTCCGTTTCCGCAACAACTCACCTACTCCGGGGCAGCTTCAAACGATAACCGCTGATATCAACGGCAAGAAGCCACGTAAGCTTGGGTATGCCTATATTTTCCGTTCGGAGAAGATGACTTATTATGAGCTCAAAGACTATTTCACCAATAAATGGCACCCCGAATATACGGAGCCTCACTATATGTATTTAACCAATGATACGATATCTAAAAACGCAGAGGGAACAGTTACTCCAAATGACATGTTATTCTCCACCTATCAATGGAATCTGCCAGCGATCGAAACGGAGCTGGGCTGGAATCTTTCTAAGGGAAGTAAAGAAGTGATCGTAGCCGTAGTGGATACGGGAGTCCAGATCAATCATCCGGATTTGAAGGGTAAGCTTTTGACAGGGTATAACGCGATCACCAATGGTTCCACTCCTGAAGATGATGTAGGACATGGCACACATGTATCTGGAATTATAGGCGCCCTGGTCAATAATGGAGAGGGAGTAGCTGGAATCAGCTGGTACAACAAGATCCTTCCGGTAAAAGCACTCGATAATTCAGGAGCAGGCACCACTTATTCTGTTGCAGAAGGAATCATATGGGCTGCGGACAACGGTGCGAAAGTCATAAACTTAAGTTTAGGTAACTATGCGGATTCCCAGTTTCTTCATGACGCGATCAAATATGCCTACGACCGAGATATCGTCCTCGTATCTGCTGCAGGCAACGATAATACAGAACGACCAGGTTTTCCTGCTGCGTATCCCGAAGTGATTGCAGTAGCTGCAACAAATGCTTCAGGGGAAAAAGCTTCCTTCTCCAACTACGGCGATTATATTGATGTCGCAGCACCCGGAGAAAGCATAGCAAGCACTTACCCAGATAGCCAGTATGCCGCGTTATCCGGTACATCGATGGCCAGTCCTCATGTCGCTGCGCTGGCGGGTCTGGTGCGTTCACTAAATCCGAATCTAACAAATACGGAAGTTATGGATCTTATGACCAAAAATGCTGTTGATTTAGGCACTCCCGGGCATGACAAATATTTTGGCTGGGGTCAGGTCGATATCTATAAAACATTGCAAGCCGCTAGCGGCAATCAAGTTCCACTACAGCTATGGCCACAGCATGTACGCGAGCAAATGAATCAATTAAAAAAGAGAATAAACAATACCCCTTAACTGCTCATCTGCAAAAACCGTCCAAGCAAACGGAGAAATAATCGTAAGCCTTCCTCCATATCCGTTTCATTCATTTGTGAATAACACAAACGGATATGCCGGGAAGGGGTCTCCGCAGAGTAACAAACATCACCCGGTAAAAAAGAAATGCTCTCCTGTTCGGCCAGCTCATGTAGCCTTCCGATATCAGGTGAAGCCGGCAACTCCAGCCAGAGATTAAGACCACCCTCTGGGAGAATGTATTTTACTCCAGGCGGCGCGTAAAGCTTCAGAAGCTTCGCCGCCTTTTCCATGCGACCACGGAGTGTAACTCGTAACTGAGCAGCATAGGTTTCATACTTGCCCGCTATGAATGGCAGTACCGCCCTTTGTGTAAGCAGCGGACTCCCTAAATCACTTGCGGACTTGGCGGCGATAAGCCGTGACAGAATATTCCCACCAGCGGCTACACAGGCAATTCTGCAGCCGGGTGCAATAACTTTACTGAAACTCTTCATATATACTACATGCCCTTCGGAATCCATCGATTTGATCGTAGGCGGCGGAGGCGCATGGAAGTATAAATCACTAAATGGATCATCCTCAACAATAAGGCAACGGTAACTGCGGGCTAATTCCAGCAGACGTTGTCTTCTTGCTATGCTCATGGTTACTCCACTTGGATTCTGAAAAGTAGGGATGGTATAAATTAGCTTAGGCGGTCTTTGATCACACAATCTTGTGAGAATATCCACCCGCATCCCTTCACCGTCCGTAGGTACAAAAATCATCTCTGCACCTCGTCCTGCAAAAACATCTATAGCCCCTGTATAACTAGGAGCCTCAAGATACACTGTGTCCCCTGGTCCGACAAAGGTACGCGCCACCAGATCAATGCCTTGCTGAGTTCCGCTTGTGATCATTACATCAGAGGAAGTAAGTGCAATTCCACGTGTTTTTAAATGATCTCTCATAATTCCTCGCAGCTCCAGATCACCTTGGAAGTTCCCATAGGTTGCCATAAGCTCCGGCTGCTGAGTAACTAATGATGCGAAGGAGTCACCAATATTTTTTAGAGGAAGTAACTCACTATGAATTGCAGCTATATGAAAGGGATACTTAACTTCAGAGTAATCAAAATTGCGCCAAAGCTGAGCTCGCGGCAAATAATCATCATATACATCCTGCCAGCGACCATCTTCCTGACGTCTGGTGTGTTCAGGGTCGGCTACAAAGCAGCCTTTTCCTTGTCTGCAATAAATAAGTCCCCGCTTCTCAAGCACATCGTATGCCTTGCTTACTGTAACCTGGCTTACTCTCAAAGCTGTAGCCAAACTTCTTACGGAGGGCAGCCGGACACCTTGCTGGAGCAGTCCTGATGAGATCCGCTGACTTAGGGTTTCACTGATTTGATGAGGCAAAGATTTACTGCCGCTGCGAATCAAATCGATATGCATGAACCCCTCACCTCCACTGTTATATTCAACGCTTTACTGTTATACAGTACTCCTATTATGATAGCACCAAATCGAAAGGTGGAGAACTCATTTATGGATATCAAATACTCAACAGCAGCCAATCATCTAGGATCATCAGCCGTTCGTGAGATTCTAAAGGTTACACAGGGCAATGACATCATTTCACTTGCAGGCGGGCTGCCTGGGGAGGATTTGTTTCCCTTGGAGGCAGTACGAGACGCTTATAACCGTGTACTCTCCAGCGATACCTCAGTGCTTCAATACGGACTAACCGAGGGCTTTACTCCACTACGTGACAAAATCGCTGAAAGACTTACTCGGCAAGGAATCCCTGTTACAGCGTCTGAGATGATTCTGACCACAGGTTCCCAGCAAGCCATAGATCTACTATGTAAAATACTGCTTGATCCCGGTGATGCTGTCCTTGTTGAAGCTCCTACTTATCTGGCAGCCTTACAAGTACTTGGCTCTTACCGAGCTGATATTCATACGATAAATAACGACGAGCAAGGCATTCTGCCTGATCACCTGGAAGATCAAATTCAGAAACTACGGCCCAAACTCCTATATGCAGTTCCGACCTTCAACAATCCTTCAGGAGCAACCTGGAGTAAGGAACGCCGTGAGAAAGTGGTGGAAATTTGCCGCCGCTACAATGTTCTTATCTTAGAGGACAATCCCTATGGTGAAATAACCTTTGAAGAAAATAAAGATCTTTATCCACCCTCACTAGCGTCCATCGACAGAAGTTATGACGGCGGTTATTGTGTCGCTTACACTGGAACCTTCTCCAAAATCGTAGCCCCTGCCTTGCGTACAGGCTGGATTATCGGCGATTCTAATCTAATCAAGACCATCGCGAAGGCAAAACAAGCAGCTGATCTGCATTCTAGCACCATTGACCAGCGCGCTTTAGATGAACTGCTGCTACATTTCGATATTGAGCAGCATATCCGTGTCATCTCACGAGAATATTATTCCCGAATGAAGCTCTTATCCGCGGAACTCCGATCGCAGAACTGGGAAGGAGCTCATTTTCTGGAGCCACGAGGCGGTATGTTCCTTTGGCTAACGCTTTCCCAAGAGATCAACACGAAGGAATTACTTCCTCTAGCAGTAGAGAACGGTGTTGCTTTTGTTCCAGGTGAAGTGTTCTATTCATCACAGCCCCATAAGAATAAGATGCGTCTGAATTTCACACATACGCCACCTGAGCTTGTACCCGTTGCTGTTCAGCGTCTGGAGAAGGCGTTGGTACAATGGGAAAGTCAGACCGGCATTCGATCATGAGCATGACAAAACCCGTCTTCTTCATCCTTTATGGGATGAGGAAGACGGGTTTTTTTATTTTCCAGCCATGCTTAGAATAATTTACTTCTTAAATACTTCTATGCTATCTTTATTGAGCCTAAAATATCCATTTTCAACGAAAGACATGATTCGACTGACACTTACCCCTGTCTGAAGGGATATATTTAATACCATCGTGTCGGGTGAAGTCTCTACGATACGCCTGATTCTCTGATACATCTCATCACAACTATTGCACATCCTCTTATTGTTTCGTTCATATAAATGTCCGCAGAACCCGCAAATCTGATAATTACCCATGCTACACGTTTCCCACTTTCTACATATCTTCTTGCCACGAGCATAAACACCTTCGGCGTCTTTATAAGGATGGTAAGCGTTGCGAGAAATATAAGGATAATGTATAAAGTGAAACTTATACTTTCTTATATTTTAAAAAAGCGACGTGATCCGGTTTCCCGAGATACGCCGCCGCTTGTATGGTTGTTGTTGTTATCATAACGTTGCAGTTAGGAAAGTTTGCCGTAAGCCGGGTTCTGTGCTCGTCGTGGTTCAATCGGGAACTACCCTCCCACCATAAGCGACAATCATCTATCTAGGCCGTACATTACTGCACAGCTCCAGCGACCAACCTAGACGCGCCTCAGGCTAAGGCTGCCTATTCCAATAAAGGAATCTGCTGCGTCTCATTAGGTCTTGCTCCAGATGGGGTTTACCAGGAACGAAGTCACCAGCGTTCCTCGGGGTCTCTTACACCTCGGTTCCATCCTTGCCTGTGCCGCCCTAAGGCGGCCATCGGCGGTCCATTTCTGTGGCACTATCCTTCGACTCGCGCCGACTGGACGTTATCCAGCATCCTGCCTTATGGAGCCCGGACTTTCCTCCCGTGACGTCTTCACGTCACCGGCGATTGTCTGTCAAACTTTCCGAACAACATTATATATTATACAGACATCACCTGTCTGGCACAAGCATTATTAAATGGCAATTTTATAGGAACTTAAATGGCTCCGTATTCACCTGCGAAGCATGTACAGCTGTATCGTACTTATGCTCC
The DNA here is from genome assembly GCF_008370385.1 of Paenibacillus sp. B2(2019). Taxonomy (NCBI): domain Bacteria; kingdom Bacillati; phylum Bacillota; class Bacilli; order Caryophanales; family Paenibacillaceae; genus Paenibacillus; species Paenibacillus sp. B2(2019). The sequence goes on from NZ_VTZR01000028.1 coordinate 82,795, forward strand.
ACCAGTTTCCCAGTCATCCACTCTGCTACTTTCTCTTTCATGATCTTCTCTGCATTATGTCCTGGATCAATCAGAGTGATCCCAGCGAGCACGGCATCCTGTGCTGTATGGTAATCAAGATCTCCCGTAACCAACACATCCGCACCGCGGAAAATAGCACTGTTATAATACTTTCCACCCGAACCGCCGAGAACAGCCGCTTTACGAATTGGACGATCCAAATCACCCACAACACGTACATGGTCAACTTTCAGACCTTTTTTTACCGTCTCAACGAATTGCCCAAGTGTGGTAGGCTCTTTGAGCTTTCCAACCCGCCCAAGCCCTAAACTGCGGCCTTTAAGATCCATCGTGTACAAATCATAGGCAACCTCTTCATAAGGATGAGCCTTGAGCATAGCCTGTACCACTTTATTGCGGATATTGTGTGGCACGATTGTCTCAATACGGATCTCCTCAGCACGCTCCAGCTTCCCTTTTTCCCCGATATAAGGATCTGTGCCTTCTCCCGGAATAAAAGTCCCGTATCCCTCGATATTGAAGCTGCAATGACTGTAGTTGCCGATTGCCCCTGCTCCTGCATTCAAAATGGCATCCAGTACCTTCTGATGATGATCCTTCGGCACAAACACAACCAGCTTTGACAATTGCTCGGAATGAATGTCTTTAATAGGCACTCCGTTCTCTATACCAAGAGCTTCCGCCATCCAATCGTTCATTCCACCTTCGGTAACATCCAGATTAGTATGACTGATGTATACCGCGATGTCATTTTTAATCAATTTTTCATACATTCGGCCCATTGGAGTGTCTGTTTGAATCCCTTGCAGCGGACGAAAAATAATCGCATGGTGGGCAATGATAAGATTACAGCCGAGACTAATTGCCTCTTCAACGACTTCATCGTTCACATCCAGTGCAACCAGTACATTGGTTATTTCTTTCTGTAAGGAACCTAGTTGCAGACCGACTTTGTCCCAATCTTCAGCTAAATGCTTTGGAGCCAGCTGCTCCATATATTGAATTACTGTTTGTCCTTTGGCAAGCATTGCAGCACCTCCGTAATCTCCTTGATCTGTTCTCGAATTAATTTCCGTTTATTCTCCGCAGATTCGAGTTCTGAACGTGACAATGATGTCAGGATGCCTTCCAATTTCTGAATCTCTCCCTGCCACTTGGCAAAAAACACTTCATTCGGTGCTTGGATCAGAAAAGGCCCCATCTGCAGCAAGGTATCCTGACCACGAACCATAGCAGAATTACCTAGCGTTACCTCTCGATATACATTGGCATTCGTAATTCCAGCATTAGTATCCTCTGGAACAGCTGTTAACACCTCATATAGCTTGCCGTCTTCTTCCAGAATACTTTCAGCAATAAGAACCCAATTATTATTTAACAGCCAGCGACGCAAAATATCCTCGCCCACATTCGGCTGAAGTACCAGTGTTGTAACATCCTTTAGCTTACCTTGACTCTGACCACGGTCTAAAATCGAGGCAATTAAAGCCCCTCCCATGCCAGCGATCGTGATACAATTAACTTCACTAGGTTCCAGTACCTCAAGGCCATCTCCTCGACGCACCGAGATTATCTTCCCTAGTCCGGCCTCTGCAACGCCCTTACAAGCAGCATCAAAGGGACCCGGGTTTACCTCACCTGCTACTGCGAATACAGCCTTACCGCTTTCTACAGCAGCCACAGGAAGCAGAGCATGATCAGAGCCGATGTCTGCCAACCTGCTTCCTTGCGGAATTTGTTCCAGCAATTGCTGAAGTCGATCTGATAATTTCACATTGTTCATGTTGCCACCCACGTTATCCATTTTTTTCGAAACAAGAACAGTAGGGCCAAGCCTACCGCAATTTTTAAAATTAGCATAAACGAAATCCACTGTGGATAATCCTGCCTCAATAAAAGAGCATCGAGTTCCGGCATCATCCATAGTGATACTCCCACTGCAAAAAAAACACTGGTAACGCCTTTAACTTTGTGATGTAATAGCCAGCTTAGCCACACCATCATTACACAGAGTGGAAGCCATAAGAGCTCAAGCTCTAGCATCGAAGCCTCAGGGCGTTTTCCACCGAAGAATCCCGCATATAATAAGGCCCAAAAAGCATAACCGCAATACTGCAGCAAGCCTATACGGAGCACAAATCCCAGAATGCACCATAACAAGCCACAAGCCCCAATCAGAATCGGTCTCCAGAGCTGAGGATCAAGATCATGCAAAGCAATCAGCCATAGCCCAAAACCAAGCGATAACACACTGCCCAGCCCCGCCAGGATAAGACTAATAACATGATTTCGGTTCCTGTAAACCGCTGAGTATCCATAACAAATAATTAATACGGATAGTGCTGTTGCAAGTTGCAAAGGCCAGGGAAAAACGCTAAAATAAAGACTAATCAAGAAAATCAAGGAAATAATTCCAAAACCAAACAGCCAAATTTTGATGTTTCCCTGCTGTAGATTCTTCAGCGAAATCGGATTGTTATCCTTCGCCGCAGCTTCATCATCATACAGGTTGGTTAAGAAGTCACAATATTGCTCTGGCAGCAATTTGTTATTTCTCCAATACTGTATCTCTTTTATAATAATTTCGCGTTTTTCCAAATTCACTGGCTCATCCTTCTTTCCAGATATACACAAGGTCAGCACTTTTAGGGTCGTAATTCAAATAAAAGAACCTCCTGCTACTGAGCAGCAGAAGGTCCAGTTCATGAAATACTATTCAAGGAAATCCTTAAGCCGTTTACTGCGGCTAGGGTGACGAAGCTTACGTAATGCTTTAGCTTCAATCTGGCGAATCCGTTCGCGGGTAACACCGAACACTTTGCCCACTTCTTCAAGTGTTCTCGTCCGGCCATCATCTAGGCCAAAACGCAGACGAAGTACATTCTCTTCACGCTCCGTGAGCGTGTCCAGTACATCCTCCAGCTGTTCCTTCAGCAGTTCATAAGCTGCTGCATCCGCAGGAGCCAAGGCTTCCTGATCCTCAATGAAATCTCCCAGATGTGAATCGTCTTCTTCACCGATCGGTGTTTCGAGCGATACTGGTTCTTGGGCAATTTTCATGATTTCTCTAACTTTCTCAACCGTCAGCTCCATCTCAGCCGCAATTTCCTCTGGCGAAGGTTCACGTCCCAGTTCTTGCAGCAATTGACGAGAGACACGAATCAGCTTGTTGATCGTCTCCACCATGTGTACAGGAATACGAATCGTACGTGCCTGATCCGCAATCGCGCGGGTAATGGCCTGACGAATCCACCAAGTTGCATACGTACTAAATTTGAACCCTTTGTTATGGTCAAATTTCTCTACCGCTTTGATCAGACCCATATTACCTTCCTGAATCAAATCAAGGAACAGCATACCGCGTCCAACATAACGTTTAGCAATACTTACTACAAGACGTAGGTTCGCTTCAGCGAGACGACGTTTGGCTTCCTCGTCACCATTCTTAATACGCATAGCAAGCTCTACTTCATCGTCAGCCGACAACAGCGGAACGCGTCCAATTTCTTTTAGATACATACGGACAGGGTCATTAATCTTAATCCCTGGCGGCAGTGACAAATCATCATCAAAGCTGAACTCATCGCCCTCTTTGTCTTCATTGTCCTCATTTGGCCGGAGGCTGTTAACCTCCTCATCGTTCTCGTTTACAACTTCAATCCCCAAATCACTGAGTTGTTCATAGAACTCCTCCATTTGCTCGGGGTCTTGATCAAACGGCGATAATTTCTCCATAATATCTTTGTATAGCAATGATGATCTTTTCTTGCCTTGCTCAATAAGCTGATCCTTAACCTGATCCAAAGTAAATTCTGCTTCCAATTCAGTATGCTGATCGTTCGCCATAATTCGACTCCCTCCTCCCTAGGTACATCCTGTCAACATTTCATTGTCTCTCTAGGGCTATAATCTCACTTGCTATTTGTGCCGCACGCAAAAAGTCACCTGACTTTTCCGCCTGAATCATCTCTTCACGCTTCTGATCCATCTTGCGCTGCAGTGGGTATTTCCGTACTTCACGGATACAATCATCCAGCACCTGCATATTCCAGTCTGGAGGTGTATCCATCATGGAAATTGATGTTGCAGTTTTCTCTAGACGATCATCCTGAAGCGATGATAGAAACCGACTAATGCCGGGTGGTTTGCCTTGCGCGTAATAGGCATATAGATAAGCGGCAATTGCCGCATGATCATCGATGTTGAAATCTTCTCCGAGGCGTTCGCCCACATACGTGGCAGCTTCCGGGTCCTGGATCATAAAGGACAGTAGACGCCGTTCCGCGACATGATAAGCGGGCAGCAAAGTTGGTGTCTGCACTTGCCCTTTTTTATGCCTACCATTATTCCACCTTTTGTCGTTATTATCCCCTTCAGGGATGTTTTTTTGCATCGATGCCCTAAGTAAATTACAATCCTGCTTCAAACTATCATATGAAAGTTCCAGCTCAGAAGCGATTTCCCTTAGGTAAACCTCTCTCTCTGTCGAGGAATGTAACGAAGCAATGACCTCCAAAGCTTCTTTGACGTAGGCAATTTTGCCATCTTCCTCTAGGAGTATATGGTTTTTTTTCAGATATATAAGCTTAAATTTTATGGATGAAACCGCTGAATCAATAACCTGATCCATAAACCTTTCTCCACCATGCATTGAGATGAATTCATCTGGATCGAGCCCGCTTGGCAGTAAGGCGATCTTTACACGCAAGCCACTGCCTTCAAGCATTGGAATGGACTTCATAGCAGCTGCTTGTCCTGCCCGGTCACCGTCATAAGACAGTACAATTTCATCGGCTAGACTCTTCATCAGTGCTACATGACTTTCAGTTAAAGATGTTCCCATTGTTGCTACACCGTTATGCACACCTGCTTCCCAGGCCGAAATGACATCTCCGTATCCTTCAAAGAGGACGATTTGCCGCGTTTTGCGGATGGATGCTTTGGACTGGTGCAAATTGTATAAAATCCGGCTTTTGTTAAACAATCTACTCTCTGGAGAATTAAGATACTTGGGTTGTCCTTCACCAAAAATTCTTCCGGCAAACGCAATCACCTTGCCTGTGCGGTTCGCAATCGGAAAAATAATCCGACCACGGAAACGGTCTATATAGCCTTTACCCTCACCTCGGGCAGACAAGAGTCCACCTTTCTCCATCTCAGCAAGGTCAAAATTCCGTTTCTCCAAAAATTGTAGCAAAGTATCCCAGCGGTCCGGAGCATATCCGATCTGAAACTGGTCAATCATTTTATCGCTGAAGTTCCGGGCTCTTAAATACTCCATTGCGGCTTTGCCGTGTTCCGTATTCTTCAGCAAGTAATGATAAAACTTTGCAGACCATTCATAAGCTTGAATCAACCGATCGCGTTCCGGATCAGGAGGAGACATTAGGCCTCCCTTACCTTCAGGAACGGGAATATCACTTTCTTCAGCCATTATTTTGACGGCTTCGGGGAAGGTTAATCCTTCGATTTCCATCCTAAATTTGATGGCATTTCCACCCATGCCGCAGCCAAAGCAATGAAATACTCCCCGGTCGGGGGTAACTGTAAAGGAAGGGGTTTTCTCCGAATGGAACGGGCAGAGGCCCCATAAATATTTCCCCTGCTTGGACAAATGGACTACCTTACCGACTGTATCGACAATATCATGACGTGCAAGCACGCTTTCGATAACTTCTTCCGGAATATTCCCGTGTCCGCTAGCCACTTCAACCACCTTCAATTCTTAACAAATAAATATAATTCGCTATTGCTCCACATTCTCCTGCAAAAGTATTAAAAGTTTTGTCATTTTATGTTGAAAATATATTTTTTCTTCTGCCGTTATAGGTTTTGGACCCTTAGAATAATGTCCCCGTCTTCGTTCCACGGCCCTGGCATGCCTGCCTTCCAACATAAAATCCATTTTGGAATCGTCATATTCCTGGCCACGAAAAGAAAGAACACTGCAACGTTTCCCGAGCGCAAGTGCTGCGAGACCATAGTCTTGAGTCAATACCACATCTCCAGCAGAAATATGATTGGCAATATATAGATCGGCGCTCTGATCTCCCCGGTCCACCTGCACAACCGTTACACCCTCTTCAGCTTTCAGTGCATGGTCATAAGAAGATACCATCAGTACCGGCACACCAAAGGCGCGGCCAACTTCAGCAATCTCTTTTTTGACCGGACAAGCATCCCCATCCACGACTATAGTTCTAGACCGGGACTTCTTCTCCATGATCATCACCAATTTCCCGTGTAATATATATACGCCCTTACCGCAAGAAATCCTTCTTTCTATGCATAAATACGGAACGGATGTCAAATGACGCATTGGCACCGTTCCGTATATTTATACCCCAAACCAACATTCTATACCATAAGACACAAACTTTTCTTATAGATGTTGTTCAAAAAGCTGTCCTTTGATCAAATGTCGAATCTTGAATTCAGCCGGGAACTCCGGTGCTCAGTCGTTTACCAAACGAGCTTGCCAAAATCAGCAAACGCCTTGGAGTCAGCATCAATACCAGCTAGCAAAGCTAAACGGTTAGCACGTACCTGCTCATCCTCTGCCATAACCATAACGGAATCGAAAAATGCTGTAACAGCATCTTTTAGACCCGAGAGAATACGGAGTGCTTCTTCGGCATTATTCGCGGACATCGCTTCAAGATACGGTGTGTGTAATTCCTGCCATGTACTGTACAGCTTCAGCTCAGCATCTTCTTTAAGTAAAGAAGGATCAATCACTTCGCTGGTTGCTTTAGCTGCCAAATTACTGACACGAGTGAGTGAATCTACTGTAATTTTAAAGTCTGCTTGGTCTAACACAGCACCCATAAGCGCACGGCTTCTGCCCACAACATCTACCACGTTGTCAAAGCCAGCTGCTGTAACAGCGTCCACAACATCATAGCGTACATTGTCGGATAAAAGTCGTTTAACACGCAGACCGAAGAACTCGTACAGGTTTATACGTAGTTCATCGTCAGAATGTTTCGAATTCCCTGAATTTTTATGAATTTCAATCGCTGCTTCAAAAATCTCGCGCAGCGTAATCGGCAATTTATGCTCCAGCACGATTTGAACAATCCCTGCAGCCTGGCGACGCAGTGCGTAAGGATCCTGTGAGCCTGTTGGGATAATACCGATAGAGAAGCAACCTACAATCGTATCGATCTTGTCCGCAATGCTGACAACTGAACCGGCATCTGTCGATGGTACTGCATCACCCGCGAACCTTGGCTGATAATGCTCGAAGATTGCTTTTGCCACAGTTTCAGGTTCTCCTGCTTTGCGTGCATAATCTTCACCCATGGTGCCTTGAAGTTCTGGGAATTCATAAACCATTTGAGTCACAAGGTCGAATTTGCAAATATCAGCAGTCCGACTTACTTCAGAAAGGGTTATATCAGACAATCCCAACTTTACAGCAAGACGATCGGAGATTTGGCGAATACGACGCACTTTATCTCCAACACTGCCAAGCTCTTCATGGTAGACGATATTCTCCAATTTGGCTAGTGCATCATCAATCTTCATCTTTTGATCTTCTTGATAGAAGAATTTGGCATCTGATAGACGAGCACGGAGTACCTTCTCATTACCCTTAGCAATAACATCCAAAGATACTGCATTCCCGTTACGCACCGTTACGAAGAAAGGTAGAAGTTTGCCCGCTGCATCAAATACCGGGAAATACCGCTGATGCTCACGCATCGAAGTAATCAGCACATCCTGTGGAATGTTCAAGAAAGATGGGTCGAAGGTTCCGAACAACACGGTTGGTGTTTCAACTAGGAACAGTACTTCCTCCAAAAGATCCTCTTTGATCGCAATCGTCCAGCTTTTTTCTTCAGCCAATTGATTGATTTGTTTCAGGATCAATTCTTCCCGTTCCTTCACGTCTACAAGGACATGCTGCGCACGCATGATCTCAACATATTGTGCAGGCTCCGAAATTACAGTCTCTGTACCCAGAAAACGATGTCCACGGCTCACATTACCCGCTTTTACATCCGTAATTTCCAAATCAATAATATCTTTCCCGAAAAGAGCAACTAACCAGCGGATCGGACGCACGAATTTAAAATCGTAAGCTCCCCAACGCATGTTTTTCGGAAAAGTCATCGCATTTACAATCCCTAAAAGCCCTTCTGAAAGAAGCGAAGCTGTCTCTACCCCAGCACTATTTCTAGTAGCATATATATACTCTACTCCAGCTAGCTCTTTGAACGTAAATTGCTCCGGAGATACACCCTGACTACGGGCAAATCCTAAAGCAGCTTTGCTCCAGTCTCCGTTTGCATCCAGTGCGATTTTGCGTGATGGTCCTTTGACTTCTTCGCTGATATCCTCTTGCTTCTCAGCCGCATCCTTAACAAAAACAGCGAGACGACGTGGCGTTGCATATGCAGTAACTCCAGCATGGGTAATCCGTGCAGAATCCAACCACTTGGATGTTCTATCTTGCAGCTGTTCCATCGCAGCGCGGATAAAACGTGCAGGAATTTCCTCCAGACCGATCTCAAACAGGATATCTTTAGACACGGTCAGCACCTTCTTTCTTCAGCAGCGGGAAGCCAAGCTTCTCGCGTTCCTCAAGATATGTTGCCGCTACAGAGCGGGCAAGATTACGCACTCGGGTAATAAATCCAGTCCGTTCAGTAACACTGATGGCTCCACGTGCATCCAGCAAATTAAAGCTATGTGAGCATTTCAACACGTAATCGTAGGCAGGGAACACAAGATGCTGCTCCATCGCTCTACGCGCTTCTTCTTCGTACATGTTGAACAGTGAAAATAGCATTTTTACATCAGATACTTCAAAGGTGTAAGTAGAATGTTCAAACTCCGGTTGATGAAAAACATCACCATAAGTCATGCCGCTAACCCATTCAAGATCAAATACATTTTCTTTATCTTGAATGTAGGATGCTAGCCGCTCCATTCCGTAAGTAATTTCTACGGCAACTGGATTGGCCTCAATTCCACCGACCTGTTGGAAGTACGTAAACTGAGTGATTTCCATACCATCTAGCCACACTTCCCATCCTAGACCTGCACAACCCAGTGAAGGGTTCTCCCAGTTATCCTCAACAAAACGGATATCATGCAAGAGCGGATCAATGCCGAGTGCTTTCAAGCTATCCAAGTAAATCTCTTGAATGTTATCAGGCGATGGTTTGATAATGACTTGAAATTGATGATGCTGATACAGACGGTTCGGATTCTCCCCATAACGTCCATCGGATGGGCGACGTGAAGGCTCTACGTACGCAACTCTCCATGGTTCAGGACCTAGTGAGCGTAAAAATGTCATAGGGTTCATCGTGCCGGCGCCTTTTTCAGTGTCATAAGGCTGTACGATAATACAGTTCTGTTCAGCCCAGAACTGCTGCAGCGTCAAAATCATCTGCTGAAAGTTCATAATACCGTCTCCTTCGCTTTACAAGTTTTTAGTTCATCTTGCTTAAAACTTCTTACCATGGAGGCGGCATTTTTCGCTCCTGACAGCAACAAAAAACCCCCGCCCCCATGCCTGATTAACAGACATAGGGACGAGAGCTTAACTTATTCTCCCGCGGTTCCACCCTACTTGATTCCATTCCTTGATTCAGCAATATCACTTGCTAAAGACAAGAACGAAATCCACTTTCATTCGCCATATCCGTACTCCCGGGTGCCATGTTCATGAACATTGTCCCGCCAGGCTCTCACTACCCCCAGCTCGCTGAATCGCGACAATATCGCTCATTACTTTCCCGATCAATGCACGTTCTCCCGAAGTAGAGCAAAACGGCGACAATCTTATAATTAAACTGTTCCTATAGTAACGGAAAAATCAGATTTCGTCAAATCTTGTACTTGTCGAGCTGATCCAGGAAATTCTGTGATTTTAGCTTTAATCCAAGCTGCACATCCATAAAGGCACGCATAATTTTTTTTAGCTCATCACGGCTGCTTTCTTTGACATCCACATTCCCTAATCTAGTTAGATCAAGTCTGGCGAATAAGCGTAGTAATTTCAACGCACGAGCAGAGACCTCCATTGCTGGAGGATCATTATGTTTACAGCTGCGGCAGAGTGCTCCACCAAGGCGAGGGCTTATCAGCAGTTGTTCATCAGGCTTTTCAGCTCCACATATCACACAGGTGTCGAACTCTGGACCATAACCGGCTGCTTGCAAAATCTTCATTTCATAAACATTTATGATAACTCCAGGTTCCTTATCTTCTTCAAGTGCGTTCAAGCAGGCCGTAAGCTGGCGAAACCAGAAGCTCCCCGTCTCCTCATCATGCAGGACTTTATCAAGCAGTTCACAAGCGTATGATGCATATGCTGCTTTAATCAAATCCTCACGCAGAGGATGGTGAGACTTCGTGATCTCGCCGGAATTCAGCGTCCCAAGACCTCCGTTATTTCTAAAAAAAACAAATTCCCCGACGGTGAACAGCTGGATCAGGGCAGCATGGCGGCTCTTAACCTTCTTAGCACCTCGTACCAGAACTCCTACTTTCCCGGCGTTCTCGGTGCAAAGCGTAATAATTGCGTTCCCCTCGCCGTAGTCCATGCTGCGGATGACGATCCCTTCCACCCTGTGTAGCATGCCTCTTCCCCCAACCATTCGGCAAGCAACCAGTCCTTATTGCGCTTCTTCATCACAGACCTTCTCTTCTTCCACTAGCTGTAATCCACTGTCTTCAAGTGGATAGCCAGCTTCCTTGTATAGCAGGTAAGCATCGACGTCTCCTGTCATTGCAAAATACTTCCACGAAAAGTTTCGCATTCGTATTCATCCTTTCTTGGGAAAGACGATGTCTCTTCAAGAATTAGGATGTGCGATGAGCCAGGTTCTATCCTTGCAATTCCTGCCAAACGAGGAATGACGGATAAAGATCTTAAAGGTCTTTATGGAAGCCCAAATCCCGCAGAACGCGGTCCTGATTACGCCAGTCTTTTTTCACTTTTACCCATAGCTCCAGAAAAATCTTCGAACCCAAAAGGTTCTCAATGTCTGTCCGAGCGCGTCTTCCAACCTCTTTCAGCAGCGCACCTTGCTTACCGATAATGATCCCCTTCTGAGAATCACGTTCAACAAAAATAACGGCAGACACATGCACCACACCATTCGGCTCAACCCTCATATCTTCGATAGCCACAGCAATGGAATGCGGTACTTCTTCGCGCGTCAAATGCAGAATCTTCTCACGAATTAGTTCTGCGCACACAAATTGCTCAGGGTGATCGGTAATTTGATCTTCCGGGTAGTATTGCGGACCTTCTGGTAAATACTTAGCGACTTGCTCTAACAGCGTGTTAACATTGCTACCCATCTTAGCAGAAATTGGAATGATTTCAGCAAAGTTATGCAGCTTGTTGTACTGAGCCATAAGTGGGAGCAATGCTTCCGGCTCTATTTTATCGATCTTGTTGAGTACAAGAATAACTGGCGTCTTAAGTCCATTTAATTGCTCAGCAATGTATCGGTCTCCACCGCCCAAACCATCTGCAGCATCCACAAGGAACAGCACAGCCTCAACTTCACCCAGCGTGCTCATTGCAGTTTGGTTCATGTAGTCGCCTAGCTTGGACTGTCTTTTATGAATACCTGGTGTATCCAGGAACACGATTTGCGAATTATTCGTTGTATAGACCCCATGGATTTTATTTCTAGTGGTCTGTGGCTTATCCGACATGATTGCAATCTTCTGTCCAATAACCTGGTTCATGAGTGTCGATTTGCCTACGTTCGGTCTGCCGATAATTGCGACAAAGCCTGATTTGAATTTCATATTATCTTCCTTCCATACTTTCCTTCTAAATTCATGTTCAAAAATCTTCCAAGATCTTTTTCGATCCCCCTAAATCCCCCTTAGCCAAGGGGGACCCCAAGGGCCCCGGCCCTCTGGACACCCGGAAATGGCGTACCTGCATCGTTCGGCGGGATTAGATGGTTGATCGCGCATGAGCGCTTTCGTCCCCTGTTAGGGACAAGCCTCACTCTCGTTTATTAACACGGTTCGCATTAAGCTCACCATGGATAAAGATTACTGTGATGCAGCTTACAGGCAGGGTTTCAAGTTACGATGTGCAAAGAATCGCTAGCGGCTTCGCCGCGGCGCTTACCTCGTAATGTTACTCTAACAACACATAATTTGCATCATTCTAGCTTAATTGATGATGACTGCACACTTTTAATTGTACTTTGTACAACTAATTTGAGTTTGAGTTTATGTTTTGGTGTTTTAGTTGTATTCTGTGCAATTAAATCCTGTCTTAAGAGCCAAATATGGACTATAGCATAAATTTAATTGCACTATCTGCAACTAAACTCATTTTTGTGCGAAAGAGTAGCATTTAACTGTACATTGTGCAATTAAAGTAGCAACCTTCGTCTAACTATACCTGATTTACCTTTAAACAGGCATTAAATCAAACTCTCATTTTACTCTGGAGCTTGTCCTTGCTTCAGATCTACGGGACCAAAAGCGCCAGGAAGTAATTCTCCCACCGTCGTCTCAACAATATCGCCCTTCATGTTTCCAAGGATAACCTTCATGTCTGGTGAACACAACTCAATCAGAACTTGGCGGCATACACCACAAGGAGATACGGGGCCATCGGAATCGGCAACAACGGCAATTGCCTTGAAAGAACCGATAGCATGACCGTCGGCAATGGCACGGAATAACGCGGTGCGCTCTGCACAATTGGTTGGGCCAAATGCAGCATTTTCTACATTACATCCGTGATGAATATGACCATCCTGATCAAGAAGGGCGGCTCCAACTCCGAATCGGGAGTAAGGAATATATGCCTTAGCACGTGCTTTAATCGCTTCTTGCATAAGAAGAGCGGAATCCATATTTGGGTCCTCCTAAAGTTTTGTTAGCATTACTTCACTGATTTGCTTCGTACAAAACTTGCTTCGAAAGCATCCACTTAGTTTTGTTAGCATTATTTCACTGAATTTTCTTCGTACAAAACTCGCTTCCTAAACATCCAGTAACCAAAGAGGCGGAATCGCAAAACGCGGGTCCGCCTCTCCCCTGAATTGAATTGTAACCTGATTATGACATAAGTCCGGTAATCCAGTCCATCACCGGGTGGTAAAAAACATAGACCCCGACTAAGACAGCAAACACCGCCGTAAGCAGCACAGCTCCTGCGGCGGTATCTTTTGCCCTCTTAGCCAGTGGGTGAATCTCCGGCGAGATCAGGTCTACCGTCGCTTCAATTGCTGTATTGAGCAACTCGGCGGTTAAGACAAGCGTGATGGAGAAGAGCAGCAACATCCAACTGGCCAGCGGAAGTCTGAACACGGCAGCGGCAACAAGTACAACCACAGCCAAACAGCAATGCACCTTCATGTTAAGCTCGGATTTGAATGCCGACACGATGCCTTGCGATGCAAACCGAAAAGAGTGCCAGAACTTCTTATGTCCTACCGCCGTGTTCTTCACCATTAGCGAGTCAACCCAACCTGAGCTAGTACTTTCTCTTGCTTAGACATCATTTCAGCCTCTGAAGCTTCATCCTGATGATCATATCCTAACAAATGCAGAAATCCGTGCACAAAGAGGAAACCAAGCTCACGCTCCAGCGAATGACCATATTCCTGCGCCTGCTCCTGAGCACGAGTTACGGAAATGATGATATCTCCCAGTACATCCGGAACATCTTCCAGCGCTTCGCCTTCTTCTACTTCGTATATAATGTCCAGCTCGTCCTCTCCGCTTTCATTCATCGCAAAAGAAAGTACGTCCGTCGGACGGTCAATTCCCCGGTATTCCAAGTTCAACTCATGAATACGAGTGTTATCGACAAAAGTAAGCGCAACCTCTCCCTGATCGATCCCTTCCGCTTCACCTGCTTTTTGCAAAATGCTCTCCAGCAGTGCTATGAGATCGTCCTTTATCTCGTATTCTTCTTGCTCGTTATCCCAAACGATCTCCAAACTCATGGGTTAGCTGCCCCTTCCTCTTTTTTCGGCTTACGCACATCTTCTGGGTATTCGATCCGTGAATGGAAAATCCCCATGACCGTTTCTTTCAGCGTCCGTGCAATAATGTCCAATTCTTTAATCGTTAAATCACATTCGTCAAACTGATGATCATCCAATCGACTTTTAATAATTTTCTCAATCATCGTTTCCACCTGAAGAACGGTTGGTTTGCGCAAGGATCGCACCGCAGCTTCAACACTGTCGGCAATTCCTACAACAGCCGATTCCTTCGACTGAGCTTTCGGGCCAGGATAACGGAAATCTTCCTCGGTAAAATCAGGCTCTACACCTTTTTCTTCCGCCAGCTTCAGGGCCTTATGGTAAAAATAATGCAGGAACGTCGTCCCATGATGCTGCTCAGCAATATCACGAATCGGTTTGGGCAGCTTATATTCTCGTTGCATTTCCACCCCATCGCGGGCGTGAGCTACAATGATAGATTTACTAAGCTTCGGTTCAATAGAATCATGTGGGTTTTCCATATTATTCTGATTTTCAATAAAATAAAACGGACGTTTTGTTTTACCAATATCATGATAATACGATCCTACCCGGCACAATAGGCCATCTGCTCCAATCGCTTCTGCGGCCGCTTCTGACAGGTTACCTACCATTACGCTATGGTGATAGGTTCCTGGTGTTTCCGTAAGAAGCTTGCGCAATAAGGGATGGTTCGGATTAGACAACTCTACCAGCTTCAGGGCAGATAGAATGCCAAAGGTAGCTTCAAAGAAAGGCATCAGACCAATCACAAGCACTGCAGTCAAAAGTCCACTCGCAAAAGCAAAACCAACGGCATACAGCGTGCTTACATCTTTCCATTCGCCACCAGCTAAGAGAGTCAGCATAAAGACGGTCACACAGCCAAAAAGGGATACCATAATCCCGCCTTTTAATAATGTGGAACGCTGGCCTGCACGATGAGTGGCAAAAATAGCTACATAACAAACAACAATTGAAAAGAAGCCAAAGGTAAAATCAAACACCGAATTCTGCTGAACATTCAAAATGATACTGGCGAGTATACTGATCAGAATAGAACAGAAATACGCTAATGTCATATCCAGAAGCATGGTAATCAGCATAGCACCAATGGCTACTGGAGCCAGATACCCGAGATAGGAATGGACATCCGTCTGCAAAATTGCGGTCAACCGCATGGAGATGATCGTAATAACAAACACAAGCACCAGCATTAATAACTGGGAATTATTATACTTGAAGCCCGCAGTTCCGCCAGAGTAACGGATAAACACCATCAGACCCGCAGATAGCATGGTAGCAAGTAATAGCAATCCAACCTGAGGCCAATAGTTGACCTCATTGCTTAGCAGGCCATTCTCATCCAATAGGGCGTACAGCTCAGGGGTGATTTTTTGCCCTTTAGCGACAAGAACCTCCCCTTGCTCAATAAACACATCAGGTGTGTTCTCACGAGCCTGTACCTTCGCTTCCTTCGTTGCATCTTCGTCATAGAACTTATTGCTTGTAATAACGAGCCGGACTAACTCTTGCACAACCTCACGCGCCGTACGCTGACTCAGAGAGCTGATACTGACCTGCTCCGCCACTTTGGCGCGCGCAGTCTGGGCGTCCGTGATTTGATCGTTCATCAGCCTAGTCACAATATCACGAGCGACAGGCTTCATTTCGATAATGTCCTGAGAGGTCAGTCGCGGAATCTTAATGTAAGTTTCATCTGGAATGACATAGGTCTGCTCTTTTATGACAGATTGCATTTCCTCCAAAAGATGATCGGAATAAGTGCCTCCACCCCGATTTGAGGCTATGAAATTCAAAATAAAATCATTGGCTCTCTGCGGGATCTCATCACGATAAATCTCAGTCTTATCGCTTTGCGAAATCAAATCATCCTGATTCAGGCGATCAATCCGGTCCAGTAGCGATGTCACAAGATTATCGGCCCTCATCGGGATGATTTTATACTTTGGAGATACACCTTCGGCCGCTTCTTCCGCCGCCTTTAGTGTTGCCTTCTTGTCCAAAATTTGCTTAGGCGCTGTTATCTCCTTCGCGCTGAGCGTATTCTCTTTAATATCGTACCGCTTAGGTAGTAGATCGGGCGACAGGCTGAAGTAGAACACAAGTCCGAGTAACAGGAAAAGAGCATAGCGTGTCGCCGCGCTATACTTCCATCCGTTGTTCGTATATACAAATCCGCTTAATTTAGATGGTTGCTTTGAAGCCATGAAGACAATCCCCTTTATTGGAGGTTTTCGGCAGAGCGGTCATAGGCAACGATAATTTTCTGCACCAGGGAATGCCGTACTACATCCTGCTCCGCAAAATAAACAAAACCGAGTTCTTCTATGCCGGATAAAATCGCTTTAGCCTCAATCAAACCGGATTTCTTGCCGCGAGGCAGGTCAATCTGGGTAACGTCACCCGTAATCACCATTTTGGACCCGAAGCCGAGTCGAGTCAAAAACATTTTCATTTGCTCAGGCGTTGTATTCTGGGCTTCATCCAAAATAATAAATGAATCATCCAGCGTACGACCACGCATATAAGCGAGCGGAGCAATTTCAATCAATCCCCGTTCAAGTGCCTTAGCCACCTGATCGGGCCCCATAACGTCGTATAAGGCATCATATAACGGACGGAGGTATGGATCTACCTTTTCTTGCAAATCCCCTGGGAGGAACCCTAGACTCTCTCCTGCTTCTACTGCTGGGCGCGTAAGAATGATACGCTTAACAGAACCTTCTTTAAGTGCCGTAACTGCAAGCACTACCGCCAAGTAGGTCTTACCCGTTCCTGCAGGACCGATTCCGAATACAATATCACGCTTCTTGATCGTTGTCACATAATGCTTCTGGCCAATCGTTTTGACACGGATAGGCTTTCCACGAAAAGTTGTTGTAATTTCTCCCTTGAACAAATCGAGCAATTGATCGACTCGAAAGTCTTTCGCCAGCTCCACAGCGTACTGCACATCACGTTCAGTAAGTATGTAACCGCTCCGAATGAGGGACAGCAACACATTAAACAATTGTCCCAGCATGTCTACTTCCCGCTCCGCACCACGTATCGTTAACTCTGCTTCACGGGAATCAATAATAGCAGGAATTTCACTCTCGATGATTTTTAGGAATCCATCTTGCGGGCCGAACAGCGATTGCGCTTCTCCCGCATTTTGCAAAGTAATACGAATGCTTGCAGTCTGTTCTGACAAGTAGCCTCATTCTCCTCAATTGTTTACTATTGGCAGTTCTTCGGAAATTTTTTCTTCTACTTCAAAGATCACTTTCATATAAACTTTACCATTCTCTTTCTTCTCATGCAAAACTTTTTGACTTTTGATGACGCTATCAACGCCATAACGCGCCAAAATATCATTCTTCGCTCGCTCTATTCCCTTTTCAAATCCAGCCTCTGGAGTTAATGTCTCACTTGTTTCACTAATCTCCATTTCTTTCTCAGTCATTAGGCCCAGCGGCAGCTTAATGGACCGCCAGGACAGCGGATCGTGCTCAGTAAGTGTTCGTGATTTCTCAAAAGGAGAATCGCCATAACCCCATAGCTGGATAGCCCATTTACCAAGCACCAGATAGGTTCGATCTTTACGCTCCCCTGTATATGAGCTATTTGTTGTTGTAAGAGGCACTTCTATATTGTATTCATGCCACACTAGACCCTTAACCTCACCTTTAGCCACCACGTACTGTACATTCTCTTCGTCGCCTAAAGCACCCGAGATCAGGATATCCCCTTTTTTAACCCGTGAGTTACGCGCTACAACCGGTCTGCCCTGCTCCGCATATATTTCAGTTACCACCGCATCTGTTCTGCTAATCAAATGCCGCTGACTAAGTAGAGGTTTGATATCCGGCTGTTTAGATTCTACCACCTGAATTTTAATGCTCGTCCCCGTCCGCTGCACCCCTATCCATGAAACGCCGGGTAATTGGGCTAGGAGCCCCTTAGAGAGCTTGTCCGGCTCATCCAGACGCCATATCCATTGAAAAGGATACACCCCCTCCTGGCGAGCAGCTGCCAATATATCCTCAGAGGCAATTTTTTCATTCCCCTCGACTCTAATGCTCCATACCATCGTGGATAACATAAAGAGCATAATCCCGAATACCAATATTCCCATGCCAAAAAATTTACGTTTCCAAAGCCGCGCCATCAAAAAAGGCAGTCCGCTTCTTCCTGTAACGTGCATCCGACAGCCTGTCTTCTTTAAAATCGGACGGAGGACATAAAAATCATTCAGAAGCAGCTTAAGGGAAGCGCCGCCCTCCGCGGGCCTCACATCCCAAATCACTATACCTGCTTCAGAAATGACATTAATGAATCTCTCCACCTGAGGCCCCGTCACATGCAGTGTAACGAATCCCCGCAGTGATGAAAGAGGTGGTTCCTTCATGATTTCCCCTCGCTTTCTTTATATCTGATCTCTCCGATAATGCCTTCTACCGCCAGCTCCTGACCAAGAATATTACGAATGACAAGATCCTCGCCTGTGATTTCAAGCGATCCTTTAGCTAACGCGAGCTTAAGCTGGCCTGAGGAAAAATGCAGCACGCCGCGATGATTCTCGATATACAGTTCCTTATTGCCGATCAGGGTGATCCGGGGCATTTCCTGTAGTAAGTCCTGTGGTAAATCCAACACCCCGTTTGTCCATCCCCGCAGCCTGCGGCCAATACGGGTCATAAGTAGACGTTCCCCCTTCCTGCCTTCTGTACACCTTATGCGACAACGCTTTTGTTTATGAGAAGAAGTGATAAAGGAGCACCTTTCAGGTAAAAAAAACATAAAAAAAGCCTCAGCTTTCCTATCGTTAAGATAAGAAAGCTAAGGCTTAATTGTTACTTTGACCTAAAATTACGATCTTCGGGTGGAATGCGGCTGGCGCGCGCGCGGAGGTCCTAGAATCTCCGCCCAAACCACACCATTGCGCAGCTCATCCCTATTCACTGTTCTATTTGACTGAACAGCAATGTCAGAGGATGAGCTCTTCGTCTTCATCGATTTGGAATCTGCTCCCGCGATTCCATCAAAAGCAGCTTGAAGACGCCGTACCTCTTCCTGCATTCTTTGTGTGCGCAATTCAACTCCGTCATCAGCATACTCCGAAGACATTCCTTCTCCAGTAGAATAATCTGGCGTTGGGATGTACGCAGGCTCTGGAAAGGCAGGTGATGCGTCATACTCGCGGGAGGATGTAGTCACAGGAGTTGGAAACCCACTCCTAGACTGCTCTGGTTGGTCTCCGTTCCCATCTACATCCTTATTACGACGTAAAGGGTTCTCTTCTCCTCCACCAAAAGTCGGCATTCCTCCGCGTGTAGCACCTTTAGGTTTGTTCTTCGCGGCCTTGTTCACATTGGATACAATCGCGAAGATAATAACCGCAACAATATAGATCCAGCTCATGGAGATTCACATCCCCTTTTATTTATTATTGTTAGGACGGTTATTATCGTCCTGATCATTCATTTTGCCGAGGGAGCCTCGCATTTGTGTATCCGCCTCGATATTTTTGATGTTCATGTAATCCATCACACCGATTTGACCATTTCTGAGCGCCTCAGCCATCGCCATAGGTACCTGAGATTCAGCTTCCACAACAAGCGCCTTCATTTCAACTACGCGCGCCTTCATCTCTTGCTCATGAGCGACAGCCATTGCTCTGCGCTCTTCAGCCTTGGCTTGTGCAATACGTTTATCCGCTTCTGCTTGTTCAGTTTGAAGATAAGCACCGATGTTCTTGCCTACATCGATATCCGCAATATCAATGGAGAGGATCTCAAAAGCTGTACCAGAATCCAATCCTTTGGCCAAAACCGTACGTGAGATCGAATCCGGATTCTCCAAAACATCTTTATGCGAATCACTCGAACCTACCGTAGTTACAATCCCTTCACCAACCCGGGCAATAATCGTTTCTTCACCTGCACCACCAACGAGGCGATCAATATTAGCACGAACAGTAACCCGCGCTTTTACTTTAACTTCAATACCATTCTTAGCTACAGCCGCTACAATAGGTGTTTCGATCACTCGTGGATTTACACTCATCTGAACGGCCAGAAGCACGTCACGTCCTGCGAGGTCAATTGCTGCTGCGCGTGTAAATTCCAAAGGAATATCTGCACGTTGTGCTGCAATAAGCGCATTAACCACCCGGTCTACGTTACCACCTGCGAGATAGTGGCTCTCCAGTTGATTAATATTTAGTCCAAGACCTGCCTTAGTCGCTTTAATCATTGGATTAACGATTCGACTTGGTGTTACACGACGCAGTCTCATCGCTACTAGGGTAATAATACTAATCCTAACCCCTGACGCCAATGCAGAAATCCAGAGCATGACCGGGAAGAAGCTTAAAAAGACACTCAACAAAATGACTACAACTACCGCAATCAACAAAAAAGTAATTAAAGATGCTTCCATAACTTTACAACCTCCAGTAAATTATTGTGGAGCTACTATTCGCCATACCCTTTATCTTTTACCTTATTCCTTAATTTCCTTCACCACAATCCGTCCGCCCTCAACTTTTACAACAGAGACCGGTGCATTAACGCTAATAAAGCTGCCTTCAGTAACGACATCTACTCGCTCGCCGCCAATCATAGCCGTTCCGGATGGACGAAGTGGAGTAATACTGTTTCCTATAGCTCCAACTAAGCTTAACTTCTCTTCAACAGGTACAAATCCCTGATCTTTAGAGAGCGTATCCTTTAAAATAAACCTATTCCAAATTCCACGTTCTTTAAATGCGACAGCCACAATCACAATGACTACTGTTGCAGCCGCGAATGCGATACCGAGACTAAACAATGCATGTGTGAAGCTGTATGCTGCGCGTACGACACCTGCCACAAGGCTCACGGAACCAAGTATCCCCAATATCCCAAAGCTCGGCACGAATAGCTCCAGCACAAGCATGACAAGTCCGATTATGAACAAAAGCCAAGTCTCTGATCCAGCAAACCCTGCTACAGAATTTCCGAAAAAATATAAAACAAAGGCTAATGTCCCAATAATCCCAGGTGCACCGAAGCCCGGAACGATCAACTCAATCACAATGCCTGTGATCCCGATGAATAGCAAAATCGTCATAATAATCGGATTCGTCAGAAATTGCGACATTTTCTCGGCACCCGTATGCTCCACACGAAAAATGTCATCTGTAGTATAACCTAACCAAGTAATTGCCTCTTCTGGAGTGGTTGTAATTTGATCAGCATAACCAGCTTTTAAAGCTTCGTCACTAGACAAGGCAATAATTTCGCCCTGCGCTTTAGATACGCCAAGATCTGGCTTATCCACAACCAAATTACTATCGACCATTCCCGCAGCAATATCAGGATCACGCTCATTTAGAGCAGCGGCTCCAATCATTTTTGATTTCCAGTAGGACACCATCTTCGCGTCATCTACTTTCTGGCCGCTACTATCTACTAGAGATGCAGAACCGATCATGCTACCCGGCTTCATGATGATTGCACCTGCGTTAAGTGCTATGTAACTGCCTGCGGAAGCGGCATCACCTTTAATAAAAGCAGCCGTAGGTATGTCACTATCTCTTACCATCGTCCCAATCTGTTCTGCTGAACTCACCAGTCCACCCGGTGTATCGACCTCCAGTACAATTAGAACCGCTCCATAATTAGCAGCTTCTGCGAACCCTCTTTCCAAAAAGCTTTGCAGACCTCTTTCAATTTTCTGATCAACCGGAATAATAAACACAGGGCCTTTCTTCATCTCACCATTCGCAGCCTTCGGTGCTTTTGGTACTGTTACATCAGCGCTGACATTCGGGATAAACGGCGTTAAGAGCAGTAGCAGTAAAACAACTGGAATGCTGGCTAACATAATTTTCCGTAATCTTTTCAATGTTTTTACCTCCCTTCTTCAACTTGACCCGGGACACATAAACTTTATTACGTTGTAAGCGTAATTACGTTTCAAAACAAAGAAAAGCACCCCTTTTACAAGGGGTGCTGGCGCTATATTATTGCAGAAATTGCTGAACCGCTTGGTTCACGAGTTTACCATCGGCGCGACCTTTGACCTTAGGCATCAGTGCGCTCATGACCTTACCCATTTCGCTTTTCGAAGAAGCACCGGTTTCCTGGATGGTCTGCTGTACAATTGCTTTAATTTCTTCTTCGGAAAGTTGCTCGGGAAGATACTTAATAATAATCTCGATTTCTGCCTTCGTACTCGCGGCAAGCTCGTCGCGACCCGCTGATTCAAATTCTTGGAGGGCATCTTTGCGCTGTTTGATTTCACGACTAAGGATATCAAGCACTTCGTTGTCGTCCAATGTTCTCTTCAAATCTATTTCAAGATACTTTATTGTAGAACGAACCATTCGAATCGTGGAGAGCGTGAACTTGTCCTTACTCTTCATCGCTTGCTTCATATCTTCGTTCAATCTCTCGCTAAGATTCATGCGTGGGTAATCCTCCTAAAACTTTCTCTTACGAGCAGCCTCAGACTTCAGCTTTTTCTTAACGCTTGGCTTTTCGTAATGTTTGCGTTTCTTCACCTCAGCCAAGACACCATCTTTTGCGATGGAACGTTTAAAGCGACGAAGTGCAGCATCAATTGTCTCGTTTTTGCGAACTTTCGTTTCAGACACAGTTTCCCCTCCCTCCGACCATACCGTCCAAGAGCATAACACGGTTTATCAAATTCCATTATAGGTCAAACGGAAATAGGGTGTCAACCTTCGTGTTATTCTTTTTTTCTGGCAAGTTCTTCAACATTTAATGTTTGTACTATGCGTGAGAAGCTGAGTTTCCTGTGAGAGCTCCCAGCTTGGCCCCACCAAGCAAGTGATAATGAAGATGAGGCACAGCTTGTCCACTATCTGGACCACAATTATTGATCAAACGATAACCAGATTCGGCAATCCCAAGGTCGATAGCGATCTGTTGCGCTACACTGTGAATTTCTGCAATTAGCGGAAGATCCTCAGGTGTGACATCATTCATGGAAGCAATGAACTTCTTTGGAATGATCAACACATGTACCGGTGCAGCCGGCTCGATGTCGTAGAATGCAAGAATACGTTCGTTCTCAAATACTTTTTTGGAAGGAATAGTACCCTCAATAATTTTGCTAAACACGGTCTCCATAGAGTGCTTGCCTCCTAAAAATTGGTGAAATTTCACTTCATCATAAGATAATCATACAGGATAATCACCAATTACGAAAGACGCTAGAAGATTCAACATCCACACTCTAAAACTGTATCTATTACAGAATGAAATCCGTTTACAAATGAAGTTGAGCTATATATATACCCGTAGGGCCTAAAAAGGCAAAAAAAAGAGAAACACCCTTCACAGCTTATAAAGCTGATTCGGCGGCGGACGTATGAAAAGGAGTACATTCCCGGTCATACGTCCGCCGAGGTGTTTCTAAAGTAATGTCGGCTTAGCTGTATTATAACAGCGCGTTGATGCTGTATCTGTGATATCGATCACACAGTTTAAAATGCTTCACATTTTTTCCAAAAGGATACGAGACCCCCCTCCACCTTGTTCAGCAGGAACTACCACCAGCTTGCGCGGCAACCTTGCACGAAGCTCTGGAACGTGGCTGATAATACCGACAGACAGCTGGTCATTATGCAACCTTTCAAGTGAAGTAATCACTGTATCCAGAAGCTCTGGGTCGAGAGTACCAAACCCTTCATCCAGGAAGAAAAATTGCAACGGATATTGCCCACGCAGCTGGATCTGAGCTGAAAGAGCAAGTGCCAGCGAAAGGGATGTTAGGAAGGTCTCTCCACCAGACAGGGTTGAGACAGGTCTTCTCACCCCGCCGTTCCCGTCATCACGGATCACAAAGCCGCCACCCGAATCAACCTCCAATGCATAACGCTGCTTACTCAGGAATCGAAGCCGCTGGGAAGCGGACTGACATACCTGCATCAATTGTTCCTCAGCAATGTACTCAACAAAGGCGTTCCCACGTAAGACCGTCTGTAGTTTGGAGAGTTGATCTTGCATAGATGCGTGCTCAATCCGCTTTGCTTCGAGCTCCATCCAGCGAATATGTCGATGCCGCAGGTCCTCCAGATCACGCTCTGCACGTGCTCTTGCCTGAAGAGATACTTCATCCTCAGCCTTGCTTCCTCTTAAGATCCCCTGACTTTCTTGCCATTCTTCTTCACTTAAGCTGGCTCCGTCAAGCTTCTCTTCAATATTACGCAGTTGCAACGAGACCTCAGCTTCTTCGGCACGATGAGCACGTACGCGGGAATAAGCCATTTCCCTTGCTTCGGATGTGAGCGCTGCTCCTTCAACCTCAGTGGCTGAACTAAACGGTGAAGAAGCCAAGCTTTGTTCCCAATGACTGGTAGCTGCTACGTAATGTTCACGCGCAGATTCCGCAGCCTGGCGAGTAATCGCTGCTTCCTTAACCTCATGCTGAGCCTTCTCCGCCGCTGCGAGATGTGTCTGCTTGCTTGTCTCCAGAGCAGTTAACAATTCCTGCAGACGTCCTTCACATTCCGCTAGAAGAGGAGCAGCAGCACGACCATTCGTCCACTCCAGTAGACGCTGTTCTTTTTCACGCTGCAATTCTTCCTTGCCTTCGATCTGTGTGATCCACTGAGCCAGCTCTTTATCCAGCCCCGTTATGGTCTCTTGAAGGTTCTGCACTGAAGCACTTTTCTCCTCCAGAAACTTGACACTGATATCAAGTCGAGATCTAATTTCTTCAGCTTGTGCATCCTTAGCTAACAGATCACGGTAAGCTTGTTCCACTTCTCCAGGTGCCAGATCCGGGAACTGCTGTGTCCAGTTCTGCCGTAGAGCCTTTAGCTGGGCGCTGAGTTCCTCAGCTTTGGCAGCAATTCCTTCTACCCAGCTCCGTTCACCTGCGACAGCTGCCGCTTCTTTGAGGCACAGCTGCTGGACCTCCTGCATCGATTGCTGCCACTGTACCGCAGTTCGGCGTACTTCACCTGACTGTCCTTTTAATCCCAAATGTGCAGCTTCAAGTTCTGCCAAGGCTTTTTCATCTGGAATGATTAAATCGGTGGAAGTAACTGCACTACTTACTTCTGAACCTGCAGCTGCAGGGTGATTTGCCGCTTCGATGACTTCATTTCCAAATACCTGCTCCAGCCATACTTGATCCTGTTCGCGAAGACCACGGAACAGATGACGAGCTTCCAAAGCCCGTCTAGACAATGTTCGAACTTGCTGAAGCTTCATTTCCAGTTCTTGTTGCTCTAAGCTATCCTGCAATAATGCAGGTGCAGGATGATGCTCGCTGCCGCATACAGGGCAAGGTTGTCCTTCTTCCAGCTCCTTAGCTAGTGCTAACGACAATCTGTGAAGCTCTTGATCCTTCATAGCCGTTTCCAAAGTGCTGACATGTTGCTCCAGGCGCTCCGCTGCGGCGCGCGCAGCTTCTTCTGTCGCCAGCAGCTTCTCTTGATGCAGCGCCGCCTCGCGGATCAGTTGCCCGCGAGCAGCTTCCTGCAGCTCGCGACGGCCCTCGGCCTCCGCGAGTCGCGCCTGCGCAGCCGCGAGTGCAGCGGCACGCTCGCGGCGCTCCTTCTCCGCCTTATCCCACTGGGATTCGGCGGAGTGCAGCCCTTGCAGTCTCTGCATCGCTTCTTGCAGAGACTGCCGCTCCTGGGAGCGGACACCGAGCGGCTGCAAGCTTTGCTGCAGCTCTTGCTGGCGCTTTTGGCCCTTGGCCAAAAGCTCACGCTCCCGGGCCATGCCCTCCCGCAGCTCCGCTAGCTTGCGGGAGGCCTCTTCGCGGCGCTCGCGCAGAGCCGCGAGTTCGCGCCGCAGGCCGCCGAGCTCGGACTCGAGCTCGAGCGCGCGGCGGTAGATGCCGGCCCCCTCCCGGAGGGCCGGCTCTTCCGCCGCAAGTGCGGCCTGCGCAGCAGCCGCGACGGCAGCGGCACGCGCCGCTTCCTGCTCGGCGGCGGCGGCCAGCACCTCTTGGCCCTCCGCGCGGGCCAATCGGCTCTTAAAGGCTTCTTCCGCGCTGCGCCATGCTTTCAGCGCGGGAAGCCTTGCCTCGGCCTCGTCAGCTTGGCCGAGCTTCTGTTCAAGGAGGAGAATCTCCTCCTCCTTGGCGAGCAGCCCCTGCCGCTGTAACTCGCGGCGGGTCCGTTCCTCTTGGAGCTCGCGTATACGCGCGAAACGCTCCGAGACCTGCAGCGCCGCCTCCAGTTTGCGGCGGCACTCTGCAGCATAAAGGGTGGCCTGCTCGAGGCGCTCCGCCGCTGCCTCTACATCCCCTTTGCCTGCGCTGCCAAGACCCTGCTGCTCAGCGATGAGCGCGCGGAGCGCAGCCTCATTCTCCTTCACCCGGCGACTAAGCTTAATTGCCAGCTGATCGCCGTACTGTTCCAGATGGAACAGGCGTTGCAGCATTTGCCGACGATCTACGCCACGAAGTGATAAAAATTCGGCAAATTTCCCCTGCGGCAATACAACCGCTCGCGTGAAGTCATCCATTTTTAGACCGATATGCTCCTCCACACAGCGCGTAACATCTGCGAGCTTATCCGCCATAACATTATCTCCGTCAGATGTAATTTCGATGAAACGGCTAATCGTGTTGCTGACGGTTTGCTCTCCTGTACGTTTGAATTTACGTTCAACCCGATAACGACGTGCCCCCGCGGAAGAAGTGAGCTCAAAGGTAAACGCTACGCTGAGTGAATCTTCAGAGTGGTTCATAATCCCCTGTGTTCCATTAACGGCACGTTCCACTTTCCCGTACATCGCCAAAGTAATAGCATCCAGCAAGCTAGACTTGCCGCTGCCCGTAGGTCCAAAAATCCCAAACAGACCCGTCTCACACAGACTTTCAAAATCTATTTCTTGCATTTCCCTATAACTCTGTAATCCTGCTACTTTTAATAGAATAGGTTTCACCTTAGTTCTCCTCTCCTTCCTCTGGCTGACGCCGTTCTTCTTCGGTTAGCTGTAAGAACAGCTCTATCAAGCTATCTTCCGGTTCTGCTCCACCTGTCTGACGCTGATAGAATTTACGGAACAATTCTTGCACCGGCATACGTGAACGGGAAGTCTGTTCAAGCTCCATCTCCATTTGCGGGTAAATTGGACGAATATGAATAATTCCCTCGCGTGACTTGCGCAGGCGCTGTATATCATTCATCGACATGGCTTCATTAAGCCGAATCTCCAAATCTATAAAAGCAGAAGCATCTCTACCTTCATCCAGCCAGTTATATACCTCCTGCAATCCACCTGTGGAGCTCCATCTTACAAGCGGACGCCCACAGCGAAGGTAAATTTCTTCGAAGATTGGCTCACCGCCCGGCGCAACATCAATCAGCGTTACCGATTTGGCCTGTCCTGCTTCAGAAAAACTGTATGCCAACGGGGATCCACTGTAACGGATCATTCCTTCCCCTTTGACACGCTGAGCGCGATGAAGATGTCCTAGTGCAGTATATTGCGCTCCACAAGCCAAAGCAGAAGGATCAACGGTATACGCTCCACCCACTTGAATCGGACGTTCCGAATCACTTTCCACACCACCAAGCACATAAATATGGCTCATCGCTAAATTTACGGTCTGCGGCGTAAATTCCCGTCCCAATAGCTGCATGAGCTTGCCTACCCGTGCGCTATAAGCCAATCGAAGCTCCTCTTCTCCGCTATCTCCTGCAAGTAGTTCACCAAGACGTGCCTCGGAGGGATAAGGTAGAGCTGCGATTTTGGCGATCTCACCCGTGCGTGTAGCATGAACAGTCACTGGCTCTGAGGTAGGAAGCCCCACTAATGTAATCCCCTGACTTAATACAAGCGGTGAAACTGAAGATACGCGCTCCGGTTGATCATGGTTTCCGGCGATCACAACAAGGGGCCTACCCCCTGCAGTCAGCCTTGCGGCAGCCTCATAGAATAGTTGTTCTGAAGCCGCTGGTGGATTAACGGAATCGTACACATCTCCCGCCATCATTATCAAATCCACTTTATGAAAATCGGCGATCTCCACCAATTCATCTATGAACTGCTCTTGCTCCTTCTGCCGGCTTCTTCCTTCCAGCGTTCGGCCGAGGTGCCAATCTCCCGTATGCAATATCCGCATCTTCGTCCTCTTTCCCCGCTCCTACGCGGTAATGAATAGATTTATAATTTCACAGCATGTCCGCCATCAAAAAAGTACAGCCAAATCTCGCTGATCGGTTCTCCCAAAATATCATGTAATGCCTTGCTGTATAACTCTAGCTGAAAACGATATTTTTCCTTAAGCGCTTCTAACCCACCCTGATGTTCTAAAACAGAATCCGTCTTATAGTCTAACAGAACAATCCGGTCCTCTTCGCGGAACAGGCAGTCAATGACCCCTTGGATCAGCACTCCTTCACTAAAGCCTTCATTATTATTTCCATGGCTTAGCTCTGTGACGGCTTTATTCATATAATCGAGCCCTCCATAAGCCTCGCCTGCGGGAAGCATATAACTGAACGGCATTTCTCTAAGCTTCCAAGAAGAATCTATTAATCTACGACCAAGTTCATTCGTATAAAAAGTCTCTATCTGATCGGGGAATACCGTCTCCACCTGCTCAGCAGTTAGAATAGCTAATCTCTGCAAACGGGCTAATGTTTCTTCCACAACTTTAGGATCAACAGAACCCTCCAGCGGAATATGCTGCATAACCGTATGGTAGGCTGTCCCGCGCTCCGCTGGGGTTAGACTGCGCTTTTCCATAAATTTCGGACGCCGCAAGTGCAGACTGTCTGCTCCTGCCACATCTGTACGTTTATTGTTTTCTGTTGAGGTGACAGGATAGCCACCTTCCTCTAGGAGATCATAAGAAGGCTGGTCCTGCATCGACAACAAAGATTTTAACTCTGTAACAGAGGTTTTGGCAGGAATACCAGAGGCAGCCGCAAACGGATAGGGCCATTCTAGTCTTCTAGCAATTTCATCGCTATTCACTGATCCATAGACACTTACAGATTCACCTTTTTGCAGCGCCTTGAGTACAGATTGACGTTCTTCTGCTTTGTCCTCTGAGTTATCCGAAGGAAGGAACGCCCCGGAATTCAGTTCGGAAGCATTCTGCACACTGATGCTCCAGTTCGAGACATCGCTGTGCAGCACTGTCGAGACTGTGCCTTCAGAGCCGCCTAGCTTCCGAAGAATAGCCGCCGCCGGATGCCGGATCAATGCCGGTCCAACCCAGTCCAGATAGCTGCGTCCCCGGGCTAGTAAATGATCCGCAAGCAACAGCTCATCCCGATTCTGCACACTGCTCCAGCTAGCGATTTTGCGTGGCAAATCTCTTACGGTGCCTACTAGAATCATCTTATCTCTCGGACGAGTTAAAGCTACATATAATACCCGCATTTCCTCCGCCAACAATTCAAGTCGTGTACGACGATTAATAGCCAAATAAGGAAGCGTAGGGTAGCTGACCCGTGTTTCCCGCTCCACAAAACGTGGCCCGAAGCCAAGCTCTTTGTGCATCAGGAAAGGAGAATGCAAATCCTGTCGATTAAACTGCTTCGCCATACCCGCTATAAAAACAACAGGAAACTCTAAGCCTTTGGATTTATGGATGGTCATAATTCTGACCCCATTGCCCTCTTCGCCGCCACCACCAGCTACACCAAGATCTCCGCCATTCTCACGAAGCCGTGAAATGAACACCAGAAAACGGAACAACCCACGCGCCGCAGTATCATTCTCAAATTGAACAGCCCGATCATACAAAGCTTTAAGATTGTTCTGTCGCTGTGACCCTCCAGGCAAGCCTCCAACCCATTCCAGGTAGCCGCTCTCACCATAAATACGCCAGATCAGGTCACTGAGACTGCCTTGTCTAGCCGCATCTCTCCAGCTTTCAAGCCGTTCTAGAAAATTCTTAAGCTTATGCTTCAGCTTTAGGCTGATTTGCGGTAAAGCTCCACTTCCAGATTCCACCTCATTAATGATTTCATCATTATTATCTGAGGTAACTTTCTCTTCCGCTGCACTTGCTGTTTCTATCACATGAGCCGAGAAAAGATCGTATTCTTCCTCAGCTTCGTTTGCATCTTGCATGTTCGCTGCCATTTGTACAGCATGATAGAAAGAACCATGGCTGTACATCCGAACTTTAGCCAGTTCCTCTTCAGTTAAACCAACAACAGGTGAACGAAGCACACCAGCGAGTGGAATATCCTGCTGAGGATTATCGACTATTTTTAAGAGTGAGAGTGCAATTTCTACTTCTGTAGCTTCAAAATAGCCTTTATTCAGATCCCCGTAAGCAGGGATTCCCTCCATCCGAAGCTCTTCAATAATTAAAGGGGTCCATATTCTCGCCGAACGAAGCAAAATCACGATATCACCATAAATCACTGGGCGCATAATCTTAAGCCCTTTATCATAAATCAGCAGCGGAGATCCGCCATTCAGGCCAGTCATCTGTGAAATGCGGCGAGCAATCGCCCGTGCTTCCAGTTGCGCAGTCTCACTTTCAATAGCTTCGCTTTCCTGAAGTGGAGTCTCACCGTCCTCAGTCTCCTCTACTTTACCTGCTGCCGCTCCGCGATCGATCAATAATAGCTCTGGTGCAAAAAAAGTATCTGGCCCCTTCTCTGCTGCACCCGGGAAATTCGCTCCATACACAAGCTCAGCACGTTCGTCATAATTAATCTCCGCCACTGTCTCGTTCATAATCTGCCGAAAAATCATATTTACGGCATTTACAACCTCCATACGACTACGGAAATTACGGGCTAGATCGATAACCGAACCGCGGGACGATTCATTAGGCTTCTCAGATAACTCACTTAACTCGGATTCGCCAACTGTATTGCTGCCACCTCCGGCATTCTTAGAGCCAAAGCTACGGTATTTATCCAGGAACAGCCCCGGCTCTGCCAGACGGAACCGATAAATACTTTGCTTCATATCTCCGACCATAAATCGGTTACCAGGTGTTTCGCGGGAGATAAGCCGCACAATCTCTTCTTGCACACTATTCGTATCCTGATATTCATCTAACAGAACCTCATCGAATTGGGCACGGTACTCCATCGCTGCATCAGAAGGCAGGGAATGGCCTGGTAGAGAATCTGGATGGCGCAAAATTTGCAAACAATAATGCTCCAAATCACTAAAGTCGACGAGACCCCGTCCTGCTTTTTCGATTCGATAACGTTCACCGAACGCTATCACCGTCTCAGCAAGCTCTGCCATAAGAGGAGCCGCCTCGTTCAGTTCTCTCAAAAAAACATCTGCAGGACGGCCAAACAATGCCTTCTGAAGATCTAAAATACTCTTCTTCACACTATCGCGCAGTTCTTTAACCATTTCCTGCAGTCCAGGATCTGTCGAATCCTTCTTACAAGCTTTCAATTTTCCAAAGTATACTTCCATGAAAATATCATATAATTCTGCCCATGGCCGTTCATTCACAGCCTCCTGCAATGCATTTACCATCTCAAGGTCAGTCGTCAAATTCTCGGCATAAGGCGCCGGACCACCCGGCTGTAGCGCGATCTCCCGGCCTTGGATAAGCTGACTGGCTGCACCCGCAAGGGTCAGCTTCGCTTCTTCAAGAATACTTAGCACCCAAGGAGTTCGACCTAAGCTATCTGTGTCTGGTAATGAGAAATCAGCTGCGGTATCACGAAGCCACTGCTCTGGCCAAGGATGGCTGCGGGCATAATCATGCAGTCGCTGTATGAGCGCATGTACCGCATCATCGCTGCGTTCACCACTGAACCAGTCAGCAAGCTGTACAAATACGCTATCCGCGCCATCTTCACCTACTTCACCGTATTTTTCCTCCAGCAGCTCTTGAAGCAGCTCCTGCCGCATCATCTCTGCTTCATGTTCGTTCAGGATACGGAAACCAGGGTCTATAGGAATAATCTGATAGTAACGCCGGATCACTTCCAGACAGAAGGAGTGTAGTGTTGTAATCGAGGCTTTCCCGAGCAACGACAGCTGACGGCGTAAATGGTCATTCTCTCCATTCTCCTCCAGCTCCCGATCTAGTGCTTCCCTAATCCGCTGGCGCATCTCGGCAGCAGCAGCTTTGGTAAACGTAGCTACCAGCAATCTATCTACGCTAAAGCCATTCTCTTCCTTGCTGATTTTGCGAATAATCCGTTCTACAAGTACCGCTGTCTTACCGGAACCTGCCGCCGCGGCAACGAGGATATCATCACCGCTCTCAGCGATGGCGCGCCACTGGTCATCACTCCATATGCTTCCTTCCGGTTTCGCTTCTATTTCAGACTTCATACTCACGGTGTAGTTCCTCCTTTTCGGGACAGCAGATCCCAAATAACGTCCTTCCCTGGCTTACCCAGATTGTTGTAGCCATTGCCTTCCACGGCTTCATCGAACTGGCAGACGGGTCTAAAGGAACAGAATGTGCAGGCTGTCTCTTGCCCAATCCGGTATGGCTCAATCGCCACATCACCTTCCGTAATGCGTGTCCCGATATCCGAGATCGTTCCCCGAACGGATGATAATAAGTGTCCCCATTGCTCTGGTGTAGCTACAGAAGCACTACTATAAAAACTGCCATCAGCTTTTACTGCTACAGGCACGATAGAAGAATACCCTTTGTCTAAAGTCGTATCCATCAGGGATACTACCTCGCGGTCTGCTGTAAGTAGTCCTTTCATCTTGAAGCGTTTCAGCAATTCTTGTTCTGCCTGTTCCTTGTTCATCCCGTTAGATGAGGTTAACAGTGGGTCATGTACGTGGAAATACAGTGTCCCTGCTGGAAGCGCCGGTTGCCCGAGCCATTGCTCCGAATACGTAAGCAGCACATCCAGATAGGTCAGCATCTGTAGTGATAATCCATAGTACACTTCATGCAGTTTGAGATCTTTTTGAGACGATTTATAATCAATCACTCGCAGAAGAATTCCATTCTCTCCACGGGCCATGTCTACACGGTCAATCCGCCCAACAACCTCCATCACACAGCCATTCGGCAGCGTAATTCTTAAAGGAGGCAACTCCTTATCCGGACCAAAATCCAGCTCCAGCCCTACCGGCTCAAAGCTGCCTCGGCGGGCATGCTCGCCCAGAATTACAGAAGCACGTCCAACAATATTTTTTAGCTTGCGTGAGATGTATCCGTAACGTTTAGAGCTCATCAGAATTTCACCCTGCAGCATCGGCGATAAACGTTCTACCGTCTCACTTGCCTCACGCCGACATTCCTCTGGAGACAAGCTTCCCCAGCCGCGGCCCTCTTCTTTCAGTCTTACCGCCATATCACTTAATGCAGCATGGAACAGTTGTCCAATATCAGGTGCTTGCAGCTTATATAGCTGGCGTTCCTTCAGTCTAAGTCCGTAAGATGCAAAATGGGAGAAGGAGCAAGCAACAAACTTCTCCATCCGGGACACACTGCCTCGCAGTGTCGATCCACCGTACAATCTAAGGCTTGTTCCACGCTTTAGCTTCGTTCCCACGTTACGGTAGAACAATGAACTGAGCAGACGTTTCAATTCGAGACTACGATTATCATCAGCAGCGAACCAGTTATACACATCCCACCATAATTCAGGTATCTCCGTCCCCTGACGCCACTGGCGTAGCTGCATAATCAATGCACGAAGACTTTGTTCTGGATGACCAATGTAACCGAGGTGAATGGAATCTCTGACTTCTTCTGGTAGTCCTGCAGGGGGAAGTGCTGCCAAGCTGTGCTCATGAACCCTTGGGAACATTCTATGCAAATGACGGATTACCTCAGAGGGAAGGAGCGCCTTACCCTCATCATCAGCAGTGGCGTAGCTAATCCAGAGCTTTCGACTTCCTGTCGTTAGCGCATTATAGATCAAAAACCGCTCGTCCAGCAGTTTACGAGAAGCACCAGGAGCAAGCTCCATACCGGCGTTCTCAAGCATAGAACGTTCGCCTTCCGAGAGAATTCCATCTTCCTTAAACTGCGCAGGCACAACACCTTCATTAAATCCAAGCAAAAAAGCGTATTTAACTCCCGTTGGTCGAGTCCGATCCATGTTACCAACCAGTACTTGATCGAGCGCGGGAGGAACAAGTCCCATCTTAAGCTCAGCAAGTCCTGTCTCTAGGACTCCGGTGAACACATCAAATTCAAGTCTCTCGTTGCCCATCATCTCGACGATCTGATCTAGCAGATCAAGCACTGCACCCCACAGCTGACTATGTTCTCTAGCCTTCTCGGGTTGCCCCTTCTCCATAGCACCGACACTAAGTTTCTCCAGCTTTCGGGCAACATCCGTCTCATCAAGCAGCTTGTACACTGCGGTACATAGTTCAAGGCCGCTTCTACTCTTCTGTATCCGTTTCTCAAAAGCAAATAGAGGACCAGTTATACTAGCACGGCATCGCTCCATTGTAGCAAGCAGTTCTTCATCCATCTGTCTGCCGCCTTCCAGCGACAAGCTAGGGATCCCTTTCCATGAACGGCCATCCGTCCAGCGATACCCTTGAATCCCACAAGCCAGCACATAATTCTCTAAGGCGTCCATATCCTCACGCGTAATACTACCGTCCAGCGGTAGCAAAAGCTCTGTCTTTACACAGCGGAATACATCCTCGAAGCGCCAGCGTCGACGCACCACATCCAATGCGGAACGTACAAACTCTACCAATGGATGGTGCAGCTCATTTACCTTCTGATCCAGAAAAAAAGGTACTCCGTAATCTTGGAACAACGGTTTAATCAGTTGCTCGTAATCTCCAATATTACGCATCAATACGGCCATTTCACCATATTTTGCACCTTCATCTCGCGCCAGTCTGATCATTTCACGCAGTGCTCCCTCAACCTCTGCTCTGTGAGAAACTGCTGCGCCTATAGATATCGCTTCATTTGCCAGTTCATCTGCACCCATCCAGACCTTTCGGCGGTCATATCCCCTTTCGAGATGAGCAAGAACAGGACTTTCTTCAAAACGCGGAAGAACCGCTGGCTCCAGAAGCTCGTCCCACACATCAATGCCTAGCTCTTCAGCTATTCCACGCAGTTTAATGTAAGTAACCGCAGTTGGGTGAAACAATTCAAGCTCATTCAACTGATCTCCATAGGGATACGAACGATCAAGTGTAAGGGACACGGTCAGCTTCGATGCTTGCTGCATCAATTCACGAAGCACTACGAATTCCTGCGGGGTAAAGCCGTGGAACCCATCAACCCAAATCTCCGCCCCGCGAATGTAAGAGGAATCAGGAATATGCTCAGCTAATTCCGCTAAACGATCCTCTTCGTCGATATAGAGGCGTGACATTTCCTTCTCTAAATCGCTGAATACCAACTGTAAATCATCCAGCTTGCCTTCAAGAATAGGACTTCTTGCAATAGCGCCTCGCATTGCGGATAACTGCTCCTCTAAATCAGAGGAAGCCAAGCAGCAACGCTTCATCTCCGTATGCAGTTGATTCAACCGTTCCACAAAACCCGGTCTGTCAGCAGAGGCACCGAACAATTTCAATTCCTCTTTACGGCGACTGATGATTTTGTAAATCAACATCTTTTTACCTTCTTCACTGATAGGCAAACTAGCGCTGCCTCCAGTTTCCTGTTTCACTCGATAGGCAAGCCGAGAAAAGCTCAGTGTCTGCGCCCGAATACTCCCCTTCACATTCCCTACGGTCAGAAGCCCCCGTTCTGCTCCAAAGGAACCTTGTTCCGGTACAAGAATAATGATTGGCGCGCCAAGAGGCTCCTTCTCTAATGAAGATGAGATAGACTCCCATATTTTTGTTGTCTTGCCACTACCAGAGCGGCCTAGTAAAAAGGTTACCGACATAAATGATAGACTCCTTCCGTAGCGGAGAAAATGTATATGATACAAGGTGAAATACTCACCGTTTGATAATGTTCAAATGAAAAAGTTCAGCCGTTCCTCGTCCCCTCAGTATAGCATAGCTGCACATATCAGAACATGCGTTTGCTAGTATTTTCTAATGATTTACAATAAAAAAGCTACGAAGTAAACAGCAACTATCGTATTTTGGTGACTTGCTGTTTAGTATTTCTAGTTTGTTAAGCAAGAAACATGATTCCTTAATAAAAAAAAGCCGCTAAATTAGCGACTTTCAATCAAACATTTTTCTTTTCCTTCTTAATGAACAGTTGTATCTGATAATCCCACTGCAATATTCCAGTCACAATAATGTTATGAAGAACAAAATCTGGACACACATCGTATTCCGTCTTTGCCCTTTCAAGTAAATTTTGTAATACAGCATTCTTATTCTCTTCGGTACAAATTGCACACAGATAGTCCCCTTCTGGTAGCACAGTCAGCCCCTCTAAAGACGGATATTTCAAGCAAACAGCAAATAATCGTGTTATTCCTTCAGTCGTGAACATTCCTGCCATATCTTCAAACAGAAATTGTGAATGCAGAGACGTTTCAATTTGTTGATAGAAATGTCTGTGATAGTCCCATAAATTCTTAAGTGTGGGGCTTTCCATTTTATTCGAAAGCATAATTACCCTTTCCTCTATGTGTCTGACAAAGTAATTTTCACTTTGACTATAACCGTCTTGGAACTTATTTTCATAATGTAGATAGGCACGTTTAATTTTCGATTTTGCATACTGCAGACGAGCAATTTTATCGTCTGCTCTTTTTTCTGCTTGTTTTAGAAATGCAATTACTTTAGAGAGATCATTCTGCTGCAAAATATCTTTAATATCCATTAAAGTAAGATCCATTGCTTTGAGCAGTTCAATGGTTTGCAGCTTTACGAGCTCCTGCTCGGAATAGTATCGATATCCCGACAATTCATCTTTATGGCATGGCTTGACTAATCCAATACGATCATAGTGCCGCAAGGTCTCAGTGGTCATGTCTACGATCTCTGCTGCTTGCTTAATTGTAAAATAGTTGTTCATATCTACCCTCTTGACCTTTTTGTAACACAAAAGTTTATGATGATTAAAACATATGCGACTCATAAACGCAACGAAATACAAAATGAATTTATTACCAGAGAGAAAGGCAAACATGAAGAACTAAATCATGTATTACTCTAATGCTTTGTTGCATATCGGAATTTGTCTGTATAGCAGCTTAGGATTGGCATTCGTAGGACTGGCTATATTAAAAACAAAATGATTTAACGAAGGAGCATTTTACAATGAAAAGTACTGCAAAAAAATTACTAACTACTATAGGCATATTGGTGACACTATTGATATCATTAGCAGGATGTTCCTCCGACTCCACTTCCATGGAGGAAAAAAATTACATCATACCTGCCCAAAAGATTGATACCTTAACAATTGATGTAAAGGACAAAAAAATAAATATCCTCCAATCTAAAGATGAACAAATTCATATTGTTTACTATGAAAGTGAGAAAGATTTTTACAAGATTGATCTATCTGACGATAAAGAACTGTCAATGGTAAGTGACAGTAATAAGGAATGGAACGACTATATCGGAGGAAAAGGCTCGCAAGTAACCAGAACTATTCAGGTATCGATACCTGATGCAACTTTGAAAAATTTGACTTTAAAAACATCAAATGAAAGTATTGTATTACCGACAATCGTGTTTTTAGGGACAGTGGAAGTAAACATAAATAACGGAAATATCCAACTGGACAAATTGAATGTAGGGACGGCTATAACCCTTGAAACAAAAAACGGAAATATTAGCGGTTCAATTCTAGGGTCATATGATGATTTCGCGATCTTAAGCAAGGTAAAGAAAGGAGATAGCAATTTGCCTGCCAATAAAGAGAATGGTTCGAAAAAATTATCTGCTTATACAAATAACGGCGATATTACCTTACAATTTTCTGAGTAGCCAGTAGTTAAATATTGGATCGTATGAAGTCAGATACAATATTGAAAGGGATAACCCCTGTTTCACTTTTGAAACTTCTGGTCCTACCTCTTCGACTATTCCACCGGCCTATGACCGATAAAATATCCCTCTTGTAATGGAAAATCACCTTGATAAAGTTGTTGATCCGACCCGTAAATCGATTATCTTATGATGTACCCGAGGCCCAAAATTAAGCTTGATCGTGACTTCCATCAAAATAAAGTATAAGCCGCATTACAGCGGCTTATACTTTCTGGATTACATTCGGATTCAGGAGTCGCTATTCATGAATTTCGTGCTGTTTTGGCAACCTTTCGGACTAAGCGGACATACCTTGTTAATCCCGAATCCTACTCTTCTTAGAACATAGCAAAAAATCCGTAAAAAGAGGCCTCGATCGAAGACTCCTTTTACGGATTAAAATCCATTACCTATATATGAACAGCCAGCTTATTTCTTACTCCGCACTTCAAAAATCGCAAACTTCAGATAATGTCCTTCGTTAACGCCTAGAATCTGCGGATGGTCTTTGCCTGCGGCACGCCATTCCACAAGTCTCAATACTTTACCTGCATCTTTAGCTGCGTCGGCAATCGTCTCAAGGAATAGATCCGGCTGCATGTGGTAAGAACAACTTGCAGTAACCAAATATCCGCCTTCGTTCACCAGCTTCATGCCGTGTAGATTGATATCCTTGTAACCACGGCAAGCACCTGCTACTGCACTTTTAGTTTTCGCAAACGCTGGAGGGTCTAGGATAACTACATCCCAAGTTTTACCTCCACCTGCTGTCATCGGCTTGGAGGTATCCGTTTTGATTGTTTTGCCTCCGGATTTAGCATTTGTAGACGCTACTGTTGATTCCGTTCCGCTTGCAATCGTCGCCCGCTCCGAACGTTCCTCCAGACCTTTTACCTGATTGCGCAGGTAGGCAAACGCATCATCCACTACAAATTCCACACGATCACTAAAGCCATTCAGCTCCACATTGACCTTGGCACTCTCTATGGCATGAGCGGAAACGTCAAGGCAGGTTACTTTTTTCGCGCCATACTTGCAAGCATGCAGAGTGAAGCTGCCAGTGTGCGAGAAACATTCCAGCACAGTAGCACCATCCCAATAAGGGAAGGTTACGTGTTTACCACTCTTGTTTACCGGCAAAGTTTGTAATGAGCCATCTTCTGCTTCGATTTCTTGCAGCGTAATGCCACTTCGTCCTCCCCAGCCCTTCATGAGTGGGGCAATGGATGCTCTATTCTCACGCTGATCAAAGAAGTAGCCTGTCTTTTGGCCCTCTTCGATATCTACTACCAGCTTAAGGCCATTCTCACTTACGGTAACATGACGCGGGCATTCCCCGTACAGCACACCTGTAGTCTGCTCCATCCCTTCCAGTTCGCGCACGCTAACATCACTGCGTTCATAAATACCACGCGGTGCCATAACCTGTAAAAGTGCTTCAACAATCTCTGTACGGCGCTTGTCCATTCCGAGTGTAAGGAGTTGTACAACCAGAATATCCCCGAACCGATCCACAATAAGCCCTGGCAAAAAGTCCGCCTCACCATAAACCAAACGATATGCATCTGCCCCAGGGAGGAAACGTTCTCTATGTTGCAGACAATTCGTAAACCGTTCTACGAAAAAAGCTGTATCCATGATCGCCAGTGATCCCTGCGATACAATTCTTACCCGGATTTGCGATGCTGGGTTGTAATAGCCCACGGCCAAAAACCGACCTTGATGATTTAGGACATCTACTAATCCCCCTGCTTCTGGGTTTCCTTCAACTGATGCAACTTCACCTGCGTAGACCCATGGATGGCCCTGTTCTAATCTTTTTTTGCGATTGCGTTCTAAAATAACCGATGCCAATGACTTCAACTCCCTGTTTCTCTAAAGATGATTTTATACATGTCCTACACGTTACTTTCATATATTGGTGTACAACCCTCGTCCAAAGGAGTATGCCCAATGTTCCGTGATCTGCTTTTCCCTATTATATATGGTCTTGTCATTTTTCTGGCTGGCATGAAGCTAATGGAAACAGCGTTGTCCAAGCTCGCAGGCCCTCTGATGACTAGAAGCCTTAATAAGGCTACCTCTACACCAATCAAAGGAATGATTGCAAGTAGCTTGCTGTCGGCCCTGCTTCAGAGCAGCACGGCTGTAACTGTGCTCACGATCGGTATGGTGAATGCCGGCCTGCTCACCTATGCTCGTACACTAGGCATTATCTTAGGTAGCAACATCGGCACTACTTTGACCACAGAACTGATCGGACTTCAGATCAATTCCATGGCCTCCCCATTGCTGGCTGCCTCGCTGAGTCTGTGGGCAGCTGCGGTTATAGCAGGCGAGTTACCACATACGTCACGGGCGGTAGCACTGTGCCGGAAAATATCAGAGCCGCTGCAATTCATCAGCCTGGCTGTATCAGGATTCGCCCTAGTCTTATGGGGAATCGCAGTCATGCAATCCATCGGCGGAACTCTTCAAGAGAGTGGCCTATTCCTCTGGTTCCTGAATCATGCCGCCACAAGTGCCCTATGGGGACTCGCCGCAGGTGCCTGCTTAACTGCCCTGTTACATAGCAGCGCAGCAGTTATAGCCATGGCCATGGGTATTGCCGCCTCGGGTGCCATGCCGCCAGAGCTCGGCATAGCCATCGTGCTCGGTGCTAATGTCGGTACCTGCGTCACGGCAGTCATTGCTTCCATCGGCGGCTCATCTTCCGGCGTCTTCGTCGCTTGGTCGCATGTTGCGCTCAATGTAGGCGGTGCGCTACTGTTCCTACCTCTAATCGGTCCCCTACAAGCAACTGCTGCATGGATTGGCGGAGGAGCCGCCTCACAAATCGCCCATGCACAGACTATTTTTAATGTAGTATGCTCGCTAATCGCACTGCCATTATGTTACCTGCCTGTATGGTCAAGACTGGAGAAACGTCTTCAATCGTAACAATATACTGTAACGCCTGATCCCAAACTTTCCACAACTGTACTATTATACTTCAATCGAAAATATTATAAAACCGCGATCCATCGTAAAAAGTGATTACCGTCGAAGATATTGCGATCAGAGCGAATAAGATTAAAGCAATATAGTCATTTCTTGAGAACGGACGACTGCTGTACCAAGTCCGTTTTCTATTAGTTCCGAAGCCACGTAACTCCATAGCCGTACTAATATTCTCAATTCGCTCAATGCTAGTCAGAATCAAGGGCATTAGAATCGAAATGATATTTTTAAGCCGCTTAGGCAGCTTTTCTTTTCGAGAGATGTCTATTCCCCGTGCCTGAGCAAAGAACGATATATTCTCATAATCTCTTTGGATATCCGGAATGTACCGCAGCGCAAGCGATACAGAATATGCAATTTTATAATTCACACCAATCCGGTTTAAAGATGCTGCGAATTCACTAGGATTTGTCGTTAGAAGGAACAACAGTGCCATAGGAATGACTACTGCATACTTAAGGGCAATATTTAATTGATAGAATAGCTGCTCATATGTAACGGTATACCGACCTACAAGATGAACAATATCATGACGTGAACCGTAAACCTTTACACCTTCCAAAGGAGAAAAAATAAAGATAGC
Source organism: Paenibacillus sp. B2(2019) (assembly GCF_008370385.1). Classification (NCBI taxonomy): domain Bacteria; kingdom Bacillati; phylum Bacillota; class Bacilli; order Caryophanales; family Paenibacillaceae; genus Paenibacillus; species Paenibacillus sp. B2(2019). Next base: position 124,215 of record NZ_VTZR01000028.1, read on the forward strand.
TATATGATTAAGCACAAAGAAGATCAGGATAAAATATAGCACGAAAGCATAATCCTGAAATTGAACTTTAGAGACTCTAAAGGCAATCAAACTAAATAATAGCATCACTATTAAACATCTTGTATCATATGTAATCATCCCTGTCACAGACCACACTATAAATAAAATCAGCTTAGTAGCGCCTGTAAGACGGTGAATAGGTGAATCTTGCTTCGTAAAAGTTAACATTGTGGCCTTCATCCGCCCCGGCTCCTCCTGTCGTATGCAATAAATCTTCTTACGAACTCTTCTGGCTGATCCAATTGGACCCTCATAGCCAATGTAAATAGTGAGGTCTCTTTCAAATTAGCATTCCTCACTACTTCTATATTGGTTAATACTCGCTCAGGACTATCATCAGCAAGCTTAACACCATCAGACAACACTACAGCTCTATCGGCATACTCCAGCATAAGATGCATATCATGTGTAATCATAATGACCGTCATTCCCTGTTCCCGAAGCGTCAAAAGAAATTCCATCATTTCGTTGTAGTGCCTATAATCCTGTGCTGCAGTCGGCTCATCTAATATGATCACTTCCGGCTCCAGGATCATAATAGAAGCAATAGTCACACGTTTCTTCTGTCCGTAGCTGAGCGCAGAGATAGGCCAGCTACGAAAAGCGTATAGACCGCATATTTTCAAAACATGATGCACTCGCTCACGAATAATCTCCTCAGACACCCCTCGTAATTTAAGGCCTAGCGCAACCTCATCATATAAAAGCGTCTTAGAAATCATATGATTAGGATTCTGCATCACGAAACCGATCCGCTCTGCCCGCTCCTTAATCGTATCCTTGGCAATATCCCTTCCGTTCATCAATATCGAACCGGAAGTGGGCTTATAAAAGCCACAGATAAGCTTAGATACCGTGGATTTCCCAGCACCATTTCTCCCAGCTATACAGACCATTTCTCCTTTATGAATAAGAAGGTTAAGTTTATGAAGTACTGGTCTGCTCTTCTCATAACCGAATGAAACATCATGTAACTCAAGGATAGGTAGACTCTCACGTTTATCCTGCTGCGAATTATTATTATCATACCAGTACTCAAGCTTGCTGGAGCAAGAGTCCAGCCGAATTTCATCTATATGCTGTGGATTCATATCTGATGCAATCGTACATCCTGCATACTTTAAAGCCGTTAAATAGAGAGGTTCCCGAATGCCTACTTCTGAAAGTAAGCGAGTGCTTAATAGCTCAGCGGCTGGCATATCCGCCGCAATGCGTCCGTCATGGATCACAATAATGCGATCCAACGTACGGTGAAGTACTTCCTCGAGCCTGTGCTCGATAATAATAACCGTTTTACCGGTCTCTTTTTGCACTCGGTCAATAAGCTCAATCGCTTTTGTGCCGGTATATGGATCTAAGTTTGCCAAAGGCTCATCAAACAACAGGATGTCCACATCACCAACCAGAACACCAGCTAAGGTCGTTTTTTGCTTCTGACCGCCTGACAATTCCTGAGGTGACGCTCCCAAATATTCGTGGATATCCACGGCTGTTGCCGCAGCCACTACCTTTTCTATCATTTCGGCCTGTTGAACCGCGTGATTCTCCAGACTGAAGGCGATGTCCTCTCCAACCGTTAATCCAACAAATTGTCCGTCCGGGTCCTGCAATACAGTCCCTACCTGATCCGACAATGCTGCAATACTAAGTTCTTTCAGCTCCAGACCCATAATTCTCAATGACCCAGACATTTCACCTTTATAGGCAAAAGGGATGAGTCCGTTTATACAATGAGCCAGTGTACTTTTTCCAGAACCAGAGGGTCCCACAATAAGTACCTTCTCCCCTTCGGCAATCGTTAAGTTGATATCTGTGAGTGTAGGCTCCTGCTGTGCTCGATATTGAAAACTAAAATCCTTAAATTCAATCACTGCTTTTTTCATCCTTGACCTTCCTCTTAGCTTCGTTTGAAGAATTTCACTTCCATTATATGTTTTACAGCCATAAAAAAGCCGGTGATCTCCACCGGCTTTTGGTTTGGATTATATGCTACTCAGGCTTCTCTGGTCAAGCTGCCTTGCTTCGTTCTTGTCTTTGCATATGCAATTGCGAGTAGTGAGCCAATCACTGCTACAGTGACTATATTGGATGCTCCGGCGATAAGTCCTTGTGTGAATACTTTATTCGCTGGTTCTGCATAGATTAGAATATCCAGTACAGGAGCTACTAAGAACCAGGCGATTGCGTTTGCTACAATCTGGGCCAGATTAAAACGGATCAGTTCCTTTCGTCCGAACTCCCCGTCATGAATCCCAATTCTAGCCACAAGCAGACCAACAACGAGCCCAACAATTCCAGAAGCGATCACCCAACTGAACCAAGGGGAACCATAAAAAATCGCATCCTTCAGTGTATGTCCGATCAGGCCAATGAGTAATCCGGCAAACGGACCGTACAACAGTGCGAACAATGCCAGTAAAGCGTATGTAGTCTCAATGTTAGTGTTTGGAATTCCGGATGGAATCGAACCGAACCTGCCCAAAATAACGAATAAAGCAGAACCGATACCAATCGCAACAATCGTCTTAATCGATAATACCTTTTGTTTTGCCATATTTTCATCTCCCCCAACGCTTCTTTTTTATTTTATGTAATTATACATCGGAATAGTCGGAATTAATATAGATTAAAATAAAAAAATCTGCAAAGCAACATTAATGTTGGCTTTGCAGACCCAGACCACTTATAGAGTTATTATATGATTTGCTTTATCTATTTCACAGTAACGGTTACCGTCACTGTCTTGGTGCCAATCTTTCCTTTAATGGATGCCGTTCCTTTGCTCACAGCTACAATCTGACCGCTAGCAGATACTCTAGCTACAGAAGGCTTAGAGCTAGTCCACGCCGCACTTCCAGTAACAATAGCGGTCTTCCCCGTATCATACTGCGCAATCACAACCGCATTCTGAACAGCTCCCGGAGCCATCTTCAGTCTATTTTCGTTGACAGTCAACTTCAATAGCTTAGGAACTACATTAATTTTGACACTAGCAGCGAGCCCTTGGTAAGAACCTGATAACGTCGCAGTTCCTTCTGTTATGGCTTTAACAGATGTACTTTTAACCGTGGCAACTGCTTCATTCGAGGACTCCCAATTCATGCTGCTAGAGATATTCCCCGTCTTACCATTAGAGTAGTAAGCCGTTACCTTTATGGATTTAGAACCTTTAATATTCAATTCAATCGCATTCGGTTCTACAACAATTTTAGTAACCTTTTGTTCAATAGTAACTGGGATACTAATAGTCTTATTAGCGTAGGTTCCCTTTAAAGTGGCAGAACCCTTCACCAGTCCTTTGATTACCTTGCCGGAAGAGGTTGTCTTGATAATTGCATTCGTACCGGTAATCTCCCATTCCATAGTACCTGTAGCATCGAGTTCATTCCCATTTTCCATCACAGCTTTGACTTCAGGAACAGCCTTCTCTTCACCAGTAACAATCACAACGTTTTCCTCTGGTCCGAGCAAAATATGAACCTTATCTTTAACTGTAACACTCACTACAACACTTTTTTCCCGGATAGCCGCTTTGGAGGAGGTAGGATTCTCCGATTTGATTTTGCCGACAATATTAACAGTACCAGCCTTTTCAGCAACGAGCTTGCCTTCTTTGATGGTGGCGATCTCATCGTTGGCAGAAGTCCACTCGATTTCTTGACTGAGATCCAGCTTCGTTCCATCTAGCTTGGTTCCGTTGACCTTTGGCAAACTAACGGAATCCTCTGTGTACATGTCCAGTTCCTTTTTATCAGCTTCCAACTCAGTAATCGTAGGATATACCGTCAACTTAAAGCTTTTACTAATCCCTCTGTACTCTGCTTTAATAACCGATGTTCCCACTGCTTTTGCGGTGATCGCTGCAGCATCAGTACCCGCAGCAACCGTCGCCGCGAGTTGGTTGTCCGAACTCCATACTGCACTACTGGATACATTCGGAGTGGAATTCGCAGCATCTCGAACTTCTGCTTTAACGTTCAAGCTCTCACCCATAAACAAGAATTGATCGCCTGATGGAGTAAGCAATAACGCCTCGTAAGGAGCACGTACATATACATCCACAGTTTGTGTAATCCCCAGATAAGATACTGTAATTACAGCTTTTCCTGCGGACAGTACTTTGATTTCTCCCTTGTCTACAGTAGCGACACTTGTATTAGAAGAAGACCATTCCGCTTTCTCTGAAATATCATTTGCGGTCGTCTTTGTAGTCTCTTTGGTAAACGCAGCTACTTTCACCGGATTATCGCCAACGAGCATTTCAATTTCCTTAATTACGATGCCCTTATCATTTTTAAGCTCAATTTCAGAATAAGGCAATTTGACTACAGCTTTAAAGGTTGCTGTTAGATCCTTGTATTTGGCAGTAATGGTTGAGGTACCTTCACCCGCCAGTGTGATTTTACCTTCTGCAATCGTCAATACGCTTGTATTGGAGCTGCTCCAAGTGGTATCAGCCGTTACATCCTTGGCAGAAATCGCTGTTTCGCCACCAATCGCATTGGCTTTGACCAACAGTTTATCCTCTTCGTCACCCAATTTATAGTTCCCTTCGGAGCTATATTCAAGCTTCAATTCTTTGATCGGATGTGACACCTCTACTTCTATAGTAGCGAGTGCATGATTATAAGTAGCTGTAATAATAGCCTTTCCGCTATCTATTGGAGTCAATAAGCCATTTACTACTTTTACAGCGTTAGTGTTAGAAGAATTCCATACCACTGCACCAGTCACATCTCTTTTGGAGGAGGACCCTTCCACATTCGCATATACCTTCAGTTGCTTTGGCGTTTGTCCAACCGTAAGCTGCACTTTTGCTGAGCTTTCAAACTCAATCGAGTTGATATCGCCGGCAGCTGCAAAGACACTTACCGGAAAAACCGCAGTAGCTAACAATATCATGATGAGGAGCATTTTCGTCATTTTCCTGTACACAGTCATTTGTTCTCTCCCTTAGGTTATAATGTCGTTTGGTGGTTTATCCCCACACTCTTTTACTTATATCGACAATTGTACACCAAGTGTTTACCCTATAACTCCATAAAGCCAAATTCAGGACTTTCAGACTAGATAATCAGGTGAAGGGTTGATCAATATATTAGGAAGTAATATGCTAGCTACTACATTCTTTTTTTGAACCAAGGGGGCTACGATGAGTATAGAGAACTTTCAACTAGAGACAATCCCTACTCCAAACGAGGAAGATAGCTTCCTTAAAGGGGTAAAAGATTGCATTCCCACACTACTCGGTTATTTGAGCATTGGACTTGCAGCAGGTGTTGTTCAAAAGACCGCCGGGCTGAGCATTGCTGAGATTGCCTTGATAAGTCTGATGCTTTATGCCGGTTCAGCACAGTTTATAGCTGCTGGAATGATAGCTGTAAGCAGCTCGCCTGTTGCTATTATCGTTACGATATTTATCGTGAATCTTCGTCATATTTTGCTTAGTGCAGCTCTTTCACCTTATTTCCGGCATCTTACCCCACTGAGAAACATGCTGGTTGGAACCCTGCTGACAGATGAGACCTTTGGAGTTGCTATTAATCAAACAGTGAATAAGCAACAAATCAGTGAAAAATGGATGCATGGCCTTAATCTCACTGCCTATTTAAATTGGTTTATTGCGAATATAGCAGGAGCTTTTTTGGCACAGTGGATTTCTGATCCAGATCAATTCGGTCTACAGTTTGCTTTACCTGCCATGTTCATTGGCATCCTTGTTATTTCCATGATTGATCGTAATAAAATAAAACTTGATTTAGTTGTCGCAATCCTAGCAGTAATCATCGCTGTAGCTAGCTCCTTCGTATTCTCCGGTAGTGTGGGTGTCATTATTGCAACGGTCATTGCGTCAACAGTAGGGATGGTGCTTGAAAAATGGAAGTGAGATGGGATGTATTTTTGATTATTCTAGGGGCGGCTTTGGTAACCTTCATTCCAAGGGTGGTTCCATTAATGATTCTAAGCCGATTCGAATTGCCTGAATGGGGAATGCGCTGGTTAAATTATGTTCCTATCTCTGTTATGGCGGCACTAATAGGTCAGGAGATCCTCTTAAATGATGGAAAATTCTCACCTATAGCTAATAACGTTGAGCTTTTTGCGGCAATCCCTACTTTTTGGATCGCTATAAAGACCCGGAGTTTGCTGGGAACTGTACTTACGGGTGTTATTTCCCTTATGATCCTGCGGATGTTTTTTTGATCATGCAGGGGACCCCAAAAGCAATGAGTTACTGTGGCTGCTGGTCCCCCCGTCTCTTATCTGACCACTTCTTGGCGCTACTCGTAAGAATTCGTTATCAGGAATAGCGGCATTATTTCTGCGTAACGATGAGGATTCATCATGCCTGTTTCGTCCACAAAAGAGTTAAATAGTGAATGTAAGCGAGAGCTTCTCTTTCAGGCGCTCCGCACCACCTTCTCAGCGATATCTGGGGTATTTATACCCCTTTTTTTCACTTTTCGCGCCTTTCGGACGATACGGGCGCAGTTTTGGGCTTCTTTACAAAATCACTGCTAATATATGTACCATTTTTCCAAGAATATTGTCCCTGGAGTCCGAAAGTATGCTGGTATCTCCATAGAAAACCGCAAGATTAGGAGAGAGCTATGCCTCTCCCATGTAGCAGCTATTTCTCTGCTATGCGGTTGCATTTCTCAGCTAACGCCAAACACACAAAGGAGCAATTCTCCATTAACGGAGAATTGCTCCTTTGCTGTCTTTTAACTAACGTCTATTCCTTAACGAACAGCCAGCTTAAGACCGCTCTGACTAACCCCGACCAATTCGCCTCGGCATTCGTTCACACCAGCTTCGGTGATCTTCACCTCACAAAGTTCTCCTTGAAGTGAATCCTCTCCATCAAAGAAGACCTGCAAATAGTTGTCGCTGAATCCATGCTGGATATTGCGGCCCGGAGCTCCTTTAGCGGATCTTTCCGGAATCACACTTAGCGTCTGTCCTACAAACTTACGGGCATATGCTAATTGCATTTCTTCGGATAGATCAATCAGCTCCTGCACGCGTACATTTTTGATCTCCTCATCGATCTGATTCTCCATCCGCGCTGCAGGAGTACCTGTCCGCTTGGAATACGGGAATACATGCATCTCCGAGTAATTTACAGCCTTCATGAAATCGTATCCGGCACGGAACATCTCATCGGACTCACCCGGGAATCCAACGATAACGTCAGTGGTAATCCCGACATCTGGCATCGCCTGGCGGATCAATTGCATTTTGGCGTAATACTCTTCTGTCGTATATTTACGGCGCATCGCTTTCAGCACATCATTATGACCGGCTTGTAACGGAATATGCAGATGACGGCACATTTTGGAGGAACGGTTCAGCACCTCAAGCAGCCTCTCATCAATCTGACTAGCTTCGATAGAACTGATACGCACCCGTTCCAGACCATCTACCTTATCTAGATCCCACAGTAAATCGGAAAGACGGTAATTATCAAGATCATCACCGTAACCTCCGGTATGAATACCCGTTAGTACAAACTCCTTATACCCTGCTTCTACCAATTGATGCGCTTGAGCTACGATGCTTTTTGGATCACGGCTGCGAGAAAGTCCACGCGACCATGGAATGATGCAGAAGGTGCAGAAGTTGTTACAACCATCCTGAATCTTCATAAAAGCACGCGTCCGATCCGCAAAGCCCGGCACATCCATCTCTTCGAACTCACGTGTCTTCATAATATTACGCACAGCATTGACCGGCTGACGTGAGGCTTCAATATTCTTCACATGTGTCATGATCTGTTCGCGGTCCTGGTTACCGATGACAAGGTCAACTCCAGGAATATCTAGAATCTCCCCAGGAGAGGTTTGTGCGTAGCAGCCTGTTACGGCTACGATGGCCTCTGGATTACGGCGCACGGCACGTCGGATCATTTGACGGCTTTTTTTGTCACCTGTGTTAGTTACTGTACAAGTATTAATCAGATATACATCGGCGGGACCCTCGAAATCAACCTGCTCGTAACCTTCATTTTTAAATAGCTGCCAAATGGCTTCGGTATCATAGAAATTCACTTTACAACCTAAAGTATAAAACGCTACGGATGGCATCTCTTAAGCTCCTCCCATTTCTCCAGATTCATATAATATACAAGCAGCGGCAACCATGCCCGCTGTCTCACAGCGCAGAATTCGCCGTCCTAGTCCTACGGATACTGCCCCGGCTTCTTCTGCCTTGAGGCATTCCTCCGGAGTAAAACCTCCTTCAGGACCTACCACAACCATAACTTTCCCGCCAGACTGCGGCGAAAGCGATGCTAACCATGGAGCGACGCTGCTTCGAAGCTGTAAGCCTTCCTCTTTTTCATAACAGAAATAAACAGCATCATACTCACTAAAAGTCTGCAAAAGCTGCTTCCAGGACAACGGTGACCCTACAGACGGAACGATGTTCCGATGAGCCTGTTCGGCAGCTTCCTTACAAATTTTACGCCAGCGATCCAGTCGTTTGCTTTCTTTACGCTCGTCGTATTGCACTATTGTGCGTTCTGACAGAAAAGGAACAAAGCCTACAGCACCAATCTCTGTACACTTCTGAATGACAGTTTCCATCTTATCGGCTTTAGGCAAGCTCTGAGCGACTGTAATTTTAATTCGAGGTTCATGCGTCATCTCCAAGGACTCCAGAATGTTCACAGTGACTTCCCCAATTTCAATCTGCGCAATCTCTACTAATGCCTCACGGGAAACACCATCGCTAACAATAAGCTTGTCCCCTGCCTTACCACGCATCACTTTAGCGATATGACGGGCGTCTTCCCCATCAATTCTCACGGTATCCGCACCAAACTGCTCCGGTGTAACGAAATATCGCTGCATCTCATCATCATCCTGTTCATAAATTCAGTAACAAATATAAACGCCTTCGGCGTCCTTATAAGGACGGTAAGCGTTTAGTCGAAAAATATAAGTCATAAAGTATAGAGTGATACTTATACTTTCTTATATTTGAAGAAACGGCTTAGTCGCCCTTATAAGGACGTCACCCGTTTCTTCAAGAAATATAAGGTTCGGTCAGACGAAAATTAACTATCAAATTTTGATCAAATTACATAATACAATGTTTGACAAAGGTTGAACAGACTTCATCCCTTGCCTTAGCTGCCAAAAATTCTTAGAGACAGCTGTACAAAGGTTATCGACATTTCACTAGCCCACGTGGCAAGTGGGTCAATCGTATACGTCCGTAGACCGGGAATAAACAATATCAATAAAAAGAGAAATACAGCCCATTGTTCAAATTGCTGTAATTTGCCGCGGATCGAACGTGGGGCGATATCTTCCACAATCCGATAACCATCCAGTGGCGGCAGCGGAATAAGGTTGAATAGAAACAAGAAGAAATTCCATTGAATGAAAGCGCCAAAGAACCGATTTACAGCCTCAAGCACGCGATCATTCGAGATCGTCTCCAAAACTCCAGTTGCCGCAAGTGCACCGTATATTATAGCACCAATAATTCCTAAGAGAAGGTTACTGATTGGTCCCGCAGCCGACACGATGACTCCCATGAGACGAGGACGACTAAAGTTATCGCGGTTTACCGGAACCGGACGTGCCCAACCGAAGCCAGCAACTAGCAGCAGCAAAATACCAAAGAAATCGAAATGAACAGCAGGATTAAGCGTCATGCGGCCAAGTAATCTTGCTGTTGGGTCACCGAACTTATTCGCGAAATAAGCATGACTGAATTCATGTACTGTAAAAGCAATTAAAATTGTAATGAGCAGGAAAGGAAGCTGATCTAAATCTACTCGAATTATATTTTGTAATATATCCATCTTTACCTCTTTCCGGCTGTAAACGCCACCCAATCTTCCTCACGGGATATTTCAATAATCTCAAAACCAGACGCTTTCAGCGCGTTCGCTACAAGTCCTTCTTTATCTTTATATATACCTGAGGTAATGTAGAGGCCTCCAGGCTGAAGCGCGCGGTACACATCATCCGTAAACAATACGATGATTTCCGCCAAAATATTCGCAACTACAATTTGTACAGGCAATGTTACGCCAAGGCTGCCTTCTTGCTCTTGCTGAGCAGGAACGGCTCCTTCTAGTGAGTGACCAGGTCTAGCGGATGGCCACATCTCTCCAGCCGCTGTATCAGCTACGCCTTCCCCGCCCAGTAGCGATAGAAGATCGCTCTCTTTTACCGTTATGGACGATTCAAGTTTGTTAAGGGCTACATTCTCCCGTGCACTTTCCACAGCCACCGGATCTAAATCTAAGGCCAATACGGATTTTGCACCTAGCAGCATCGCACCTACAGCCAGAATTCCTGAACCGGTGCCGACATCGATAACTTCTTCACCGCCGCTAATATTCTTTTCAAGTGCACGGAGGCACAGAGCTGTTGTAGGGTGAGTCCCAGTACCAAATGCCATGCCAGGGTCGATCTCAATGATGGCTTCATCCGGACTCTCAGGCGTATATTCCTCCCAGGTTGGTTTAATGGTAAGACGTTTGGATACGCGTAGCGGTTTGAAATATTGCTTCCAAGCATGCGCCCATTCGTCTTCATCCACAGTCTTCCAAGAAATCAACGCTTTGCCTGGATCAATCCCGTACTCATGCAATTCGGCTACCCGTGGAGTCAATTCTTCTATAACAGCATCCATATCTGTGGAATCGGCATAATACCCTTTTATGACCGCTTCCCCTTCAGGAATATCATTCAAAGGTTGGTCGTACAATTCACCGTAACGTGTATCCCGTTCTTTATTCAGTGTGCCGGATTCCTCGATAGAAACCCCACCCGCACCAGCTTCATATAAAAAATTCGAAATCATTTCCTGTGCTTCTTCTGTTGTATGTATCGTCACTTCATGCCATAACATCTTTATGTAATCCTCCTAAAAGTTTTGTGAGCATTTGCTTCATTGGTTTACTTCGTGCAAAACTCGCTTCGAAAGCATAGGCTTAGTTTTGTGAGCATTTGCTTCATTGATTTACTTCGTGCAAAACTCGCTTCGAAAGCATTCGCTTCATAGTATAACATTTCTTATTGGTGTAACGCCAAACTACAGCTCAACGACCTGCGACGTCCTCTTTACGCCTACAAAAGCAGTTGAGCGAATGATCATCCACCATCCCCGATGCCTGCATAAAAGCATAGCATATTGTAGTACCCACAAACTTCATGACTTTCTTCTTTAATGCCTTACTCATCTCATCAGACTGAGCCGTCGAAGCAGGTACATCTGCACGAGTCTTCCAATGATTAATAGTTGGCACACCTCCGACAAAGCTCCAGAGATACTCTGCAAAGCTGCCATATTCCTCGCAAATTTGCAAATACACACCCGCATTACGAATGATAGCATCAATTTTCAATCGATTTCTAATAATCCCTGGATCACACATTAGCTCTGCAATTTTGGCTTCATCATAATGGACAATCTTATTCGGATCAAATCCGTCAAATACCTCTCTGAAACGCGCCCGTTTTTTTAGTACCGTGTACCAGCTCAGCCCTGCCTGCATCCCTTCCAGCATAAGCAATTCAAACAGCTTTTGGTCACCATACAGAGGCTTTCCCCACTCTTCATCATGATAGGCAATATATAGAGGATCATCATTGACCCAAGCACAGCGAGTGACTTCCATCATTTCCCCCCTTTAATTATTCATAGCTAAACCTTTACAACGTCTACTCACTGTATACGAAAAAAAGGGAAGAACACAAGGTTCATCCCCTAAAAAAGTTATTCTATTTCCTTTAATTATGCTTCTTCTAACTCTTATAACTGGATCTGCACTCTCGTTTCTTTATCCGGATCATCAGTTGTATAGTAGAACATATAGATAGTAGCTTCTGTACCTTTAAAATTCTTATACACATCAATGGCCTTGTTGTTTCCATCCCCCGCGAAATTGACGGTTAGCGGTTTACCTAGGATGCGCTCCTTACCCAACCCGATATGTGTCTGGTTAATTCCACCGAAGCGAGCATCTTCACTTCCAGTTTCTACATAAAGATCGGATCCCTGCATATAGTATGTCCACTTCACCGGATACCCGTTGAGTTGCTGGATAATCGTCTGTTTCTTTTGAGAGATGTTCGTTAAAAGAAGCGGTATTTTGTCATCATTATTATTGGTAATTTTATAGCTGCCATGCTGAGTCACCTTATATTTAGCTACAAAGGTAATCGGAGTCTCTTTCGTAATTTCAAGGTCGACTGGCCGTTCGAAACGAAGCACTGTCAGCTCCGGCTCACCCTCTGGAGATCTCCATAAATTCCCTTCAAGCGTCTTGCCTGCTACTTCAAGAGCATACTTTTTATAAGGGAAGCCATTGTCTATATCCTTACTTCTAACTGTGACTCGAATTTGAGTAGGCGACACAAGCATATTCTCCAGCGTGTAATCAGTCTCACCTGCCTCGAGCGGCAGATTCAGACTGGTTTTTATCGTCCCGCTCTCCATCTGCTTTTTACTTAATTGAAGATCGAATGAAAGTGGTCCATTAACATCTTTTTCTTTCTTCATATATTGCAGCTGATAAGTCGTTTGACCACCGGAAACATCCTCCGCCTTAAAGTATTGCTGCGCTGTATACTCCCCTTTTTCTCCTGGTGTACCGAAAGTACCTCCAGGCAGCGAATTTATGAGCGTTCCATTTTTGTACCCGACAATATTTGGATAGGCCCATTCTTTTGCTTCTGGCTGATCAAAAATGATCGCTGAAGAGAATAACATTTTCTCTTGACCTTGGGTAAATGGCTTCACCTCTATGCTGCGCATCCCTTCCTGTCCAATAGGGAAGCTCTGTGTCTCCGTCGAGTGAATATCCAGCGGCAAATCTAACGATTGTTCACTAAAAGCCTGAATATCATTTGTAACTAGCTGAACATTCACGGTGTCCTGCTCTGGTGTCCATTCACTTTCGAAATAACCGTTATAAATTTGGTTCTTTTCGTCCCAGTTCAGATAATTGTACTCTCCAGAACTATTTCCCCCCTCAGTACCTTTCAGGGTCATCTCAGTCACACGCCAAGTTTCACTGTCCTGTCGTTGTCCAACATCCAATGTGAATAAGATGACCGTTCGATTCTCATCCACGATGGCGGTATGTAGCTTTAGCGTCACTCCGTCCTTTGTCACCGATTGATCCAGCTTTTGACCGAGGTTTTGTGCCAGTGCCGCCTGAATACCACCTTTTTCACGGAGCATTGTATCCCAATTATAATGAACTGCCGCATATACTGGCGCCGCCGCTAGAAGTACTGAAAACGATGAAACAAGTGCTATTTTGCTCCAGTTTCTCCCCTGTTTCTGGCTACCACTGCTCATCCGAGCGTGAAAAGATGTTGTATTTTTATGTTCAATTCTCTCCCACATGCTTTCAAAATCAGGATATGTTACACTTTGACCCTCATTTAACTGATGCTCCAGCATATTCTCCAACTTTTTCATAAGATTCGCCCTCTTTCCGTTCAATTTGAACCCCAGCCTCCAGCAAAATTCTCCGCAATACCTTTAGCCCTTTATGCAGCCTTGATTTGGTCGTCCCGAGCGGGATGGATAGCAGGTCTGATACTTCAGCCAAGCTGAAATCATGCATGTACCTAAGCGTAATCACCATCCGAAGTTTGACTGGGAGCTGGCTCAAATATTTCGCCCATTCCATTGTCGTCTCCCGCTGCTCAATCAATCGTTCTACAGGGATTTCAGGAGACTTCTTAAATAAATAAAGATTGTCTGAGATTTTTTGTTGTAAAGTACGCTTCCGTTTCAAATGATTCAGGCAATGGTTGACCGTTATTTTCATAATCCAAGCCTTCAAATGCTCTACGTTCTCACGATTCGTGTGAAATACGGTAATGAACACATCCTGCGTCAAGTCCTCCGCATCCGCGGCGTCATGCACCATATAGTAGCAGGTCCGATATACATCCTTGTTGTAGGCTTCGAATAATTCCCGATTAGTCTCCAAATCTTTCTCCCTCCTTTCTTATCCGTGATATCTATATGACAACCAATCTCTGGAAAAGGTTCGTTTTTCTGAGGATAAACTATAGATGCTAGTAATAACAGATGAAAGATAGCAATTATACTCGCAACACAAAAAGCCACTCCCCATAAATCTGAGAACTGGCTTTCCTTTATATTCACGCTAACAGCATACAGAAATTAAATGATATTCATAACCTCTCGTGCTTGTGTATCTAAATCCTGGGCTGAGGAAGAGATATTATTGAAATCATCTAAGGCTATTTGAATCTGCTGTTGACTAGCTTCTATATTTTCTTGCACCTGGTTTGTTCCTTTGGAGATCTTATTGATTTCCAGCGTAATGGCATCCACACTATCTTTCACTTGAATGATCGAATCCTGCACCATGGAAGATAGCTTCCTAACTTCTTTTGCAACCACGTCAAAACCACGCCCAAACTCCCCGGCATGTGCCGCTTCAATTGCTGCATTAAGCGCTAACAGTTGCGTTTGCGAAGCAATGTTACGAATAGTTTGTACAATTCCCTGAATCGATACCGCTTGTGTCTCCAGATTAGCTAGAGTCTGTGTATTTTCAATGGATACTTCGGCTATTTTATCGATACTCAGCAATAGTTCTTGACTACGTTCAATGCCTTTCTCGGCTCTATGATTTAAGCTGTCCGACATCTCTTGCATCCGCTGTACCACAACACTCATGTTATTTTGTCGATCCGTGATATTAGTCGCTATCTTAGATACGCCAATGACCTGTTCATTATTTTCATCAAAGACAGGCATATATGTAGCTTCCAGCCATACCGCATTTCCTTTTGCATCCATTCGTTCGATCTTATCCTGGACACTTTTCCCTGAAAAAAGATCCTGCCAGAACAGCTCATAGCCCGGGCTATTTACAAAGTGAGGAAAGCAAAACTCTTTATGATGCATCCCATACATCTCTTCTTTGTTATACCCCATCGAACTAGCAAAAACGTCATTCACATAAGCCACTCGTCGATCAAGATCAAACCTTATAATCGCTAAATTTTTTTCTAAAGATCGGACAACAAGCTCATCGGTAACTCCCTGAGAGTGTACCATTCCCATATAATAATTCCTCCTGGATATCTATAAGTTACTCGTCGCGTCATCATGAAGTATATCTAAACAATTATACGCTCTTATCACGCAGAGAGAAATACATGATTTTCATTAAAATGCATCTAATTCCTAATAAAAATAACCCCACCAACGTTCGGTAGAGTCCAGCTTTCATCCCGGATGTTTATACGCCGATTTCTGACGAGGGACAAGTAATATCGAGATACTTCTAAGTGATGATAAATTTGGAAAACCCCAGCCGTAATTCCAGCCAGGGTTCGAAGCAAGTTCCTATTAATACTAATTTGTCTCTTGCAAAATGCACATACCAAACGGTCCAGCAAACATAGTCTTTTATATGTACATTTCCTTATTTCTTGGATCCGTAATCTCCGATCTTAATTCCCCATACCGAATCCTTCTGATAGGACGCAGCCTCCTTTAAACTTGGAAGTCTTGCATCCAGAGGACTATGTCTTTCCAAATACATCACAAACGCCTGGCGAAGCCCAATCTCAGCATCCAGTTTATTAAGTTCGTTCGGGTGTTTCTCCATCTCGGCTAACTCTACTTCCCAACGGTATAAATCGCTTGCCTCAGATCGTTCCAGCCGAACTTTTTCAGTCAGCTCCCGCAGCTCACGGTAGGCCTGTTTTACTTTTGAAGAGTACAGTTGCTTCTGATTCATAAAAGTTAAGAAAGCGATAAGCAGTGCTAAACCTATCCATAAAATAACGTTGTCCATATTCTCCCCCCTGCTTGGGCTATTCTCCTAATTATACACATCAGAACGCAAAAATACCCCACATTGTGAGGTATCTGCCTTAGCTTTTAGCATCTATTCTTTTTTCATAATTTCATGCAGCTGACGTTTGTCTGCTTCTAGAGCCCGGGCCTGGGCTTCGATATCCTCCAGATCTGCCTCCGCTGCTGAAAACTCTACGTCCTCTGCCTTCGCCTCGTACAGCATTTTCATCTTCTCGGTCTTTGAGAATATTTGCGAGTTCTCTCTATCCATAGTATCGATCGTCTCCCTTCTTATTAAGAAAATTATTATTCAAATCATCCCGCCTGCTTCTTCAATTAAGCGTAATGCTTGATCATGGGCCTCCGAATTCAAGATCACCGTAAGTAAAATATCTCTACCCGTCGGTCCTCCATCTCCGCCATGACTCATCCCACTGGCGCTGGTATCAGCAGCAGCTAGTATGCCTGTGTGTGCACGCTCAGCAGTCATGGAGTCCATTCTGGCAACATTGCCTGTCACTGGGTTTACCCCTGAGCTAAAGCTCGTGCCTCCATATCTACTGAAGCGATCAACGGAAATTTCAATGGCCCGAAGTGCACGGAGCTTACGAGCAACACCCTCCGCTTCTTCAGGACTTTTAAAATAAGCCAAAATAGATCTTTCCGACATCTTATCCCCGCTCTCGCTTGAAATTCAGATATCTGTTGCATTCCTTTATATTGTCTTCATTTCACTTCTTTTATGCCCTTTTTTTCTCATACTCCACTTATTTACTGGGAATTCGACATTTTCCTCGACGCTTCCCTGCAATATAGTGCTAAAGTTGTATATTCGATTTGAAGTTATAGCTGTAGAATAAATTTAATTTTCATAATTTTTTACATTTTACGCTGAGGAGGAGAACTACAGATACACACTGCAATATAAAAATTCATTTGGGAGGATGAACTTATTTGAAACGTACCTTTAAACACTCTATTCAAAAATTTGGTATTGGGGCGGCGAGCTTCGGACTGGCTGTTTCTGTCCTTTTTCCATCCGCTGCATTTGCGAACTCATCCCTTAAAACATCAACTAACCTAGCTAATAATGTACAGTCTCAAAGTGTGACCCCTCATAACTACGCGGGTGTGCTCAAAGGTTCAGCACCAGTATCCGTAATTGTGGAATTAACTAATAAACCAGTCAGTGTGTATGAAAATGAGGCTAAAACTTCTTCTTTACGATCCTCAGTCTCCTTACAACGCAGTAAAATTATCTCAGAGCATAAAAGCTTTATTTCCTCAGCGCAGAAAATCGATGCCGACATCGGTTTTGAATACAGTGAAATTTTTAACGGGTATTCCATTACGTTGCCAGCCAATCAAGTAAACAAGCTGCTAGAGCTTCCGGGCGTTGCGGCTGTTTATCCAAATGATGAAGTACATGCGTTAGCAGACAGTGTTGAGGTAGCAACTTTGCCTGTTACACGTTCCTATTCAGACAGTGGCAATCTTATAGGCGCGGATAGACTACATGCATTAGGTTACACGGGAGAAGGAGTAAAGGTAGCCGTTGTCGATACCGGCATCGATAAAAATCACCCTTTATTAAAGGATAATTATAAGGGCGGTTACGATGCCTATGATCAGGATAATGATCCGTCAGAAACACCTCCTGATGCCAACTTCCCTCCAAAAAATGGTAGCCCATATGAAACCTCGCATGGCACTCATGTAGCAGGTACAATATTGGATGTTGCACCTGAGGTAGATTTGTACGCGTATCGCGTACTTGGCCCTTACGGTTCGGGTCCAACAGCGGTTGTAATCGCGGGTATTGAGAAAGCGGTCGCTGATGGAGCTGATATAATTAACCTCTCCCTGGGCTCTGATGTTAACCAAAGCTATTCCGCAAGTTCAATCGCAATAGACAACGCCATAAAGTCGGGCGTGAATGTTGTAGTTGCCGCCGGTAACGCTGGACCGGATGTAGGAACATTGGGCGAACCTGCTGGATCTCAACTCGCACTTAGTGTAGGTGCTTCTACTACCCCAGTGAATACCCCATTCTTTGATATTGGCGATGTTAAAAAAATTCCAGGGACCTTAGCAACTTACTCCCCAGACTTAGTTGATAATATTGCTGGCAGTAAGATCGTTTACGCTGGTCTTGGAGGTACTTCCGATTACACAAATTTGGACGTCAAAGATAAGGTAGTCCTTGTCGATCGAGGTGTGCTGAGTTTCGGAGATAAATCTCTAAATGCCAAAGCAGCTGGAGCCAAGCTTGTCCTAATTGCTAATAATGCTGCTGGTGAAATCAGTCCCACCCTTGGTGCGCCCGGGATTTACATTCCTACCTACGGAATTACTCAAGCAGATGGGAAAAAGATAAAAGCTCAATTGGATGCTGCTAAAGATATTATCAGTTACTATATAGGGCTTGAAGTAGATCAGTTAGCAAACTTCAGCTCTATGGGCCCGGGGATGCCGGATTATCTAATCAAACCTGATGTTGTAGCTCCTGGAGTAAATATCAACTCCACAATTCCTAGCTGGAGTGGGGATTACGAACATGCTTATGGCTTAAAAAGCGGTACAAGCATGGCAACCCCACATGCTGTAGGGGCTGTAGCTTTGCTACTGAGTGAAAACTCTGATCTTAAGCCAAATGATATTAAAGCGTTGCTGATGAACAATGCGGATCCTATTTTTAACCGTGATGGGGATGCTTACTCACTATATCAACAAGGTGCCGGATTAATTAATTTGGAGAAATCAGCAAAAGCTGAATCTATCGCTAAAGTTGGGGAGAGCTTAATTAGCGGCCTTCCTGGGACTGTAGAAATCCCTTATTACACAGGTTCCTTGTCCTTTGGCCTGCTCCCAAAAGGAGCTAGCGTAACGAAATCAGTCTATGTGGAAGACTTTAATGGGAATGAATCAACCTATACTCTTTCCACCGAATGGCTTACAGAAGCGCCTGGTGACATTAGTATTAATATTGCACCAAACAGCGTTACCTCAGGTGTAGATCAATATGCACAATTTACACTAAAGGTATCTGACACAGCAAAAGAGGGTGCATATGAAGGGATCCTGTTCCTAACCTCTGATACTGAAACTCTTCGTCTTCCCTTTAATGCACTTGTCGGCGATAAATTCAACTTAGAGCCTGTTAATCAGCTTTCTTTTGAAAGTCCACAGATTTCTCCTAATGGCGATGGACGCTCAGACGACACCACCTTTACCTTCTCTGTCAATAAAGAACTGGATGGCATAAGTTTCGTAGCCTCTCCAATAGATGCTCCTGCGACAGTTTTAGGTGAAGTTTATTCTATCGATGAAAAGGTCTATCGTGGCGTTTACGAGATTACAAATTGGGATGGAACGTTAACAGACCTGGAGACCTCCGCCAAGTCCACTTTAGCAGATGGTCATTACTACATCACTCCTGTGCTTCCTAATGGGCAACTGCTCGAGAATCAAAAGACCGAGTTCACAATTGATACCGAGAAGCCATTAGTTTCCGGCATCACACTTGAGGAGTATGAACGTGAAGCGCCAACCGATCCTGGTGCGGCTCAAATCAGCGGTTTTATTGATGATGACCTAATGGCCTATTATATTTCTAATACACAACCTATTGGAAACTGGTTTACCGTGTACGCCGAAGGTAAACATTATGATGGAAATACTTATAAATTCGGTGGAGTAATTGCAAGTAATGGTGCTTTTTCCATTGACGTTCCTGTTAACGAGGGGCTTAATGAGTACAAAATCTATGTGGTTGATAAAGTAGGTAACGGCGCAGACGACGATGATTATGTTCAGCGACTGCTTTATAGCACAGGAGATGGTATTTTCAATGTAACTCCGTCTCTATCTGCAGCCACCATTGATGTGGGACAACCGGTAACCGTTGATCTAGGGTATTCCGTGACTGATGAGGTTTATGGCGTCTATGGGGCTTCATTCGCTGTCATCTACGATGATTCTCTCGAAACACCAACGATCCAGCCAAGCGTACAACTGGCTACGTATCAAGAGGAGAATTTCTCAGGTATTCCACTTACAGAATTCTCACAAACCTATGATCTAGAAGACGGCCGCAAACTGACACAGTATAGCGTCAATCTGTCAGGTGGTGCTTATCACGGCTCAGGCTCACTAGGCAAAATAACCTTCAAACCTACAGTAGAAGGAGCCTATTCCCTCGAGCTGTATGATGTGCAGATCTGGAATGATGCTACAACATCAACAATCCCATCTGGTGTGAGAACGGTAAGCGTAAGTGTTAAGACACCTGAAACACCGAAGCCAACACCAACTCCATCACCTGATTCGTATGTACCAACAGCAACCAGTGCTCCCGCTTCTGGAATCGCATTGAAATCTGGGAAGCTAGTAGAGACTGCAGATCCAGCAGGTGGCAAGCCTTCAGCGGTGTTCAACATCTTAGACACTGCATTAGCCAATTCGATCCAGAATGCAAAAGATAAAACTTCTGTTCTTGATCTTAGCGATGTAAGCTTCAATAAATATAGCCAAGTTGTTATTTCTCTTACCCCGGCCCAAGCCGAGCAGTTAAAGAAATCAGAGTATGCACTCCGCCTAAACGGTAGTGGGTTCAATGTACTTATTCCAGCGGCGACTCTTCCGGATTTCATCAACAGCAACGGCTTGACCCTTACGATTAGCCTAACAGATGCAGGCAACACAGCAGTTTTAGCAGGTAGCTCAGCAGCAATAAATATCGGTTCTTCCATTCTCACTATCAAAAATGGTTGGACAACCGGAAAGCCGATCATCCTTCAGCTTAATCTAAAGGCCAGCAGTCTTCATGATGCACGAAAGACTGCCGCTTATGTAGAATCAAAGGATCATAAATGGTCCTATCTACTACCTGGTTCTATCTCTAAAGAAGGGATTCTACAGTTTAATGTTACTGGTGACGGTTCTTACAGTGCAGCATCCCGAAAAATAAGCTTTAAAGATATTGGCACACACTGGGCTCAAACCGATATCGAAATCCTTGCTTCACATGGTATCATTGCCGGCAAAGGAGCCGATGGCAGCTTTAAGCCTGCTGACACTTTAAATCAGGCAGAGCTTCTAACGCTCTTCGACCGTCTACTTGGAAAAGGTGACACTTGGAGTACTCGCATCAAAGAAAGTGGATCTCGTGATGTGCTGACTCGCGAGGAAGCAGCTCTTATCATCGCTAAGGCTCTTGGTGCTGATCTTACAGTAGCCAAGACACCTTTAAGCTTTAAGGATGCGGATAACATCGCTGCGGAGGCACGCAACGCTGTAGCCTATGCTGTAACCAAAGGTTATCTCAAAGGTGTTACTGCGGACAGCTTCAATCCACAAGGTACACTGACTCGTGCACAAGCAGCAACAATTCTGAGCCGTGTGCTTGAGGACCTACGTTCTTCGAACAACATCTAGTTGCACTTTAAAAGAAAGCCCCAGCAGCCAATGACTGCTGGGGCTTTTTCGTCTATAGGTCACATTTGCGTTTCCGAGTCAGTCATCGGACTCAGATGACCTTAAACGCTGGATTATGCGATATTTGGTATGCTAACGGACCCCATAGTCGCTATTGGCATGAAAAGCACCGTATGAGATTGGCTAGCTTGTCCCTACTAACAATCGACATGAGCAAACTGCCTTAATCAAAAAAGCAGAGCAGCGATCCCAAAATAACGGGAGGATCGCTGCTCTGCTGTATTATTTATTTACTCAATTAATGAAGTTAGAAATATCAGTCCCCGCGGAACGCACGCTTCACACGATCAAAGAAAGATTGCTCATGCTCATGTGTGTTTTCTCCATTTAGAGAGGCGAACTGTCGCAACAAATCTTTTTGCTCATCATTCAGCTTGCTAGGTGTCACAACAATGACTCTAACATGCTGGTCACCTTGGCCAGATCCACGTAGACGTGGAACACCTTTACCTTTAAGGCGGAAGAAAGTACCGGTCTGCGTTCCCGCAGGAATCTTCAGCTTCACTTTTTCCGTTAAGGTAGGAATCTCAATCTCATCGCCAAGTGCAGCCTGTGCAAATGTAAGTGGAACCTCGCACATAATATCATCGTTCTCACGTACGAAGAAATCATGCGATTTGACACGGATGACAATATACAAGTCTCCAGCAGGACCACCGCGTAAGCCGCCCTCGCCTTCGCCAGTCATGCGCAGCTGCGCACCGTCATCGACACCGGCAGGGATGCGTACATGAATCTTACGCTGCTTCTTAACTTTACCCTGTCCGCTACAAGTCGTACATTTTTCCTTAATAATCTTACCTGTACCACTGCAATGTGAACATGGACGACGATTACGCATCTGTCCTAGTGGTGTATTCTGTACGAATTCCTGTTGCCCACTACCATGACAAGTGGAACAAGTCTCTGGTTTAGTACCCGGTTTAGCCCCGGAGCCGTAGCAGGTATCGCAAGTTTCCGTACGTGGAATAGTGATATCAGTTTCTTTACCGAATACCGCTTCCTTGAATTCAATGGTCATCGTATACTGCAAATCCCCACCACGCTGTGGTGCGTTAGGATCACGACGTCCGCCGCCGCCAAAGAACATATCAAAGATATCGCCTAATCCTCCGAAGTCGCCACCGCCGCCTCCGAAGCCGCCCATACCTTGGTTAGGATCAATATGGCCATATTGGTCATATCTAGCTCGCTGTTGTCCGTCGCTAAGAACATCGTAAGCTTCTTTTACTTCTTTAAACTTAGCTTCAGCGTCATCTGCTTTATTCACGTCTGGGTGATATTGGCGCGCCAATTTCCGGTACGCTTTCTTCACCTCGTCGTCTGAAGCATCTCTACTGAGGCCAAGCACTTCATAATAATCGCGTTTATCTGCCACTGCTTTCACCTCCGTACATTACATACTCAAATTCCTAATTTACCTGCCAAAGAAACCATTATACGATAAAACCCCAGGATCTGACCATCCAGTTCCAGCAGATGTTTATTCTTACAATATCAGAAGGCGCATTCGCGAAGAGTGTGCAAACTGATATTACAAAAGGAAAGTCAAAACACGGGATGACCCGGTTTTGACCTTCCCTTCTTAACTATATAAGAATTTATCAGTTACGCCCTATACACTTATCGTTTAAGGTTACCCTTGATTCTTATCTTCGTCAACAACCTCATAATCAGCGTCAACTACATTGTCTTTCTTAGGAGCGCCTTCAGCAGCTCCAGCGCCACCTTCAGCACCTTGCTCTGCTTGAGCAGCTTGTTCGTACAGCTTCATGGACAACTGTTGTACAATCTCAGTCAATGCTTCTGTAGCTGCATTGATTTCTTCAAGATTGTCAGTTTCAAGTGCTGCTTTCACTTTATCTTTAGCTTCGTTTGCTTTTTCAACTTCGGAAGCATCAGCTTTATCACCAAGATCTTTGATCACTTTCTCAGTGGAATACACGAGTTGGTCAGCGCTGTTCTTCGCTTCTACCAATTCTTTACGCTTACGGTCTTCCTCAGCGTGAAGCTCGGCATCCTTCATCATTTGTTCTACTTCTGCGTCGCTCAGACCGCTGGAAGAAGTGATAGTGATCTTTTGGCTCTTGTTAGTGCCTTTATCAGTTGCAGACACATTCACGATACCGTTGGCATCAATATCGAAAGAAACTTCGATTTGTGGTACGCCACGTGGTGCTGGTGGAATCTCGTTCAGCATGAAGCGTCCCAATGTTTTGTTGCCATTCGCCATTTGGCGCTCACCTTGTAGCACGTGAATCTCAACGCTAGGTTGGTTGTCAGCAAAGGTCGAGAATACTTGGGATTTACTTGTAGGAATTGTAGTGTTACGCTCGATCATCTTCGTGAACACGCCGCCTGCAGTTTCGATACCGAGGGAAAGCGGAGTTACGTCGAGCAATACAACGTCCTTAACATCACCAGTCAATACACCCGCTTGAACAGCAGCACCAAGAGCTACAACTTCATCCGGATTCACACCTTTGTGTGGATCTTTACCTGTAAGCTTCTTAATTGCATCTTGTACAGCAGGAATACGTGTAGAACCACCAACCAGAACGATTCTGGTAAGGTCTGCAGGCGTCATACCAGCATCAGACAATGCTTGACGAGTTGGTCCCAAAGTACGTTCTACTAGACCAGCAGTAAGCTCATCAAACTTCGCACGAGTCAAGTTGATCTCCAAATGCTGAGGCACTCCGTCAACTACAGTGATGAACGGAAGAGAAATAGTGGTTGTCAGTACGCCCGACAATTCTTTCTTCGCTTTTTCAGCTGCATCTTTCAAACGTTGTACAGCAGATTTATCTTTGCTCAGATCAATACCTTGCTCTTTCTTAAATTCGGATACCAGATGATCCATAACCACTTGGTCAAAGTCATCGCCACCAAGTTTGTTGTCGCCGCTTGTAGCTTTTACTTCAAAGAATCCATCGCCCAGTTCAAGGATAGATACGTCGAACGTACCGCCACCAAGGTCATAGACAAGGATAGTTTGATCTTCGGATTTCTCCAGACCATATGCCAAAGCTGCAGCTGTTGGCTCATTCACAATACGCAAAACTTCCAAGCCTGCAATTTTACCTGCATCTTTAGTAGCTTGACGTTGGCTGTCATTGAAATAAGCAGGAACTGTGATAACTGCTTGAGTAACAGTTTGGCCAAGATATGCTTCTGCATCGGATTTCAGCTTTTGAAGAATCATTGCTGAAATTTCTTGTGGGGAATAGTCTTTACCATCGATGCTTTCTTTATGGTTAGTACCCATGTGACGTTTAACAGAGCTGATCGTACGATCAGGGTTAGTAATTGCTTGGCGTTTAGCTGTTTCACCGACGATACGCTCGCCGTCTTTCTTAAAACCTACCACCGAAGGGGTTGTACGTGCGCCCTCTGGGTTTGGAATTACAACGGCTTCGCCGCCTTCCATTACGGCAACGCAAGAGTTCGTGGTTCCTAAGTCAATACCGATAACTTTACTCACAATAATTTGCCTCCTCTAAAGGTATATGGAGCATTCGCTCATTAAAATAATAAAATATTTAAAAAATTCGATTGGTACATGGTGGACAGATACTGCCCGTCCTATATATACAGATTACATGCTGACTTTGACCATAGCAGGACGAAGGACTTTATCTTTCAGGAGGTATCCCTTTTGGACCTCTTCCGTTACGATACCCTCTTCGTACTCCTCGCTCTCCACCTGCATAATAGCCTGATGGTATTCAGGATTAAAAGGCTGTCCTACTGTTTCCATAGCCGTAAGTCCCTCGGACTTCAATACCCCATCTAGCTGACGGAAAATCATATTAACACCCTTCACGAAAGCTTCGGATTCTGGGCTGCTAGGAGTAGTCACTAAAGCACGCTCAAAATTGTCCAGTACTGAAAGCAATTCAGTCACGAGCTTGGAGGTGGCATATTGAGCCAACTCTTCTTTCTCCTTCTGAGTACGACGACGGAAGTTATCGAAATCAGCCTGCGCACGCAGCGCACGTCCTTGATATTCATCAGCGAGATCCTGCAGACGTTTTACCTCCGAACCTGTGTCTGAAGCACCTTCACTAATTTCTTCTGCCGTAAATGAGTCGGTTTCCGAAGCTACATCAGCCTCAGGTTCCTCATTTATCAAATCATCTTTGAATTCATTAGCATCTTGAACTTGTTCCTTTTTCAAGTTGTCTTCACCTCCTTAAAATCATTCATTAAAATCATTCACGTAATCAATGTTGACTCTGTTCACTTATACCAGTGTGCCAGCATCGCTGTCAAATCTCGGGATAAAATGCCCAAGATCCCCATCACTCTTGCATATTCCATTCGTGTCGGACCAAGGATACCAATGCTCCCCAGTGCCTGCCCATCAAGAGAATAAGTGGCGGTGATCAGACTGCAGTTAGCGAACGCTTCATGATTGTTCTCCGTCCCTATTCGGACCTGGATACCTGT
The DNA here is from genome assembly GCF_008370385.1 of Paenibacillus sp. B2(2019). Taxonomy (NCBI): domain Bacteria; kingdom Bacillati; phylum Bacillota; class Bacilli; order Caryophanales; family Paenibacillaceae; genus Paenibacillus; species Paenibacillus sp. B2(2019). The sequence goes on from NZ_VTZR01000028.1 coordinate 150,048, forward strand.
GCCGCCTGTTGTAGGGGCCAGCATTTTAAGCAATGTAGGCGTCTCTTCCAGCAGATCAAGAATGCTTTTCACCTTGTCAACATCCTTGAACTCAGGCTGTGTAAGCATATTCGTCGCTCCACTAAGATAGATACGCTGCTCTTGATCACTTTCCAGCGCAATGTCTAGCACTTGCATTAATTCTTCATAATGTGAGATGTGACGCTGCATTTCCTCGCCAAGCTCGGAATACAGCCGAGTCTTCAGCTTATAGAGTGGTACATTGACCAGCTTACTATTCAGTAGGTTAACCACTTTCTCCATCTCGGAAACGGATATCTCCGGTGGAATGTTCACCGTACGGTTCTCAACTTGACCCGTACTTGTAACAATAATCGCTACAGCGGTTTTATCATCTAGTGGTAACAACTGAAAATGACGCAATGATGTATGAAAAACCTCCGGTCCCAGAAGGATGGAAGTGTAATTCGTCATATTGGAAAGAATCATCGCCGCATGTTGGATTACCTGCTCCATCGCATTCAGCTTCTCGGCAAAAAAAGCGCGGATCGTGCCCATCTCTGCCGTTTCGGCGGAATTCCACGGTACCAAATGATCCACATAATATCGGTATCCTTTATGGGAAGGTATTCTCCCCGCCGATGTATGAGGCTGCTCGAGATAACCCAAATCCTCTAGGTCAGCCATTTCATTTCGAATTGTTGCAGGGCTGTACCCTACATCACCCCGTTTAGAAATGCTGCGAGATCCTACTGGTTCTGCCGATGAAATATAATCATCTACAATTGCATTTAGTATCATTCTCTGGCGATCAGTTAACATGTTATCCCCTCCTATCGGCTGTTGGCTCCGATTCGTTAGCACTCGACTCAGATGAGTGCTAACCACTAATACAAAAATACCAAACTGACATTGACATTGTCAAGTCAGTTCAGCATCTTAAGTACTGCTATTTCATCGCAGGCATGCTGCTTTTTACAATTCACGCAATCTGTCCATACCTTTTCGGGAAAAATCTCTTTCTCAACGACTTCGAATCCGTTTCTAAGAAAGAAATCTACGGCGTAGGTTAGTGCCATAACCTTAGGGATTTTCTGGTTTCTGGCTTCCTCAACCAACTTCTCTAAAATCATTGAGCCGACACCTTTGCCCTTACCTTCGTCATTCAGACCGATCGAGCGAATCTCTACAAGATCATTCCCGAGTCTGAAGAGTGACCCACAGCCAACGAATCTGCCGCCAATTTCTGCAACAACGAATTGATCGATCTGGCGTGTCAGCGCCTGCCTGGAACGGGGCAACATGATCCCGCGCTGTGCGTATTCTTCTATCATCAGATACAACGGTTCAACATCTTCTATCACAGCATTTCTGCAAATCACCTGTGCGTCTCCTGCTGGAGACGAATGGCGGATCATTTCCGTCTTGGCAAGCACTTTAATTCACCCCTCTGTTGATAATATGAATAAATATACAACAGAGTGAATTACAATTCAAGGGGTGTTTTAAAATTAAACTTCTGTCAGTGCGCCTACAAATTCCGCGAAAACATCGTTCCCGAAAAGGATCCCTTGCTTGCTGAGTCGGTAAGTCCCCTCTTCGTGCTCAAGTAGACCCGCATGCAGCATCTTATGCAAGGATTTCGCAAATACATCCTCTATCGAACGCCCAAATTGCGCTTGAAAAGCCTCATTAGAGACGCCTTCATGCATACGTAAGCCAACCATCATAAAGTCCTCCATCGCTTCTGCTTCAGTGATTGGATATGCGTCTAATCGAGGCAGGCCTTTACGTGTTGCTTCAACATAAGGATTTACACCCTTAACATTAATATGACGCTGGCGACCCACATATCCATGTGCACCTGCTCCAAGACCATAATAATCTTCATTACGCCAGTAAGTGATATTGTGACGACTCTCCATACCTGGTTTTGCGAAGTTACTGATTTCGTATTGGTTATAGCCCGCTTCCTTCATAGATGACATCAACAAGAGGTACATTTGCAGTTCATCTTCTTCATTAGGAAGAGGAAGTTTGTTCTTATTAAATAGGGTGTGAAAAAGAGTGTTCTCCTCCACCTTCAAGCTGTAAATAGAATAGTGGGGTAAATCAAGCTCCAAGGCCTTACGAATACTTTCGCCCAGCATCTCTACAGTTTGGTTCGGCAAACCAAACATAAGGTCAACCGACAGGTTGTTAAGACCAACAGCACGAGCATTCTCCAAGCTGCGGTATACATCGTCAACATTATGAATCCGGCCAATACCCGTAAGGAGTTCGTTCTGAAACGCCTGAACACCAAAGCTCACCCGATTCACGCCGCCTTCTTTCATAACCGTCAACTTATCTATATCCGTAGTTCCCGGATTTGCTTCCATAGAGAACTCGATATCTTTATCCCAGTTTGGGAAATGTGTCCGAACTGATTTTAGAAAATAAGCCATCTCATCCGGCTTCAGTACTGTTGGGGTACCACCGCCGACAAAGATCGTTTTGATAACTCCCGGTGGAGTGTTCTTGACGGTCAGCTCCATTTCTCGATCCAAGGCTTGGAGATAATCCATAACCGGCTGATCCTTGAGAACGTAGGAATTAAAATCACAATAAAAGCACTTATTGGTACAAAAAGGAATATGAATGTATACGGCCTCAGGGGGACGGCCATTAGTATTCGTGGTCATTAGCTGTCTCCTTTATATAAAAATATCGTTTGACTAGTGTAATCTAAAAAACAAGAAAAGGGAAGCCTGACGGCTTCCCTCCAAGAGCGATCATCTATAAATGATCTCTATTTAAAAATACAAAAAAGTATAAGTTTTACGTTATCCTATATATTTTGTATTTCTCGCAGAAACGGATACTGTCCCTATAAGGACGGCTAAGCCGTTTCTTCTTAATATATCCGCATTTCCACGAGTTCTGCACGTTCTCCTCCGTTAGTTTCATGAATAACGATCCGAACAGCATCCGTAAGGACAGGCTTCTCTAAACGATGTACGTTCTTCCGGCGATGATTGTCTTTGACGCGGAACATGACTTGCCACACGCCATCAATGAGTAACTCTACATCGTAAGCCTTTACTAGTTCAGGAATCACTAGAAATGGCGTTTCATGGTGATGTAAGTTGATAAGATCCTCATTAACATCATCGTTAAAGGTAAAATGAATTTCAGAGACTGAAGCAGCATCCGGGAGACGCGCCTCTACCCACTCCGTTCTACCAGCAGTCATCGGCTCAGAAACCCAGCTATGTGGCCCTGCAAAAGGTCGAACATACCCGTCAGTGACTTTGGATGCAGCATATGCGGATGTTTCTACCGCAAAGCAGAAATGCCTGCGTACAAGCTGTTTCATGCTCCACTCCATCACCGGCTGATCTGGCTGATGATCCTCCAGCGCTGAATCGACTACAGGTTTAACGCCTCGCTCAAATGTAATAACACCTGTGATTGGGGTTTCTGAAATATGCAATTGAATATGCTCATTAGCTCGAATAATAGCGAAGATATTACATTCGCCGATTGAACTCCACTGCTCCTCTTGTACCGGAACATCAATCCATTGCTGCTCTCCAGCTTGTACTATTACAACATCAACCTGTCTACACTCTGCTGGAACGTAATTTTCCGCACGCCCAGTCGTCCATAGCTCAACGGTCAGCTCTGACTGAGTACTTGCTGACACAAGCAGCTTCAACCCAAGGATATTTCCTTCAACCGGAAACAAAATTCCTACGTCATGAGAAAGCTCATAAGCTTCGGCTGGACGATCCAGCAGTATACCATTCATCGTGCTGGATGCATGAATCTCGCTTTTTCTGGCGAGGTCCAGTGGATCTTCGTTGCGCAATCCAATAATCGAAGCATCTTGCTTTAACATCACCTGTTGCAATTCATGCATATACTGCTTGCGAATTTCACGAGGGGTTACACCTTTGATGACGGATAATGCTGCACCTGCTCCAGCCGCTTCACCCATGATCGCACAGGTTGCCATGACGCGTGTTGTTCCAAAAGCCACATGAGATGCGCTGATATTCCGACCCGCGAAGAGTAGATTTCGCACATTCTTCGAATAGAGCGAACTAAATGGAATATGATAAATCCCATCCGCATGCAGATGTTTCGAGCCGCTCTCTTCTGCGTACATCCCTTGCGGTGGATGCAGATCAATCGACCATCCTCCGAATCCAATCCGGTCTGCAAATTCACGCTGCGCAAGAATATCATTTTGCGTTAAGATCGTATCGCCAACAAACCGTCTGTATTCACGTTTACCCGGAATTGAGCCAACCCACTCCAGCGTCATATTTTCGGCATCAAAATGACCTGAGTTTTTAATGTAATCCCAAATCCCATAAATAACAGAGGATAGCTCATCACGTATACGTTCATTCTCATCCACCGTATCAAGCTCACCACCCCACTCAATCCACCAGTAGTGACAACCTGAATCTCCACTCCGAATGACCCGACGGATCGGAATCGACGTTGTTGTAATATCCTTCGCGAACGATGGAGCAACATAACGTACCGGTTTTCCTGTATCCTGTGTATAAAACAATAATGTACTGCCTAATGTAATGTTATCAGGCACTTCAGGTGCCCATTCCTCATTAAATTCATGGCGGGCTTCACGTCCTAATCGGAAATCAGCTCCTGCCAGGAAGCCAACCAAACCATCGCCCGTGCAATCGATGAACGCCTCACTCTTGAACGTAATCAACCGCTCAGATCCCATCATCCAACCAATCACACTGCGAATCGTCCGATCCTCTGCCTCACCTTCCGCTTCCACTTCGCGTACATCGGTATTTAGGAACAGGCTGATATTCGACTCTGCCTTCACGGCTTCGAGTAAGGTTAGATCCCATAAGTATGGATTTCCCTCCGGGTTCCGGTATTGATTCTCGATGAATAACTCACCCATAATGCCTGTCTCACGTGCATATCGATTTACACCATGTCCTGTTGCACCACATACCCATACCCGAACCTCTGAACTCGAGTTACCACCAAGTACAGGACGATTCTGCACTAGTGCTACCTTCAACCCTAGGCGCGCTGCAGCGATCGCCGCGTTCATTCCTGCAAGTCCACCACCGACCACTGTTACATCGGATTTAACCGTTTCTGTTCTCATGTTAGTACCCCTCCTATAGTTAGCCTTTCACAGCCGAACTTGAAATCCCTTGAATAATGTATTTCTGACCCACAAAGAAGATAATAATCATTGGAATAATCGCAGCCGATGAAGCAGCCATCATCCCGTTGTAGTCCACATTGTTCTCAAGAATAAAATTCTGCAATCCAAGCGGAATGGTATATAGTTTAGGGCTTTGCAAGAATACAAGCGCATTCTCATAATCATTCCATTGCCAGGAGAAATCGAGAATAGCAAACGTTGCTATTGCTGGCTTCGCTAATGGCAGAATTAAGCGGAAAAATATCTTATAATGCCCCGCCCCATCTAAAAAAGCAGATTCCGTAATTTCCTTGGGGATGCTCATAAAGAACTGCCGAAGCATAAATACACCGAAGATTGAGAACATGGCGGGTAGGATCAGCGCCCAATGCGTATTGTAAATCCCAACCCAGTTAAACATGATAAACTTTGGAACAAAAAGTACCTGAGGTGGAACCATCATCATAGATAGATATATGACAAATAGTCCATCTCGACCTTTGAACGAAGTACGTGAAAATCCGTAAGCGGCAAGGGCAGATAGAAACACCGCCCCCACAGTTCCAATAATCGAAATCTTAAGTGAATTTAAATAATACGGAACAAAATCATGACTTCCTGTCCACACCCGAATATGATTGCTCCAGTTGAGAGATGAAGGCAGCCATTTATTAAACACCTCGGCAGGTGTCTGAAAGGATGTACTGAGCATCCATAGGAAAGGCACAATCATAAATAGTCCTAGAACAAACATGATGATCGTTACTGGCAGTTTCACCTTCATGTTTCCTGCTTTTTCATTCATACCGCCTGCTCCTTTAAATTATGGTTTCGGGGCCCCCCGCAAAGCTTCACTTTGTGGGATCATTTAGTAATGAACCCAGCGCTTTTGGCCGATCCACTGAATGACTGTAATGACGAGAATGACGGCGAACAAGAACCATGAAATGGCTGAAGCGTATCCCATATCGTAATAACTGAATGCTGTTTTATAAACGAATAGTGATAAGACCGTCGTACTTCCGCTAGGACCTCCAGCCGTAATGGCTTGAATAATCGAGAACGATTTCATCGTCATAATTAATCCGGTAATCATTAATAAGAAAGTTGTGGGACTAACAAGAGGCCATACAATTTTCCATGTTGTTTTGAATGTGCTTGCACCATCGATCCGAGCAGCCTCCAGCTGTTCTGTCGAAATTTCCTGTAATGCAGCTAAATATATGATCATATTGTAGCCAAGCATCAGCCAGATTTGTACGATATCAATGGCATACATTGCGGTTTCCGTATCCGCAAACCATCCTGGCGGCGATGTTATGCCAATCCAGCGAAGCATTTCATTGATGGGTCCCTGTGAAGGCTGAAATAGCAGCATCCAAACAAATGCAACGGCTACTCCACTGGAGATATACGGTAGGAAGAACATTCCACGTAATACGCCTTTAAGATACACACTGCGGTTTAGAAATAGCGCTACAATAAATGCGAGCACCATCGATACTGGAACCGATATCAGGAATATCACCGTATATTTGATCGAGGCATAGAAATTATCGTCATGGAACAATCGTTTGAGATTATCCAGCCCAGTAAATTGCCAATTCGGATTTGAAAATTGATAATTCGTAAACATGAGGACAAAGGAATAGATTGCAGGAATAATAAAGAATAAGAGAATACCAATCATATTCGGAAGAATAAAGGTCATGCCGATCCAGCCTTGTCTGTCCATCCAGCTTCTCCGCTTCACGGTATCGCCGCCTTTCGTATGCTGAAAAATGGGTACACGAAAGAGAAGAACGAAGAAATCTTCCTCCTTCTCTTTTGTGCTAACTATTTCATTATTTCAATAACTCTTGCGAACGGGTTTGCATATTCTTCATCGTGGTTTCAATATCTTGCTTATTTAAGAAGTATTTTTCATACTCTTCTTTACGTGCATCAATGGCTTGTTGAGTTACATTTAGCTGGAAGGACGGGAATTTGCCGAATACAATTTTATTCATTGAATCTGTATCATATTTGTCTTCTACACCCTTCATGAGAAGGCTCATTGCTTCCTTACTATCTACACTCTTAGAGGCTGGAATACGACCACCGCTTGCCATTGGCAGCATACCGCCATCCGCATACCATTTTGCGAACTCCCAAGCTGCATCCAGGTTCTTGGATTTCGCATTAAGAGCAAGCATGTCACCCACACCGCCCGAATATTTATAATCCTTTTGATCTTTATTCACTTTTGGAATAGCGGCGAACGCGGTTTTGAAATCATGCGGATAGTCTTTCAAGTTGTTCGCATTTCGGAAAATAAACTCACCTGCTGCCAGCATTGCCGCTTTGCCTTGCAGGAACATGGTGTCAACCGGCATTTTACTGGTCAGTTGCTCGCCATATTCCGGTGTGGATTTGTCCACGAACATCATGTTATGCAATATTTCCAGGTGTTCTTTCCATAGATCATTCCCAAAGTTTGAAGTACCATCCGCCTGTTTCACACCCATTCCAGCAAGCGTACCGTCCATCGTTGTTGGGAAGGAGGAATCTGCCTGCAATAATCCGTACACACCAGGCTTCGTTAGCTTCTTCGCATACTCCTCAAGATCTGACCAGGTCCAGTCCACCGCAGGAATCGGTAATCCTGCTGCATCCAGCATATCTTTGTTCAACCATACAAACGCCATGTTTTTCTTTGTAGGAATCCCATAGTACTTATCATTGATTTTCCACATCGCTGCGTCCTCGCCGATCTGGCTGTCGATATCATAATCTGTCTTCGTGCTTAGATCCAAGGCAACACCTGCATCCATACGTTTTTGTAAATGAGCAAGATCGTAGTTCATGAAAAGGTCTATGTTTTGATTGGTCATCAAGGCAGTATCCAGCTTTAAGTTTCCAGCATCGTCATTTACATTACGGATATACTCGACTTGAATGTCTGGATTATCTTTATTCCAGTTATCAATTACAGCTTGAGGCCCGGCTTCTGCAGGAACTGCCCCCCACATCGTAAGCTTTATTTTCTCCTTTGCTTTTTGTCCATTTGCACTGCCCTGCGCATCATTACTTCCACTAGTACCACAACCAGCCAGCATCGTACCTGCTAATAAGACAGAAAGCACTGCAGGATACCACTTTTTCTTCATCGATATCTTCCCCCTTGGAAGGATTATGTGTTGTGCTCTACGTCTATAACTTTATCATCAGAGCGGATTCTGGGGGATGAACTACATTTGGGAAACTATAGAACGTTTTTTGGTTCTTTGCGAAATTCATTTGGCGTGACGCCACACCACTTTTTGAAAATTTTAATAAAATAATTATCGTTCTCAAAGCCCACCTGCTGCCCAATCTCACTAATCGTTAGCTTCGTCTCTGCAAGCAGCATTTTTCCAGCCTGAATACGCCGCTCTTGAATATAATTCGTCAACGTTTTCCCTGTCTTTTTCTTGAATAAGTCACTTATATAGCTGGCATCCATTCGTATCAACTCTGACATGGATTTGAGCGAGATGTCCTCAGAATAATGTTCTTCAATATAAGCTATAATTTTGTTCATCTCTACATGGTCTGTCGGTCCCGTTTGTTGCTTCTCAGGAAACCATTTATCGGCCTTCTTCATCTTCACCATTCGCTCCAACTCGGCATGAACCTTATCCATGGTCTGCTTCAAACCTTGGAGATCTAAAGATAGCTTCAGAATGTAGTCCGAAGCCCCAAATACGAGCGCTTGCCGGGCGTATTCAAATTCACTCAACGCGGTCAACATTACAAATCGGCAGTCGAAGCCTTCCTCTCGCGCAACTTGAAGGAGCTTCACCCCATCCATCACTGGCATATTGATATCCGTCACTACCACATCTGGATGAAGCTCACGAATCATTTGCAAGCCTACTTCTCCATTCTCCGCCTCACCTATAATTTCAAACGGGATTCCAGCCTTTAAGAATAACTTCCGTATACTTTTAACCGCGGGTTGTTCATCATCCACAATTAACGTTCTCCACATGTGAGCTTACCTCCATCGTAAGGTTTTGAAATAAGAAGTGGAAAATGGATAATCACTTCAGTTCCTGTGTCTGATGATACAATGTCCATGCCTGTCCGTTGATTCTTGAACAACAGCTCTAAGCTCTCCCTAATATTCTGAACACCGATTCCTTGTCGTTTCCGTGCAGCCTTATTCAGCTGTGCTCTATCTATCCCCATGCCGTTATCTTTAACCTGCAGATATAGTTGCTGTCCAGTCACCTTAGCGGAAATATCAATTCTCCCTTGTTTCACAGACTGACCGAAGCCGTGAATCAAGCTATTTTCAATTAAGGGCTGAAGACAGAATTTAGGGATTAATGCGTATTGTAGTTCCTCGTTGATATCATATTGAATCTCAATCCCATGTCCGAAGCGTTGCCGCTGAATCTCCATGTAAGATTCAATTAGTACAATCTCATCCTTTAACAGAATCAAATCCACTTCCGTATTTAAGGTTGTTTCCAATATTTTGCCTAGTGCAACACAAATTCCATAAATTTCATCATCATCTTTATCTAAGGCGATGCTCTTTATCGTATTCAATGTATTTAGTAGGAAATGTGGATTCATCTGCGAAAGTAACACCTGAAATCGAACGAATTGCTTCTGTTTTTCTTCAAGCTGAAGACGCTGCAACAGCTCATTTAAATCATGGATCATTATATTGAAACTCTGAGTCAGTGCAAGAATCTCTCCCCGCCCTTGCTCGGGTAATTTCATTTTGAGATTCGTTTTAGCGGTCATCTCCATCTTCTTCTGCAGCTTCTTTAGCGGCACTGTAATCGTCGATGATATAAAATAAGTTAATAGAACAAATAGCAGTAGTATGACTCCAAATACAGCAAAAAATCGTTGCTTCTGCTTATACACCTCAAGAAATAACTGTGCTAGCTGTACCTTTTTAACGACATAACCATTCAACTCTTCGATGTAGCTGTATGTGTATAAGCTTTTCTCCTTCGGATCGATGATGGATGTAGCACGCTCTGTCTGCCGCTGGTGGTCACTCTTCACAATACTCTGCGCAATATCTGGAGAAAAGGTCTCATCCTTATCCGGATTAAGCATCATTCTTCCTGAGGCATCGAGCAGAAAAAAAGCCCCTTCCTGCTTACTCCCTAACGTTGATCTAGTAAACCACTCCTCATAATCGATACTTAGTCTTGCATAGGCATAAATGTTAAAACCATTATCACGCATAACCTCATAGAGGCTAAGCATTTTCTTACTTGTTGTACTTTCCCGGACCACATTGTTCTTGTCATTCGGATTCCATATATATCGATTCGCTCCTTCTCGCTTCAATACTTGAACCCAATCTTCCGATTGGATTTCGTCGTAGCTCAAGGTTTCCCTCGGCATAAAGGAAGTGTATGCGTTTCCATGAAGGTCGATTAAAGTATAATACACCGTCGCTCCACTCATGAAGAATGTATTTTCAATCGCTCCAAACTTGTTTTCAACGAGCTTTTTTCTCGTGATTTCATCCGATTGCTCGGGATTCTTCATTATCGATAAAATCGTTGTATCTTGTTCAAGTAATGACCCTGTTTTCATAACGAGACTCATGAGATCAACAAAACCATTCTTAATCCCAATAAGCTGCTCTATGTTCTTCGTTTCCGCATTATCCTGCAGCATTTGTTCTGTCTCTTTGAAGTTATACAGAACGAGCATGGCAATGGGTGTTAGTACCAACAGTAAGAAAGCTAACAAAATCCGATTCTTAAAGGTACTTGGCGTAAGTTTCAAATATAATCGTTTCAAAAGAGGACTCCCCTTACAGTGTATGTGCTTACAATCCTTCCACTCTATTGTAATCTTCTCCTGCGCAAAAAAATAGAGCCGGGATATTCTCCCGGCTCTACCTAGTTTCTACTCGTCGATCTTCAGTACTGCCATGAATGCTTCTTGTGGTACCTCTACGCTACCTACTTGCTTCATGCGTTTCTTACCTTCTTTTTGTTTCTCTAGCAGCTTCCGCTTACGCGAAATATCACCGCCGTAACATTTTGCAAGTACGTTTTTGCGCATCGCCTTAACGGTTTCACGCGCAACCACCTTCGTACCCACAGAGGCTTGAATCGGCACTTCGAACATTTGACGAGGGATAATCCCACGTAGTTTCTCACAAATGATACGACCGCGGTTGTATGCACGGTCACGGTGAACGATAAAGGACAAAGCATCAACCTGCTCATTGTTAAGCAAGATATCCATCTTGACCAGATTCGAACGACGGTACCCACAAATTTCATAGTCGTAGGATGCGTAACCTTTTGTACCTGATTTCAACTGATCAAAGAAATCATAAACGATCTCTGACAGCGGAATCTCGTACGTAATCGTTACACGATTAGTATCTAGATATTCCATATTTACGAACTCGCCGCGTTTGTTCTGGCACAGCTCCATTACAGTACCCACGAAGTCGTTAGGCACAATGATCGCTGCTTTAACATATGGCTCTTCAATGTAGTCAATCGTTCCGATTTCCGGATAATGTGACGGGTTGTCGATTTGAATCATTTCGCCATTGGTCAGCATAATTCGATAAATAACACTCGGTGCTGTTGTAATTAGCGGCAAATTGAACTCGCGCTCAATCCGCTCTTGAATGATCTCCATATGCAAGAGTCCAAGGAATCCGCAACGGAAACCAAATCCAAGCGCGCTCGAGCTTTCCGGCTCAAAGCTTAGCGAAGCATCATTAAGCTGGAGCTTCTCGAGTGCCTCACGAAGATCGTTATAATCGGAGGTCTCAATCGGATACAACCCGCAATATACCATCGGGTTGATCTTACGGTAACCTGGAAGCGGCTCAGCAGTAGGATTCTTTGCGTCAGTGACAGTATCACCGACACGGGTATCTCCAACATGCTTGATCCCAGCTACGATAAATCCAACATCCCCGATGTTCAATTCATCGACAATGGTCATACGCGGCATAAATGCGCCAACTTCAATGACCTCGAAGGTCTTCTCAGTTGCCATCATCTTAATCTTCGATCCCGCACGGATCTTACCGTCCATTACGCGCACATAGACGATAACGCCTTTGTAAGGATCGTAATGAGAGTCAAAAATCAACGCTTTAAGCGGCTCTTCTGAATTACCGGATGGCGCAGGAACCTGCTTCACCACCTGCTCCAGAATTTCCTTGATCCCGATACCGGCTTTGGCAGATGCCATAACCGCTTCACTGGTATCCAGCCCGATAACATCCTCAATCTCCTGCTTTACCCGGTCAGGGTCAGCGTTTGGCAAATCAATTTTGTTGAGCACAGGTAGGATTTCAAGGTTATTATCCAGTGCTAAATACACATTGGCCAGTGTCTGCGCTTCAATTCCTTGAGCCGCATCCACAACCAGCAGTGCGCCTTCACATGCTGCAAGACTGCGGGAAACTTCATAGGTGAAATCGACGTGTCCCGGTGTATCAATCAAATTGAGATAATACTCTACACCATCGTCTGCACGATAGGTTAAACGCACGGCTTGCAGCTTTATTGTGATACCACGTTCGCGCTCCAGATCCATCTGATCGAGTACCTGTTCCTGCATTTCACGCGTGGTTAGTGCCCCCGTGTATTCCAAAATGCGGTCAGCTAGTGTCGATTTACCATGGTCTATATGTGCAATAATCGAGAAATTGCGAATTTGTTGTTGTCTTTTCTGAACGTCAGTCATTCCTTACCCCCACAGACAGCCTGATATTAATCCACTTATTATAACAGTACAAGCTTACTCCATCAATCCCGCCCTTACGTAAAACAGAAGAAACAGCTATTCACGTACCCGTGAAATAACTGTTTCGCCTGAAATCATTGTGATTCTTCCGCCGAATCGAACAATGAGACTACCCAGCGTATGCCCTTCTGAGAAGCTTGCTGCAGAAGACCTGCCGTTTTATCCGCTATCACATCGACTGTCGGCTTTTGTTCCTCAGGAATCAGAATCTGCTCTGGAGTTTTCGTATTATACCCATCTACCACCTTCTGAGGAAGATCTGTAGTTGGCGCAGGATTGCTATTCTGAGGCAATGGAGAAACAGGCGTATATGCACCTGTGAGAGGGTCGATCACCATCGGAACATACACATAAGTCTGCCCACCTTGTGTAACCCCATTCTTAATCGGCTGTGATTGCATGCCCGTCACTTGACTGGTTGGCGTAGTCGATAGGTCGGTCCAGCCTGGCAACAGCTTAGAGACGGTCGCCCCTCCGCTGCCGCTGAACTGCATACCTAACAGTATGCCGACCCCTGCCCAAATACCGACCATAACCAGTTTTTTACCGAAACGAGACATGTAAGCCACTCCTTTTTAAATACTTGGTAATAAGGCTGTTTATTCTAATTAAATGTCTATAGCTTAAGAAGCTCCGTTCGACTTTTGAGGTGCTGTAGCATTGGTTTGTCCCTTGCTCTCTTGGGTTGTGGGATTCGTCGCCTTGCCAGCTGCGTTTACCTTCTCCGAGTCATGACTGCTCCAATACACATCCGCAATAGCATCTGCCAAGATATCAGCCGTACGCTTTAATTCCTCTGCTGTATTATCAATACCGCCCACTTCAATCAAGACACTATTAGGTGAGAGGGTTTGGTTGTACTCCCCGTTGTTTCCTTTACCCGCAGCTTTTCCCCATATTCCGCGAGATATTCCTGGGTAACTCTTTTCAATCGTTTGATGAATCTTGTTCGCAAACTCTTCGTTCTTCTTCCAATCTTTATTCGCATGTCCAATAATAAAATACACCTGAGCGTAACTTTTCCCATCAATCACTGCAGTTGTTTTGCCATGACGCTGCGAGTCGCGGTGAATGTCGATAAGTTCACTCATTTCTTGATTTGAGCTCATCGCAGATTTAACCAGCATTCGAGAGTATTTGTAGGAAAAATTCCAGTTATAGTCGGCAATTTTTGTTAGAAAATCTTCTTTGGCATGAACTGTACCAATCCCGCGTTGTTCCAATCTTTTCGTAATATATGATCCTACCAGCATTACATTTTTAGAAGAAACCGCAGAGCTTGGATTTTCGTTCGCTACTCCTAGTAGAGGGTTGTAGGCCTCCCGAGGATGTGAATGATAGATAAGAATCCGTTTAACTGACGTGTCCTTGGTATTATCTGTCTCGCTTTGCGGATCACTCTTATCCGTACCTCCCGCAGCTCCTGATGGCTCAGGAGACGGAGCTATTGTCGCTTCAGGCTGCTGTGCTGGAGTATCTTCGGGCTTGTCCACTTCGTTTGGAACCGATGGATCAACCTCTTCCCTTCCACCCTCAGCCAGTTCATCCGTTCCCGGATGATAATCAACAGGAGCTCCTGTAGAGCCACCCGAGCCTTTTCGTAAAAGAAATGGATCATCCGCTGCCAAGCCTGGCACTTCACGAGAAACTAGACTCTTCGGATCACTTGGATTCACACTGGTCAGCAATTGAAATACAAAGGAAGTTACTTTTTCACCTGAAAAAGCGGAAGGCTCTTTCCCTTGCGGTAAATGGGGGACCTCCATCCCCAACAACTCCATGAAAAATCCACTCGATAGGGAGGCCGCAAGCCCCTTCATAGATGGAATGGGTGAAGAGTTCAACTTCTGTCCGGCCAATCCACCAGCGCCAAGCAGCATAAAAAATACTAGCGAACCTCCGGCCAACAGCAGCATCGTTCTTCCCAGCGATAAAGCATCCAGCACTCTTCCACGTAAACGGCCGATGTTCCAAAGCTGAAACCATTTTTTATTCATTATATTTATGTCCTCCTCCAGCCCTCTGTAATCTCTTATACTCCAAATCTATGAGCGAAAGAGAAATAGTAGAACCGTAAATGAGAGAATAGACATAGAGTCCGGCGAGATACTGTACATCAGCATCCCGCCGGACTTGTGCTAGCTATAATTCAATTAGTGGGTATAAGCGCCGACATTCTCAGGATCGACCGCATCATGCAGGGCCGCGTTCAGACCACTGGCTACAATATTGGCGATGCCTTCAATAAATTCATCGATTTCCTTAGGTGTAACGATCAAATCATGTCCTAGTGGCTCAAGTACTTCCTTCACTAATGACAATCGTTCCTGCTCAGAAATATCGTCTAGCATCCCCATAATTTCCTTGGTGTGACCAGCTCCTTGTCCGAAATGATTCTTCATCATCTCCAGTACATTATTTACAATGGTCGAAGCATAGCAAACTGTAGGAACACCGATAGCAATACAAGGAACACCCAGAATTTCCTGCGTCAATCCGCGCCGTTTATTGCCAATCCCCGAACCGGGGTGGATACCGATGTCGGCAATTTGAATCGTCGTATTGATCCGTTCAAGCGAACGGGATGCCAGCGCATCAATGGCAATAATAAGATCCGGCTTTGTACGATCCACGATCCCCTGTACAACCTCACTCGACTCGATACCGGTCAACCCTAACACCCCGGGAGCGATAGCACTTACCTTACGGTAGCCTGGAGAGACCTGATCCGGCACGAGCTCATAAAATTGCCGAGTAATGAGCGCATTCTCCACCACCAGCGGCCCCAATGAATCTGGAGTCACATTCCAGTTCCCCAGTCCAACGATCAGTACAGATGCATCCTTACCAATCCCAATCCTAGTCAGGAAGTCCTCGAATTCGCGAGCAAAGACTTCAGCTACTTTTTGCTGCAAGCCAGTATCTCCATTGCGCAATGCTGGTACCTCAAGTGTGACATAATTCCCAATCGCGCGACCTATCGCCTGTGATCCGGCAGCGTTAGCCACACCAAGCCGGGTAACTTTTATCCCATCAGACTCTTCCACTTCTTCGTTTACACCAGGGATTGGCGTCCTTTGTGGCCCTTGAGCCATTTCCTTTGCCTCTAACGCCAAGTCCGTGCGTACCGAATATAGCTGCAGATCCGGTTCCATTGTTCCAGCCTCCTAAAAGTTTTGTGAGCATCGCTCCAATGAATTACTTCGAGCAAAACTTGCTTCGTAAGCGATACTTAGTTTTGTGAGCAGACACTTCCTTGAGTTACTTCTAACAAAAACTCAAATTGCAAGCTTCTGCCTATGCTCTTTTGTCGATAGTGTGCGAGAGAAAGCCCTTGTTTATGCAGGTTAAAATGGTTTAATTTGAAAGCTTTAAGTATTGCTTTTTACTACCGGTCATGCTAAACTATTTTAAGTTGTGAATCATTTGATAATGATTTCGAATGTCTTACAGGAGGTGAATGCAATGCCAAATATTAAATCCGCGGTTAAACGCGTAAACACGAACGAAAAACGCCGTGCACTGAACGCTTCCCAAAAATCCGCGCTTCGTACAGCTGTGAAAACTGCTGATGTAGCACTGACAGGTACGGAAGTTGAAACTGCTCAAGCTGCTTTCCAAGCTGCTTCCAAAAAGCTGGACAAGGCCGTAACTAAAGGTCTGGTTCATAAAAATGCGGCTGCCCGCAAAAAATCCCGCTTGGCGAAGAAATTGAACGCTCTTAAGGCTCAAGCCTAGGACGACATTCATAATGAGCAATTGAAGAACCTGACCGCTATGTTTCATACGGTTGGGTTTTTTTGTGCCTACTATTCTATAAATATAAGTAATAGTTTCCTTTAGACGTTAGTTGAATGAAAAAAAAACCACCTTAGGAAGGTAGTTTTCTTAAACGATCAACTTTTCTCCTTTGAATAAGTTACTTTCATTCCGATTAGGCATTTTTCATAGATGGATCATCTCCATATACTTTTTCCACTGCTTAGTTCAAGTACCTAGCCGCAACATAAACAATTCCAGACCAAGCACTTTATCTATAGCTCCTGTCTTCATCTTATAATCCAGATCAGCTAGTGCACTTAAAATTTGCCGCAGACGTTCACTTGAGAACTTGTGGGCCTGCTCCCCTGCAAGCTTTACTGCATAAGGATGAAGTCCAATTTGAGACGCAATCTGACCTTGCGAATAACTATGTGCTGATAAATCCTTCACCTGTAAAATAATTCGGAACTGCCGCGCAACCAGCGCAGCAATCTTAATGGGTTCTTCCCGCTGCTTCAACAGCTCATACAGCGTATCAAGTGCCTTATCTAGACGCAGATTAGCGATGTCCTCTACAAGCGTAAACACATTTTGTTCCGTTCCGCGATGCACCAGACTTTCTACTGCTTCTGCATCTACGGTTCCGCCCTTACCAGCGAACAAACATAGCTTGTCCATTTCCGCGGATAAGCCCTGCAAACCTGTCCCGGCATTAGTGATAAGAATCTCTGCGGTGCCAGGTGCCATCGTACAACCCCGCTCACGAATCCCTTTCTCTACCCAGCGCAGCAGTTCTTCTGCCCCTAGCGGGTTGAAAGCTAATACCGTACCCGCCGTTTTAACAGTCTTCACAATTTTCTTACGCTCGTCCAGCTTGTCACTATTCACCATAAAGACGATCACACTGAAATCTACAGGATGCTGCAAATAATCACTTAAAATATCTATACGATGCTCAAGTTTGGCATTTTCTTTTCCCGCTGTAAATAACGATGCGTCCCGCACCAGCAATAATTTACGTTCTACCATAAAAGGTACAGTCTCAGCTTCTTCTACCACAGCCTGCACCGGCGTCTCAGAGAGATCAAAGGGAATAACCGCAAAATCGCGATCCTCTTTGGCAATCAGCTGGTCTTCCAGCAATGCGGCGAATTCATTCATTCGAAATTTTTCACTGCCGTACAAAAGGTACAGCGGTGAGATTTTCCCTTGTTTGATTTCTTTTATCGCCGTTTTGGCATCCATTCCGCCACTTCCTTTTCCATTCATCTAGCCCAATTTGCCCAGATTCCTATTGTAGCAAAAAAAACGACATAAATGCACATGCAAAAACGGAGAAACTCTGGCAGCCATGGCCAAAGCCCCTCCGTTTAAGCGGCGCATCTATATAAACGCCGGAGTGAGAAGCCCTAGAAACTTCCCATCCGACGGTCATACCGATGTTCTTCAAATCCTATACTTTCTAGTTCCTGTCCGGTTGCTATAGTATATTCTGAAACTTCGAAAAATGTTCCAGCCTCAATTTAATTTGTTGACGTTGAAGATGGAGTCTTCGATGGTGTCGCCCCAGGTGATGTAACCGGCGTTGAAGAAGCTGTTGCTTCCTGTACAGTGTACACCTTAGTGGTATTCACACCATCCTTCTCCGTCACATACGTGAACTGGGAGCTATCCGCCGACCATTCTCCAGAAATCCAATTTCCTTCTAATGGATAAGAAGTCACTGCTATCCTATCTTCCACTGAACCTTCGGGTGAATTCTTATAAATAACAAGCTGTAATCCAGCAAACTCAACGGCATAATGCCCATCAGGGGAAGTCCAAGTCTGTACATTAGAATCATTAGAAATGTTAAAACCCATAACGCCCATTCCGAAGTCATCAGAAGTCTTTAATGATTCCTCCGTAGATGGCACTGAATCAGCTGCGATCCCTTTATCTATAGAAGCAGGTTGATCCTTCTTATCAGCTTTGGACTGATTATTACCGCCAGCACTAGTATCCGGAGTTTGAACTTTCGTTACAGTATCCGGCTTCGGCGTCATAATCTTCTCCGTAGGATTGGGCTTCACATTATTTGTTGGTTCTGGTATCGACCGTCCTCCAGATCCAGCATTAGTTTCTGTTGGAGAAGTCGGCATCGACGCAGGGTCTACCGGCCCCATCGCTCTATCTAATGCAGCGTTATCTTCATTCACATCAGGAGCAGCTGGTAGAGCCCCCGAATCCGTTCCGCTATTAGCAGGCGCAGCTTCATATGATTCAGCAGAAGTAGAGGCTTGCGATTCAATAGCCATATTATTAGCACTATCACTGGTCGCTTTACTACTATCCTGCATCATTTGTTCTACCTCTGCCCCAGGCATTTTATCCGGCATATTAAAAATAGCGATCCCTAATATTACGGCAGCTGCGATAGCTCCAATGCCTGTCCGTGCTGCTATAGAGGTTCCCTTGGAAGGTTTACCGCGGGAGCTTTCTCGTGAAAATGGAACTACAACTGGTTCCTCGGTTCTCACAGCGCTTTGTTCACGACTGCTTCGATCCAATTCTGCAAGCTGAGGTAAAATAGAGTCAACCAGACTAAACGGGGGTTTCACGTCTGGCAACTGCTCCAATTCTTTGGAGAGAAGTGTCAGCCGCTCAAAGACTTCCGCGCAGGAAGGACAATTATCGATATGACGGAACATCTCAACAATCTCATCTTGGCTCAAGTCTTGGTCTATATAGCGGTGCATCCATTCCATCACCTCCGCGCATTTCATCCCGATACACCACCTTTCTGGTACTCCTGAAGTCTATTCTGCAGCTGCTGTCTGGCCCTAAACAGATATGATTTCACTGTATTCAAAGGCAAATCCAGGCAGTCTGCAATCTCGTTGTAAGAAAAATCTTGTAAATAGCGCAGGACGATGACTGTCCGATGATGCTCGGGCAATTGATCAATCGCTTCACGTATATCCTCAGCTAAATAAGAGGATAGAACCTCACGTTCCACATTGTGTTTATCCTGAAACACCATTTCATGCTCATCAATAGAAACTGTAGGTTTAGTTCTTCTGAATTTATCAATGCAAATATTGGTAACGATTCGCTGAACCCACGTTTTGAACTGGGCCTTTTCCTCATATGAACCGATTTTGGTATAAACCCGGATCAAGGCCTCCTGAGATGCATCCAGCGCATCTTGTTCATTATGCAAAATGTAGAAGGCGGTTTTATATACATGCCCTTCAATTTCTCGCAATAGGGTGATTAGAGCGTCGCGATCGCCCGCTTGAGCGGCTCTGATGAGTCCCTGCTCCACCACGAAGGTTCCCCCTCTCTATGCAATCTTACTGACGCGCAAGACTGCGAATTTGTTGCAACCCTGTAATTAATATTTTTAGAATACCAAACTTTTCTTAGAACGTCATGTTAAGCCATCTTTTATAAAGCGCTATCGCACATTTCATAGCATTTCGCAGCCAATAATTCCTACTAAGCATACAGGGGAAACTTCAATCATTCAAATACTCTTTTTGAATAACTTTATAACAAAAATGGCACAAGTATAAACGCCTTCGGCATCCCAATAAGGCCGGCAAGCGTTTAGGTAAGAAATATCTCCCATTTCCAAAAGAAACGGCTTATCCTCCTGTCGGAAAAGAAGCCGTCAGTAAACAAGAAATAACCTTAGAATCGAGCACATAACTCTATTTATATAACACAATCTTGCAGAGCATGAACACTGCGTAGTTGTCCCTAGTTTCATCATCCACAACATACGCCTCTCCATTCTCAAAAATATGAGGGTTATTGTAATTCCTCTCTAATCTATAGATCTGGCCTTCCGTCACCTTACAACCATGGAATGCCGACGCAATTTCTACGTATTCCGCATCCTCTTCATCAGCTGCAAGATACAGCTTTTTATCATGATAAGCAGGCATATACTCACTCCCGGTCCGATAATAAACCATTCCAATTCGTAGACGTCAGTCAAACATCATAACTCTTCTACTTTATAGTTTATTGCCTTTGTCCTCATTCTATACTTTATGAAAACATATAATGTAAGAAAATCTGAATGTCGGAAAATATGTATATAAAAAAGGTTGTACGGCTGACATGCGTCAGCTATACAACCTTCAATAAATCTATCTATTCGAATTAAGAAAAAACAGAATTAAATACCTTTTACCTCTTTAAATTTTGCCACATACTGAGCCGCAAGATCGGTAATCTGATCGTATCGACCATCCTTCGCAGGTGCAGTCAAATTACCCCCGATACCTACTGCTATACAGCCGTTGGCAATCCACTTTTCCATATTATTCAGATCCACGCCACCTGTTGGCATAATGTTCACATGCGGCATAGGGCCTTTAACCGCTTTCACATAATCCGGACCAAACGCACTGCCAGGGAACAACTTAAGTACATCCACACCAAACTTCAATGCTTCCTTCATTTCATTTAATGTCATGCAGCCAGGCATGTACGGAATACCATAAAGATTACACATTTTAGCTGTCTCTGCTTCAAAAGAGGGACTGACCACAAATTCCGAGCCTGCAAGAATGGCTATTCTCGCCGTTAATGGATCAAGTACAGTTCCTGCTCCAATCACTGCGCGATCTCCGTACTCCGCTACCAATCGTTTAATCGCCACATCCGCATCCGGAGTAGTAAAAGTTACCTCAATATTATTCAAACCGCCTTCGATACAAGCAACGGACATTTTAAAAGCTTCCTCAGCACTATCAGCACGAA
Source organism: Paenibacillus sp. B2(2019) (assembly GCF_008370385.1). Taxonomy (NCBI): domain Bacteria; kingdom Bacillati; phylum Bacillota; class Bacilli; order Caryophanales; family Paenibacillaceae; genus Paenibacillus; species Paenibacillus sp. B2(2019). The sequence goes on from NZ_VTZR01000028.1 coordinate 171,538, forward strand.
TAACGGCTACAACTCCAACCGACGCCACATTCTGCAATACTTTCATTTTCTTCATCAGTAGACTCCCTTTCTCTTGGTACGATCATAGATGAATATGAAATACTAATTTAGATAAACTTTTTTATTAAATTTACTAATTAAAACGATATAATCTATAATCAGATAGTAATAACAATACAGTTAACAGTCAATACATTTTTATGAATATAGAGATATAAATTTATATAAATGACCAACAAACCCTTGTTTTATAAGGATTAATTGGTCATTTGTTTTCTTTTATCCAAAACACCTTTTGGATTAAAAATCATTCTTTTATTGTACAAAACCGATTTATGTGATAATTTCAAATTATACATCATTATACTGGGATAAATTCATTACCCTAGGAGGAACTCAAATGAGTAAACAGTTGGATGCCGTCACTTTCGGGGAGCCGATGGCGATGTTTTATGCGAATGAAACGGGTCCCCTGCATGAAGTATTTTCGTTCTCCAAAGCGTTGGCAGGTGCCGAGAGCAATGTAGCTACAGGCTTATCGCGCTTAAATCATCCTACAGGTTATGTTACGAAGCTTGGCGAAGATAACTTTGGTCATTTCATTGCTCAAGCAATGAAGAAAGAGAACATTGATACCACCAACATTACTTTTACTAAAGAAAATTCAACGGGTATGTTAATCAAATCAAAGGTTGTTACTGGCGATCCTAAAGTCGAATACTTCCGCAAAAATTCCGCAGCCTCCAAGCTTAGTCTGGTTGATTTTGACGAGGCATACTTTAATGCTGCAGGACATTTACACGTAACAAGTATCTCCGCCGCCTTATCCAAGAGCTGTCATGAATTCTCTGTTCATGCTATGGAGTTTATGAAGCGACAAGGAAAGACGGTCTCCCTCGATCCAAATCTGCGGCCTAGCTTATGGCCGGATACAGAAACGATGGTGAAGACGATCAATGATCTGGCTACACGCTGTGATTGGTTCCTTCCAGGACTCGGTGAAGGCAAGATTCTTACAGGTCTAAGTACACCAGAAGAGATTGCGGACTATTATCTGGCGCGTGGCGTCAGCTTAGTCGTCATCAAGCTCGGACCTGAAGGCGCTTACTATAAATCCGCTGAAGGAGAAGGTTATGTAGACGGGTTTAAGGTAGAGCAGGTCGTTGATACCGTAGGTGCAGGTGATGGTTTTGCCGTTGGTGTAATCAGTGCGATGCTGGAAAAGCTTCCGATTGCTGAGGCCGTCAAACGTGGCAATGCGATCGGTGCGTTAGCCGTCATGTCGCCTGGCGATATGGATGGACTTCCAACCCGTGAGGAGCTTGCGAAGTTTATGCAGCAGGAGGTTTAGGCACATAGATTTGAGTATATTCATTAAAAAATGCCGTCTCACAGTTGAACTGTGGAACGGCATTTCTTTGTATTTTTATAGCCTGTACTTATTTATAAGACTTCACAGACTGCCCTTGTTGCAAGGTCGGCGGAAAACGATAAGTGATAGGAACAGAAGCACCTTTATCCTCAATACAAGAGAGTATAATCTTAGCAGCTTGCATGCCCATTTCGTAAGCAGGCTGACGAATTGTTGTAATGACCGGATTATAAATTTGCGCGAACTCCGCATCATCTATACCGATGACAGACAATTGTTCCGGAATAGCGATGGCATTTCGATTCGCATATTTCAAAATCTCTGCTAGCGTGATATCATTCGTAGCCAATAGCGCTGTCGGAGGGTGCGGCAACGCTAAAAGGCGCTTCAGTCCTGCAGCTAATTCTTCTTTTGGCACACTACAAATATACTCCTCACTCAGCGTTAGGCCCGCTTCTTCCATCGCTTTTTTATAACCACTGATCCGCTCTTTACGAGGGGTAATAGCGTGTTCCCCTAGCGGCAGGGTGACCAGAGCAATTCGCTCATGGCCTTGCTGTGTAAGCTGTCCCACACCTATCTTGGCCGCCATTTCATTGTCGAGCAGCAAACTCTGTGTAGTGATTCCATCTACCAGACGATCCATAAACACTAACGGAAAATCCGCCTCTATTAGTCGGCTGTATGCAGATGGATTGTTCCCCGTCGGAAAAATAATCAAACCGTCCACCTGGCGGGCAACTAAGGTTTCGACGTATTTGCTTTCTTTTTCCGCATTCTCATCGGCATTGCATATGATTACTTGGATTCCGTGTTGCTGCAGCTCGTTCTCGATCGCCCGGATACATTGAATAGACAGCGAATAATCGATATTAGCAACGATGATTCCGACCATATGCGTCCGATTCTGTTTCAGACTGCGCGCAAGTCCATTCGGTTGATAATTGAGCTCCTCAATCACAGCCTCGATCCGGTTTTTCGTCGCTTCACTCATATATTTAAAACGTTTGTTCAAAAATTGAGAGACCGTACTCTTCGACACTCCCGCTTTTTGAGCCACATCATCAATTGTTAACTTCTTCATCACTTCGGCTCCACTCTTCTCAAAAGAAAATTACTTTATCAAAAAGTATAGCTTTTATTGGGTGAATTATCTACTAAGGAGTATTGTTCATAAAATCCATATAAAGCTTATTTTGTTGCTCTTCCGATAAAAAAGCCCAATTCTCATCCAGCCACCCCAATCCAGCTTTCATAAGAATATCCGCTTTACGTTGTTCCCCGCCCACTTTATAATCCATGATTAGTGTTTCTCCCTTAATCTCTTTAAACCCAATTGCTATAGCAGGTGTTGGAATGCTCATGGTTTCCATATCATAAAGTACGGTTTTCTCTTTGTACTTTTTATCCCCTGCATATTCTAAGTAACTAAGTACGAGCTGCTCATGCTCCTTATCAACAGCTATGATTGACTTGTAATCTAATAGTGTATCATCGAAGGATTCAAGCGCTATGGGAACCACAGATTCTCCCGCCGCTGCTTTTTTAACATTAATCATCGAAAACTGGCCATCCTCATATATACCTACACCAAGAGTCTTTTTGTAAGAAGTTAACAGGACATAATCTCCCGCTCCAAAAACCCCACTCAAATATTGATAGGTACTTGCCCCTCCCGCATAAAGAGGAAAAGTATATATCCTAGTAGCCGAAGAAGCCGATAGCTCCGTCTGGTCCTTCGAGCTCAGGTAAAGGGTGAACGGTTCTGTAGGATGTGTGTACTTTGGCTTCTTGTAGTCAACCATCGGGGGTGGCGGCGACCAAAGGATTCCCGCTGTTGTCTCAACGGCATATGCTTTAGTCTTATCTCTGCTCATTGGCAAAGGCATGTAGTATTTCTTACCGCTAATCTCAAACTCTGCTGGGCTTGTCGGAGGCTCTGACGCTTTGTCATTAGTAATAGGAGTAGAAGAAGGTAGTATCGCTGCGGCTTGTGACTGCACCGATGAAGATTGGACTGGACCCTGACTCTTCCATGCGCCTATAGGCAAGTTAAGTGCACCTATCAACAAAATCATAGCCACACTGGTCAGTAGCACACTTTTGTTTATTCGATAACGTCTGTGATTTTTATTTTTAAGCGTAGCAGCCTGTTCGATCTGAATCATCAGCTCAGGTGTAAAGCCATCTTCAATAAAAGGCCTTTTGCCTGCTTGTGCATACCAATCAGTCTGTCCGATCATCACTGGATTACTATTATCAGCTTTGCCTTTCATTCTCTCTCCTCCTTCTGGATGGCTTGCTTAACCTTCTCCCTCGCCCGCGCGAGACGAGATTTCACAGTTCCTTGTGGTACATTCAGTAAATCGGACATTTCGCTGATCGATAGTCCATGCTGAATATCCAGTACTAGCACCTCTCTGTTCTTATCTGGTAGGGTCATAATAATTTCCCAGATTCGGTTCGCATACTGATTGCCTAGCGCTTCCCTTTCTGCAGACAGAACAGTTACAGTGGCAGGTTGATCTCCAAATGGTATAAATCTGCGCCAAAAGCTATTTTTGCTCCAGCTGAAGGCTGTATTTCTAGTAATCGTAAGCAGCCAGGTCTTCATCGACGATTGTCCTCGGTACTTCCCCACATTCTTATATGCCTTCAAAAACACTTCTTGGCTAATATCATTCGCTTGCTCACGGCTTCTAGTTAAGAAAAAAGCATAATTCCACACATCCGATCCATACTCCTCCATCATTTCCCGCAAGGTCATTTCGGACGCATACGCTTCTGCATATGGCATATCTTCGCTTAGCATGTTTCGTCTCACCCCTTGCCTAATAAGACTTTCCAAACTTGAAAAAGTTCCCTTTAAAATAAATAATTAGGTTATATATTACTTAACAGCATAATCTCTATATCTGTCTATTAAAAAGCACCACCGATGAACGCTTAAACGTCATCAGTGGTGCTCGCGTGTCCGATTGGGGAGAGCTGAATATATCTGTAAATAGCTTTCTATTGCATTTCGTGCAATAGAACTTGATTTTCCAACTCCATAGAAAGATTCTGTTGCACTTTATGCAATAGATACTATTAAAATTCAGAGAATTAGGCGTTTTCCTTCATTTTGAGTGTACAAAGTACAGTAGAATGAAGATCCAGCTATCTTGGATTGCGTTCTATTGCACAAAATGCAATGCCTCCACCAACTTATATCGCACTTCAACCCTCTCCGCCCGCACCCGCATCTGTATCTCCCCCTGCTGATCCGTCCGGAATATAGATGCTTGGTTATCTTGAAATCGCTCCAACACCTCAGCTTTCGGGTGACCATACAGATTATTGACACCCGCAGAAATCACCGCTGCTGCAGGCTGCCAGAATTTTAACCAAGCTTCGCCAGAAGATGTCTTGCTCCCATGGTGAGCCACCTTCAGCACATCAATGACAGGTCCAGCGCTGATCCCCTTTTGCTTAGCCTCCTCTACAATCTCCTCCTCGGCTTCCAGATCCATATCTCCTGTGAATAGAAAGTTCCTACCATTCATCTCTAAGCGAAAAGCTACCGAATCGTGGTTCTGATCTTCAAGTAAAGGAATGCCATTCTGATAAGGAGTACCCGACGCTTCTCCATCCCTACCCTCCGGCCATAAAAAGGACAGCTCCGTCTGATCATCCGGGGAAAGAGTCATTCCTTGATGCACAGCATACAACTGAACATCCCTCTCTAGTGCAGTCCTCATCATTCCCATATAAAACTCGCGATCAACAAACGTTCCATTAAAAAGCAACGCCGAAACTGGAATTTCTTCCAACACGGCTTGGAGTCCTCCGGCATGATCCTGATCTCCATGTGTCAAAATAATCGCATCTAAACGGTGGATACCACGTTTTTTCAGCAGAGGCACCAGCACTTTAGCGCCAACCTCGAACGGACTTCGGCGAACGCGCCACTCTTCTTTTTGACCAAAGTTTAAGGTTCCACCACCGTCCACTAGAATATGTGCTCCGATCGGTGTAGTGATGAGAATACTGTCGCCTTGTCCGATATCCAGATAACTAATTGTACCTCTACCTGCTTGACCATCCGACTGATAACCCCTATACAGCAACATCCCCAGTCCAACTGCCAATAGTAGAACAATCGCTCCGCTCCAGCGTCCAACCTTAGAAGCACCAACAGCAATCTGTGCATTCCCCTCTCTCCCAAACCCACCGTGACTGTTCATAGATAAACCAGCCTCCGCTAAAGGTCTCGTCTCATCCTCCATATATTGCGGTGCAGAACGAGCTTCCTTTCCTAGCTTGGCAACATACAGCAGACCATACAACAAAACATAGTACACCCCGATCCACAGCAGTGAAGGCGAGCCCCAAATCAGTACTCCACCAGTAAATTTATTGATCCACTCCACAGCGTAAAAAGTAAAGTTATTCAGCAGCTCCGTAACATGTGCCAGTACTTTTGCTGCATCTTCCCACAGTCGTCCAAGCAGTAGCGCAAGTGTCCCAAGCGGCAATACTACAAAGGTAATAAAAGGCACAAAGACCAAATTGGCCACAAAGGACAGTAGCGAAAACTGATTAAAATAATAAACCGTCAGCGGAAACGAAACCAACTGAGCTACTAGAGTCACAGAGACGGCACCTTTTATCCAGCGTGGCAGTGTACTCAGAAGAGGATTCATTAGCGGAACGTAGACCATCAAACCCAGGGTCACCAGAAAAGACAGCTGGAAGCTGACACTAAGCAGCATATAAGGATTCCAGATCAACATAACCAGTGCCGATGCCGCCAAAATATTCAGTCCATCCTTCAACATTCCAACTCTTGCAGCGAGCAAGGCAATCATACTCATCAGCCCCGCTCGCACAATGGACGGACCCGCACCAGACAAGAGGACGTATACCGGAACGAGTAAGAAAGTGAGCGTTAGTGCGGTCTCTTTTGTCAGGCGTAAGCGTCTGAACAGAAATAAAAGAACACCTACATACACCGCTACATGCATACCTGAAATAGCGAGAATATGCGTCAAACCGAGCTGAGAGAACTGCTTAAAGGTATCCGGATCGAGATCATCCTGCATCCCAATGATTAAGCCCTTCATATACCCAGAGTGGCGTCCTTGAAAAAGTTGGTCCAGCTCTGCCCCAAGGGCCGTTCGCGCGCTGTCATTTAAGCGAAAAATCGTTAACGGACTCCATGAATCTGGCACGGTTACCCTTACATTTTCCACTCCCTGCCCCTTCAATAGCCAATGAATCTTCTTCGTATGTAAATAAGCACGATAATCGAAGCCTCCAAAATTACGCGCTACTGCCGGCTCTTCCAGCACGCCATTAAGCAGCACCTCTTCCCCTCTTCGCCACTCCGCAGCGACAGCAATTTCTTGCTCAGCCAGAAGTTTGATCTGCACCGATATTAACTCAACCTCCACCTTTTCACCCTGCTCTTCCACAAGATCAGATGCTTTTTCATCCCCTTCTGCAAGCAGGTTCATATGTGAGAGCTTCATTGTAAAATCAACCCGGTCCCCATCCCGTTCCACGACGGAAATGATCGTGCCTCTAGCTTCCACGGGGCTCCCATTCAGCTCTGCAATCGTGCTACCCAGCGCTTTAGGAATTCCGCTAATATTGCGAGCTTCGTTCCACTCCCAATATCCAGCCGCTAAAGAAATGGATAAACACAACACGGCTATGTATTTCCAGCTCACTGTTCCCCACACCCTCAGACTCACCAGTAAAAGTATTAATCCAGCCCACGCTAACAGCAGTCCGTTCCCTGAGCTTAAGCAAGCCGCTGCGCTTCCAGCCACCCAACATACTGTAAAGCTTAACAAGGGTCTTTCCTTCACGTGCCCATCCCCCTTTCACAATACTGGATACAAAAAAAGAACCTCTGCATACGCCATAAAAGCGCACGAGAGGTTCTTCCTCAAGCCATCTTATTAAATTGGTGTTATACAGATCAGCTATTCCGATACTTTGATCATCGTTTCACTTGGCGGCTCATAGTTCTCCAATTGACGAAATATGATACCCTTGGCAGCCATCATCGCTTCAACCTTTTCCATATCCTTACGGTAAGGTCGGTAATACACGATTTCCACGATACCACTGTTCGCCAGCATATTGGCGCAGGTCCAGCAAGGCTCATCTGTCACATAGACGGTACTGCCTTCCCGATCGATTCGGTCTGTAAATAGCAATAGATTCTGTTCAGCATGAATAGTCCGAATACAGCGCTGTTTCTTCACCATTGTCTCTACGCCATCCACGATTTCCATTTCATATTGCTCTGAGAGCATACAGCCTGCCTCTGAACAATCAGGTACGCCCATTGGCGCCCCGTTGTACGCTGTTCCTAGCAACTTCTTGCCTTGTACCAGCACAGCACCCACATGTCGGCGATTACAGCGTGAACGAGTTGAGACCATGCAGGCAATGTCCATGAAGTAAGTATCCCAGTCTTTACGATAAGCAGCAGTCATAATCAATCTCCATATCCTTCTAAATAGTTGTTAACTATTGTAGCACATCCCCGCAAGTATTCACTAGGACAACGGTTGTAGCACATTCAACAGTACCTTCAATACCCTTATATCTTCAAAATATTACTAAAGACTTTAGCTTTTCAAGCATTTTGGGCCCGATCCCCTTCACCTTCCCCAAATCTGACAGACTACGAAAAGCCCCTTCACGGTTGCGGTAATCGATTATAGTCTGGGCCTTCTTCTCTCCGATGCCCGGAAGATCCATCAGCTCCTTAGCACCCGCAGTGTTCACATTTATTTTTCCTTCCTGTGAAGCGACTGACGTGGTAACCTCAAGCGCCTCCAAAGCATTCTCTCCAGTAACTGTTGTCCCCTTTTCATCTACTGGAGTCGGGACAGTATGATCTACTTGTGCAGTATCCTTCACCTTCTGAGCAGCATCAGACTTATCACTAACTTCAGCCTTTCCAGCACTTTCAGTTTTCCCAGAAGCATCAGTCTTCCCAATAGCTTCGGCTCCCACTGTAACTTTCCCAGCACTTTGCTTATCTACCTTCGTCTGCTGGCCTCCCACTTTGCCCTCTGTAGCCGAAGCTTCATCTGGCTCAGCGACTCCAATCGCTTGCTCCATGCGTCCATTCAAGGTTTCCCATCCGGCAATGCCGGAATCCCCCTTGCTCCCTGCAGACCATAGCAACCCACCACCCAGTAGAGCTACAACAACTCCGAGCACTATATTCCCTTTATTCAAAATGCGCTCCCCCTCACGAAAATTCGTCCTATACTTTTTTGTGAATCTTCATACATTCCTTTAATTGGAATTCCCTTTAATAATTCATACAAAACCTGTCATTTGTCCAAGGCTATCCTGCATACATATAACGAAGAGAATTCATGTCAGTTAGTAAAAAGCAATGCTAGAAAGGAGGAACCACAGGTGAAAGTAGGATTTATCGGAACAGGCAGCATGGGCAGCCTGCTGATCGACGCCTTTCTTTCTTCCGGAGCGCTAGAACCATGTGATGTGCTTGCCAGCAACCGCAGCCTGAACAAGCTGCTGGAGCTTGAGAAGCGTCACCCCGGCATTTCCATTTGCGGAAGCAATAGGGAGACAGCGTTAGGAAGTGATATCGTTTTTTTATGCGTAAAGCCACTTGAATTTAAAACATTAACAGATGAGATCGGCTCATGTCTCCGGAGTGAGCAAATTGTCGTATCCATTACAAGTCCAGTTCAATTGCATCATCTGGAATCCGCTTTGCCGTCCAAAATTGCCAAGATCATCCCAAGCATTACGCACTGCGTCAAGAGTGGGACTTCACTGTGCATATTTGGCAGCAGGCTTAATAAAGAAGACAGGCTTGTACTGCTACAGCTATTGTCTTTCATAGGTGTTCCCTTAGAAATCCAAGAAGCACATACCCGAATCGCTTCTGATTTCTCCAGCTGTGGACCTGCGTTCTTAAGCTATTTCATTGAGCGCTGGATAGAAGCAGCCGTTGAGGCCACTGGAATTGAAGAGACATTAATCAGCCGACTCGCTGGTGAAATGCTCCTTGGAACAGGCAAATTGCTGACAGAAGGGGAGTTTACCCCACAAGAGCTTCAAGAACGGGTCGCTGTTCGCGGTGGCATTACCGCAGAAGCGTTAAACCACTTACGTACCAGTCTAGATGGTGTATTTGAACGCCTCATCACGACAACGCATGATAAATATGATGAGGATGTTATTAAGCTTGATGAGCTATTCGGACACGACACTATTAATCAGGGTCCTAAAGAACGTTAGAACAACAAAGCCCGCAGCACGGATTTCTCCGATGCTGCGGGCAGAATTGCGTTCTTCGCTTAACCCACTACAATATTTACAAGCTTGCCAGGAACCGCAATAATCTTGCGTACGGTTTTACCTTCTACAGCTGCACTCACACTAGGAAGTGACAGCGCATGAGCTTGCATTTCTTCCTGACCCATATCCAACGGAATCAGGTCGCGTTGTACGATTTTACCATTAACTTGAATAACGATTTCAACCTCAGCATCGACTGTCCATGCTTCATCATAAGTTGGCCAAGCCACATAGCTGATGCTTCCTTCATGACCAAGCAGTTGCCACAGCTCTTCAGCAATATGCGGCGCCAGTGGTGACAACATTTGCACAAAGTGTTCGGCAGCTTCATGGGACAAGGTTTCTTGCTTGTAGGCATCGTTAATGAAAATCATCAACTGGCTAATCGCCGTATTGAAACGCAGATGTTCGAAATCCTCAGTGACTTTCTTAATCGTTTTGTGCCAAGTACGTTTGAACTCTTCCGTACCGCCATCTGCTGTGATTTTGGAATTGAGCTTACCTTCCTCATTCACGAACAGGCGCCATACACGGGACAAGAACCGGTGAACCCCTTCAACACCCTTTTCATTCCAAGGTTTGGTTGCTTCCAGAGGGCCCATAAACATTTCATAGACACGCAGTGTATCCGCACCGAAAGCTTCAACAATTTCATCTGGGTTGATGACATTTCCGCGTGATTTACTCATTTTTTCATTATTATTTCCAAGAATCATGCCTTGGTTAACCAGCTTATGGAACGGTTCTTTCGTTTCCACGACGCCGATATCATAAAGCACCTTGTGCCAGAAACGTGCATAGAGCAAGTGAAGTACGGCATGCTCCGCTCCGCCAATGTACAGATCCACTGGAAGCCATGCTTTTTGCTTCTCAGGGGAGCACAGCTCTTGATCGTTTTTCGGATCAATATAACGCAGGTAGTACCAGCAGCTGCCCGCCCATTGCGGCATGGTGTTGGTCTCACGGCGAGCCTTCATACCAGTCTCAGGATCGATCGTTTCCACCCACTCTGTTACATTGGCAAGTGGAGACTCCCCAGTACCCGATGGTTTGATCGCATCTACATCAGGCAGTACCAGTGGCAGCTGATCAACCGGAACAGTCTTCATTGTACCGTCTTCCAGATGCAGAATTGGAATCGGCTCTCCCCAGTAGCGTTGACGGCTGAACAGCCAATCACGCAGACGATAGGTTACTTTACCTTTACCTACGCCCTTCTCTTCCAGCCAAGCAATCATCTTCGCAATCGCTTCTTCATTCTTAAGCCCATTCAAGAAATCAGAATTGACATGCGGTCCGTCTCCGGAATACGCCTCTTCTTCAACGTTGCCACCTTGTACGACTTCTACGATATTCAGGCCGAATTGTTTAGCGAATTCCCAGTCGCGCGTATCGTGACCTGGAACCGCCATGATCGCACCCGTTCCATATCCTGCAAGTACATAATCTGCAATCCAGATCGGTGCCTTGGCGCCATTCACAGGATTGATTGCATACGCTCCCGTGAATACACCGCTCTTCTCTTTAGCCAAATCTGTACGTTCCAGATCGCTCTTATGAGAAGCTTTCACACGATATTCTGCAATCGCTGCACGTTGTGCTTCTGTTGTAATGGCATCAACCAGTTCATGCTCTGGTGCTAATACGCAGTAGCTAGCTCCGAACAATGTATCTGGACGTGTTGTAAACACGGTCAGGCTAGCATCGTGACCTTCAATTTCGAAGTTCACTTCTGCACCTGTGGATTTGCCGATCCAGTTGCGCTGCATATCCTTGATGCTTTCAGACCAATCCAGCTCTTCCAGATCTTCAAGCAGACGCTCAGCATATTCAGTAATTCTCAGAATCCACTGACGCATCGGTTTGCGGACAACCGGATGTCCTCCGCGCTCACTTTTACCATCAATAACTTCTTCGTTGGCAAGTACTGTACCCAGTGCCTCGCACCAGTTAACAGGTACTTCTGCTACATAAGCCAAGCCTTTGTTGTACAACTGGATGAAAATCCACTGCGTCCATTTGTAATAATCTGGATCTGTAGTGCTGATCTCGCGATCCCAGTCGTAGGAGAAACCCAGCGATTTGATCTGACGACGGAAATTATCGATGTTCTTATCTGTAAAATCACGTGGATGCTGACCTGTGTCCATTGCATACTGCTCTGCAGGAAGTCCAAAAGCATCCCAGCCCATTGGGTGCAGCACGTTAAAACCACGCATCCGTTTGTAACGGGATACGATATCCGTTGCTGTGTAGCCTTCTGGATGACCTACGTGCAGTCCTGCACCTGAAGGGTACGGGAACATATCCAGTGCATAGAAATTCGGTTTGGTTGGATCTTCACCTGTCTTAAAACTTTTGTTCTCATCCCAGAACTTTTGCCACTTGGGTTCAATAGCCTGCGCCCGGTAACCGCCGGCAGGTATACTGTTTGTTTGATTGTCGCTCATTGTCTGCTCCTCCTTGGAGTGTTACTACTTAGATTTCTTAACCAAGCATAAACTGCCATCGGCATCCTTATAAGGACGGTAAGCGTTTATGCGAGAAATATAAGACATGAAGTATTTCGTGAAACCTATACCCTCTTATATTTACAAAAAAACCTCCCATCCCTAGCGTATTATCGCTAGGGACGAGAGGTTATAATTCCCGTGGTACCACCCTAGTTAGCGGCTGAATATACTTTATTCTGCCACTCACTTTGCACCCTTTAGCGGGGGTGAGGCGACGGCGGTTCACCTAGGACATCCATTATGTCTAGTGGATATCCTGAAACTTGCGCCGTTACTCCGAGGTGAGTTCACTCCGTTCCGTTAACCGGCTCGCACCTTAGTGCCGGCTCTCTGCAATAACGGTATAGAATTAATACTCCTCATCATCGATCAACTATATATACCGACTGTTCATCAGTAATATTCCCCAACATTATATACAAAACTGTTGACTATAGTCAATGTTTTACCCTATTTACACGGGCTTTCGTTTGATTAAATACGTCATAAAGTGTTGAATAACGACTTTTGCAGCCGCGAAGAACGGTACAGCAAGGATAAGTCCGATCATTCCCGCCAATTCACCGCCAACCAGAAGCGCAAAAATAATTAGCAGTGGATGCAAATGCAGTTTCTTTCCCACCACCTGTGGTGAAATAATGTTACTTTCCACGATTTGGCACACTGTGTTAACCACTGCAACCAACAGCACTAAACGAAAAGAAACAGTCGAAGCCATTACAATGGCTGGTGCAGCCCCCAAAAAGGGACCCATATACGGAACAATATTGAACACTGCCACCACACTCGCAAACAGTAAAGCATACGGCATTCCGATGATGGCATAACCGATATAAGCAAGCACACCTATAATAATGCAGACCAGAAACTGTCCACGAATGTAGTTGCCGAGTGCATCATCGATATCTTTTAACAAAGTTACAATAGACTTGCGGCGTGCGCGTGGCAGACAAGACACCACCGTCCGCTCAAACACATCAAAATCCTTCAGAATATAGAACACTAGAAACGGTACGATGAAAGCATTGAACAGCACATTAATCGTTGTCCCTATATTATCGAGAAAATTAGAAATCCCTTCGGCGAGACGACTTTCCAATTGAAAAAACCAGTTGTTCATCCCCATCTCGACCCCGGGCGGGATTAGTCTAGAATTCATATGTCGCATCAGCCCTTGGGCTTGCAGCGTCATCTCTGGCAAATGTTCATTCAACTCTTCAAGCTGCTCGATAAACATCGGGATAAGGTTAATTGCAATCACTGCAATCGCCGTTAGGAATACTGCATATATAAGTAGAACAGCTACACTACGCGGCATCTTCCGTCCGGCCAGCATACTAACGACGGGATTCAGCACGTAGGAAATAATCATAGCTGCCAGAAATGGAGCGAGGATTGCCTTCAAAAATACAAATATCCCCTGCAGCATCGGACGAAGCAACCAAACAAAATACAAAATGATCAGGGAGAGCAGCACTCCGATCATCCAGCGGAACCACTTACTTTGGGACCATTGCTCCATGAGTGTACCCTCCTGCGACTGTAGCCTGGACTAGCTTCGTAAATAAGTATATGTATGGTCGCAGCAAAATAACCATCAAGCACACAAAATAACCCCACAAAGTGAAGCCTTTGCTTCGATGCTTTGCGGGGAACCAAAAAAAAGCGCCAATAACCCTGCAGCTGATTTCAACTGAAAGGAGATTGACGCTTTAAGTACATAGATCATTCTTGCTTACAAAGCAAGATTCATAGTTAAGACGACGCATGAATTTGCGGGAAATCCTGAGTCATATCATCCCCGGAGAAGAGGTCGTCCAGCGAGCTGAGTGTGCCATCTTCTTCAACTTGATACACCGACATTTTCTCGCCGTTTACCGTCAATTCAATGAAACAGCCCCAGCAATAGAACTGGTGGGAACCAATCTTTCCGATATCTTTGGAGTTACAGTTTGGACACTTCATATAATACATTCCACCTATCCGTTAACAATATTAATGGCTTTTTGTAGCCGTTCTTCGCTCATTGCAGGAACCATTAGAGCATTCTCACCAATGGACATCTCATCAGAACAAGGCAGCCATTTGCGGCCTTCGATCAAATCAGTCACAAGCCCGTCACTGATTTCCAGCGCTCCTATTGTGTTTCCCAACTTTTGGTCAAAATAAACATCCGATATTCGTCCAAGTATAGTTCCAGTTGTAGTCAGTACTTTCAAATCCTTAAGTTTGTTCTTTCCTAGTAGAAAAGTACAAGGTATATGATCGGCATCTGTCTTATCAATCGACTCTTTACTACGAATCATGACAGCATCCTCGCCGTAGGCCACAATATCTTTCCATGCCACAAATTTCACATGGCCACCAAAAAAAGATTTGCTTTCCAGTTCAATACCCGTAATATTCCAGTTTGAATCGAGTAGAATATCGACAATCTTGCCGATTTCATTCCCCTCTTCAACTTCAAATACAGCCAAGCCGATCAGATCTTGTAGTCTCATGGCTGCCTCGGTCCCCTCACTTTGAGTGTACTTACGAGTTCTCAGAAAGCCAAAAGCCCGAATCGCCCCGATACAGATCGAAACCTAGAGTAACTAGTCTCATTTACGTAGGCGATTCAAAATGGTTTCAACTTTTCGAGCAACGTACTCGATTTCTTCAGTAGTATTACCCAAACCGATACTAAATCGAATCGCAGACTCTAAAATATTTTGGGGAAGTCCCATTGCTTTCAGAACATGAGATATTTCCAGGGATCCTGAGGTGCAAGCCGAACCACTTGCTGCCGCAATCCCCTCCATATCCAGGTTCATCAGCATAACATCTGTCCCAGCCCCTGGGAAGCTCAAATTCAGAATACTAGGCAAAAACTCCTCGGTATTACCGTTAAGCGAGTAACGCTCCCGTCCAATCAGAGTATCCAGCTCCTCGAGTAGTCTACTGCGTAGGAGCTTCATATTCTGTTGACGTTCTGACAGACCCTTAACCGCTATTTCAACGGCTTTGGCAAACCCAGCTGCTCCGGCTAGATTCTCTGTTCCGGCACGTCTGCCGCGCTCCTGAAGGCCGCCATGAAGTCTTGGATGCAGTGGCGCTCCGCTTCGAACGTATAAACCACCGATCCCTTGAGGCCCATTGATCTTATGAGCAGTAAAGCTCATGTAATCTACTGGAAGCTCTCGGAGTGTAATAGGGAGTGCACCTAGAGCTTGTACAGCATCTACATGGAACAGAATTCCCCGTTCTCTAGCAAGCTGACCAATCTCCTGGATAGGCTGAACGGTGCCGACTTCATTATTGGCATACATTACGCTGATCAACACCGTGTCTTCCTGCAATGCAGCCTCTACGTCTGTAACAGATACCCTGCCCGTCCAATCCACAGGGAGATAGGTAACTTTGAAGCCTTCCTTCTCTAGCTCTTCGCAGGTATGTAACACTGCATGATGCTCGATCTGGGTGGTGATAATATGTTTTCCTTTATGGGAAACTGCAGCTGCTGCTCCATAGAGCGCTAAATTGTCGCTCTCGGTGCCGCCTCCAGTGAACACCCACTCGTCAGGTGAACAGCCCAAAAAGGCGGCGATATTATCGCGCGCCCCGTTCAATATTCTTTTAGCTGAACGCCCGAACTGATGTACACTCGATGCATTTCCGTATTGTTCTGTCATTATATTCAGCATGACCTTAGCCACCTCGGGATGAACCGGGGTTGATGCGGCGTGGTCCAAATAGATGGATTTCATATTCATTTCTCCGCTTCTAGAGTATAGGAAACTAGTTCTTCTAAAAATATAAGAAGGTATAAGTTTCACATTATACATTATCCTTATATTTCTCGCTTAAACGCTAACCGTCCTAAAAAGGACGCCGAAGACGTTTATACTTGGAACTATTAAATTATACCGCGCGAGAAGTGAGTTTTCCACAAGCGAAAGAACACAATATTGTAATCATTTCCCTATGAAAGCTAGGATTATAGTAGCCAGTTCTCTTCAGAGGTTACCTCAATGCCATTTTTTCTAAGTAAAGCTGTAGTAACGCCATTTCCGGCTATTTTCTTCCCTTTGAATTCCCCATTATAAATCATACTGCTGCCGCAAGAAGGACTGTTTTCTTTAAGCACTACCATCGTAGCTGATACCTCTTGGGCTTTTGCAAGCGTGATATAAGCACCCTTTAAATACATATCTGTAACATCTGTACCTGATCGATCCACTACTTTAGCCGTCCCTGCCAGCACATCCTCGCCATTCCCACCAATGATTTCGGCTGGTTCTCTAGGCGTTGAGAAACCTCCCAGCAACTCTGGACACACAGCAATAGCTTGATTCTCATTCAAAAGCTTCTGAATTTTCTCATCCAAACAATCCGTACCATTATATCTCACCTTCATGCCAGCTAGACAAGAGCTTACCAAAATCACCAATGAGCACCTCTTTCTTCATTCATTCCGCTTCGTTTATAATAAGAAATATTCCGAGCATAACATGATGAAATTAAGCTGTAAACGGAGTGAACTTCTAATCTACTGACTGGGGAGTGTAAATAATGTGCGGACGCTATACAATAACCGTCACTATGGAAGAGTTGATGGTCAGATATTTTGCGAATGATTCAACCATTATCCACTATGCCCCTAAATATAACGCCGCGCCCATGCAGCAAATTCCGGCAGTCATTCATACAGGTTCCAGCAATAAGCTCGGGGAACTGCGTTGGGGCCTGGTTCCTTCATGGGCAAAGGATGACAAAATCGGCAATAAAATGATCAATGCCCGGGCAGAATCGCTGCTGGAGAAACCTTCTTTCAAGCGCTTAGTAAGCTCACGCCGCTGCATCATCCCATCTGACGGCTTCTACGAATGGAAGGTGCAGGGCAGCAGCAAACAACCCATGCGGATCGTGATGCGCGATGGAGGTATTTTCTCTATGGCCGGATTATATGATATTTGGATGGACCCTGAGGGTAATAAACTAAGTACCTGCACGATTATAACGACTACTCCGAACGAGCTTATGGCTGAAATCCATAATCGCATGCCGGTTATTTTGAAGCCTGAGGATGAGACAGAATGGCTGGATCGGGGCAATCAGGACACTACCTCTCTAATAAAGCTCCTGAAACCGTATGATCAACAACTAATGCGAGCCTATCCAGTTTCCATGGCTGTCGGAAATGTTAGGAATGATGCAAAGGAATTAATTGAAGAGGCGCAGAAATAGAAGGATAATTTATAACGTAAGCATATAAATTCTTATATTTAAAAAAACATCTTAACCCTGCGGCATAACCGCAGAGTTAAGACCATCGACGCTCGATCTTAGACCGGCGTCTCATCAATTGATGAGACATCTGGAGAAATCTATCCGCATACAGCCCGGAGGAAAGATTGTTTCGGATATGCCATTCGCCATTCATCCTAATTCTGTCCCGCAGTGCTGGATCATGCATTAAAGATAAAGCAGCATTCACAGCTTCATCCAGCTGCCCTCTTGTGTATATTTTTCCAGTATGATTATTAATGACAAGTCTCCGAATGCCATCCGAATCCGTAGTAAGAACAGGACAACGACACAACATTGCCTCGGCTACGGCGTACCCAAATCCCTCGAGAATAGAGGTGGAACAGAGTAGACCACCCGAATCACCAATAATGCTCATATAATCTGCCATTTGCCCGTGAGGAACATTGGAATGCGAAATCAAACGTGAGGAAATCCCTGTCTCGGCTACAAATTGTTCGAAGCTCTCTTTTTGCTCCGGCTCAAACAAAGTATCGTCCTGAAAAATCCATAAATAAAGCTCGGGATGGATCGCCAGCAGCCGTTGTCCGATTTGTAGAAATTCTCTCCAGTTCTTATTCGTTTGAATTCGTCCCACCCAGCCGAGGATGGGAAAGCTTTTTGCGGGATAATTGGTATATCCAAACTGATCGCAATCGATCGGATTGTCAAAGCAATATTGAGGAATAGATGGAAATCCACCTTTAAAAAGCGTCTGCAAATGAGTGGTTTCTGGATAGAGCAGTGCATCGGTTAGCTTGTGAATCCGCTCATTAAAATTACTAATAACTTGCTCCGCTTCATCTAAGGTCCCCAATCCCTGCACCTCAAAAACAAGCGGCCCCTTGTAACCAAACCTTCTAAACCTCTCCGCTAAGTAAATATCCGTACACACTACAATCAAGTCAAAAACTTCCCGAGTGAGCAGTCCCCTGATCTCGTCATCATTATTGGTAATATAGGTTTGAATATTAGGGATATTTTGCTGCCCTTTTCCAGGGTGTGTGTACAACAAATGACACTCTACACCGTGATCATGTAATGCTTGGCAGCGCACTCGGTTCAGGGTCTGCATACCGCCGCTCGGGTTGAAGAAGGTGAACAAAATCTTCATTACGATCACTCATTCACATATTATTTTAGGAAAAATAGATCTTCAACAAATCATACAAATCTGTGCTTCGAAACAGCTCATTATAGTAGTGATTTTTAGTCGATGGGACATGTCTATGCCGGAATCCAATCAAGCTATGATCATCCGTATAATAATTGGAGATCGTGTCTCCACCGGTAGTAATCAAAGCCTCCAGCATGTATTCAATATCGAGTGCTCCGATGAAAATCTTAGGACCTAAAACTATCGTGTAGGGAGTGGACAAGTGCTCTAGCGCTCCACAAATCGCGTGCGACTCCACAACTCCTGGCATGTAAACAAACTCTGTTGCAGGATGAGGGATTGAACCTATTAGAACAGATGGTTGACCCGTAAGTGATAAATCCAGCACCCGACACTCATAATTGCTATACGTCTGTTCATACAAATTCTCTATCCTCGCTATTTCCTCCGCACCAGCATTTACTACAGGAAATAAAACGGTAATCATAGGACGAATCCCTCTACGGAATCGCGCCTGATGGCGGGTCAAGTGGTACGTATATCTCCATCTCCGATGATTTTCAGTGGAATGTAACTGTGCAGATACACTAAAGGTAGAGTCCACGCGATAATTCACCAGCTCCACGGGGATAAAGCGAATATCACAATGTTCAGCAAGTCTCAGCCAGTAATCATAATCCTCCACCGGCTCCATTCCGTACCCCCCAACAAGCTTCGCAACCTGCGATTTGTACATGAAAGAAACACCAATAAGCGAGTAATCCAGCAATCTCTCTTTGGGCTGTGACTGGTAATTTCGCTGAGTAGCTAGCTGATGCTCGTTATGAAGTAGGTTTCCCTCGTTATCTATACTTTGAAAAGAACTGTACACGATTCCTAGCTCCTGCGGCCCCTTCACTAGTGCCTCTCGAAGGATTTCGAGAAAACGGGGTTCATAAACATTATCGCTGGAGACCCAGCTCAAATACTGAATACTGGGTTCGCTAAATAAAAGATCAAAGCCCGTATTCAGCGCATGTGCAATACCCCTGTTCTGTACATAAGAGATAATAGTTACCCTTGGATCCTCAGCAATTATTGATCTCACAAGAGGTTCCATATCTGGTGCACCATCAATTACAATGATCAGTCGAAATTCGGTGAAGGTTTGGCGCAGAACAGACTCCAGAGCTTGCCGGAGGAATTCCGGCTTTTGGGTATACAAAGGCATAACTACTCCTACATCCACCATGATTTTTACCTCTCTCTACATTGGAGTATAAAATTAGTATATTTAAATTCCACCTTTGTGCCTGTGTGAATGCCTCTAAGAGGATTTATTGCGCCTAAAAAAGAAGCAACCACCCAATTCTCATCGGTGGTTGCTTCTTGATTTCCCCAAAATACTGTTATACAGGTAAAGAAAGAGCGGTAATCTCCGTTAATTCAGATTGAAGCACTCTCTGTTCTGTAACAAGATTTCCGAACTCATCCAATCCGTACATGGAGCACACCACATTAGCCAATGGATAAGGACTACTTACCTGAACCTCGTAAGCGACATTCCCTGCAATGAAGAACTCTCTGACATCAGAACTCATTGCTGGAACATAATAACCTGTGACATACAGTGGTGTTAGTGCAAGCGTTGAATATGGAACGCCGAAAACTTCGACGATCATCATTGCACTCGCGTTACTTGTGTTGCGAACGCTGACCACTACATTACTTGCTGCAGTACCAGTAGCTCTCGTATTAGTAATAAGACCTGTTGTAAAAGCCATTTCCATCACTCCTCCCCTCATTTTCTATCAATTTATTCAGGAATAATTTGTAAGTTGCGAGGCAAGAGGAAGGGGAGATTCATGGAATAATAGCATACCTCTCATATTTTCAATTTCCGCGATTTTTCTGATTCCCTTGTCCAAACACAATGAATCTCAATTCATATATATATAGCAAACTAATAAAGAGGTGAAGCTCATGGCAACAACAACAGGCATCATTACGAACACAGGTACTACCCCAGCATCCAACGTGGTCATTAATATCGATAATGACAACCTTAGTTTTTCATCTAACGTAGTCTATCACGTTTACGTATGGAATACCTTGGTTAGTAAAGGTTTAGTCTACTCCAACTCATTAAATGTTAATGCGAACACCAGCCAGTTTCTCAGTTTTAATATCGCAGGCAATTCAGCTTATGAAGTCCAATTTCTCGTAACTGGAAACGCACCGGCAGACACGATTATCACGGTGTTCGGAACGGATTCGTCAGGAAACGTCATCCCCCATCAAAGAGTGCTGCAATCCGAACTTACTTTCATAGCTCAGCTGAACCCGTAAGTAACGAAAACTCTATGACGAAAGGAGCTTAGCATGGCTAATATTCAAATTTCGCCGAGCGCAAGTGCTCAATTTGAGCCCACCATCGCGGTAAATTGGCTTAATCCTTCGGTTATGGTCGCCGTAGCTGTAGATCTTCGAACAGGCCCTCCCAATATAGGTTTGTACAAATCTATTGACGCAGGTACCACTTGGACAACAACATTATTACCGTTACCGACAGGATTTGCAGGCATCGAAGCACCACATATTGATTATATTTTTCCGACCACGTTCGTAGTATTGGCTCACGCCTTCGATTCAGACGGTCTCAGCGGGTCGATCGTATCCTATACATCTGCCGACAACGCATCTTCATTCGGACCGCCAGTCATCGTGAATCAAGGGTTTGGGCAGTTTGTAAATGATGATCAGGTAGTCGTTGTCACCGACAAAGCTGGATCAAGTCCCTTTTTTGGAAATGTATATACTGGTTATACGCATGATTACAACACACAATTCATACCGGGAAATACGATATTCTTCAATCGTTCCCTAGATAACGGTAATACCTATTCCAGTCCCTCCCTGCTGTCTTCGGTCGAAGAATTCGAAGAATTCCCCGGTATAGCAATTACATTAAATGGGATTGTTATCGTGGGATGGATCAATCAGCCTCCCGGTAATACTGATCTAAAAATTCGCACATCCCCAGACGGCGGGGTCACTTTCACCCCTGAAACCATGGTCGCCAGCGTTGTAGTCCCACCAGATCCATTGCCGGGATATACATTTAGATGTCTAACATACCCTTCCCTCGCAGCGGATATTTCTAATGCACCGACGACACGAGGGAATGTATATGCTGTATGGCAAGATTTTCGAGAAGGTTATTCCGATATTTTTCTTGCTACTTCCACCAATTTCGGTGTGGATTGGGGTACACCAATCTCCATTACGGGCAGTCCAGCGGGCTCCCAAAACTTTTTCCCAGCCATCACCGTGTCCCCTGCGGATGGTGCAATATTCGTTACCTATTACACTAATCGAGTCAATCCCCTCAACCTTGATGTTTATCTAGCTACATCTAGAGATGGGGGGATGACGTTTACAAACACCCGTATAACGACAACTTCCTTTGACGTCACCGGTATTCCCCTAATTGGGGACTACATCGGCAATGCCATTGTCCCCCAAACAGGCCGTCTAGTGAGCGTATGGACGGACACGCGGACCGGTACAGAGAACATCTGGTTTGGTGATAATCAATAAGCTATTAATAAACTTCTGATGATTAATTAAAAGGATGCCGAGCGAATATAGGGCATCCTTTTTTTTGCGTAACGAGTGTAACCTGGACCTTTCTCCCGGTAATCGAGAAGACAAGCTTCATTGATTACTCTGAATGTGATTTCCCCATTAAAAAAGCCCCCAAAAAGGGGGCTTAAACATCGATAATGCTATAACTTTAAGTTTTTTATTCCAAATACATTAACTATATGTAGAACATATAGTTGTCAGCCAAGCTCTCTTCTTTATAATTAATCAAGTCATGAAGAGTCGTGGAATCTAGTACGTCGGCGATGCTATCGCGAATACGCAGCCATAAATCGCGTTTTGCTGCATCGTCTTCTTCAGTAAAATCTACTGGAGAGATTGGGCCCTCTAGCACACGAATGATGTCACCCGCTGTGATAGCACTAGCCTCACGTGATAAAATGTATCCACCGTATGCACCACGAATACTTTTTACCAGTCCTGCGTTACGCAGAGGAGCAATTAGCTGCTCCAGATAGTGTTCAGAAAGTCCATTTTTCTCAGCGATACTCTTAAGTGAGGTCGGTCCTTCACCAAATTTCAGTGCAAGCTCCATCATAATTGTTAGTCCGTAACGTCCTTTGGTTGATATTTTCAAAGGGGCACCTCTTTCGGTTTAGTGTCTAGTTATTGTATACTATTGATTCGGTAAGTCATGCGTTTGTAATATCAAGGTATTCCGATGATTACTCTTAGTTTATGTTATCATATTCGAAGTCACAAATGAAATGGCAAACGAAACATTTTGCAAGAATGTTCACCCCTGGTGGACATTTTTCTATTCTCAGCCTCTTATTTTAGGCTTTACAGTAGACAGGTATGTTATAATACATTTTGAGCCGGGTGTTCCATGAATGACCGGTATTTTAGGTACAGAAATGGTGATTACGATGACAAAAGCAAAACAAGACACCCGTGTCGTCGTCGGCATGTCCGGAGGGGTCGATTCCTCCGTCACGGCGCTTCTGCTCAAGCAGCAGGGCTATGACGTCATCGGCATCTTCATGAAAAATTGGGACGATACCGACGAATTCGGAGTATGTACGGCCGAAAGCGATGCAGAGGATGTTCGCCGTGTATGCGAGCAGATTGATATTCCTTACTATACCGTTAATTTCGAGAAGGAATACTTCGACAAAGTATTTTCTTATTTCCTCGATGAATATAAGGCCGGCCGGACGCCGAATCCAGACGTCATGTGCAACCGAGAGATCAAGTTCGGAGAGTTCCTGAACAAAGCCCTTCAGCTTGGCGCCGATTATGTAGCGACTGGACATTATGCACGTGTTATAGAAGAAGATGGTGTGTACAAGCTACTCCGCGGTGTAGACAACAATAAAGACCAGACCTATTTCTTGAATGCGCTGGGACAGTATCAACTCTCTAAAGCAATGTTCCCAATTGGTCATCTTCCGAAACCGGAAGTTCGGAGAATTGCCGAAGAAGCCGGACTCTATACTGCCAAGAAAAAAGATAGCACAGGCGTTTGCTTCATCGGTGAGCGTAACTTCCGCGAATTCCTCAGCCAGTATCTTCCAGCACAATCGGGTGATATGGTAGATATAACAACTGGAGAAATCAAAGGCCGCCACGATGGACTTATGTACTATACATTGGGTCAACGCCAAGGCCTTGGCATTGGTGGCTCCGGTAACGGTGAACCTTGGTTTGTAGCCGAAAAAGACCTTAGCCGCAACATTCTTTATGTAGTTCAAGGAGACAAGCACCACAGCCTGTACTCCACTAGTCTGATTGCCTCCAGTGTAAACTGGATTAACGGGCAAGAGCTAGGTCTTGAGCCGCTAAAATGCACCGCCAAATTCCGCTATCGCCAGCCTGATCAGGGCGTGACCCTTACAGCACGGGAAGACGGAACGATAAACGTAGACTTTGATGTTCAACAAAAAGCGATAACACCTGGCCAAGCCGTTGTCTTCTATCTCGGTGAGCAATGTCTCGGTGGCGGAACGATAGAATATGCCGAGAAGGTTGTTCCTTCAGCGCAAGCTTAAGTGTATTCTATAACTTACAACATTAACTCTAATATACGAAAACACAAGAAATAGCTGTATTTTATACAGCTATTTCTTGTGTTCAGAATCCCTTTTCGATTTAGTTGTAGTATGTACAGTTAAAATCACCCGATAACCCTTATTAGTCTATATATCTGGAAAATAGATGTATGAAATGCAGTTATATTACCTTTGCAGCTCTAGAGTGAGTTTTTAGTTGTACAAAGTACAATTAGCCAGCTTCAAAGCGTAGAAATAGCCAAGAGAGCTACTCAAAAGGAAAGATAAAAAATGAAACAAGAAACGAAACACCAAACACAGTACACAAAAAACAGCAGCTCAGGAATCTCTTCATGAACTGCTGTTCTATATCCTACCATTTGCTTTAAACTAATTCCTGCTATTCCTACTTACTGAGCTACTGCAGCTTTATCTGCAGATACTGCGATGTCGTTATAGTAGAGCCCAGTGCCATCACCAATCGCATAATTCAGGACACGGTTGTTAACTGGAACTACTACTGCACGATAAAGTGTTGGGAATACTGGAATTTCGTTTACCATGAGCTGTTGCCACTCTTTATAGATCTCTTTACGTTTGTCTACATCAAACGCTGCCTCGGAAACCCCTTCGGCGAGCAAACGATCATTCTCTGCACTTGCATAACGAGGGAAGTTATAGATTGCATCTTTACCGTATAGACCTGATGGGTCGACGTCAATCCCTACACCCCAAGCGCCTTGATACACATCAACGGTAGGATCATCCTCACCATTTTGACCAATACGATCATAGAAGGTATTAAACTCTACCATTTCCAAAGTTACATTCAAGCCAATTGCTTTCCAGGATTGTACATAATATTGAGCCAGCGGTTCAGCAATGTCTCCACCAGTCATCGAAATAAAATTAATCTTCAGCTCGCTGCCATCTGGATTCGTTCTAAATTCACCATTAAGCTTATAACCTGCATCATCCAAAATTTTCTTGGCGGCTTCTTGATCGTAAGCTACGCCAGGATTAGTAGCATCATGGAATTCCGGATGGGAAGGTGGAATTAAAGTTGTCGCATTCCAGCGAAGACCATTATAGAATTTCTTACCCACTGTATCATTGTCTACAGCAGCCCACATGGCTTTACGCAGGTTCACATCCGCCATTTTAGCTTTAGGATCGGTAGCAACGACTTTTTTCTCTGCATCCCATTTCCCCAGCTTAAATCCAATATACGTATAAGCACGGTCAATCGCACCCAGGAATTCAACGTTTGACATCTTTGCATTATCCGGGAATTGATCAACAGGGAAGGAATCCACTAAATCAACTCCACCAGATTTCAACTCCTGCACAATCGTTGTAGGGTTGATAACCTTCAGAATTACCTTATCCAGTTTAGGAGCTCCACGCCAGTAATCTTCATTCTTAACAAATACTACAGACTCACCAGGAACGATGCTTTCCACTTTAAAAGCACCGAAGCCAATTGGCTTTTGACGAACTTCAGGGGAAGAGGAGATTTTGGCAACATCCATGCTACCAAAAATATGTTTGGCTAATGGATAAATCCATACGCTACCCGTTAGCAGGGAAGGTGTAGATTTCTTATAAGTAACTTGCAGCTTCTTATCACCCAGTACCTTAATTCCAGAAATGGTCTTGGCCTTACCGGAGTGGTACTCATCCATACCTTCAATATTCGTAAAGTCGGAACCGTAACGAGGACCATCATATTTCGGATTACCAATGACTTCATGTGCGAACAACCAGTCTTCGGCTGTTACTGGCTTGCCGTCCTGCCAGTTCACATTGTCGCGAATTGTAAAGGTAAAGGTACGTCCATCTTCTGCAACTTCATAAGTAGCCGCACCATCATTCGTATACACATAGTTTTTGTCCC
This sequence comes from Paenibacillus sp. B2(2019), assembly GCF_008370385.1. NCBI lineage: Bacteria > Bacillati > Bacillota > Bacilli > Caryophanales > Paenibacillaceae > Paenibacillus > Paenibacillus sp. B2(2019). The sequence goes on from NZ_VTZR01000028.1 coordinate 197,702, forward strand.
ATGTTAACAAGCCTTCATCAAACCAGTTCAACACTTGTGCATCCGGATCTCCGGAATAGAAGTTCCAGTTCAAAGTACCTTCAAAAGGACTATCGGAAACGAGTCCAAAAGTAATCGAGCCTCCATCAATAGCTTCACCTTGATTGGTCTTAACATTACTGAAATCTTTAATGTTATAAAGTCCGTCTTCTGCTTCTGGTGCTGCAGTTGCCTCTGCGGTTTCCGCAGGTGCGCTGGCACTAGGGGCTGCTGTTGACTCAGCCGCTCCGTTGTTATTCTTGGAGCCACAGGCTGCAAGAACAAACAACATTACAAACATTAATGAAACTAGTAGTGCCTTAGAACGGATGGGTTTTCTCATTTAATCATTTCCTCCCTTATTATCCTTTTCTTTGTCTTGCGTCGGTCGCACGTTTAAGCGCTTGACCCACATTATTTATACTCAACATCAATACCAGGATCAGCAGTGATGCGGGTAACCAGATCCACCATCTGAACTCAAGCGTTTGCGGATTTCTCGCATAGCTTACTAGAGTACCCAGACTGGGTGTACTTTCTGGGAAACCAAAACCTAGAAAGGATAGGCCGGATTCCAATCCAATATTAGCTGCCATATTCAAAGTCATCGTTACGATAATGATTGAGCTTAGGTTCGGCAGCACTTGCGAGAACATAATTTTAAGATTGGAGGAGCCTAGAGTCTTAGATGCCTGAACGTAATCCAGTTCCTTCTCTTGCAACGTCTTGGAACGAATTAACCTGGCAATCCCCATCCAAAGAAATGCAGTCATGATAAAGGAGAAGGTCAACGTATTGTATTTAGGAACTGCGCTTACGAATGCTATAACAATCATTAGAAAGGGTAGGATCATGAAGAAATCTACAACACGCATCGAAATATTATCTATCGTTCCCCCAAAGTATCCAGAGAACAAACCTACTAGAATACCGATGATTCCCGTAAAAAAAGTAACCATAAAAGCAATCGACATGGAATTTCGTGTGCCTATAATTAATTGACCAAATACATCCCGTCCTCCATAATCGGTCCCCAGCCAGTGTACAGCTGAAGGCTTCTCATACAGTGCGAACAAGTCAACCTTAACAATCTCTTTTTGATCTAAAAATAAGGAAATTCCATAAACGGCGGCAATAATCACAAATAGGAAAATCAGTGAGACCAAAGCCAGTTTATCCCGCATAATCTCTCGCCAAACAATTCTGAAGCCTGATGGACTTTTATCTGTTTCCTGCAGCAGAGCTAGCTCTGCGCTTGTCTTTGCCATTTCATTCACCTCAAAGTGTTCATCTTCTTATTTAATCCGGATACGCGGATCTACGATACTTAAGATAATGTCTGATAACAACGCACCCACGATGGCAGCAACCCCATACAGAAGAACTAGAGCCGTTACTACGCTGAAATCCCGGATCGTTATCGAACTGAGAAACAGCATACCCATACCCGGATAGCTAAAAATACTTTCAACGAACACCGTACCACCGATGAGCCCAGTAATCTCATATCCGAAAAATGCAGCAATCGGGAGTAAGGAATTTCTCAATATATGTCGATTGTAGACCCGTGACTCTGAAGCTCCTTTGGCTCTTGCCGTAAGGATAAAGTCCTTTTGTTTCGTATCAATAATCTCGTTCCGCAGGTATTGTACTGTCCCCACCGTTGCAATCAGCGCCATAGATAACGCGGGCAGTAGTAGATGGTAAAATTTACTCCAGAAGTGGCTGAGTGTACCCGGAACTTCTCCAGGACTAACACTACCGCTAGTAGGAAACCAATGAAGATGAAACCCGAAGATCCATACCATTAAGAGTGCGAAAATAAACAATGGAGCGGCAAAGCCAATATAGGTGTATCCAGTAATCAAGCGATCCAGCCATGAATCGTTATAACGACCACTAGTAATGCCAAGTGGAATAGCAATGAGGTATGTAAGAATCAGTGTGACAATCGCCAGCCATAGGGTATTCATGAGGCGTTGACCGATAAGCTCTGATACAGGCATTTTGAAACGGAAGGATTGACCAAAATCCCCTTGTATCGCTTTAGTGATCCAATCCCAGTACTGGATGTACCATGGATCATTTAAGCCTAGCTTTTCTCTCATCGCATCAATGGCCGCAGGATCAATATTTGGATCAAGCATCCCTGATAATGCATCTCCCGGCATCGCCTTCGCCATTAGAAAAACAAGAATACTTAATAGAAATATTTGAGGAATCATAATAAGAATTCTACGAACGATAATCTTCCACATATTCTCAACCTTTCTCAGGCAAGGCTACCAGATGAGTCTCGGAAATAGATTTCAATGGATAAGGCATGCCTTGTTCATCAAAATAATTCCGGTGCGCTTGTTCATATTCCAAACTTACTGATTTTCTAAACTCCGTCTGCTTCTCTCTTTGCTTAGGATCAATATCAGGAATGGCAGCAATTAGACGTTTGGTATAAATATGGCGAGGATTGTCAAAAATATCTTTAGCAGTCCCTTGCTCCACATGACGTCCTTTATACATAATCCCAATGTGATCACACATATGCCTAATGATTCCGAGATCATGACTGATGAACAGAAACGTAAGATTCAGTTCTTTTTGAATATCCTGCATAAAATTGAGCACCTGTGCCTGTACGGAAACATCCAGCGCAGAGACAGGTTCATCCGCAATAATCAACTTCGGTTTGAGCGCAATAGCTCTTGCAATACCAATCCGCTGCCGCTGACCGCCTGAGAATTCATGCGGATATTTAAGAATATTTTCAGGACTTAATCCAACCTGCAAAAGCAATTCCTGTACACGTCTTTTTTCTTCGCCCGGAGACATCTTTTCGAAATTACGTAAGGGTTCAGCAATAATATCCAGCACACGTTTCTTAGGATTCAAGGAAGAGTACGGATCCTGAAAGATCATCTGAATGTCCTTGCGAATATTTTTTTGCTTACGTACACCCTTTGAAGCCAAATCCTGTCCTTCAAAAATCACACTGCCGCTAGTGATAGAATTGAGTCCAATGATTCCACGACCAGTAGTCGTCTTACCTGATCCGGATTCACCAACCAAACCGTAAGTTTTGCCTGCTTCAATAGTAAAACTAACATTATCAACTGCCTTGACTACGCCAATTTCCCTTCGAAAAACGCCGCCGTGGATTGGAAAATGAACTGCTAAATTTTTAACCTCAAGAAGTCCCATTGTAGATTGCCTCCTCGTTAGTATCCGGGAAATGAAAGTTATTATGGCAGGTGCAGCGAACAAAATGCCCTGGGGCTACTTCATGCAGCTGCGGATTTTCCTCATGCTCCCATTCCGGAATCCAAGGTGTTCGGGCCGCGAAACGGCATCCTTTACGCGGAAGATTCTGTAATGGTGGGACAATTCCCTGAATCACATGAAGTCTAGACTTCTCTTCTTTAACGGTTGGAATGGAGTTCAACAAGGATCTTGTATACGGATGCTTTGGATTAGACGTTAACGTATAAATATCTGCGATTTCTACGATTTGCCCGGCGTACATTACCGCAACCCGGTCAGCCATTTCACTGACAACCCCTAGATCATGGGTAATTAAGATAATGCCTGCTTGCATATCGTTTTTTAATTTTTTTATAAGTTCAAGAATTTGCAATTGGATGGTTACATCTAGTGCCGTAGTCGGCTCATCGGCGATCAAAAGCTTGGGGCCGTTGGCAATCGCAATAGCAATCACAACCCTCTGCCTCATTCCACCAGATAATTCGTGGGGATACTGCTGATATGTATGTTCGGGACGGGAGATTCCAACCTTGGTCAAAAGATCAATGACCTTCTCTTTTCTTTGCTTCTTCGAAAGCTTGGAATCATGTAGGATGAGTACTTCTTCAATCTGTGAACCGATAATCATGAGTGGATTTAAAGCGGATAAAGGATCTTGAAAAATCATAGACATTTCTTGACCGCGCAGCTTGTTGAGTGCAGCAGGAGACATAGTAACGATATCCTGACCTTTGTATTTGATTTCTCCGTCTATTTTGGCCCTTGTGTGCAATCCCATAATTGAAAAGGCGAGCGCACTTTTTCCTGAGCCGGATTCTCCAACAATGGCAAGAATCTCATTTTTGCGAACGGACAGGGTAACATCGTCTACTGCAGCATAATAGTCATCTACGATTCTGAACGATGTGGACAAATTCTTAATTTCTAGTAATTCTTCGCTCAAATTAATCCCCCTAACGGCAAAAGTTTCAAAATTCACCCAATGAAATATAATGTAAATTTTGATATAACAGCATTCTTTTCATGAAACATTTCAAAACATTGACTGTTATGATTATTAACACCATTAAGAATAGTACAAGTACTTCCATCGGAATTAAAACTTGTTTCTCCGTAACTTTGTAGTTCATTTTAATTAACTTATGGTAAATTATCAATCTTTTCCTATAAAAAAAATTCGTTCATGTGATTAAAAGTAACGCAGACAACAAAAAAACGGCTCTAGGCCGCCTTTTTTTGGAATAAATATTTTTTCGTGTTACATTAAATTTATTTGCTTATTAGCATTAAAATGGAAGATACCACAGTCTCTAGGGGACTATTGTTCTCGTCGGAGTCGTTGGTTGTGACGGATTTTAATTTCATTTCCTTGCTCGGTCGCTTGATAAAAGACACGCTGAGAAATCTCCTTAGGCAGATACTCCTGTTTCACATAATGCCCCGGAAAATTATGCGGATATTGATACCCTTCATGCCCTAGTGCAGTAGCACCTTTATAGTGTGTATCACGTAAATGTAGCGGTACCTCAGCGGATTTAATCTCATCCATACTCGCCATTGCATTTGAAATAGCAGTATAGACGGCATTAGACTTCGGACTCTCCACCGCGAAAAGAATGGCTTGCGCAATGTTCAGCTTCGCTTCTGGCCAACCGTTATTTCTATAGGCTTCAAGCGCACTCACTGCTTGGACCATAGCCTGGGGATTAGCTAAGCCAATATCCTCACTGCTCGCTGCAATTAGTCGACGAATAAAAGTCATCGGGTCCATCCCCAATTTCTCTACCGCATATAGAAACCAGAACAAGGCGGCATCACTAGAACCTCGAATGCTTTTGTGAAAAGCAGATAAAACATCATACTGCGTCGATTCATCTGCCTTCACAATGGGGCGCCGAATCGACTCTTCCGCCACCTCCAGCGTGATATGCACACTCCCGTCTACCTCTGGAGCAGTAGTTAACGCTGCTAGTTCCAGAGCATTTAAAGCCCGCCTGATATCTCCATTAGCCATGGTAGCAATATGCAGTAATGCTTCTTCATCGACCTGAAGCTCCATGAATCCAAGCCCTCTATCCTTGTCTGCTAAAGCTCTGCGCATCGCGACCAGACTGTGTTCACTCGTTAGCGCCTCTAGCTGAAACAAGGTAGAACGGCTCATAAGTGCTCCGTTAACGTAATGGAACGGGTTCTCCGTAGTTGCGCCAATAAATGTAATGGTACCTTTTTCTACTGCTGGCAATAGCGCATCCTGACGTGAACTGTTAAACCGATGCACCTCGTCCAGAAAAAGAATCGTCTTAGAACCATAAAGTGTTTTATTATTTTGAGCTCGTTCAATGACCTCCCGCACATCCTTCACAGAAGCCTCGACCGCATTCAGGCGTACGAATTCACCTTGTGTGTGATGAGAAATGATATGAGCTAATGTTGTTTTGCCACATCCAGGAGGTCCATAGAGCAAAATTGAAGAGACCTGGTCTGCCTCGATCGCTCTTCTCAACAGCTTTCCCCGGCCTATGATATGTTCTTGACCAATATATTCATCCAGATTCTCCGGTCTCATTCGGTCCGCAAGCAACCGTCCGCCCCCGTTATCCTCTCCCATAGAAAATAAATCCATAACTCCACTTCCTTGCTATATTCTTATAAAAGCCAATGTACATCTCCCATTATCATACCATAGACTTATTTTTCACAAAAAAATAAAAAGAGCATGATCTCGTCTTAGAAAGGCGGGAGCCATGCTCTTTTTTCAAAATATACGAAAGTATAGGTTCCACGCTATACTTTATCCTTATTATTTCTCGCATAAACGCTTACCGTCCTTATAGGGACGCCAAAGGCGTTTATGCTTGAATTGTACGCTAGCAATTTATTGCCAGCCGCATTTTTGATATGATTTTCCGAATGCTCTCTTCCGACAGATGATACTTCTTCTGAAGCTCTGCTACGGAATCGCCTTTTCGATGACAACTGAAAATTTCCTCATTGCGGTTTGCTATCTCTTTCCTCGAGCCGCTGTTCTCGCCCCATCTAACCCGTTCTTCCGTTTTCTTCGGGATGTAGAGCAGTTCACCTTGGATGTATCCCTGAAGCTCTTTGAGCAAGCCAGGGGGGAGCACATCCTTCCCATTTACATAACTCAACTTGCATTTCCTCCTTCAACAGGTGTGTTCCTATGCGTCCGTCAACTACTGATAAAGTAATTTCCACGTCACCTGCCTCCTTTCTTCTCCTCATATTTGGAAAAATCCGTAATTTCATTATATAAAAACCTCTTGGTAGCGTCTACATTCTAATTCACATTTCGTAATCCTAATGGATAATCGGTACATATATCTCATGTTTTGAAATAAGGAGGCCTTACGGCCTCCTCGCTTTAAGCGGGTTTCCGTCTTAGACGGAAACCACCTCGTATACTGAAATCATCTCACTCAGCCTCCTTCCAGAAGTGTTCTTGCCCGGCCGGACACTTATTATTAAGCCATACCCGTAGGGGAGTTACAAGTTCAAAAACAGTTATAACTGTTCTCCACCAGTCTTAGTTCCCCTCAGAATCGCTTTCAGCCGCCGTTTGCACATAGGAAGGCATTTCCCCATTATGGAGTAACCACAGCTCGTGAAGCGCTCGTGTACAGCCTACATACATCAGCTTCGCATCCCATGCTGTTGCTCCGTAATGGTCTTGATCGGCATCTGCTAAGATGACCGCATCAAATTCCAAACCTTTAGATAAATACACAGGTAGTACCGATAATCCACCCTGATATTGCGTCATGCTACCGTCGATCAGATGAATATCTTCAAAATGCTGCTCCAGTTCAGCGTACAGCTCTGTGGCTTCACGTAGACTACGTGTCAGCACAGCCACCGTACGATATTCACTTCCAGACAGGGACTTCAGTGCCGATTGTATAGTGCTCAAACGAGCATTTCCTTCAGCTTCCCGTTCTCCCACTATTTCTCCGTAGGCGATCATCCGAACAGGGTCCCCACTACGAAAGACAGGAACAGCCAACAACGAACTTTCTACTCCAGAGGATAGAATTCCATTAGCGAAGTCTATAATTTCCATGGTTGAACGATAGCTGCGTGTCAGCGCATGGTAAGCCGTGTTCTCAGGGGCAAATAAGGTCTGCATCTCTTCCCATGCGTGTACGCCTTTATAAGCGTGTATACCCTGCGACAGATCGCCTAGAATGGTAAAGGAATGTCCACGCACGTATAAATCCAGCACAGCAATTTGGAAGGGGGAGAAATCCTGGGCTTCATCGATCACCACATGATCAAAACGAGCGCCGCCTTCGTTCCCATTCAAAAGATAATAAATATACAACAGCGGTGGTAAATCCTCTTCACGTATAATCCCTTTTTTCAGCTCTTTTGCCGTTTCCTTCAGCACAGCTGCTGGAATATTCTCAGGTGGATCCACCGGCCAATCTTCCGGGACTTTAGCCGCACGAAAGATTTGCTTGTAGATCGTCAGCGGATCATACTTAGGCCATTTTGCACTGTATGCTTTTTCTCGCGCAGCACCTTTTTTCTTGCGATCCTTCATAGCTGCAGCTGACGGACTCTTTTTCAGCTCCATCTCAATCCAGCGATGTATCCGTGCCATTACACGTTCCTTACGCTTCGCTGGCGGATAAGGAGCGTACTCCTCATTATGCCAGCGCAAGATCATGGAGCGGCGCAGTACAGCACCTTCCCATGGGATAAAATCACCCTCAGGTACCGAGCTGCTTTCCAATAGCTTGATGCTGGACTCTATTATTCCCATCAACACCGTAGAACCCTTGAAGCGTCCAGGTGTCTCTTCTGTAATCACAGGCATGCCGCCCGGAGTTTCGAACCAACGGTTCATCGTCTCCGTAGCATCTTGCTCTGGAAGCTCCAGACCTAGTACATTTGCAGCCCAATCCGGGAAAGTGCTCTGGGCAATATTTCCTACACCAAGTTCAGGCAGTACATCCGAAATATAATCCAGAAACATTCGGTTCGGTGCAAAAATAATCATTTTTTCTGCAGAGACCTGATCTTTGTATTGATACAGCAGAAAGGCTAACCGGTGTAGTGCAACTGTAGTTTTACCACTTCCCGCTACGCCCTGAATGATCAATGCTGTATTTTTGGCAGCACGGATAATCTTGTCCTGCTCCTCCTGAATGGTCGATACGATATCACGGAGACGATTATCTTTGTTCTCACCCAGGCGATAGACGAGAAACTCATCTGACACCACAGGTGCGTCACTCTCCCGGTTGTACGTATCTGCGACCCGCTCCAGAATCTGCTTCCGGATCACCACGTTGCGCTTGAGGTATACCAGTCCTTCTATCAGCCCCTCAGGAGCTTCATAGGAGGCAGGCTCCGTACCACCGGTAAACGAATAGAACAGGCTTGCTACCGGTGCGCGCCAGTCGATGACTAGCGGACGGTCGCTTACCTGCTCGCGGTCTACGCCGATTTTGCCTATATAGAGTGCCTTCCGCTGCTTCTCATCATTGCCCTGAAAATCAAGCCGTCCGAAATAAGGCTCCTGCCGAAGCTTGGCAAGATCTTTGCGCTTCTGATCACGGTTCGCTTCTAACACCTGTTCCGTATAATCATGTCCCGTGTACACCGGAGTCTGGTTAAGTTTCTCCAGTAAGGTGTCAATCTCAGTAAGCGCTTGATTCAGCCTGTCTTCTTCCTCTTGATAGGCACTTTGAAAGTTGTCTTCCAATTTCAGTTACCTCCTAAAAGTTTATCGAGCTTAAATTTTCATTCTCCTCATTCCCTCTTCTCACGCAAAAAGGATACCCATTGTAGCATAATCAGCACTAAAATACCAAATCTTTCAAGCGATCATACGACTACAGCACAGCTTGCAAAATAAAGTTAGCTACAAATAAGCCCGCAATCCCATACAGCGCAGGAGGTACTTCCTTGCCCTTGCCCACCGCAAGCTTCACGATCGGATAAGTAATAAATCCAAAAGCCATACCATCTACGATGCTATAGGTGAATGGAATCATGACCATGATTAGGAAAGAAGGAAAGAGCTCTGTTAAATCTCCCAAGTCCATTTCACGCACATTCTGTACCATAAGCCCACCGATTACAATCAAGATCGGAGCGATAGCACTATCTGGAATGTAGGAGAGCAGAGGGAGGAACAGGAATGTCGCCCCGAACAGCAGCCCTGCCACGAGTGAGGTCAGTCCCGAACGTCCACCTGCAGCAATACCTGCATTAGATTCCGCAGCGGCTACTACAGGACTGCTTCCGAAGAGACCTGCAGCGATATTGGCAATAGAGAGTGCTCGTAAGCTACTCTTGAAGCGCTCAGGACGCCCTGCCATCATAGTCTGTGAGGCAACTAGCCCAATATTTTCAAATACAACAATTAAGAGCAGTAAGAAAACAGCAATCCAGAACACAAGGCTCACTATGCCGCTCCAGTCCATTCCCAGAAATAAGCTTTCATAACCCGTAAATACATGACCGGATGCCTGCTTCTCAGGCGCGTGAGCCGCTCCCAGCAAGTAGGCTAGACCTGTACCAACCAGCATACTTATAAGCAAACCACCGTTGGTCCCGCGGATAAACAGTACTAAAGCGAGTAACAAGGTTACACAGGAAGTGATAACTGCTGGATCGCTAAAATGTCCTATAGCAACAAACGTGGTCTGATGTGCAATCACAATCCCGCTTTTTTGCAGTCCTATAAAGGTCAGAAAAAGCCCTATCCCGACTGTAATGGCATGCTGTAGGTTTTGAGGAATCGCCTCACTTAGAATACGATAGAGCGATGTGAAGGCCACGATAGCGAATAACACACCGGTTATTACGACTACAGTAAGCGCCTCTCTCCAACCTAAATTCATAGAATGTACAAGTGTGTATGTGAAAAATGCGTTTATCCCCATCCCTGGTACCACGATGATCGGTGTCTTCCCACCGAAGGCCATCAGTAGACAGCCTGTAATGGCAGTCAATAGTGTAGCCACCATTGCTGGTCTAAGCGGCATACCCGCGTCATGAAGAATGGTCGCATTCACCATCACAATGTATACCGAAGCAAAATACGAGAGGATCCCTGCAGCCCACTCCCGTTTCCAGTCATTCTCAGGTGCAAGCCCTACACTATTTCGCCAAAAATTTGATTTCATGTACAAAAACCTCCACTGATATTAAGTTCCGCAGGCAGATATTTAACCGGATTATAAGGCTTATAATCAGCGGCTCATCCCGGTTTAGCTATTATGCCTATTTGTGGCCTACATCTTGCAGACCCGCCTGTTAACCACAACAAAAGGGCGTACGCAACTGGATTTCAGCTGGTCGCCCTTTTGGTCCATTTTACTACTACTATCGCTATAATTGAAACAGCTTCAGCTCAGCGATTTACTTACACGCTGACGCCTCCAGCCTCAAGCAAATCACGCACGGCAACACTGACCATGATCAGGCCTGCTACCGGCGGAACGAAAGCGTTACTAGCTGGTGGTTGTTTCGCTTTACGTCGATCCGGCGCATTCTCCGGAACGATCTTATCTGTAACATCCTGACGTGGCTTCATTGGCGGCTCTGTAGAGAAAACCACCTTCACGCCTTTCTTAATCCCTTCCTTACGCAGCTTCTGACGAATGACACGAGCAATAGGATCATAAGTTGTCTTGGAAATGTCCGCTACCTGGAATCGTGTAGGATCCATTTTGTTGGCAGCGCCCATACTTGAGATCATCGGAATTCCACGGGACAGACATTCTTTGATTATGTGAACCTTATAAATAATCGTATCCGAAGCATCAAGTACATAATCAGGTTTTAATTTGAACAATTCCTCATAGGTTTCTTCCGTATAGAACATATTAAGCGCAATCGCTTCGCATTCCGGATTGATCAGCTTCACACGGTCTACCATGAGTTCAGCCTTCTTCTGCCCAACCGTAGTTGTGAGTGCATGAATCTGGCGGTTTACATTGGTGATGTCTACGGTATCCTTATCTATCAGAATAAGTCTGCCGATGCCGGTACGTGCCAAAGCCTCAACTGCTATACCGCCAACACCGCCGATGCCAAGCACCGCTACCGTGCTGTTCTTCATAATTTCCAGACCTTCCGGCCCGATCGCCAGTTCCGTGCGTGAGAACTGATGTAGCATGAGGTACACCCTCCTTCAAAAGCTTTGGCGAAGCAGAAATCCGCCTCGCCCGCTTTGTTATAGTTTATTCTTTTTCTTTCTTCGGTTTAAGAGCCAGCTTAATGTGCAGCTGCTCCAATTGTGAACCGTCTACTGGTGAAGGTGCATCCATGAGTAGGTCTGTTGCACTTGCTGTTTTCGGGAATGCGATAGTTTCACGCAGATTTGTACGACCGGACAGCAACATTATTAGACGGTCTAAACCGAAAGCAATACCGCCGTGTGGAGGTGTACCATATTCGAACGCATCCATCAGGTAGCCGAACTTCTCGTAAGCAACCTCTTTCGTAAATCCAAGGGCTTCGAACATTTTCTCCTGTACTTCGCGTTTGTAAATCCGCATGGAGCCCCCGCCTACTTCATAACCGTTCAGAACGATGTCATAAGCTTGTGCACGGATCGCACCTGGATCTGTGTCAAATAGATGCAGATCCTCTTCACGTGGACGAGTGAACGGATGGTGTTCTGCTACATAACGTTTCTGATCTTCGTCATAGCCAAGGAGTGGGAAGTCTGTAACCCAAGCGAACTTGAACACGTTATCGTCAATCAGACCGAGCTGACGTCCAATTTTAACACGAAGGGCGCCTAGAACGTCTGCTACAACCTTTTTATTATCAGCGGAGAAGAGGAGAAGGTCGCCTTCTTCAGCGCCTGTACGTTCCTTCACAGCCGCAATTTCTTCTTCGGAGAAGAATTTCACAATCGGCCCTTTGAATTCGCCGTCTTTCACTTGAATCCATGCCAAGCCTTTCGCGCCATAGCGAGCAGCATAAGGTCCGAGATCATCGATTTCTTTACGAGTCCAAGTGCCACAGCCTTTAGCATTTAGACATTTCACTTCGCCGCCTTTTTCGATTACAGAAGCGAATACCTTAACTCCACTAGTAGCAACAATATCGTTCATTTCTACAAGCTCTAATCCAAAACGCAGATCAGGTTTGTCAGAACCGTATTTGCCCATAGCATCAGCATAAGTCAACCGTTGGAACGGAAGCTCAATATCTGCTCCTACAGTTTCCTTGAACAGACGCTGCATCAGCTTCTCCATCATACCAAGCAATTCATCTTGTGACAGGAATGAAGTCTCAATGTCGACTTGAGTGAATTCAGGCTGACGGTCAGCACGCAAATCTTCATCACGGAAACAACGAGCAATTTGGTAATAACGCTCAACGCCGCCGACCATCAACAATTGCTTGTAGATTTGTGGAGATTGCGGCAATGCGAAGAATTCGCCTTCATGCACACGGCTTGGTACCAGATAATCACGCGCGCCTTCCGGTGAGCTCTTAGTTAGGATCGGTGTTTCTACGTCGATGAATCCTTCACTGTCAAGGAAATCACGGAAAATCTTAGAAGCTTTCGAGCGAAGCAGCAAGGTTCTTTGCATCTCCGGACGACGAAGGTCCAAATAGCGATATTTGAGACGCAGAGACTCGTCTACTTCCACACCATCCTCGATGAAGAACGGAGGTGTCTTAGCTGCGTTCAGCACTTCAATATCCGTAATTTGCACTTCAATTTCACCTGTTGGCAGGTTGCGGTTAATGGTTTCCTCATCACGTTTAACGACTTTACCTTTAACAGCCAGGACGTATTCACTACGAACCTTATCAGCAATTTGTAAGGCTTCGCCAGAGTAGTCTGGGTTAAATACAACTTGCACAATACCGCTTCTGTCACGCAGATCAATAAATAGTACGCCCCCAAGGTCACGGCGAGTCTGCACCCATCCGTTCAAGGTTACCGTCTGTCCAATATGTTCTGGTGTTAATTGTCCACACTGATGACTTCTTTGCATAATTTATCATTCCCCTTCATGGTTAAAAATACATTTTTAATCTTTCTCTATACAGTCACCATAAGACGTTAGTCAGATGGTCTAAACCAGTGCCTGACCCAGCTCATCCAGCTTCACGGTGCGCTGCTCCCCTGTATTCATCGACTTCACGGTAATTACACCATTCTTCAGCTCATCTTCGCCAAGAATCGCAGTATAACGTGCCGACATACGGTCTGCGGATTTCATCTGTGCCTTCATTTTCCGGCCCAGGTAGTCACGTTCTGCTGAGAACCCTTGGCTGCGCAGAATATATAGCTGCTTAGAGATTTCGATATCAGCTGCTTCACCGAGAGCTACGAAGTACACATCCAGTGGCTTCGCCGTCTCCAGCTCTACCTTCTGATCCTCCAAAATGAGGAGAATTCGTTCAAGTCCAATCCCAAAGCCAATACCCGGTTGATCCGGTCCACCAATTTCTTCAACCAAACCGTTGTAACGGCCTCCGCCGCCCACGGTATCAATCGTACCAATACCTGCTGCTTTATATTCAAACGCTGTATGCGTGTAATAATCCAGTCCTCTTACAAGGCGAGGGTTAATGGTGAATTCCACACCCATGATATCAAGGTGCATCTTCACCTTTTCAAAATGAGTCGTGCACTCTTCGTCCAGACTATCCAAAATGGAAGGCGCATCTGTAAATTTATCTTGATCTACCTTACAATCCAGCACGCGAAGCGGATTACGCTCAATACGACGCTGACAGTCACTGCAAAGGGTATCCTTCATTGGTCTTAAGAAGCCCAATAGCTTCTCCCGATAAGCTGCACGGCTAGGTGCGTTACCGACAGAATTGATTTCCACTCTTACATCCTTAAGGCCAAGATCCTTATAGAATTGATAGCCTAAGGAGACTACTTCCGCATCAATAGCCGGATCCACAGCTCCAAAAGCCTCAATACCAAACTGATGGAATTGACGATATCTACCTGCCTGTGGACGCTCATAACGGAACATAGGTCCGATATAATACAGCTTACTTACATCAGGTTCACCGTAAAGCTTGTTCTGAACATAAGCTCTAACGACACCAGCCGTTCCTTCTGGACGCAGCGCCAGATCACGATCGCCTTTATCCTTGAACGTGTACATCTCGCCTTCTACAATATCCGTTGTTTCGCCTACTCCACGCTCGAATAACCCCGTATGCTCGAACATCGGTGTACGGATTTCACGGTAATTGAAACGACGGCATAAATCTCTAGCCTTCCCCTCAATATACTGCCATTTCTCCACAGCTCCCGGAAGCACATCCTGCGTTCCTGTAGGTTTCTCGAATCTTTCTTTAGCCACAGTCTATCCCTCCTAAAAAATACCCCTCTAAATCTGCTCTCTTCATCACTTCATCATGCTAAACAAAACAAAAAATCCCCCGCCCTGTTTATAAAAAACAGGGACGAGGGATTATCATAACCAATAATACACCCGTGGTACCACCCACATTCCGGATCAGAACCATTCTGAATCCGCTCAAAGCGGTTAACGCCCGCCTACGCATAACGGCTACTGATAGCGGCAATATGCATTGCCCACTTTCGCCGTACGTTCTCGGGGAGGTCATTCATTCGCTCATCAACAGAATCCTTGCAGCCAAGCAGAAACGATAGATCATCCATTGTACTGGATATCATCTGAATCTACAGGGGATTCCTCTCTGGAGTTGTGGGTCCTCGAATTACTTGTTCCCGTCATCAAAACCATATGATAAAATCGTATATTTTTAAATTCTACTGAACTACTGCGCTAAAGTCAAGGCAGGAAATGCGAAGATGAATAAAAAATTCGACAACTTTCAACTTTTGACCTTTAACTTCAACCGTTACAAAAAAAATGACCTGCAGCCAAATGCTGCAGGTCCATCATCATATATTATTAAAAAGGGGGTCATGCCTTTATTATAAACACGCTATATTAAGGAAACATGTATGTAATATTACGATTATATTACATTCATGAAAGCGGTTTATTTTAATAGATTGTTGTTAATCGAATTGCTCTACAAATGCTCCTTTGCCCCGAAGGGTTTCCACAACCTCATTATAATTCTCTTCTGCGACACTTAGGTCCATCACATAACGAAGTTCACTTAAATCCCCATCCTCGAGCTCTCCATCTGCTACATCCGCACTAACCTGGTCTTCATCCACGCTATAATGGGTCTCAGGCTCATCACGCGTTTCGGAGGCGGCAACACCAGGGGCCAACATAGCTCCAGCTGCCGGAGTGCTACCCGTTCCAAGTGTCCCTACTGTACCTGCGGCTAACGTCGTATTACTAAACGGGGCTATCGGAAACAGAATTCTGCGATCTTCCCCAATGGGGTCCGTGAGTGGCCATACCTCCAAGCCATCTACCTTGTAACTAATCAATGCTATTTTAGCACCTTCTGCTTCATTTTCCGTTCTAAAATATGCTTGGATTTTTCTGGTCATTACCATTACCTCCTTTAGATTATAAGACTCAGTGTTATAAATTGCTATTGCAGGACCTTCAATATTTCACGAACGAAGGCAGGCTCATCTTTCGGGGTACGCGAAGTAATGTAATTACGATCAACTACCACTTCTTCATCTTTAAACTCCGCACCAGCGTTCACAACATCATCTTTCAACGGAGGATAACAGGTGATGGTACGTCCTTTAAGCAAGTCTGCACTGATCAGAATTTGGGGTCCGTGGCAAATAGAAGCGATAGGCTTACCAGCTTCGTTTGCTTCTTTCACAAACTTCAAAATATCTGCATTTTGCCGTAAATTTTCTGGGGAAGAACCTCCAGGAATTACTATCGCGTCATAATTACCTGCTTGAACGTCAGCTATGGCTTTATCGACTGCGTAGGAGACTTCCTTCTTTTTGCCTAGTAAGGTCTCACCCTTCTTTAAACCAATAATGTCAGCTTGATGTCCTGCCTTTATAACTTCATCATAAGGGACCTTCATCTCAGAATCTTCAAAATCATTAGCTAGTAAAAATGCAACATTACTCATGTGATAAGTTCTCCTCTCTGCTTGTGCAAATGAATAGGTACTTATTGATCTTTCTTGTCGTCTATTACCCTTATCACAATGATTTCTAACCTCTAATCAGAAAATATCCCCGGTTAACCGCATCAAAAAGCCGCCTCCACCACCCATTTCAGGTACGCGGTAAGAGATTACGGCTTCTTCCTTTGATCACTTGAGATTCAATTTCATCTTCCGTCTTTTTGGCTAATGCATAGGCTTCTACAGGACTCCCTGTCGCTAGTGCCGGGATACTTCTCCATACCCATGCCTTCTGTGAATGTCTCATTGCTAAGCTCCTTGCATCGTGCGGGATAACTGTCTACCTTTAGTTTATCCAGCTCAAAGAGGCTCTATCCGCACAAGATTCTACTTACAACACAACAGAAACAAGCAGACTTTACGCGCAGGAAGCTTGTAGCCAACAGAAGCAGGAGGCTTACTGGAATTTCGGCAAATACGTTTGAGCTGGTGTTTGCTTTCAAATCCCCAATTGGTTCGCTTTTGCTGAGCGCAATATGTAGAATAGGCGTATCAATACAACAATAGCGAGGTGGAAAGGATTAACAGCATGGATAAAAGAGTGCTTGTCGTAGACGATGAATGCTCTATCGTGAAAGCGATCGCCTATGCACTGCGGCGGGAAGGCTTTCAGGTCGAAACGGCCGCTGACGGCGAAGCCGCGCTTAGACTCGTCGAATCGTTCCAGCCGCAAGTGTTCGTACTGGACGTTATGATGCCAGGGCTGTCTGGTTATGATGTGTGCCGTCGGCTGGAGAACCGGAGAGGGATTGGCATCCTATTGCTCACGGTCAAGAACGACATTGTAGACAAAGTACTAGGCCTAGAGCTGGGTGCAGATGATTATATGACCAAGCCGTTCGATATTCGGGAGCTCGTCGCCCGAGTTAGAGCGCTGCACCGTCGAGTCGAGAAAAGTGCGGAACACGCTCCCTCCGACAGTCCAATTATGATTGGTGCGGTGACAGTAAACCCGTCACATCGTGACGTACAGGTGGCCGGTGAGAAGGTGGGGCTGACGCCCAAAGAATTCGAGCTGCTACACCTGCTCGTCCTCCATTCGGAACGGGTATACACGCGCGAGGAACTACTAGATCTTGTCTGGGGGCTCGACTATGACGGGGGCACGCGCACTGTCGACATTCATATACAGCGAATCCGCAGTAAGCTGGGCGACGAAGGTCAACGTCTGCTCCAGACCGTATACGGAGTAGGTTACAAGGCCACCCGGGAGTCCTTATGAGGGTGAGCTTACGATGGAAGTTCTCCCTGCTGCTCGCCGGCCTGTTGTTGTTCACGGTGAGCGTGCTTAGTGTGCTAGTACTACGCAGTATCCGTCACAACCAACGTACTGGACTGGAGCGTGAAATGGCGGAGATGACGAACCGCGCCGAATTGACGGTGAAGATGAGCTACTTGTCCGGGGAACAGGTCAGCTTGAAGGCATTCATGAAGTATCGTGGCATGGATCTCTCCAATCGATTGGGGCAATCCAACGGACTGCACGTCCGACTGTACGATGAGACCGGTGTCGAGATCGGGAATTCGCTGCCTCTCGTTCCTTCCCCCACTATGCCGGATGCGCTGCAGTATGCACTCCAGGGCAAGGTTGCTTATTCGGACGTCCAGGACGTGCTATATTATTTCACACCCATCATGTTCGAGGAACAACTGATCGCTGTAGCCGAATTCCAGAGACCTGTGGGCGAGCTGCACGCCTTTTACCGGCAGACAAGAACAATGTTCCTCCTATCCGGCTCAACCGTTCTGCTCGCCAGCTTCCTGCTCGGCTTCCTTTATGTCTACCGACAATCCAAAGCTATAACTCTGCTCAAACAGACAGCGAACAACATCGAAGCAGGAGCGTATATTGATCATGCACCACTAGTCCGTAAGGATGAACTTGGCGAATTAAGCGAGGGCATTTATAGCATGAGCCGTGAGATCGAATCGAGTATGAAGAAGTTAGAAACGGAGAAAGCGAAGCTATCGCTTGTCGTAGACAAGCTGCAAGTATTGGAGCAGCAACAGAAGCAATTCATTAACAATATTAGTCATGAACTTAAGACACCTCTCACTTCTATCACTGCATATGCCGATCTACTGGAACTATACCCAGATGATCCTTTACTGTTTCAGCAAGCGATGGAAAGCATTCGCAAGGAATCGTCTAGACTGCACAAGCTAGTGGAAAACGCGCTGCGCCTTGCCTCACTGGAGAAGTACGAATTCGAATACCAGGCTGAAGCCGTGTCACTTGATATCGTGCTGGACGAGCTCGTCTCTCTTATGAAAGGCAAGGCTGACAAATTCGGTCTAACCTTTCAGCTTCACACAGTACCTGCCACCATATGGGCGGAACGCGAGAGTTTAATACACATCTTCGTTAATTTACTGGACAACGCGATCAAATACAACCTCCCCGGTGGAAGCGTCAATATTCGATTGTATACCGAACAGAATCACGCAAAGGTAGAAATTATTGATACGGGAATTGGCATTCCTTTCGAATCCCAGGAGCGAATCTTTGAACCCTTCTACACCGCGAACAAGGCGCGTTCAAAAGAAACGAAAGGAAGCGGCTTGGGACTTGCTCTCGTTCAGCAATGGGTGGAGAAGCAAAGAGGAATCATACAATTGAAACGGTCAGACTCCACTGGGAGCGTGTTTGAAGTACAGTTTCCCCTCTATCATCATGATTCTGTATAAGTCCCAACTTCTCTCTTCTCCAAGTCTCAATCCGTTTACAACTTGGAAACAATTAGAAATACTGTGGAGACATCCTGTTGGTACACTCTTATCAGATTTATAACACAGCTTAGAAGGAGATACATCATTCATGAAGATGAAACAAGTTGGGATCGTATTACTAGCGGTTGGGATCGCAGGCTGCAGCAGCACAACACAGAATAACGGCGGTGGAGCAACTAATAGCCCACCAGTTACCGTCATCGACAAGAACAAGCCAGAGAAGCCTGATTCGCAAACCGATAAACCAATCACCATGGATCAACTCGAGCGACTTGACGGCCTGTATGCGCAAGATTGGCTGAACGAGAACGAATTGTTAATTGCCCAGACGAATCCGGACGCGAAGAAGATTGATTCCGACTCTGGTCCAATGAAGCCTGCCCAGCTGTACATTTACAATTTGAAAACGAAGCAGGTCAAAGCGCTGAAACCGAGCGAAGACCGCGTGCATGAGAGTCCGATTGTCTCGCCGGACGGCCAATATGTCTTTTTCCATGAAAACACCTCGTTCATGATGGACGGGGGCCGCGGTGTCCTTGTGCATTTGCCAACCGGAACTAGCCGAATAATCACGGATAAGGATAAGGGCGGACAGGAATGGGGTCAGTGGACAGACTCCAGCCATCTGATCGTCGGCAACGGTAAAGGTGCTATTTTGCAGGTTGGGACAGTTAGTAAAGACGAGGTATTGCTTGGCAAAGATGAAAACGTCATATTCGATTATGCAGCGAAGACCGGGAATACGCTCTTCTACGTCAACCCTAATCCCGATAACACACTGTCGGCCTACAATCTGGAGACGAAGAAAGAGACGATCGTGGACAAATCCGTCTGGAGAATGTCACTGTCCCCTGACGGCAATCAGTTAGCCATGCTGAAGAGTACGGGGGATACGGAACGCACGCTGTTCCTCATGAACTCGAACGACACCTCGAAGCGGACTAAGCTCGCCGTGACGACTCAGATGTACGCTTTCGATTGGTCCCCAGATAGCTCGTACTTGGCGTTCGCCGTGTATAACAAGGACAGGGACGGCATGAACGGTGTCTACGTTGCGAATGCGAAGACAGGCAAGATCGAGCAACTCGGCGATTTCCAGGATGTCGCAACCGTCGCCTGGAGCCCTTCTGGCAAGCAACTAATGGTCTCGACGAGCACATTTGCGGATAATAAGCCCAAACTCACGACTTATCGGCTAGTGTTGAAGTGATTAACAAGATTAATATGTTGATTACACCAACGAGAACGAATATTACAATAACAAAAAAGCGTCCAACATATTAGTCACGACTAATATGTTGGACGCTTTTTAAATTTGAAATTTTTGATGTTAAGGTCTTGATAAATAGGAAGCAATCTTCGACATTTTTTTCATTAACTGTGGCTATCTAAAATGAGAGTAACCGGGCCCCAATTGGTCAGCGACACATCCATCATCGCTCCAAAAACACCCGTCTCCACTTGAAGGCCTCCAGCTCTAAGCTCTTGGTTAAAGTAATCATAAAGTCGCTCGGCCTCCGCAGGAGCTGCTGCTCCCATGAAATTCGGCCGTCTCCCCTTACGACAATCCCCGTATAAAGTAAACTGGGATACTGAAAGAATCGCTCCCTCAGTCTCTGTGACACTGTAGTTCATTTTACCAGCATCATCTTCAAAAATTCGCAGTCCTGCTATTTTATCCGCCAAATATTTGGCATCCTTTTCTGTATCCTCATGCGTAACGCCAACTAGCAGCATTAAGCCTTTGCCAATTTCTCCGGTCACTGCCTTATCCACGGTTACTTTGGCGTCCTTACAACGCTGTACTACAACTCTCATCGTACTACTCCGCTCCTTGCCCTATTGCATGATCCGATTCACTGTATATACATCCTTGACTCGTTTCACTTTATCTACAACGGATTGCAGATGTTCCGTGTTACGAATGAGAATGGTCATATGAATCATTGCCATTTTATTCTTGTCAGAGCGCCCAGTGACCGCAGAAATGTTCGTTTTACTCTCGGAAACTGCCTGCAGCACTTCATTGAGCAGTCCATTACGATCATGACCTGTAATCTCAATATCCACACTGTAGTTTGCTTCCATCGTACCTTCCCATTCCACTTCAATCACCCTTGCTGCTTCTTCTCCGTCACCTTCACCCGGAATATTAGGACAATCCTGGCGATGTACAGATACTCCCCGGCCCCGTGTAACATACCCTACAATGTCGTCACCCGGTACCGGATTACAACATCGTGCAAAACGGACAAGTAAATTTTCAATTCCCTTTACACTAACACCATTGGTCGGTTGATTACGTTTTTCGCCGGAAGACTTGATCTCCTTCATCTCTGAAGTAAGCTCTAAATGATTAGCAGCTTCTTCCTGCTCTTTGCGCAGCTTTTCCGTCAAACGGGAAGCAATCTGCGAAGCGGTAATCCCACCAAATCCAACGGCAGACAGCATATCCTCAACATCGTTAAAAGCAAATTTCTTCGCTGCTTCTAAAAGCTTATCATCAGAAATCCACTCAGAAACCTCGACATTCAGACGCTTCAGCTCACGTTCAATCGCTTCGCGACCTTTTTCGACATTTTCCTCACGTTTTTCTTTTTTGAACCATTGTTTAATTTTGCTTCGCGCATGTGAGGATTGAGCAATCTTGAGCCAGTCGCGGCTTGGTCCGTACGAATGCTTCGATGTCAGTATCTCTACAATATCGCCCGTCTTCAACTTGTGATCCAACGGTACGATCCGCCCGTTCACCTTAGAACCAATCGTACGATTACCCACTTCCGTATGAATACGGAATGCGAAATCAAGTGGTACAGAACCCGCAGGAAGCTCAATAACCTCGCCTTTAGGCGTAAACACGAACACAAGATCCGAGAAAAAGTCCATTTTGAGTGATTTTACGAACTCTTCTGCATCCTTGGCCTCATGCTGAAGCTCCAATATTTCGCGAAAAAAAGGCATCCGATTCTCAGGATTCACATTATTGCTGGTTCCTTCTTTGTATGCCCAGTGTGCTGCTATCCCGAATTCAGCCGTGCGATGCATTTCCCAAGTGCGAATTTGCACTTCGGTTGGCTCTCCGCCAGGACCTACCACTGTAGTATGCAAAGATTGATACATATTGGCTTTGGGCATAGCTATATAATCTTTAAATCGACCTGGCATTGGCTTCCAAAGGGTATGAATAATTCCGAGGGTTGCATAACAATCCTTGATATTATCCACAATGATACGGATGGCCAGCAGGTCATAGATCTCATTAAACTGTTTGTTTTTCGTACTCATTTTGTTATAGACACTGTAGATATGCTTCGGACGACCTGAAAGATCACCTTCAATGCCCATTTCATCCAGCTTGGCACGAATACGGCCAATTACGCTGTCGATAAATTGCTCACGTTCAGCCCGCTTCTTATGCACTAGATTAGCAATGCGATAATACTGCTGCGGATTCAAGTAACGAAGCGCAATATCCTCCATCTCCCACTTAATCGCGGAAATCCCCAAACGATCAGCCACAGGACAGAAAATCTCCAGCGTTTCGTATGAAATACGTCGCTGGCTCTCTTCAGATTGGTACTTTAACGTACGCATATTATGCAGACGATCCGCTAGTTTGATAACGATGACCCGGATATCCTGCGCCATCGCAATAAACATCTTACGGTAATTCTCGTTCTGCTGCTCTTCCTTTGAGCGAAAACGGATGCGTTCCAGCTTAGTTAAGCCATCGACAAGCATCGCGCAGGTATCGCCAAATTTCGCGCGGATTTGTTCCAATGAGACCGTCGTATCTTCCACAACATCATGCAAAAGCGCCGCAACAATAGATATAACATCCATTTGCATATTGACGACAATATCTGCCACCGCCAGCGGATGCAGAATGTATGGCTCCCCCGACTTGCGGATCTGCCCGTGATGAGCCTGATCGGCAAATTCATAAGCTTCCCGGATGCGGAGAAGATCTTTATCTTTTATATAGGCGCCAGCCTTATCAATTAATCGCTCTATGCCCATTCTCGTCGTATCCGTTTCCTTTCTATAATAAAATGAACCCGCAATCATTCTGAAATCTGCAGGTTCCAATCATTTCGCAAGCAACTTACGCTCTTGTTCAAAGTTGTCTATAATTATGACGCTTACGAGGGATTACGTCAACACTTGCCATCTCATGGTACTCAAGAAGTAAAAGTTATGAAAATCGGACAAATTAATAACACTTGTGAAAATGTTGTTGTAAAAATGTCCAGTTCTATTTAATCTAGTAAAGGCGGATTTTCGCTGGACAACATCATATCCATTAAGAAAGAGGAGTGAACTCCATTGCAACGCGAAATTCAAGTTAATGAAAAACTTCCATGGGGCCCCGGTTTTCTATTAAGCCTACAGCATTTGTTCGCCATGTTTGGCAGTACAGTGCTAGTGCCTAACTTGTTCGGGGTTGACCCTGGCATGATTTTGCTGATGAACGGTATCGGCACACTGCTATACATTTGGATTTGCCGTGGTAAAATACCTGCTTACCTTGGCTCCAGCTTTGCATTTATCGCACCCGTATTATCAGTGCTTGCTGATCATAAAGATGATCATATGAAAGGGTACTCGCTTGCTTTGGGCGCTTTCATCATCACAGGTGTTATCTTTGTGCTCGTTGCTTTGATCATCCGTTATGCAGGAACAAAATGGATCGATGTTGTCTTCCCTCCAGCAGTAATGGGAGCTATCGTAGCAACGATCGGACTTGAACTTGTGCCTGTTGCCGCGCGAATGGCAGGACTTATTGCCCCAGAAGGTGTTGCAGTTGCAGACTGGACTCCAGATGGCAAAGCAATCACACTTTCTATGGTGACACTGGGTGTAACCGTAATTGGAGCTGTACTCTTCCGCGGTTTCCCAAAAATCATTCACATCCTCATCGGTATCGTAACTGGTTATGGTTTAGCTTATATTATGAAAATGGTGGATACGGCTGCAATATCTAATGCGAATTTTTTAGCGCACCCTACCATTGTTACTCCATCCTTCGATTGGAATGTAATCCTAACTATCATCCCAGTATCGCTAGTAGTAATCGTTGAACATATTGGACACTTACTTGTAACCAGCAATATTGTTGGCAGAGATCTGGCTAAAGACCCTGGACTTGACCGCTCCCTGATGGGTAACGGGATATCTACAATTATCTCCGGTTTTATCGGTTCTACTCCAAATACAACCTACGGTGAGAATATCGGGGTTATGGCATTAACTAAAGTTTATTCTGTATATGTGATCGGTGGCGCAGCAGTGATTGCGATTCTGCTATCGTTCTCTGGAACTTTCTCCTCCGTTATCGCTAACATCCCAACACCTGTAATGGGTGGTGTATCACTACTTTTGTTCGGTGTAATTGCCGCATCCGGTCTACGAATCTTCGTAGAGCAAAAAGTTGATTTTTCCAAAGCTACTAACATGATTATGGCTACGTTGGTGCTTGTTGTCGGAATTAGTGGTACAACCCTTACTATGGGTAGTGTAAAACTTAGTGGTATGGCTCTAGCTACGATTGTTGGTATCGTTCTAGCCCTATTCTTCAAACTCATTGAAGTTCTTGGACTGTCTAATGAAGGTGGAGAAAGCGATAAAGCTGCTCATTAATTTATTTATGAATTAATAACTCAAAAAGACTGCTCCAGATCCATTTTATGGATTGGGCAGTCTTTTTTCGTATCTCTTTTGACCAAAAAAATCGAAAAACAGCAACCCTCCGCTAGTAGTAACAGAGAATTGCTGTTGTTTGCACTTTTCCACATTATTCGATACATAAATCCCGATTTATTTCCCGGGAAAAGACAAGTTTATCGTATTAATCTTCGTAATCAACTAATGTAATAACTTCAATTCCAGAAAGCTTATTACGTCCAGCAAGCTCAACCAATTCAATCAAAAACGCTGCGCCTACCACTTTACCACCAAGCTGCTCCACAAGGTTAACCGAAGTAGCTATAGTACCTCCTGTTGCTAACAAATCATCAGCAATCAATACATTTTGTCCAGGCTTAATAGCATCCGTGTGAACAGCAAGTGTGTCTTTACCATATTCAAGATCATATCCAACCTCGATAGTCTCATACGGCAGTTTACCACTCTTACGAATCGGCACAAAGCCTACGCCCAATGCGTAAGCAAGAGGTGCACCAACTACAAAACCACGTGCTTCCGGTCCAGCGATCACATCGATTTCTAAGTGGGATACAAGAGCTTTCAAGGCATCAATTGCCTGGCGATATGCATCACCGTCTTTTAACAAGGTGGTGATATCTTTAAAACTAATACCTTCTTTTGGGAAATCAGGAATCACGCGAATACTATCTTTAAAATCCAAATTTTTCATCTCCTAAAAGTTTTGTTAGCATATGCTACATTGTGTTCGGTTCGACAAAACTTACTTCGTAAGCGTCTGCTTTGTTTTGTTAGCATATGCTACTTTGAGTCCGGTTCGACAAAACTTACTTCGTAAGCGTCTGCTTTGTTTTGTTAGCATATGCTACTTTGAGTCCGTTTCGGCAAAACTTGCTTCGTAAGCGCCTGCTTTGTTTTGTTTAGTCTTTATGATACGCCTAAACGGCGTGATAACATCCAATCCTGCAGTTCAGACAAGCTACCTTCCATGAAGTACTGCTCCATTTCCGCCATCTGCCCCAGTCTAACAAAATGTCTTGATGCTGTCAGGCTTTTAGCTGCAGGTTGCGTAATAAAGGTTACACTTCCCTGACTTCTTTCAATAAACTCAAGCTCCTCGAACACATCTAGCATATTACTAAGCATTCGAATACTTAATGAGGATTGTCGACTTAGCCGCAGCAGCACTTCATGTTCAGGCGTTGCAACAGCAGTGATCGAAGCCAGCAGTTTATAAAGTATTTTAAAATGATCCCTTGTCGGAATGATAAGTCGTTCTCGGCCATCCTTTATAGAATGCAATAGTGCGATATTATCAGCATTAGGAA
Organism: Paenibacillus sp. B2(2019); assembly: GCF_008370385.1. Classification (NCBI taxonomy): domain Bacteria; kingdom Bacillati; phylum Bacillota; class Bacilli; order Caryophanales; family Paenibacillaceae; genus Paenibacillus; species Paenibacillus sp. B2(2019). Next base: position 223,780 of record NZ_VTZR01000028.1, read on the forward strand.
AAGCCTTCAGTAACGCGTCTAGTTGTTCAGGAGTCTCCGGCATATCCAGTAGACATAACAGTGAGACATGCCCTGATTCCTGAATCGAATCATCCTTAATAGCGGCGCTAATGCCAGCTTCTTTATCATATACCCAGAAGGACATTCCTATCAATTCAGTCTGTGAAGACATACGTCCACTCTGGAATACTGCTGCAGCACGATATGGGCCAGCACCACTATAGGGAAGCAGCACCTCTCTAATATGCGCAGCCTGCCGTACAGCGTCAGCAGCACCACGAAGATCAAATAATTGAGCATCCTGAACTGATAAATCCTGTAGCATCAGCTGTGGTTTCCTCGAGCCATTCCATTCGTTGATCGACAGTTCAGCCAGCACATTGATCGGGGTGCCCACAGGGAGCAGCTTAGCCAAATCCCCTTTACCAAAAGCCAAGGCTTCGATCGTACTCTTACCCTGTTGCAAGACGATCTTCAAGTGTTTTCCTTCTTGCCCCATGGTGCGTGTCTCTTTCACTGTAGCCCCGCGAATGATGAACTTTGGCAATGGATTCGACATCCCGAAAGGTGCAAGCCTTTCCAATTCAAGCGCGGTCTGTAGGGACAAATCGGAAATCGACACTTCTGCATCAGCAGAAGTAACAGGAACGAAATGCTCCGGTGTTAACACAGTAGCAGCGTATTCATTTAATGCCCCAGCGAAGGCTTCTAAGCCGTCCCGATGCAGACTCATTCCCGCGGCTGCTGGATGACCACCGAAATGATCCATTAAGGTAGAACAAGAGGATAACGCCGCATATATATCAAGTCCAGGAATAGAGCGGGCAGAACCTTTGCACATGCCGGTCTCCGGATGAATATCCAGAATAATTACAGGTCGATAGTAACGCTCCAGCAGTTTGGAAGCCACTATGCCTACCACACCCACATTCCAGCCTTGTTCAGCAAGGACTATGATGTCTGGTATTTCTCCACCCTGAGTCATCTGCTCCAGTTTTGCAGTGGCCTCCACTACAATTCTTTCTACGACCAATTGGCGTTCTTTATTAAGCAGATCAAGCTCCCCAGCCAGTTGCTCTGCCTCATCAGTATGCTCGGTTGTAAGCAACGCCACTGCCCGTCCAGCATGATCCAGACGACCACTCGCATTGATACGAGGCGCCATTCCAAAAGCGATATTAACCGCACTCACAGTACTCATGGTCACGCCGCTAACACCGAGTAAGGCACGAATACCTGGGAATCGAGAATTTCGCATACTCACCAAACCGTTTCGAACAATCTCACGATTCTCACCCAGCAGCGGCATTAAATCTGCTACAGTACCGATAGCAGCTATCTCTGCCCATTCTTCGGGAGTTTCCTCCCCTAGCATAGCCTGGGCGAGCTTATAAGCTACACCTACACCTGCCAATCCTTTGAACGGGTAGGGGCAGTCGGGCAGCTTCGGATTAATCAACGTATAAGCCTCTGGGAGAAGCTCTGGTGGCTCATGGTGATCCGTAACAATCACATCAATCCCGAGTTCATTAGCGTAAGCAATCTGATGATAGGCGCTAATGCCAGTATCTACAGTAATGATCAAGGATACACCCTGCTGTAAAGCCCAATCCAAAGCATGATTATGCAGCCCATAGCCCTCATTAGAACGGTGCGGGATATAAATATCAAAGGAAGCGCCTAAGTAACGCAGCAAATGAATCATTAATGCTGTACTGGACACACCATCAGCGTCGTAATCGCCGTAAATCAGAATATGTTCTTCTTCTTTTAAAGCCTTTCTAATTCTGGGAACCGCTTCGGCCATTCCTTTTAGAAGGAACGGATCATGCGGAGCTTCCACACCGCCATCCATGAACGATAGAGCCTCATGTGGCGTATCAATTCCTCTAGTCACTAAGAGTGAGGATAAGAGCGGAGAAATAGAAAGGCTCCGGGCCATATCCCTTACGACGTCGGGATCGGCTGCCGGAGATTGCCATCTTGTTTTTGAATAAAGCAATAGCGCTCACCTTTCTCTCACCTTGCGAACTACTGAAGCAGCGTCGGAATATCATTATCCACCAATTCATAATTACTTTTGTATGGATAACCAGGATCATAAGGAACTACGTCCATATGTACCTCACCAACATGAACAAACCTGTGCTGCAGCAACTTTCTTGCACATTCTGAAATATCCTGTGCTTCCATCACCGTAATACGCGGATTTACACTGATCTTCACTTGCAGATTCACATAATTCCCTTGCTCAAGTGCCTTCAAATGTTCTACACGAATAACACCATGAACACGTTGTACGGTTTCAATAAAATTAGCTGCCTCCTCAGAAGGTAGCTCCTGCGCATTCTTAACACTAACAGTATTAACAATGAGCAAATAACCTTTACGTAGAATTAAGCATCCTGTTAAAAGTGCAGCAATAGGGTCCATATAGAGTAGAGGATGCCAATAGGTACCCCCCATTGATAACGATATCCCAACTAATACTGTGATAGAAGTATACAAACTGAAACGATGACTATTGGCATAAGCAGCATGACTGCCATCACCTATTTTTTTAAAGTACCGATATTGATATTGAAATACAGCTTCTTTAAGTACAATAGATAGTAAGACCGTTACAAGTGCAAGTTCTCCGCGAGTGGATGACTGTCCCTCGGTTAAGTCACGGATTGCAGAGAAGGCGATTTGCAGCCCCCCCATAAGAATTAATACCGAAAAAAGTATAGCTAAAAGCGGCTCCTTATTCCCTCGTCGCTCTTCTATCCGATGCTTGCTCTTTCTGCTTTGTTCAGAGCGCCATGGGAGAATATCCGCCAATTTAGCTGCAGCATCTGCTCCAGAATATAATGCATCGCCCATTAAAGCCTTGCTACCTGAAATATAGCCAAAACTCCCCTTAGCTACTGCCAAAGTAACATCGCTGATGATCCCTGTCCAAGCAACCGTCTTGCTTTGCGGTGATCGTTCTTTATTCATACGAGGCCCCCCTTACCACTAGCAAGTAATCTCATGATGATACAATACACATGACATACTACCCCAAAGATTTCGAAAGCCGCGTCGCATTTGACGCGGCTTTCTTAAATTATAAAGTTGATGTTTTTTTCATTCAAGTGTAGCCATGTTATTTCTCTTGAGACATTACCCTTTAGCCGGGCTCTTTACCTTTATCTTCTCACGCTTCTTAAGCAGTAGCCAGACCGGACTTGCAATAAAGATAGAGGAGTACGCTCCGAATAGCAATCCGATAACCATCGCAAGCGAGAACATCTTGATGGACTCGCCTCCAAGAATCAACAGGAAGAACGCCGCAATAAATACGGTAAATGCTGTGTAAAGAGAACGCATAAGCGTTTGAGCCACACTCTTATTCACAAGCTCTTTTAAATCCTCATAGGTTTTTTGTTTACCAAAACGCAAATTCTCACGGATACGGTCAAAGATAACGATCGTATCATTGATGGAATAACCGATAATCGTAAGCACCGCAATAATAAACGTCAAATCCACTTCCAAGCGGAAGATGGAGAAGATTGCAACGACCATAAAGGCATCATGGATCAATGAAACAATAGCTGCCAATGCAAATCGCCATTCAAAACGAATACTTACATAAATGATAATCCCTAGACAAGAAATGAGAACCGCATAGATCGCATTGCGTGCAAGTTCTTTAGACATTTCAGTATCCACGGTGTTAATCTCAAACGATGCTTTTTCGTCCAGCTTCAAGATCTCTGCTTTAAGAGCTTCATCTTGTTGCTCATCGAGCACTTGATCATAACGAACGTTAACCCGTTCACTTCCTATCGTAATGCTTGGCTCACTTGAAATCCCAGTTTTTTCAACTGCTGAATTAACCTCTTCCAATGTCAAATTCTTAGACAGAGAGATATCAACATTAGATCCCGCTTTGAAATCAACGCTGTAATTCAATCCAAAGGTTGCTAGGAAAATCAAACCTGCCACTGTAAGGGCGATAGAAAAAACATAGAAAAATTTACTCAAATGTACGAAATCAAGCTCTTTCTTAAAGCGCACGAATATCACTCTCCTTAACACCGAAACTCTTCGGTTTGTTCAGCTTACCGGCTTTAACAAGCTGGCTAAGCAACCAGTGGGAGAAATAAAGATTCGTAGCGATACTCAGAACGATTTCCACGATCAGTACCAATGCGAAACCTTTGACTGCACCTGTACCGAAGGCGAACATGACACCTGCCACAATAACAGTTGTGACATTGGAGTCCATTACTGTCCGGAAAGAGGATTTATTACCTGCTTTAACAGAGGAAAGTACACTTTTACCACTGCGCATTTCTTCTCTTATCCGTTCATTTGTAATGATATTGGCATCGACGGCCATCCCTATACCCAGAATAAATGCGGCTATACCAGGCAACGTCAATGTGAAGTCTGCTAAGACAAAGACTACAATTAGCAGCCATGTATGCAAGATCAGCGCAAAACTAGCCAAGAGACCTGGCAAGCGATACATACCGATCATGAAAATAAGAATAATCAAAGAACCCAAAAGACCGGCTTTGATCGTTTGATCAAGCGATTGTTTACCAAGTGTTGCACCCACACTTTGGGAGTATTTCTCAGTAAGTTTCAGTGGCAACGCACCAAGATTAATAGTGTCAGCCAGTTCACGTGCTTCTTTAATTGTATACTGACCAGAAATAGACGCACTACCATCGGTAAGTACTGCTTGTACCGTAGGGTCAGATAGTTTGTTCTCATCCAAATAAATTGCGAGATTCTTTCCTAAGAGGCGTTTTGTAATCTCTGCGAATTTATCCTTGTCCTTTATTTTGATACTGATGATTGGCTGATTCAGGTTATCCCGTCCAACCTCTGCCGCACCTTCAACAAAATCACTACCTACCAGTTCGATCTTGCTGTAAGTACCTTCAGCGTCACCTTCAGCAGCACTACGGAAAGTCAGAACTGCAGGCTCCTTCATCTTCTTACGAACCTCGGCTTCATCAGTAACGCCTGCAATTTTCAGACGAATACGGTCAGTACCTTCAGTTGTAACCTCTGGTTCACTGGTTCCGAGCGCATTGGCCCGTTTTTCCAAACTTTCTGCTGTTTTCAACAGTGAAGCTCGGGACAACGCTGCTCCCGCTTCCATAGGCTCTGCATGGTACAAAATCTCAAATCCGCCTTTCAGGTCAAGACCAAGTCTAACCTTGTCCAGCAGTCCAGGAGTAGTAAATGCCATGACGCCTGTCAAAACGAGCACGGTAATAATAAAGCCCATTAGTCTCTTCATGCTCTAGCTAGTTCCCCTTTCATTCACTCAATATTCCTATTATAGCTACACGTGAAATGACCGTCAATTCACAGCATAGTCATAGCTATACTCACACAAAGAAACGGCCGCCCCTGCACATATCAGCAAGACATCCGTTTATATAGGAGATGTGAAGTTATTATTATTCTCTTACTTTACTGCTTTATAAGGCTTTTCGCAAAGAAAAGAAGCGAGATGTGTATTGTTCAGTTCAACCCCCGATAAGCTGCAAGAGTCAAATAAGTCATGTAACTATTGGCTTTTAAGGAATAAATATCATTTACCAGCTTATGTAAGGGAGGCATTCCGTCCTTATCATAATTACGACTGATACAATCCCAAATATCCTTGCTGGTTACATACTCATAGCCGAGGAGCCGGAATTCTTCAGCTTTGCTGCGGCACATGGCTTCGATTTCTTCACTATGTTGATCATGATTCCACTGTTCCGATTCCACGTGATGACACCTCCAAAGATCGCTCGTGTTCGTATGCTTACCATAGGTATTCGACCCAAGTTCTCTGCTTTCCTCCTTCCGTCATAAAAAGTTACAACTACTAAAACAAGGCATGCCGGGATAGGGGTATAGCATATCCATAAGAATAGACAAGTTGGCCAGCGTTTCATTTCATTTGGGGAAGAAGGCGTGACCTTTGAGGAAACAGAGCTTTATACAAGGAACTTTAATCTTGCTTGCCGCCGGCATCATTAATCGAATGCTTGGATTTATACCCCGAATTGCTTTGCCACGCATCATTGGAGCAGAAGGTGTGGGTCTATACCAGCTCGCGTACCCATTCTTTATCGTGCTGGCTACTGTTATTACAGGCGGACTTCCCCTAGCAATTGCAAAGATGGTAGCGGAAGCAGAGGGAGAGAACCGCCCTGAGAAATCGCGGCAAATTTTACGGACTGGCCTTACTCTTAGTGTCGGACTAGGAATCTTCTTTACCATTGTTGCGCTGGTCAGTGCTTCATGGGTCTCCAATGTGATCTTAACAGACCACAGAGTTTATTATACTTTTATTGCCATGATCCCAATGATTGCAATTGTTGCTGTATCTGCAATATACCGCGGTTATTTTCAAGGTAGGCAGAACATGATTCCTTCCGCACTTTCTTCCGTTTTTGAGTCTATCGTGCGAATATTTTTTATGCTGTGGTTCTCTTGGCTGCTGTTACCTAAAGGTATCGCTTTTGCAGCTGCAGGGGCGATGCTAGGCGTAACGGTGGGAGAGATTGGCGGAATGTTAGCCATTCTGTGGCAATATTATGTCATCACGAAAAAGGATAAAAAAACAACCCCCATCTTAGAACAGCAAACGCTTGAGAAGGAAGTTATACCTCCTGATCCAGATGCCGTACGATCAACTTCCCCCATACTACGGCGTTTACTAGGTGTATCAATTCCTGTTACGGCAAGCCGGCTTGTCGGTTCTTTTTCCTATCTACTGGAATCTATAATTACCGTACGTAGTCTTGCACTAGCCGGAATCGCAACAGCCGCCGCGACTGCTCAATATGGGTCTTTACAGGGAATGGTTATCCCCTTACTGTTGCTTCCCGGTGCGTTAACTTCCTCTCTCGCAGTGTCTTTGGTTCCATCCTTATCCGAGGCTGCCGCGAGAAAGGACTTGCCTACCATTCACAAACGAATGCACCAAGCTCTTCGACTCGCTCTTGTAACAGGGGCTCCCTTTGCTGTTCTTATGTATGTACTGGCAGTCCCACTATGCAACTTGTTATACGGAAATCCGGACACCGCTCCTATGCTAAAACTAATGGCCCCTTTCGCTTTGTTCATCTATGTTCAAGCCCCCTTACAAGCTGCACTTCAAGCTATGGACAGACCAGGAAGGGCACTCATCAATACTCTGATTGGGGCAGTAGTCAAAATCATTCTGATTGTTATATTAGCTTCACAGCCAGAATACGGAATCTACGGCGCAATCATCGCCATTATTGTGAACAGCGTTCTTGTTACTCTACTGCACGGGTACAGCGTAGTCAGTCTAATTTCATTATCCTTACGAATAACCGATACCATTAAGACCTTATGTGCAATGATCATTATGGGAGCAGGCGTGCGTTATGTATACATCTCCATTCCCATTGCAGAAGCACAATGGATTCAATTTTTATTTGCCTCTGCGATAGGAATGGCCCTGTATTTCGGTCTCAGTCTATTAGCTGGCCTTATTTCCCTTCGTGATTTGGATCGACTGCCTTTCATTAAGCGTTGGCTTTAGAAAGGTTATCGATTATCCAAACGGTCAACATAAACTCGGCCTTTATGGTCTATGGAGCAAAGAAATACATCCCGAAAATCTGATACTCCCTTTTGGCGGATCTGTGTTCTTAACCAGAACCTTGTTTTTCCTATCATCTCTAAATTATGATCCTGGACCTTTCCATCCATAATCAATGGAATAGGAAGTCCTTCATATCTGATTTTGTTCTTTGGCAGCTCAACTTTCTGACTGCTTACATCTGCATCCTCATCGGTTTTATTATTCTCAGCAACTGAACTGCTATTGCCTGTTTGTTTGGAAGATGAATTTCCTTTGTCTTTCTCGAAAACGGTGAGTTGACCACTGGGCTCTAAAATCGCAAATTCCACATCAGCAGGACTGGCGATGTTCTGACCACGCAATTGCTGCAGCAGATCATCAATATTGTACCGTTGTTTACGCATCTCTCCCCGGTGCAGCTTGCCGCCAGAAATAAGTATGCTCGGTTTACCGTCCATTAACAGCCGAACCTTTCTACTCTTCAGACTAAGCTGAGCAACCAGAACTTGAATGATAACCAGTGTGGCCATCGGTACCAGACCTTCGTAAATCGGGCGATTAATATCCTCAATCACAAAAACAGCAATCTCAGCAATCATAATTGAGATCGTTAGATCAAATACAGATAACTTGCCGATTTCCCTCTTCCCCATGATACGCATGCACAGGAATATGAAGAAATACATCAGCACGGTCAAGAAAATATGGGTAGTGATATGCTGGGACATATAGCTTCGCTCCCCTCCACTCTCACCCGCAGACTTGTTTTCTCGGGCGGATTAATGTAACCCTATTCTGACCGCTCAGCACAGGGAACATTCGGAAGCTCACCTATTAATTAATGGTAAAAAGGCTACAATGCCCATTCTTGTACTATTGGGGCAAGCCTCCCCATACAATGAATAATAACTTATGTAGATTATTTTTCTAAAAAAACTTTAGGAGGTTGTACCATGTATTTAATCCGGCGCCTGTTCTCATGGAGAATAGCCAATCCTGTATTGTCTGGCCTATGTCGATCATTCCTTTGGATGCTGCTTGGCGCGTTTGTCCTCTCTCTTTTATTATGGGGCAGCGGTCTGAAGGAGCAGGATCTCTCAATGTACACTTATATAGTGCACGGCATAGCCGCAGCATTCGGAGGACTAACCGCCGGTCGCAGAGCCACGAACAAAGGCTGGTATCAAGGAAGTCTTACAGGAATCTTTTATGGGATTATCGTTCTGTTGATTGGATTTCTGGCACTGGATAGCTCACCTTCTGGTGTTGACCTTCTTTGGGTTCTAGCTGCTGCAGCGATTGGTGCTCTAGGCGGAATGTTTGGGGTTAATTTACAAAAAAGCTAAAATTATTATTTCATTAAATTCGAAACATTCCTTGAAAATATGTTAAACTGTGATCATCTGACTTCATTAAGAGAATCAAGGAGGCTTCGAATGCTTTGTTTTACCAATCAATGAACCATATTGTTTTGTACACAGTTGCATTAGTAGTGATATTAGTATGGATTGGCGCTCGTCGTAATCCAATCATGGCATTGGTTGAAATCGGGAAAGAGATGCTGCGGTCATATAAGTTTTTGCTACTGATGGCAGGAATGTTTGGTGTACTGGTCTTGAATAAATATGAACTGCAAATTGAGGAAAAAATGCATCTTTCCTCAGATTATACGTCATTTGTATTTGGACTAGAGGGGCATTTTGTCCAAGCTGTTCAGGATATATTCTATAGTCCTTGGCTGACACCTATCATAGTCTTCTTCTACATTTTCATGCTTCAATCTGTGTTAGCAGCTTCTCTAGGCGTCTATCTGTTAGACAAGAACCGTGTGATGCTGTATGCAACCTGCTATGCAATTATTATTAACTATGCTGTAGCAATTCCATTCTACCTATACTTCCCTGTAAATGAGGTATGGTCCTATGTACCTGCAGGCGTTAGATTTACTATGCTGGATGTATTTCCGAAGTTTGAGCAAGAGTACCGCCCTCTATCCGGTCTCAACAACTGCTTCCCGAGTCTACATACGTCCATTTCCGTTACGATGGCATTACTGGCATTCCGTTCAGGAAACCGCCGGTGGATGGTCATTACGAGTATTTCCGCAGTCCTAATCGTCTTTGGTATATTCTATCTGGGCATTCATTGGCTTACAGATATGATAGGCGGCACTCTGCTAGCAGTCCTAGCTTCAACAGTTGGTGTACAGCTTGCCAAATTAACCTTACGGGGACGTGAAGAATCGCTCACCGTTCGCAGCCGAATAACGGATATGCGTTAAACCCATAGATCACGATGAAAGATGAACATCAAAAAAGCGGTGTCATTCTCTAAACGAGAATACACCGCTTTTTATGTACTTTTAAATAACGAAACTATACTTTCTCCTCCACGTCCGTGGCAACGGAGTGACTAATGGAACCGCGATCAAAGGTCAGTTTAGTTACATCATTGACCCGTAGAACCACGATATCATCGGAAATCTCCATGATCGTACCGTGAAGACCACCAATAGTAACGATTTTATCGCCTTTTTTCAGAGACTTCAACATTGCATTACGTGTTTTGGTCTTCTTCTGTTGCGGACGAATCAGCAAGAAGTAGAATACTACAAACATAAGTACGAATGGACCTACAAGACCCAGTATACTACCTCCGCCTGTTGTTGCTGCATATTGAAACATATTTCTCCCCCCTTTCAAAGCACATTAAAACATGGACCTCAACGAAGCTTTAGAAGCCTTTAAGATTATCATATAATCCGTATTTAGCAAAAAACTCATCGCGAAAATCAAGCAGCCGATCTTCCTTGATGGCTTCGCGCACTTTACGCATCAAATCCAACAGGAAGTGCAAGTTATGGTATGTCGTCAATCTTAGTCCGAAGGTTTCATCGGCTTTGATTAGATGGCGCAAATAAGCGCGGGAATAATTCCGGCATGTATAGCAGTTGCACTCCGGATCAAGCGGCCCAAAATCGCGGGCATACTTTGCGTTGCGTACAACGAGTCTTCCCTGACTGGTCATCGTTGTTCCATTACGAGCAATACGGGTAGGCAGAACACAGTCGAACATGTCCACTCCCCGGATTGATCCTTCCAACAGCGCATCCGGTGAACCAACGCCCATCAAATAGCGAGGTTTGCCTTGTGGCAGCAGGGGAACTGTATAATCCAGCACTTCATACATTAGCTGCTTGGACTCTCCGACGCTGAGCCCTCCAATAGCATACCCCGGGAAATCCATGGAAGTCAAATCTGCCGCGCTCTGACGGCGAAGATCCTCGTACATACCACCTTGAACGATAGCGAATAGCCCTTGATCATTCGGGCGAGCATGACTTTTCAGGCAACGTTCTGCCCAGCGTGTTGTACGCTCCAATGATTTTTTCACGTAGTCATATTCCGCTGGGAATGGAGGACATTCATCGAATGCCATCATGATATCAGAGCCAAGTGCGTTCTGAACTTCCATGGCTACTTCAGGAGACAAGAACTTCTTGTCCCCATTTAGATGGGAACGGAAATGAACGCCTTCTTCGGTAATCTTGCGCATGTCACTAAGCGAGAATACTTGAAATCCGCCGCTATCCGTTAGAATGGGACGGTCCCAGTTCATGAACTTGTGCAGTCCGCCTGCTTCACGAACAATATCATGGCCCGGTCTCAGGAACAAATGGTACGTATTGCTCAAAATAATATGAGCATCCATCTCTTTCAGTTCTTCAGGACTCATTGTCTTGACTGTAGCTTGTGTGCCGACTGGCATAAATGCAGGTGTCTCAATCACACCATGTGGAGTATGGACTCTTCCAAGTCTTGCTCCGGATTGTTTGCACGTTTTGATGTGCTCATAAGTAATTGCTGCCATAAGTTAACCCATCCTCTTACCTTAGTAAATAAACATTGCATCTCCAAAGCTAAAAAACCGGTACTTCTGCTCTATCGCTTCTTCATAAGCAGCTAGAATATGTTCCCGACCTGCCAAAGCACTAACCAACATCACCAAAGTAGACTTCGGCAAATGAAAATTAGTAATTAACGCATTAACTACACTAAACTTATAGCCCGGATAGATGAAAATATCCGTCCAGCCACTACATTTCACTAGTGGACCGCCTTGGCATTGTCTTCCGACTGTTTCAAGTGTCCGACAAGAAGTTGTCCCTACCGCTATAATGCGACCACCTTGTTCCTTGGTAGCATTTATAGTGTCTGCTGTTTCTTGAGACATTACAAAATACTCTGAATGCATAACATGCTCTTCAACCTTCTCAACAGACATCGGACGGAACGTTCCGAGACCTACATGAAGTGTAATATAAGCAATATTTACACCCTTGGCTTCAATCTGATCCAACAGTTCTTTGGTAAAATGAAGCCCTGCTGTAGGAGCAGCCGCTGATCCCTCATGCTTAGCATAAACGGTCTGATATCGTTCCCGATCATCGAGTGTTTCCTTAATATAAGGAGGCAGTGGCATTGTTCCCAGCCTGTCCAGAATCTCCTGAAAAATACCCTGATAAATGAACCGAAGCGTTCGTCCACCCATATCAGCCTCGTCCTCAATAACAGCACGAAGCTCATCACTAAAGATGATAACCGCTCCTGTCTTGAGCTTTTTACCTGGCTTTACAAGAGCTTCCCATCGATCGTCTCCCAGATTCTTAAGGAGAAGCACTTCAGCTTTAGCCCCCGTATCTTCTTTAGCCCCAAACAATCTGGCAGGAATGACTCTCGTATCATTCAGAACAAGCGTATCTCCCGGTTGAAAATAATTAATAATATCGGTAAAATGCCGGTGAGCCAGCTCCCCATCCTCCTTATTTACTAAGAGCAGTCTAGAAGAGCTACGGTCAGAGAGTGGTGTCTGGGCAATTAATTCTTCCGGTAAATGAAAATCATATGCGTCTACATTCATGGTCTGTCTTCATTCCTTAACTATAGTAACGTTCTGATAATAGTGTTGCAATATCTGCTTGTAATCATACCCGCTGTCAGCCATGCCTTTCACGCCCCATTGCGACATGCCTAGACCATGACCGTATCCTTGGCCAATGAACAGAAAGCCCGAACTGTTAGTAATCGCTCTGGCTGAGGAATCCCCACCCATCACTACAGTTCCACTACCGTTCACATTAACCTTACCTGATGCAGAGAGTACACCTGCGCTCTGTGAACTTCCAATCGTGCTGGTAGCACCGTCAGCGCCTAATACAGTATAACTTCCGGCTGGTACAATATCAAACAATGTACTTGGCAATCCATTGAACGCAGAACGGAACATATCAGGATATTTCACATCCAGTGCCTGACCATTTGCTTTCACCTGAATCGCTCTTCCAGAAGGGCCACGCTGAGTGACCTGCAAATTAAGGATGCTAGAAGGGAGCGCGCTAGTTGTTTTACCCTGCAAGCTTTTTAGAAGGTCGGCAGAGGTGTATGGCCCTTTGATCCAGCTATAACTACCGGACTCATAGACTTTGTCTAGAACAACAGCATTCTCGCCTGGATTCAGCTTACCTACCGCACTTACACTACTTTCAACAGCAGGAAGCGGACGTACATTGACATCTTTAGTGGTAGCTGTCGCTATATCCAGTCCCGCTGCAGTTTTATTTCCTGTCAATTTAATGTTATCCTCACGTGCGTATCCAGAGGTGCCATTAGCGAGCAGTAAATAATACCACTTCTTAGCGGTCGCGGTAGCTGCGACATCCTCTTTGCTGGGAACGCTGGCAAATGCATCTCCACCATTGCCCCATACCTCTGATGGATCAGAGGTTACTCCGCCACTGTTCGAGGAGAACACAGCCTCTATAACTTTACCACCACTCATCAATACTTCACCGGCAGTAGCATCCACTGCCTTAATAATAACTGGAGCCTCTGATCCGATTCCGTTATATACCTGACTCAATGTAGAATCTACTACATTCGCTACTTCGAAACGGTTGCCTTGCGCCATTGCATAGCTTCGGGCGGCGACAGCCTGAGCCTTTAGAGCTTCATCCGGCCAACTGGAGGAAACCTCTCCTCCAACCACTGCATACAAATATTGTTCCAGTGGCACTTCATTGATAACCGCTAGGGAACCTCTCAAATTACTTAGTTCCATATTTCCACGGTAGGTACGCTTGGATCTTTCTTCGAGCTGAATTCCAGCCTCACTGCCAACGGCCAAAAATTTAGCATCATTTCCGGAAACCATATAATGATTAGCCTGTGTCTCGCTACTAAGGTCCAGCCCAGCATCCAGACGCATGATTAACCCAGGTGAAGTTGCAGCAGACATAGCAAGCTGTGGCAATGCTGCAGACACTGCGGTCTGAACAGCACCCAAATCTTTGTCGTTCGCAGCTTCGCCTACCCATACCTCAAACTGAGCACTGCCATCACTTCCTGAGAGAAATACCTTCCAGGCATCAAAACCAGCAGCTGTAATACTACTCAGAGCAGTATCAGCTTCTTGTTCCGAAGAATAGCGACCCGCCGATAAATGCTTATCCCCTTTCACCGCAGGGGTTTGATCAGCAGGAATGCCGAGCCCTGCCTTTACTACACGGGCAAGTCCATCCTTGGCAGCAGCTTCACTGGCATAGACACCTGTATACAACTGATACACATTGGTTCCATTTCTAGAAATCATATAAATTTGAGGCTTATCAGAGGTGGACTGAAGCTTTTTAGCCGCATCGGCAGCTGTTTTCCAGCTTGAAGTCTCCATTACCTTTACTCTATAACCATCCACACTAACTCGAATTCTGCTCTGGGCAGGCACCGATAACAAAGGAGTGCTCCCTGGTTGGTTTGACATCAAAGTGAAGCTTTGTGTCGATAACATGGTTACTACTGGCACGGTAGATTTATATTTGCTACCAATATCGGCATAAAGGGCAACTCGTATCGTACTATTAGAATCGGCATGACTGGCACCCGCAGGGATCAAGAGACTTCCCACAGCAATCGCAGCTGCTAGCAATCCTTTGCTTAGTGGAGCTATTCCTCCCCATTTCATCTTCGTATGCTTCATCCAGCATCCTCCTTTTAAATGTAGTTACTGGCTCAGTGCTGCTCCGGAGGGAGCGGAAGGCCTAAGTGATGATAAGCGGCCGGGGTTACAATTCTTCCACGAGGGCTCCGCTGCAAGAATCCTATCTGCAGCAGGTAGGGCTCATAAACATCCTCAATCGTCTGACTTTCCTCACCAATTGTAGCAGCAATCGTATCCAGCCCTACAGGACCGCCACGAAAGTTTGAAATCATCGCTCTTAACATCTTATGGTCGATGCTGTCCAGCCCACGTGGATCCACTTGTAGCATCTTCAGGGCTTCCCCAGAAATCTCAGGGGTTATAATCCCATCGCCGCGCACTTGAGCAAAATCACGGACTCGCTTCAATAGTCGATTCGCAATCCGCGGCGTTCCACGGGAACGAAGCGCTATCTCTTCCGCCGCATCTCCGACAATCTCAATTCCTAAAAGATCTGCATTTCGAGCAACAATGAAGCTTAGCTCATCTATGGTATAGAACTCCAAGCGGCTGACCACTCCGAAACGATCACGTAGTGGCGCTGACAGCAGGCCAGCACGGGTGGTAGCACCTATAAGTGTGAAAGGCGGCAAATCCAATCGTACCGAACGGGCACTTGGCCCTTTGCCGATCATGATGTCCAGCGCGAAGTCCTCCATCGCCGGATACATAACCTCCTCCACCGTCCGGTGTAAGCGGTGAATTTCATCGATGAACAGCACATCGCCTTCCTGCAGGTTCGTCAGCAGGGCGGCTAAATCTCCCGGCCGCTCTATCGCAGGACCGGACGTTGTTCGTAAATTCACACCCAGCTCATTGGCGATAATGTTCGCGAGTGTTGTTTTACCGAGACCTGGAGGCCCGTAGAGCAGCACATGATCCAGCGCTTCACTTCTCATTTTGGCTGCTTCGATATATATTTTCAGGTTTTCTTTTACCTGATTCTGTCCGATATATTCTCCCAGATAACGAGGGCGTAAGCTTAATTCTACCGCTTGCTCGTCCATCATCAAATTAGCGGATATAATCCGGTCATCCATTCCTATCGCTCCCTTTCTTCAGGATGTGTTCGGCTTTACTTAGCAATATATAATAGCCCAAGTGCTTTCTTCATCAACACATCTACAGTCCCTGTCTCTGCGCCCTCTTTCTTCATAGCGAGCCACACACGGTCCAATTCACTTTCGGTATAACCTAATCCCTTAAGGGCATCCCTAGCCTCTTGCCAAGCTAACCCATCCGATGCTTCTTCCATTGGAACTGCAAATAATCCCGTTTGCATGGAAGCCATACTGAGTCCGTCCAGCTTGTCCTTCAAATCTAGGATCATCCGCTGCGCCGTCTTCTTGCCAATGCCCGGCAGTTTCGTTAAGAAGGTTATATTCTCTTGGTAAATTGCCGAGATCAACTGATCTGGAGTTCCACCTGTCAGTATTCCGAGCGCAACCTTCGGACCGATCCCAGATACCTCAATCAACTTGCGGAACAATTTTTGCTCCTCCCGAGTCGGGAACCCGAACAGAAGCGTCGCATCCTCACGTGTTTGATAATGAATATAGATCATTACAGGCCCTTCTACTTTAGCAAAAGCATAAGGGTTCGGGCAGAACACCCGATATCCTACGCCCTGCACATCCAGCACCACATATTCCGACTCTAAATGAACGACGGGTCCTCTTAAGAAATCTATCATTTTCGCAATACCTCATTTAATTTAGAATTAAGACTGCTCGAATGGGCATGACATACCGCTACCGCAAGTGCATCCGCTACATCATCCGGTTTAGGGATCGCTGATAATTTCAGTAACAGCTTCACCATTTCCTGTACCTGCCGTTTCTCTGCCTTACCATAACCAACTACAGCCTGCTTCACCATCATAGGTGTATATTCCGAGACGGGTAAGCCACGCTGTACAGCAGCTAATATCGTCACTCCGCGGGCCTGTGCTACTGGCAATGCTGTTGTAACATTACGTGCGAAGAACAACTTCTCTATCGCTACAGCATCAGGTTTATATTTATCAATGAGCTGACCCATGCCTTCATAGACATGCAGCAGACGTTCTTCCTCAGGCGTGTGAGCCTCAGTCTGGATACAACCATATTGGACCGGGGTCAACTTATGACCTTCCTTATCCACAAAGCCAAAACCGACAATCGCCAGCCCTGGATCAATTCCCAAAATGCGCAAGCACGATCTCTCCTCTATAACAGGCAGTTTATTCCACCGTTTTCATCCATTACTCCGCTACGAAGCGAACATATGTATTCCTTCAAACCATTATAGCAAAAATACCCCTTCCGGGAGAAAAAAAGTTTACCCTCTAATGCGAAATGACAACTTTAGGCCTACAATGAGAACCTCAAACTTTCTTATATTTGCAAAAAAAAGCTGCCCTATAGCCATTAATAATGACTTTAGGACAGCTGATATGCTTAAGGATGCTATTGCTTATTCTGCATGACATGTTCGGCAGCCTCACGCGCATAGTCACTGAAGGTGGACAATACGCTGTTGTACTCTTCAATATCTTGTACACGAATGCCCTCATGAAGCTCTTTCCAAATACTTTCCGGCAGAGAGGATTTCAAGGAACCCATATCCATTTGAAAAAAGGTCTTCAGAACCTTTTCCTGTACCGGAGGGCCTTTAAATAATTTCAAGTTCCCAAATGCATCGACCCCGATATAGGCTTCTTTTTTCGTTAGGGTCGATAGATCATTCACTTTTTGCTCCAGCCACAAATCTCCATCACTGCTGATCCAACCGCTCCATGCGGGGTGTTCGTGAATTATTTTTTTAAGCTGAAGCGGGGTTTTTAAACCTGGTAATGTCTGAACTTCTTCCCCAGATACATACGATATTTTTAAATGAACGGTTCTGCTGAGTCCGCTTTGAGCGATCGTCTGCAACAGTTGCTCGTTTTTTATGGTGCCCTTCTCTTTCTCCTCACCGCTGTCCACGCCTACTTTAAATACAGCTGCGGCCAACTCGCTTTCGGCACTATCCATCCAACTAGAATCCGTCAACAGTCCACTGATTTCCTCAGGTACCTGCATACTGCGCCATGCCAGTACAGTAAGAGCTAAACAAGCTGCCCCTACCCAAAGCGCCTTTTTCCAACGTCTCCATCGCTGCCAAAGTTGTTTTTTTATGCGCGACACGTTAATCCCTTCATTCTGGTTTTTCCCTATTGTGACCTGAGAAGGGATCATTTATGCGCTTTTCTGTGAATAATCGCTATTTTATCCTAATTGCAAGGTTGACCTTGCAGTATCGTTCAAGCGTTAGGAATAACCGGCAGCTTCACATGGCTTGGATATTCACTATTATGGTAAACAGTCTGCAGCACTGTAATCGCCTCTGAATCTTCATACGGGTTACCACCAGTATTCGTATTCGGGAAAGCAACGAATTTACTGGAAGAGGTAATCGAAAAACGAATTCGGTGTCCTACCGCAAATCTGTGAGCAATATTCGGCATGAAAATATCGTATGCCTCCACTTGCCCTGGCGTGAGCAGTTCTGGTGCATCAAACCCATGACGATATTTAGCTCTGACAATATAGTTAGATAACCGGATAGAGTCTCCATGTTCATTCACATCACTAAGCGTAACTACCCAATCCGTATCCTTACCTGTGCTAGCGGCGTAGATGACAGCAGACAATTCGCCAGCAATAGTCAATTCTTCCGTCAACACCTCACTAGTGTACACAAGAATATCATTTCGGAGCTCATATTTCCGCAAATTTTCAGGCTCCCGCTCACCGCTATCATTCATAGGATCATTTGGGTTATAGACATAAGTATCTTCTGGAGAGTGTTCCTCTGGCGCTGTGAGCAGCTTCCCATCTCCTTGTCCTGAATTAGCCCGACCAGCACTGGAAAGATAAAACGGCGTAGTTGTAGCTTCAACTGGTGTCCAATCCTCCGACGTTCTCCACTGATTCTCACCAACGACATAATAAGAGGCTCTAGGCTCCTGATCTATTCCGTTCGGAATGCCTTTGAGGAAGCGGTCGAACCAGCGCAATACAGAAACATCATAATCATAGACGACTGCATCATTGCCGAAGCTTACACCCTCATAATCTCTGGCTCGGTTTGGCCCATGCTCCCATGCACCCAGACGGATTTTACGATTTGGCACATCATGTTCAGTCAGCATTCTCCAAGTCTCCGATACGCCAGGGCTGTCGCCATCATACCAGCCTGAGATCACATACATAGGGACCTGCACTTGATCCCCGCGTTCCGTAAAGGTACAGTTTCTCCAGAAATCATCATACTCCGGATGCTGGCTCCACAAATCCCATGGTCCAGATGCTTTGCCGATCATTTGCTGTGGAATCTCCTTAATCGGTCTCGCATCGACGGCCGCTTCTGGGTTCACCGTAATGCCCCCAAAAATATCAAAATCCGTCCGGGTACCCACAGATTGTGCAAGCGTCCAAGACAAGAGTGGCCAAGAGCAAAGCGTCCCCCCCTTACGCGCTGTATCTACAAACGGTGAGCCAACATTCACTTCATCCACAACAGCCTTCAAATTAGGGTGCCCACTGGTCGCCGCCGAGACAACCACAAAGCCGAGATAGGACGCGCCCCACATTCCAACATTGCCATCTGACCAATCCTGCGCGATAATCCAATCGATCGTATCGTAGCCATCATCCCGTTCATTATAAAAAGGGATCAATTCCCCCTCCGAATCCGCCCGACCTCTTACGTCCTGTGACACCACTGCATAACCTTTGTTAGCCCATCTCATAAAAATCTCTTTTTTCCCGTTACGGTCATAGCAGGTTCTCACAAGAATCGTCGGCAGCTTGGTTCCCGGCTGAATGCCCTCAGGAAGAAACACATCCGTAGCCAGTCTCACGCCATCACGCATCGGAATCAGATCCGTACCCAAATCATTTACACCATACTCTGGCTTGGACAAAAGGGGATCATCATAAACAACCAGAGGCGTCAGCGTCTCATATCCTGCTTTAACAATCAGCTCGATACCATACCGATTCGGCGTAAGAAAGGCAATAATCTCACCATCCAAGGTCACAATATCCAGTGCCGTCTCTTTTCGTAGCGCCCATACTTGTGAAGTAAGCTCACGGCCATCCAATACAGCCTGATACTGAATATGCTTTTGATAAAGATCACCATTACTTAGAACTACCTCATCATTGACCCATTCTGCTTTAGCGTAAGCGCCCATGTGTTCGTGGATTTTTTGAAATGGAAGAACGGTCTTGAACTGGCTATCCAGCGCATTGTATTGCATTTGTGTTCGTCTGCGTGGATCAACCTTAGCGAGCATGATTTGTTGTTCCGTAAAATGTATTTTCCCTGAATAAATGCCAGAACAGTAGAAGTTAAATGTAGTTGTGTTCAAGTATGTTGTCATCTATTTATCCCCTATCCCCAAATTTCTTCAAATACACGCAGCCAGTTGCCACCCATAATCTTTGCAATATCCTCATCCTTATAACCGCGAGCCACTAGACCTCTAGTAAAATTGATAAAATTGCTATATTTTTCAAGCCCAGCAACGGTTTCAGTAGAAGGTCCGTCTCCTTTGGCAAATCCTAGCTTAGGTGCAATATGTTCTTTAAAATAAACCAATGACCAGAGCACATCGCTCATCGGCCAATCCGTTCCAATCCCGACATGATCCACGCCTACAAGCCGAATCACATATTCGATATGATCCAGCACATGATCAATGGTCGTATGGTTAGGATCTTCATGAACAAACCACGGCATAGCAAAAATACCGATGACTCCACCCGTCTTCGCTATCGCGATAATCTCTTCATCACTTTTACAGCGCATATGTGGATAGATAGCCTCTACACCCGTGTGTGAAGCAATGACCGGAGTCTTAGAATACTGGCAAGCATCGAGCGTGGTCTGTTTTCCACAATGTCCCGTATCTACAATGATCCCGAGCTTGTTCAAACGCTCAATGAATCTTTTTCCATAATTCGTAATCCCAGCGTTCGACTGTTCTGCACAGCCTGCACCGACCTGATTCTGATTGTTATAAGTTAATTGTAAAATTCTTAAGCCAAAATTATGTAACACATCTAATAGGTCCAGATTGGTACCTAGGCCATCCGTTTCTTGCGCCGTGATAATACCCGCTTTATGCCCATTACGCTTGGCTGCACGAATGTCCTCTGCGGTTAATGCTTTTACTAACCAATCTGCGGAGTCGAACTGAAGCTGAACTTCAGCCATGCTAGTGACCATGCTTTCTAAAGATTCTAAGTGAAGTTCCCGGTTACCCGCGGTAATTCCCGATTTATACCATTCACTTTTATAGTCGGGGATCTCACCGCTGGCCGACAGCTTTGTGATCATTTTTGCTGGCATGCTGCTGTATATCATCGGCTCATCTTTATAGGGCTCACACAGCTCTTTTATTTTTTTAGACACAGACTCTGGAATTGCGTTTGGAGATAAGGGACCTTGAAATAGCAAATCAATATTAATGTTCTGCTCATGCAAATGTACGGCCCGTTCTTCGTCTTGCTCCGTCAACTTGAAATCATACAAACCTTCATATGTGCTCATCGTGTGGTCGCTCCTTAGAATGCAATTTCAATGCCTTTTTGTAATTTAACAGCTTCATTATAAATGAAGTTGGCTGCTGCTAAATCCTCTATTGCAAGTCCTAGTCCTTTAAAAAGAGTGATCTCATCAGCTGTAGCTCTGCCCTCAATATTCCCGCTGATCAGTTCACCGATTTCACCGATAATATGGCCTGAAGTAATCACGCTTTCGTTCAGCGGAATTAAATAATCCCCAGATTCATTATGCGCGGATTCCAATCGGTCTACATATAACTTAGCTAACCGTACGGTCTCCGAATCCAGCTCACGATCCGCTGCTCTGCAGGCTCCAACCGCATTGATATGTACTCCAGGCTTCAGCCATTCTCCTTTGAGCACAGGCTCTGTGGATGCTGTTACGGTACAAATGATATCTGCTGGATTAACTGCCTCTTGAATAGACTCTGCCACAAGGATGTCCACACCATATTTACGGCTCATTTCTGCTTGGAAATCTCTTGCCTTTGCAAGTGTCCTACTCCAAACTCTGACCTCACGAATGGATCGGACCAGTAGCATCGCTTCCAGATGACTTTTGGCTTGCTCGCCGGTACCTAGAATGGCAAGCACCTCTGCATCTTCTCTAGCCAGATAACGAGTGGCTACTGCGCTAACAGCCGCTGTGCGAATTGCAGTAATCTTCTGTCCATCTACTACAGCTTTCAGAACACCGGTAGAAGAATCGAATAGTGTAACAAGCCCTTGATGGGAAGGTAAACCTGAGCCATGGTTGCTTGGAAACACACTGATGATTTTGGCGCCTGCTACTTCTTCACTCTGCAAAAAGCCCGGCATTAAGCCAATCAGATTGCCTTGGTGCAGCGGGAGTACTTGTCTTAAGCTCTGTATGGCTTGTCCTGCGGACAAGTCCTTCAAAACGGATTCCATCACTGTGATGCAAGACTCCATTGCTAATAGCTCAGCCACTTCATTTTGATTAATAACTAGCATAAGACAAACCTCCTTTACTTCATTGTGGCAACAAATGTGGGAACGCAAAATTATTCTTTATATCATAACTTATACGCTTTAAATATTCATGTATAAAGCTGGAAATCAGCAATTTGTCTTACCACGGGCTATTAGCTATACTTAATATAGTTCATATTCTATTTTAAGGAGCTGACGATTGATTATGTCTAGTAAAATAACTTTAGGTAGAACAAATTTACAGGTACTCCCTCTCGGACTGGGTGCCAATGCTGTTGGTGGGCATAATTTATTTCCCGGCTTAAATGATGAGACTGGTAAAGACATCGTTCGCAACGCTCTTGACCATGGGATCAATTTCATTGATACCGCCTTTATCTATGGTCCAGGTAGATCCGAGGAACTTATTGGAGAAGTGCTGAGAGAAAGAGGCGGCCGTGACAATGTGGTTATTGCTACTAAGGGCGCTCACAAGATTACTGGTGATAAGGTTACAATCGACAACTCTCCAGCTTTTCTACGACAGTCTGTGGAAGACAGCTTGAAACGCCTCCAGACCGATTATATTGATCTTTACTATATTCATTTCCCTGATGAAAGCACTCCTAAGGATGAAGCTGTTGGCGAGCTTAAGAAGCTGAAGGATGAAGGAAAGATCAAAGCGATTGGGGTCTCCAACTTCTCCATTGAACAGCTGAGAGAAGCCAACAAGGACGGGCATGTGGATGTTCTCCAATCCCATTACAACCTGCTGCACCGTGATGCAGAAAAAGAACTGCTCCCTTACACGCAGGAGCTTGGCATTTCTTTCGTTCCTTACTTCCCACTCGCGTCCGGCCTTCTTGGCGGCAAGTATAAGCAAGGCGATACGTTCAGCGACAATAGAAAGAACAACCCAATGTTTCAAGGAGCGACTTTTGCCAAAAACCTGGAGAAGGTGGACAAGGTTCGCCAAATTGCCGATGCCAAAGGTGTTGAAGTCGCACATGTGGTGCTAGCCTGGTATTTGACCGTACCTTCCATCGACGCACTTATTCCCGGAGCTAAACGTCCGGAACAGATCGTATCGAATCTCCAGACTCTGAAAGTTCAGCTGACACCAGATGAGATCAAAGCGATTGATTCAATCTTTAAGGCGTAATAGCGCCTTATAATGTAAAGGGGGTTGTCCTAGATGTCATGAAATGACTACTGGGATAGCCCCTTTTCTACGGAATAGCGTCACTGGAGTCCGAAAGCCTTAATAAATGATCAAGACTCGATAGCGCAGCTAGCCAACAAACAAAAATACAGGGCAGCGAATTCTTATCGAATATCCTAAATTCTTTGTATTAGTAAATATTGTTTGCTATACTTTCTCTGTGTATCAGTAGACTTAAATTTTTATACAAAGGGGAATTCCTTGATGATTATTCAACCTAAAACACGCGGATTTATATGCACAACAGCCCATCCAGAGGGATGCGCCAAACAAATAGAACAACAAATTGAATATGTAAAAGCACAAAAGAAAATTGAGGGACCTGCGAATGTACTTGTCATCGGTGCCTCTACCGGATACGGACTGGCTTCTAGAATTTCAGCTGCTTTTGGTGCTGGCGCCAATACCATTGGTGTGTTCTTCGATAAAGCTGCGGAAGGTCAGCGCACCGCATCTGCAGGCTGGTATAACTCCGCTGCCTTTGAACAACAAGCAGCAGAGCTTGGACTTAAATCACACAGCATAGTTGGCGATGCCTTCTCTGATGCGATTAAAGAGAAGACCATTGCATTGATTAAAGCTGAATACGGCACCAT
This sequence comes from Paenibacillus sp. B2(2019), assembly GCF_008370385.1. NCBI lineage: Bacteria > Bacillati > Bacillota > Bacilli > Caryophanales > Paenibacillaceae > Paenibacillus > Paenibacillus sp. B2(2019). The sequence continues at coordinate 247,759 of NZ_VTZR01000028.1, forward strand.
CGATTTAGTTATTTATAGTGTCGCTTCACCTCGTCGTACCCATCCGGTAACAGGGGAAACCTTCTCCTCCGTTATTAAACCAGTGGGAACAGCTTATTCGAATAAAACTTTGAACTTCCACACAGGCGAAGTATCCATGACCACCATTGAGCCTGCTAATGAAGAGGAAGTACGTCAGACCATCGCTGTAATGGGCGGCGAAGACTGGAGAATGTGGATCGATCAGCTTCAAGCAGCTGATGTCCTTGCAGATGGTGCTACTACCGTTGCTTACTCCTACATCGGGCCTGAAATCACTCACCCTATCTATCGGGACGGAACAATTGGCCAAGCCAAGCACGATCTGGAACAGACTGCGATCCAAATGAATGACCTTCTTTCATCAAAAGGCGGACGTGCCTTTGTATCCGTTAATAAGGCGCTCGTAACTCAGTCCAGCTCAGCTATTCCTGTAGTGCCCCTATATATCTCTGCACTTTATGAAGTGATGAAGGAAAAAGGCCTGCACGAGAACTGTATTGAACAAATGTATCGCTTGTTCTCTGAGCACCTATACGGTGAAGGCAAGGCTACTGCTGACGGAAGCTGCTTGATCCGCATTGACGACTGGGAAATGCGTGAGGACGTTCAGACAGAGGTTATGAAACGTTGGGACGAGCTGACAACTGATAATGCAGGTGAGCTGGCAGATCTTGAAGGCTACCGCCAAGATTTCTTCAATCTGTTTGGCTTTAGAACAGATGGCGTAGACTACGAAGCAGATATTGATCCTAATGTCGACATTCCGAATATGTACTAAAATGATTCTGAGCACTTCCATATATTAATTATGGATGTATAAAAAAAAGAGGTTGCCTGCAAAAGTAGTGAATTCTACTGATGTCGCAGCCTCTTTTTTGTACTTTGCTTACAACCTACCTATACGTCGTAGGGCATATTGGCTTAGCCTCCCACTTTGTGATATGGTTTGATAGAATACTGCAAGTTCTAACTTACATTCTAAGGAGTGAATCACTCATGGTTAAGAAAATTAGTGTAGCGAATGGTGTACTTGACGTGTCCCAAATTTCGCTTGGCTGTATGCGGATTGCGGATTTATCTGCAAAAGAGGCTGATACACATGTACATAGTGCGTTGGAGCTCGGAATAGACTTCTTTGATCATGCCGACATTTATGCGGACGGCAAAGCTGAAGAGGTATTCGCAGGGGTACTTCAGAACAATCCTGGTATGCGTGATAAAATGCTGATCCAAACCAAATGCGGAATCCGCAAGGGCTATTTCGATTTCTCCAAAGAGCATATCCTACAATCCGTAGAGGGTAGCCTAAAACGCTTGAAGACCGATTATATCGATGTGCTCTTGCTTCACCGTCCTGACACGCTGTTCGAGCCGGAAGAAGTGGCTGAGGCTTTTGACATTCTGGAGAACAAGGGATTGGTCAAGCATTTTGGTGTCAGCAACCAGAACCCGTTACAAATCGAGCTACTTAAGAAAAATGTAAAGCAACCACTGCTGTTCAACCAGCTGCAATTAAGCATTATGTTTACGGGTATGATTGATACCGGCTTTAATGTGAATATGACCAACTCCGGTTCGGTTGTTCATGATGGCGGGATTTTGGAGTACAGCCGTCTTCATGACATGACCATTCAGCCATGGTCACCTTTCCAATATGGCTTTTTTGAAGGTGTATTCTTGGACAACGACAAGTTCCCTGAATTGAACGAGGTCATTAACCGTTTGGCAGCTGAAAAAGAGGTTACCAATACCGCTATTGCCATTGCCTGGATTCTCAGACATCCGGCAAATATGCAGCCTGTTGTAGGTACAACCAATACGCAGCGATTGCGGGATATTGCCAAAGCATCCGATATTACACTCACCAGACCAGAATGGTATGAAATTTACCGCGCTGCGGGTAATATCCTTCCATAAATATCAAAAGCCACGAAGTACGCTAATATCGTACTTTGTGGCTTTTTTTTGTGACTATAATTGAAACCGTATAACTCTTATAAAAAAAGAAACGGCATCTCTGCCGTTTCTTTTAAGGATGGACTCTCAGGGGCTCGAACCCTGGACAAATAGATTAAGAGTCTACTGCTCTACCAACTGAGCTAAGAGTCCACAATATAATGTTTTACCTTACTATACTTGAAAAGCAAAAGCCCTTAGCTTAACGCATAAGAGCTTCGCTTGCTAATTGATACCGGCGAGAGGACTCGAACCTCCACGGTTTCCCTCTCGATTTTGAGTCGAGCGCGTCTGCCATTCCGCCACGCCGGCAAAGTATGAAGTTAAAATATGGCGCGCCCTGAGAGATTCGAACTCCCGGCCTTTTGATTCGTAGTCAAACGCTCTATCCAGCTGAGCTAAGGGCGCAAAATTTATATGGAGCGGACGACGGGAATCGAACCCGCGACCCTCGCCTTGGCAAGGCGATGCTCTACCGCTGAGCCACGTCCGCACACGATATGTATTAGTGTCCGACTCACTTAAGAAGTGAGCCATGAAGGACTCGAACCTTCGACACCCTGATTAAAAGTCAGGTGCTCTACCAACTGAGCTAATGGCTCATGAAGCAAGAAAAATGGCGGAACCGACGAGATTCGAACTCGCGATCTCCTGCGTGACAGGCAGGCATGTTAGGCCAACTACACCACGGTTCCAAAAGATATAATTGCTTGATGAAAATTGGTTGCGGGGGCAGGATTTGAACCTGCGGCCTTCGGGTTATGAGCCCGACGAGCTACCGGGCTGCTCCACCCCGCGTCATTAAAAATATTTAGCTATTCATTACCATAAGAAAGCTTCATGGTGGAGGCTGAGGGGATCGAACCCCCGACCCTCTGCTTGTAAGGCAGATGCTCTCCCAGCTGAGCTAAGCCTCC